>NZ_FMAC01000030.1 GCF_900094555.1 Martinezella hainanensis
GCATGAATGCTTCGCATTCAGCCTGAGATGAGCACTGGCAATGGGAACGATCAAGCCAATCGAGCTATTAGTACCGGTAAGCTTCATGCGTTGCCGCACTTCCACACCCGGCCTATCAACGTGGTCGTCTTCCACGGCTCTGATAGGGAACACTCGTTTCCAGGTTGGTTTCCCGCTTAGATGCCTTCAGCGGTTATCCATTCCATATATAGCTACCCTGCTATGCCCTTGGCAGGACAACAGGTCCACCAGAGATATGTCCATCCCGGTCCTCTCGTACTAGGGACAGATCCTGTCAATATTCCTACACCCACGGCAGATAGGGACCGAACTGTCTCACGACGTTCTGAACCCAGCTCACGTACCGCTTTAATTGGCGAACAGCCAAACCCTTGGGACCTGCTCCAGCCCCAGGATGCGATGAGCCGACATCGAGGTGCCAAACAACCCCGTCGATATGGACTCTTGGGGGTCATCAGCCTGTTATCCCCGGCGTACCTTTTATCCGTTGAGCGATGGCCCTTCCACGCGGGACCACCGGATCACTATGACCGACTTTCGTCTCTGCTCGACTTGTCAGTCTCGCAGTCAGGCGGGCTTATGCCATTGCACTCGACGACCGATTTCCGACCGGTCTGAGCCCACCATCGCGCGCCTCCGTTACTCTTTCGGAGGCGACCGCCCCAGTCAAACTACCCACCATACACTGTCCCGGATCCGGATAACGGACCGCGGTTAGACATCCATGACGATAAGGGTGGTATTTCAAGGATGGCTCCACAAGAACTGGCGTCCCTGCTTCAAAGCCTACCACCTATCCTACACATGCCGACACGAATGCCAGTGTAAAGCTATAGTAAAGGTGCACGGGGTCTTTCCGTCTGACCGCAGGAACCCCGCATCTTCACGGGGAATTCAATTTCACTGAGTCTATGTTGGAGACAGCGGGGAAGTCGTTACGCCATTCGTGCAGGTCGGAACTTACCCGACAAGGAATTTCGCTACCTTAGGACCGTTATAGTTACGGCCGCCGTTTACTGGGGCTTCGATTCAGAGCTTGCACCCCTCCTCTTAACCTTCCAGCACCGGGCAGGCGTCAGACCCTATACGTCGTCTTGCGACTTCGCAGAGCCCTGTGTTTTTGGTAAACAGTCGCTACCCCCTGGTCTGTGCCACCCTCACATACTTGCGTACATAAGGGTCACGCTTCTTCCGAAGTTACGCGTGCAATTTGCCGAGTTCCTTCAACATAGTTCTCTCAAGCGCCTTGGTATACTCTACCTGACCACCTGTGTCGGTTTCGGGTACGGTCTATACGGTGGAGCTATTTCCTGGAACCGCGTCCCCGCCCACACAATCCAATAAGTGTGAACAAGTTAAGCAATCCGTCACTACCACCAGGCCCACGAATATTAACGTGGTTCCCATCGACTACGCGTGTCCGCCTCGTCTTAGGGGCCGGCTAACCCTGCTCAGATTAACTTTAAGCAGGAACCCTTGGTCTTTCGGCGAGAGGGTCTCTCACCCTCTTTATCGTTACTCATGTCAACATTCGCACTTCCGATACCTCCAGGACCCCTCACGGGTATCCCTTCATCAGCTTACGGAACGCTCCGCTACCACTCCTCAAAGAGGAATCCTCAGCTTCGGTGCATGGCTTCAGCCCCGTTACATTTTCGGCGCAAAGACCCTTGACTAGACCAGTGAGCTGTTACGCTTTCTTTAAATGATGGCTGCTTCTAAGCCAACATCCTGGTTGTTTTGGGATCCTCACATCCTTTCCCACTTAGCCATGACTTGGGGACCTTAGCTGGAGGTTAGGGTTGTTGCCCTTTTCACGACGGACGTTAGCACCCGCCGTGTGTCTGCCGAGTAGTACTTCCCGGTATTCGGAGTTTGGTTAGGATCAGTAAGACGGTGAGTCCCCATAGCCCATCCAGTGCTCTACCCCCGGGAGTATTCGCTCGACGCTCTACCTAAATAGATTTCGCGGAGAACCAGCTATTTCCGAGTTTGATTGGCCTTTCACCCCTAGCCACAAGTCATCCCAATCTATTGCAACAGATGCGGGTTCGGTCCTCCAGTTGGTGTTACCCAACCTTCAACCTGCTCATGGCTAGATCACTCGGTTTCGGGTCTAATGCAACAAACTATATCGCCCTATTCAGACTCGCTTTCGCTTCGCCTACACCTACCGGCTTAAGCTTGCTTGTTACACTAAGTCGTTGACCCATTATACAAAAGGTACGCCGTCACCCTTGCGGGCTCCGACTGTTTGTAGGTATCCAGTTTCAGGTTCTATTTCACTCCCCTTGTCGGGGTGCTTTTCACCTTTCCCTCACGGTACTGGTTCGCTATCGGTCATGCACGAGTACTTAGGCTTGGAGAGTGGTCTCCCCATGTTCAGACAGGATTTCACGTGTCCCGCCCTACTCTAGGACAATAAAGCTATCTACGCGTACGGGGCTGTCACCCTCTACGGCAAACCTTTCCAGGTTCTTCCACTTTAAACTTCATTGCCACTGGCCTGGTCCGCGTTCGCTCGCCACTACTTGCGGAGTCTCGGTTGATGTCCTTTCCTGCAGGTACTTAGATGTTTCAGTTCCCTGCGTTCGCTTCTTACACCCTATTTTATTCAGGTGAAGATACCTCTTAACAATGCTTAGAAACCACTTTGGTTCTTTACGCCGGATAACCGGCGACGGCCCTTGGCCTTGCGAAGCCTTGCAGCTTCGAGCCAATTGCCAACCAAAATGATTTTCTAAGCATTTAAGGTGGGTTGCCCCATTCGGAGATCCATGGATCAAAGCTTATTCGCAGCTCCCCACGGCTTTTCGCAGCGTATCACGTCCTTCATCGCCTGTGCATGCCTAGGCATCCACTAAATACCCTTACGACACTTGATCGTTCTCATTGCCAATGCTCATCCTTATTGGATTTGGCAAACCTTTCCTTCTCGCTTGCGCTCAAAGGGGTGCCAAATCTGACCATACGGTCAGTCCAAAGCGCGATTACCTTTTACAATCGCGCCAATCAGATGCCATCGACGTGTTCGATAGACTTGCTTTATTGGAGCTACGCCGAGCAGCTCGCTTGCAGTCTATCTTAAGACCAGCTTCTCGAGATTGGATCCGATACCGCGCGGTCAGGCAACGGTAATCCGATTGTTCATCAGAAGTCCTCAAAGAGGACCAACAATGACAATCCAGAGCGACAAGCTTCCTTCCTACCTCCGTCCCCTCCTTCGTTTCCAGCCGGCTAGGCCATCCACGATATCATAAGGTCCGGGCTCGGACGCTTCAAACAACCTTACGGTTGCCCAAAACACCTGGAAGCCTCCAGATCAATCTTCTCTTCACAATGTATGCAGAACAGGCATCAGGCTCAAAGCCGATGCAAAACCTTTATTTCTTCAGAAGACAATTACCGTCAGTCTCGACACCAATCGATTTGGTGGAGCTGAGCGGGATCGAACCGCTGACCCCCTGCTTGCAAAGCAGGTGCTCTCCCAGCTGAGCTACAGCCCCATCAGCTCGATCGCCCCGATCTTAAACCAGGGTTCGGCAACAATCCGCATCGCCTGCCATTCCATCATTCCCAACCCTCATTCGCAAATGCAAATGGTGGGCCCGGGAAGACTTGAACTTCCGACCCCACGCTTATCAAGCGTGTGCTCTAACCAACTGAGCTACGGGCCCATTCGGGAACCGGTCGACGCGGTTTTTTGTCTTCTTGAAGAAAGAGAAACGTGGACGGCGAGGCTCGCCATACCATCCGAATGCCTAAGGCATTTCCGTGGCGTATTGCGTTTCGATGGTCACCTGACTGGTGCCATCTATGTTCTAAAAAGCACGGGAAGGTTCATATCGGGGCACATCCGAAGACATGAGCCGATCGTCTTACCAATTCCACAGCTTCCTTAGAAAGGAGGTGATCCAGCCGCAGGTTCCCCTACGGCTACCTTGTTACGACTTCACCCCAGTCGCTGACCCTACCGTGGTTAGCTGCCTCCTTGCGGTTAGCGCACTACCTTCGGGTAAAACCAACTCCCATGGTGTGACGGGCGGTGTGTACAAGGCCCGGGAACGTATTCACCGCGGCATGCTGATCCGCGATTACTAGCGATTCCAACTTCATGCACTCGAGTTGCAGAGTGCAATCCGAACTGAGATGGCTTTTGGAGATTAGCTCACACTCGCGTGCTCGCTGCCCACTGTCACCACCATTGTAGCACGTGTGTAGCCCAGCCCGTAAGGGCCATGAGGACTTGACGTCATCCCCACCTTCCTCTCGGCTTATCACCGGCAGTCCCCTTAGAGTGCCCAACTAAATGCTGGCAACTAAGGGCGAGGGTTGCGCTCGTTGCGGGACTTAACCCAACATCTCACGACACGAGCTGACGACAGCCATGCAGCACCTGTCTCTGCGCCACCGAAGTGGACCCCCTATCTCTAGGGGTAACACAGGATGTCAAGGGCTGGTAAGGTTCTGCGCGTTGCTTCGAATTAAACCACATGCTCCACCGCTTGTGCGGGCCCCCGTCAATTCCTTTGAGTTTTAATCTTGCGACCGTACTCCCCAGGCGGAATGTTTAATGCGTTAGCTGCGCCACCGAACAGTATACTGCCCGACGGCTAACATTCATCGTTTACGGCGTGGACTACCAGGGTATCTAATCCTGTTTGCTCCCCACGCTTTCGCACCTCAGCGTCAGTAATGGACCAGTGAGCCGCCTTCGCCACTGGTGTTCCTCCGAATATCTACGAATTTCACCTCTACACTCGGAATTCCACTCACCTCTTCCATACTCCAGATCGACAGTATCAAAGGCAGTTCCAGGGTTGAGCCCTGGGATTTCACCCCTGACTGATCGATCCGCCTACGTGCGCTTTACGCCCAGTAATTCCGAACAACGCTAGCCCCCTTCGTATTACCGCGGCTGCTGGCACGAAGTTAGCCGGGGCTTCTTCTCCGGATACCGTCATTATCTTCTCCGGTGAAAGAGCTTTACAACCCTAGGGCCTTCATCACTCACGCGGCATGGCTGGATCAGGCTTGCGCCCATTGTCCAATATTCCCCACTGCTGCCTCCCGTAGGAGTTTGGGCCGTGTCTCAGTCCCAATGTGGCTGATCATCCTCTCAGACCAGCTATGGATCGTCGCCTTGGTAGGCCTTTACCCCACCAACTAGCTAATCCAACGCGGGCTCATCTCTTGCCGATAAATCTTTCTCCCGAAGGACACATACGGTATTAGCACAAGTTTCCCTGCGTTATTCCGTAGCAAAAGGTAGATTCCCACGCGTTACTCACCCGTCTGCCGCTCCCCTTGCGGGGCGCTCGACTTGCATGTGTTAAGCCTGCCGCCAGCGTTCGTTCTGAGCCAGGATCAAACTCTCATGTTGAGAATTCAATCTCGACTAAATCACGTCATTCTGAATCGACGAGAACTCACACCCATCATTCCGCGCATCACTGCGCTCATAATGAGGTGTATTCTCTTGTTCAAAACGTAACCGTCGAAGTCTATTCCAAGGACCCAAATCTCTTCAGGTCCCGCAAGCTTCGCCGCCCACGTTTCTCTTTCTTCTCATCTTCAATTGTCAAATAACCGACCAGAAAAACCAGTCAAAAACAGAACTTCCTTCAATCCCAGGTCTAACCCAGAACCACCAATCAGCATCGCAGCCAATCAAGGAAACACTAGAGCGAAGGTCTTCGTCGCCAGCAGCGCCGCCGCCCTCGTCAGTGATCGGGCTTATAGACCCCCCAACCCGACATAGTCAACA
>NZ_FMAC01000025.1 GCF_900094555.1 Martinezella hainanensis
GCTGACCACCGACTTCTTCGTCAACCTGACCGACATGGCCTACAAGTGGGTCCCGAAGGCGGCCAACCTCTATGAGATCGTGGACCGTAGCTCGGGCGCGGTGAAATGGACGGCAACCCGTGCAGATCTGGTGTTCGGCTCGAACTCGATCCTGCGCGCCTATGCCGAGGTCTATGCTCAGGACGACAACAAGGCAAAGTTCGTGCACGACTTCGTCGCAGCCTGGGCCAAGGTCATGAACGCCGATCGCTTCGATCGCCTCTGACAATAATACCGCCTTCCCCATCCCCGGATGGGGAAGGCAACCTGCGCAAAAACACGCCGCAGGACGTTGAAATGTCCCTGCTGCGGCGAGACAGCTGCCGCCTCGATCTTGTTTTCGGCCGCCTGCATAGATTTCTGCCGTCTGTAGCAACCTGTTACTACCCATCGATACTGCGATTTGCTAAGTTAGGTGAGAGTGCCGCAGCAACGGCTGCGTTATGCATCCTGCAGGGAGCGATCGAAAGTCGCTCCGGCCAACGAAATCTTTGGGAGGAGGTTCGATGGTCGAGATAATCTCGAAACGAGATGGGCCGAGGCGTGAGGACGCCGAGATCAAGCAATTGATAGAGCGCAATCGCTCCGTTATCACACGCCTTGCCGATCAGATCAGCAATGGCGCCTATTCGGCAAACAGGCTGGCCCGACCAGAGCCTCCGAAGCCACTAGGCCTCATCATTCACCATACGGGCGCCGGAAGCACTTCTGCAGAGGTGGCTTCTCCCTATGTTCGCATTAGCCTGAACGGTCGCGTCGTCATCGTGGATAGAAATACCGGGCGGCAAATTCAGTATCTCGGTGAGATCCGGCGAAGAAATGGCATCGAAGCCTTTGTGCTCGCCACGAAGGAGAACGGCTTCATCTCGCCACTGGATGAAACCCTCATAGCAGCGCTTTGTGATTTCGACGGTAGGACGATCGCGCCGGACTATAGTGAAGAGCGGCTCGCGCAGGAGCTTGGCTCGGTCTTGGGAGTTGACGGGTAGTCTGCGTCGCCGTTTCGGGAAGAGGCCCTAGACGCCAGACCTTGCATCGCTTCTGCGGAAACTATCTCTTTGATTGATCGGCCAACAAAGAAAGGATCATGCGCTCGGGATGTCTTCAGAGGAAAAAGCTACACCATTGCTTACGCTGACGGGTGATTATGACGAGCACAAGACGATGTCCGCCTGGGAGGAACTGTTGGCTGGAGAAGATGAGTTGGCTCGTCGACAGTTTCCGGTCAGAGGCTTGATTCATGATTCCTGGAAGCGTTGCTTGACCGGCGGCATCGATGCGCAGGGGCGTGAAGCCCCTCTCTTCTGTGGCAAGGATGATATTGAACACCTCACGCGCTCCAGCACTGAACTGCTGACGGCGGCGCATCGTTCCTTTTCGATCGTTGGAAGCCTTCTCGACGGAACAGGTGCCATGCTGGTGCTGGCAGACGAGAACGGTGTATTGATCGACGCGATTGGTGATAAGCGCACGATCCATGACGGAATGGATATTCACCTTGCTATCGGTGGAAAATGGACAGAGGAAGTCGCAGGAACCAATGGCATCGGCACCGCGCTTTGCACTGGAGAACCGGTCTACGTGCATGCAGCGGAACACTTCTGCGCAGGCATCAAATCGTGGACCTGTGCCGGCGCCCCGATCCGCGATCCCTTCGACGGAAAAATTATCGGCGTGGTAGATCTTTCCGGGCACCCGGACATTTTCCGACCCCATAACACTGTGCTGGTCGCAGCAGCGGCGCGAGAGATTGAGAAAGCGCTAGTCGCTCACCAGAATGAGCAGCGCACACGCCTGCTCGAAGCCTTCATAGCACAGGCCCCATTTTACCGCCGTGTAGACGGGCTGATAATCGTCGATCATCTTGGACGAGCGGTATACTGCAATAATGTCTCCGCCGAGAGCCGAGATGAGTTTCCCAATTCATTATCTACAGGGGTGGGCCAGCGTCTCCTGCCGGCAGGTGGCACCCACACATTTGCGGAACTCACGGAGGCGCTTCCTGATCGTTTACGGTCCTGCCACATAAAGCCTTTAACTCTGGATGGCGATTTTCGCGGCGCCGCCCTTGTTGTCCCAGCAGGGATGCGGGGTGAAGCCATACCCGCCCCCCGCCGCCCACGATGGCCGTCACGCGAGGCAACGGACCTGATCGTCGGTCAAAGCGAGGCAATGCTCACCGCCATAGACATTGCGTGCAGGGTAGCTCAGTCAAGCGAAGTTACATCATTGCTCATCGAGGGCGAAACGGGCGTCGGCAAAGAGCTTTTCGCTCAGCTGGTTCATCTTATCAGCCGTGGTTCAAAGAATGCCCCGTTCATTGCTCTTAATTGCGGTGCAATCACGCGGGAACTATTCGGTAGCGAGCTATTCGGTCATGTCGCCGGAGCTTTTACGGGTGCGAGCCGTGACGGGAAAGCAGGGGCATTCGAGCTAGCCAACGGAGGGGTCCTCTGTCTTGACGAGATTGGCGAGATGCCGCTCGATATTCAGCCTTTCCTGCTAAGGGTCTTGGAAGAGCGTGTGGTCCATCGCCTGGGAGACAGTCGCGGCCGACCTGTCGATGTGCGTTTGATCGCATCGACGAACCGCGACCTAAAACAAGAGGTTGCGGCCGGTCGCTTCCGGCGCGATCTATACTATCGGATCGGAGCGGTTGTAGTTAACGTTCCTCCGTTACGAGAGAGAGAAGGTGATGTCGCTCTCCTGCTGGACCATTTCAGTCGCAAGATCGCTGAAAGGACCGGCACCGAGCCGCTTCTCTTTGATGCAAATGCCGTAGATGCGCTTCTCGCATATAGTTGGCCAGGCAATGTGCGTGAATTGAAAAATCTGGTCGAACGATTGCATGTGCTTGTGGGAGGCGAACAAATAGGCGTAGCGGATCTGCCACGCGAGATCACGTCGCCTCAGGAGTGCGTGACGCCCGTCGTGAAATCCTTCCCGGTGGGCAAAATGCGCACCGAAAATCCTTGCAATGTCGGCAATGCCGAAGAGCAGGCCCTACGCGAAGCACTTTCGGTTGAGCACGGCAACTTGAGCCGAGTTGCTTTAAAGCTGAAAATTTCGCGTCCTACCCTTTACCGCAAGCTCGATCAATTCGGAATCCGCCGTAGCTTCAGCTAGGCTTTCACGAGAGGCGCGAAACCGCGCTGGAGACGCATGTATTTTGAGCGCGAGTGATCCACCAGAAGCTGGCTCCGACGCTTTTCAGCACAGGGCAAGATCCCATATCATGCCGAGCAAGCTAGTCCGCAACAAGTTGAATTTAGTCCCGGAGGCGACATGTCCCTCTCGACGCCGTTTGTAAAAGAGCGGCGAGACTCGCGCTCCTCAAACCAACCATCAACCTTTGCAGGCCTTGGATCGAGCTACAGACTGCAGGTCGAGGATCATCGTCCGGTCGACTATCAAATCAGGAATATTCCCTGCGATGGCAGTCACCAATATGGCCTCAAGCTTCGCCGGATTATGCGTTAGATGTCATCAATCGGTCGATAACCCGGGCCGATCGCGTTTTCACGAGCTCACTCCAATTGACCTTCCGCAAATCGCTGGCCCTGTGCTCGGTTGCGACGCAGTAGTGGACCATTATGGGCTGGCCGGGTTTGGATGCCGGTATCGAGATGGCCCATGTCTGCGACTTCGCAGCAGGCAGTCTCTGAACTGCCGCGGACGTTGTAAGGACCTGTCATTGTACTAATTACGAAGAGAATAATCGCGATCCGAATAAATATTCATCACATAAGAACCACTACCTATGATGGGTCCGCTGGCCGTGCTACACCGTCATTGGCTAGCTATTTTCATCGAGAAAAGACGATGAGCTCAAAAGCCCATTCCGCCAAAGAAGCGAATTGCATACCTGTAGAAGCGTATTTCCCGCGCCCAAAGTGAAGCTTCAACGAGCTCACCGAAATATAAGCAGCCAGTTACATGATGCGATCCGGGTTTACTGAATTCTCGCACACCGGATTCTTGAACTAACTGTTATAAGTGGAGCAAATATGGACCAAGATTACCAAAATCCCGAGCAGCTGGATCAGGTAGAGCAGGCACTCGTGCTAAAGGGGCAGGGGAGTTTTGCCTTTGCAGGCACAGTTCTCACAGCAGAGAACGGCGATACATATCATTGTGATCACGGGTATGTTCAATACCAGATTCCTCCGAACGCCCGTCGATATCCCTTGGTATTGTGGCATGGCGCTGGCTTGAGCGGATCGCAGTATGAATCTACACCCGACGGTCGAGAGGGATATCGGTCTATCTTTCTACGGCGAGGATATAGTGTTTATATCATCGATCAGCCGCGTCAGGCCCGCGCTGGGCGTGCTTCTAAGGGCTCTGTTGCTCTGCCCGATCCGCTCCCAACCGAGTCGATTCAGTTCAACATATTGCGCCTGGGCATCTGGAGTCCCCCTGAGTCGCCACAGTTTTTTCCGGGTGGCCAGTTTGCGCAGGATCCGGCATCGATCAACCAGTTTTGGCGCCTCGGAACGTTACACGGCACGGGAGGGGACAGGCTAGATTGGACCGGAGCTGGCGAGGCGTACGACCTAAATACAGGTGCGGTTGCGGACCTGGCGGACGAAATCGGCCCCGTCGTATTGGTCACACATTCGGGCGGCGCCAATCAAGGCTGGGGCGCAGCAATGAAGAGTGGGAAGGTTAAAGGGATTGTTGCGTACGAACCAACAAATTTTCAATTCCCAGAAGGCGAACTGCCCCCAGATACAGGTCCTCTGCAGCCGAGCCATACCGTGCCCCTGCAAGAGTTCTTAAAGTTGACGAAGATACCGATTCAGCTTGTGTACGGGGATAATCTGGATCAGGTCCCTCTTTGGACGCAATCGTTCAGGGATGCTCGTGCTTTCGTGGACGCCATTAACCGACATGGAGGTCGGGCCGAAATACTGCACTTGCCTGCTATTGGCATACGTGGAAACACGCATTTCCCATTTTCGGACCTGAACAATTTGAAGATTGCGGACCTTCTCTCGGACTTCCTACACCGACACGACCTCGACGGACGATAGACTGCAAGTGAATCGGCGTGCGTGCCATTCTTTAGGCACGCATGTAGCCATGTTGGAGGCGCCGGCCTTATGCGGCTCCAAAGCCAAACCAGTCGTGGCCAAACCCGTCAGCAGATACGTTGTCGAGCGGCTTCTTGTCCAACTCGTGAACGGTCTGGCAGACCAAGCCAATGTGCGGCGTCGGGCAGGAACCTTCGTTGGATAGTGACTAGCGAGTTCCATAAACTGGATTATGCCAGAAAATACATTCTTGGATTGTTAATATGTCAAAAATACAACCAAATTTATGTCGCCTCTTCCATCTTCGAAAGTTCACTGAGAGCTATTTCAATCGCTTTAGACGTCTTGCCGAGTTGGGACGCCCGACATCAAGATGCGAAGTAAAACTGCTCCACCCGTGAAAGTCGCCGGTACCAACTTGTGGCGCAGGACCTCCCAATCTCCTCTAGCGACGACGCGGTCCAGTCAGGATTTTTCACGCGACGGCTGTGACCTCTTGAAGGTCTTTGATCCGCATCCTGTTGCTACGCACCGCCTTCGCGTACCGTTTAATGCCTCTGCCAGGGAGATTTTCTGGAAGCCTCAACGACCTCGACATGAAACCCTCATCTAAGGATCTGCCTTGTTCGATTTGTCGGATCCAGCCACAAACCGCTTCAAGCTCAGACCGGCCCACAATATGTAAGGCGGCGTCGCAAGCGAATAGTGTCCACAGTTAAGTTCCAAAATATTGGGCCGAGCGCCGGCATCCTTCAGTCTCTGGATGTATCTCTCCGACAATTCTGGCACAACCACCTTGTCTCTCTTAGCCAGCACGACATGAAGAGCAAGACTTGGTCGCGCGAGATTTCCTGCGTAATTCTCCAGATTGAGCACGCCCCAGGCCCTACGGAGATCAGGCAACGTAATCTCAGGCTCAAGGCTCTCACGTATCGATCGTGTCGCGCGTCCCGTCCAAACCATATCGGCGAGGCTTCCACCGGTAAGGAACAATGAGGCTTTCGACACATTCGCATCGTGCGCAGCGATCAACCCTCCGACCCATGAGCCTAAACTCATCCCGAGAACCGAAATCTCTCGATAACCTTCGCTCTTCAACCATCGAATGAGCTTTCGGCCATCCCATACTGCCTGTCTTAGGGACTGGATCGTTCGGCCGAGATTGGCGCTCAGCATGTAGTCGGCGTGCACCGCACCCGGACGGCTGCGCTCGAAGTGATAAGGCATGGCGATCTCAACAACGGTGATCCCACGTTTTGAGAAAAAGTCGGCAATCTGGCGATTTCGGGCGCTCGCATTCCAATGGTGAAAAATTACCATCACCCGATCGAGAGACCCACTTTCCGTGATTTTCGCCCATACGACATTGTTCTCTTCGACGTCAGTCGTCATGCTCGACGGAAATTTGAGCCACCCGTCCTGCCTTTGAAATCCTTCATTGCTTTGGTTCGGCTCATCGAAGAAGGAGGGATCCGCGGCAGCTTGGCCCGCAAGAGCGCAGAACTCCTCGAGATTCGTCGTCGCCTTGGCGCCCGGGAAGGCGCGGTCCGCGTCGAGAACGAAGGCCGTTCTTTCCTTCCCTTGCTCGCCGCGCTGCGCCCGCCGCTCATCCCAACGATCCAGCCAACTATGATACACGCTGATTTCCTATCTCACTCGATTGACGGTGCCCGAACCCTGGATCGCAGAGGCCGTATATCCCAAGGAGCACTCCAATGCTCAAGAGGATCGAAAAGCCGGCAAATGCATCGATTAGCAAGTAGCTGGCAAAAAGTAGCCCTACGACGGCCGACATCTTCCACAAAGGCACATGAAATCGACTTCCGCCACCTAAGCGGATGGAACCATACAGAAAAACTACACAGGTCGAAATAGCAACAAGAAGGCTACTGTAATGCGTCGGCATTCGATACCCGAACCGGTTGCTGACTTCTGCCTGCTGGTAGAAGGCTGACGACATATCGCCGGTAAACCAAGCCACAATGTTCTGTCGGTCCGATGTCAAATAAGAGCTCTGGGCCTTCATGCATATGGCGACCAGAACACCCAAAACCGTACACCGAAATATCCCGCGCATCAGCCGGATGCCGACTTCATTGAGCTCGCTTCGATATTCCATCCCCAGCCAGTTCGTCGATGCCTCACCAATCCTCCAAAGATCGTGGACCATCGTGTGAAGCAAAATGAGGCCCACGAAGAATAGATAGAAGCATAGGCACATGTATAGATATGCAAGCGCCGTGAATAGGATCGACATATGTACCGATATAACTTCAGGACGTACAATAGCTAGAGACCCCCAACTTATTGCGTCGTTGCCACCACCTTTCAGCAATGGGATCAAACACACGCCGATCCATTGGAAAAGACCAGCGAACAACACACAAATCAGAAAGACCGCCCAATATGAATAGGAAGAAGCCTCGACATTGACCTCCCAATCATGGTCGCTTTTCATCCCGTCGCCTCGCGCTAAAAGCTTTAGGCGGCCTTCACCTTTCCAAAAAGCAAGCAGCTCCGTCACGAGCCAAAAAAACAGTGGCAGAAGCACCATGAAGAGGAATGTCCAATTCGGTGCCCAAAGAAACCCAACCTGTTTAAAGACGCCATCAGACCGCCCATAGATAGCGCTGTGAATTCCCAAAATATACGAAAGAAATCCAAGAGCTGAGGCTCCGGCAAATACGGACGCCGGCAAATTCAAAGGAGATCCACGGCTAAAAAGCGCTTCCGATCTCAGCGCCAGGCCGCGATGCCGCTTCGCTCGCTTGAAATCGGTCTTCCGCGCCAACTCCGTCGGCGCCCCTGTTGCATCATCGACGATAGCAGTTGATGGCACTTCCAAAGCCCCGGCCGCAATGTTGGCGCCGTTTCTCGCGCTCTTCGCTGCGCGTCTCTTTGCCGTGAACCTTGATTGCGCCTCGCCAAGCTCTATCTGCCATTCGCTGGTTGCGATCGGATCATCACATCCAAAAACCCTTGCCAACCAACGGATGTTTGCCGCGCTGATCCCTTTCTCGTTTTCTTGAAACCAGAGCTGTACCGTTCGCAGATCCACCCCAACCCGATTCGAATCGATCTGTGAAATCGCCTCGGCAAGAAGCTCCGGCGTCCACGGCCCTGCAGGAAAACTATCGCTGCCTAGTTGCCGACCCGCTCCGGCCGCAACCATTCGCTTGAAAATTTCCTTGAAGTCACTCCCGTCTTTCGGCGGGGGAAGAAATAATTTTCCATTCTTTAACAATGGCATACCGGCGTTAATTTCGCATTGTTTCGCTAGATTTCATATACTACCGAGCTTTTTTGCACAATCAATGATAGCGCCAAGCCCCTAGGACTTAGCAAATAGGGCATTGGATAGGTTTTAAAGTGAGAGGCTTATGATTATCGATTCAATTCACCGCGAAATCCACTATCGCGGCCGCAGCCATTTGAGCCACATGGGCTTTTTGCTGGACGAGTTTGCGCGTGAGCAGGGAGCATATGCGACGTTCGCCGAATATGCGGCTCAGTGCTTCCTAGAAGGCAGGCAGATCGCTGGAACCATCAACGAAGTCGACCAGGTCAAGCGCGCCGGCGTAAACGCCTGGGGCTATGCGATCAGGATCGAGAAAGGAACGTGGAGAGACGACCACGAACATGCAAGTGTCCCGGACCGGGCTCAGCTAAAGCCCGCATTGCCCGAGATCGATCGAGCCTGTGAGGAAACATTGTTGTCCCTACTTTCCCTACTTGAGGGAGAAGGGGAAACACTGAACGCATTGACCAGGTTGATGTTTCACGCCTTCTCGAGCGACAGGGCCAAAATCCGCGAAACCGATCTGGAAGCGGTGAAGAATGCCGTGCAGAAGCATTACGAAGACGGGCGCTTGCCAAATGAAGCAGCGATGGAGAACGCCCTGCGGGCTATTCAGACTCTTGCACCTCAAGGGGCAAATTCGTCTCCAGAAGATGAGCGTTCTTCAGGCCGGCGGCAGCGTCAGGCTTAATGTATAGCACTTTTCCAAACACACCCGGACGGATCGAGGGTGTGTGGACACGATCAATGACGCCACGCTTTTCCAGAAGCTTGGCCATGAGGTCTATCTGGGAGGAGTGGGAGTCCACCATGCGCGCGATGCTCGATGCCGTCGGCTTTTTGCCGAGCTCATGCTCGTGAGCGAGCGTTGTCAGCAAAGCAATTTGTCGGAAGCGATGCGCACCCGTTTCGCCAGGGAAGCGAGACCATAAAACGAGGTCACAAAGTTCTGAAACCTTTGTTTTCTCTAGCGGCGCTCTGGGCGCGGGAGATGGCAGTGTAATTTGTAATTGCCCGCTTTCGACCGCGTCGAAATAATCAGCAATCAACTTTCCGAGCAAAATGGGTATGCGCTCTTCCAGATCAGTCGCCATGCGTGCGATTTTTTCATACTGTTCGGTCGACATGAAAATGCGCGTTTCGGTGAGGTTAGCGTCATGTTCCCGCTCCCACCAGCGACTCGGTTCTTTTTGATCTTCTGACGTCATTTTCTCAAGTCACAAACAGTTCGGTTATGGCGGCATTGCGGCGGATCCAGCGTTCCCAGCCGCAATGGCACTATGCACTTATTAGGCAATATTTGTTTCTCTTGCCAAGCTGAACGTTTCGGGAATGTTCATGGCAATCCGTTATAACACTAAATGCAAGGATTTATCCACCAGCCACCAGACGTGCATGCCACCTGCGCAGTGACCCATACAGATTCTCGGAGGTCAATGAGGACTTCGTATCGGTAAACTGAAGCTTCCCGGTCCAATCCTTGGCCTGGGTATGAATGCCATCCATGCCTTCTCCGTCAGCACCACGAGCGGTGCCTGGGCTCCCATGGCCATACGACGCGATCACGCGAGAGCAGGTGGCCGAGATCCCGTCGGTTGACCGAGACGAATGCGATGGTTCCGGAAGGGTCAGTATGGAGCCGCGCCATCGTGAACGTGGCTTGGTTGAGATACTGGGCAAGTCGGTCGATCGCGCTCTGCGCGCTTGCCTGCTCACCGATACAGTTTGCGTTGGCAAGGGGTGCGTCGATGTTGGCGATGCGAACCGGCTCACGGTGATCGCCCCATCGATACATAGTGAAGCTGTCGCCGGCTAGAACGCGCAGGGAGACGGGCTCGCAAGCACTGTTCTCACAAAAGGTGGCGTTGACGCTGCGCGACACGACCTCGATGTGCGACGTGGCATGCCTGAGCCGAGATTTCGCGTCGGCGGTAAACGGCGTGATGCAGAGCAGGACGGCAAGGCCGAGATGGGCAGGGATAGCGAGCATGTCGATCAATCCCAGGGAATAACGGCCATCAGGTCTTCATCATCCTGGCCGGGGTAACGGCCGAGATTGGCATTCAGCTTCCCATAGCCCGTGTTGACCGCAAGGGTAAAATAGTCCCCGCCACTCTGGTTCTGCTTCTTCCAGATCCCACCGATTTCGACAGGCTTACCCTTCGGACTTTTGGCGAACAGGCGATAGATCGGCGCCTTGGGATTGTTGCTCGCAAATGTTTCGCCCGAAACATCGAAGTCGTAGGCAATCGAGGCGAGATTGCCTTTGAGACGGGCGCCGTCGTCGACGAACTGGATGTAGTTGGTTAGTTCAGATGCACTCTTTGACACGTGATTCTCCCTTGGTTTGAGCGTGATACGGCGGCTATTTCGCCCCGGCTGGTTGGAATAGAAGCGTCCGGTTCGGATGCGGCATGTCCGGAAAAGCCCACAATCCGACGCGCGAACTCTGCGCGATCGTTTCCTCGGCGGCGTATGCCGGATAGACTGACGCTCCGGAACTCGTGAGTGCCGCGAAGGCAAATCCTTGCGTAATCAGGATGGTTCCGAGATCAAGGACATGTCCCCCGACATGGGCAGAGCAGATGACGAGGATCGTCGATATTCCGGGTGATCCCTGAGGCGATATCGACGAAGATGCTCCAGTGGATAGCTGCACGACCGGAGCGCATGTCGGCCTGGTATCGCGGACGATAGCGGCAAGCATCGCAAGCGAGACGGCACCACAATCCTGCTTTTGACCCGCTTTGTCGGTATAGGTGCTGCCGCGCAGGCAGGCCTGAACCCCGTAGAGCCGCATGGTTTGTCCGGATTGCTGCCAGCTATCGCCGGTGAGGAACGTCAGACCAGTCGCGGGCACCGCAAACGTGCGGGAGGTCTGTTGTGTCGCCTGCGCGAACGAGGGGACCGCCGGCGTCAACGTGCCAAAAGCCCAGATGGCGGCAATGGCGGTGACAGACATCGCTGCGGTCCGAGGTCGGGCACTCATTGCGACACCTTGTCCGCGGCGACCGGGCTGCAATCGATGCCATCATTGGAATTGGTGATGCAGCCGACATTATAACCAGCACCGGAGATCAGATAGGAACACACACTGGTGCCCGCACCGTCTCGCGTCCCGGCGGCGTTGCAATCGAGGCCGGCCTTGGCAAGATTGTCGAGCTTGCCACCGGCACCACAGCCAAATTGGCATGCCTTCAGGATAGACGACTGGGTGATGGTCGCGCAGGTACCCTGATAGCAGACCTGTTGGCCGATCATGCTTGTCAGTCCGTTTTTTTGAGCCGCCGCCCATTCACTGCGTTCGTAGCTCTGCCAGGCGGTAACCTGTGCGGACGGGCGGCTAAGGAAATCGGCGCGGCTACCGCTCCAATAGCGTTGAAGGGTTCCGCTGTCGCAGAACTGGAAGGCGCCGTAACAGCGGGTGCCGTTGACCGCGGGAGAAATGCTGTCGAAATTGCCTTCGCTCTGGCTGACGTTGGATGCGTACTCGGCGCAGTCGGCAGGCATTCCGGCGTTCAATAGGCTGACAGCGCTTTCGCCCGCGAAAGCAAGTGTCGCCATCATCCCGACAGCAAGCCCCAGATTGGCGAAGACATCCGCTCGGTTCGGTCGCCAACGAGCGGGTGCACAGGACAATGTCATACTATTCATTTTACCGGCTCCACATCATAGGAGCCGGCAAGTGGCCTACCGTTCTCGCCGATCTCGGATGTTTTGATCTTTTTGAAGTCCGGGGACAGCACCGCGGTTCCTCCGAGCGGCATTTGCGGATTTGCCATCAGCTTCGGGGCCTTGCCCGGTTCGATGAGCACCAACTGAGCCGTACACATGCCCTGCATGTTGCAATCGCCATTGGTCTGCGACAGCAACCAGGTGCCATTGGACGTCGTGATCCGGGCGGTATAGATGTCTGGAGGTCCAAAGGTCTGGCGGATATTGTCCAGGTCCCGGTCGCTCCATACGCCATCCGGATCGTGCTCTGCATCCTTGGCTGTCAGTTTCAACGAGAGCGCGACGCCGTCCAGTGCCAAAACGCTATGCCCGGACATGGCTAGAAGAAGCGCGCCCGCAAGAATTTTACCCAACCGTCTATTCATGGAATCCTCTTTCGGGGCATGTGAGCCGTCGCAGCGATCACGCGGTAGCCGTTCATAGCGAGTCGGACGGGCTGCATCAGCAGAAGGACACAGGCACGAAACACGAATCGCATCAGGCAGAAAGCCGCAGAGAGGGCACCGATCGCGACCGCGCAGATGGCGCAAACGTTCAGCACCATCAGGATCGCATAGAGGATCAGGATAAGGGCCGTATAGCCGATGCTTTGCCAGGGATGAGCAAGCACCGCCTTGAGCTGCATCGAAAGCACGAAGCCGAGCAGGACATCGGCAAGGAGAAGACCGACGACGGCCGGAGCCAAGAGCTTCACAGGGTCGAACGCCACAATCAGCTTCGGATCGTCATGCTCCATGATCACATGTCTCCTCTTCGAACATTCCATAAGCCAGCGGATCAAAGCTGTAGGTCGAACCAGAACCTCGACTTCTCCCCGCCAGAGCCGGTGATGTCGAAGTAGTAGGGGTCTTTTTTCAGGGGGCGCGGGATACGATCGATCGCTTCGCCGATATTGCCATGGCCGCCGGCCGTCGCGGCGCGTTTGACGCAGGAAGATTGCGAGCCCCCGCCGTGACCGGACATGTCCTCGGCCGGGCTGTAGCCGGCCGGACAATCATCATATTGCTGGTAACCGGGTGCACCTGAGCCAGCTCCCGGACAAATGGGCCATGAGAAACCCGGCAGTTTCATTGCGGCGATCAGCTTCGTCATCGGCGGCACGCAATAGGGAACTCCGTGCCAGCTGGGATTCTGCGAGGCTGCACACAGCAAGACCTGACAACCCCATGGGGCGTCATCGGCTCGCGCCGCTGCTGGCGGCAGTACTGCCACCAGGACCGTGGTGGCGCGCAAAACACTGAGCCCGATTGAGCCGACAGATGGGTGAGCGGCCGCTCGATAGAAGCCCATGTCGTTTTAGCTCCCGTTTATTTATCCTATTGACATGATATTCAGTTATATAAAATAATCAAGCCGATTTGATCCGCCAGATCAAGGATCTCCGGGGACACGGGCGCGATGAACAAAAGCTTTCCAGCAACGCAAAATCATCACCGACTAAAGCGGCTCCTTGCGGCTGCAGCACTAGCCGTCGCCTTCGGCCCATTGGCAATGGCGCAAGAAGCGACACTCACCCTACCGCTGTGCGTGGACGGCGAGACGCCGCCTGAGCAGATCAAACAAATGATCCTCGACGAAGCCGCGCGCCAGCAGGCCGACACCAAGCTTGCATTGGCAGTCGCGGGTCAGGAGTCCGGCTATGGAGCCCGCGTCAATTCGAAGGCTGGAGCTCGCGGTCCGATGCAACTCATGCCGGCGACGGCAGTCCGGTACGGAGTGGCCGATATTTGCGACGCGCGCGAGAACATCCGGGGCGGCGTCAGCTATCTGAAGGATCTGATGACGATGTTCGGTGGCAACGTCATGCTGGTCGTTGCTGCCTACAATGCCGGCGAGAACCGGATCATCGCCACACGCGGCATACCCTCGATCGCCGAAACCGTCTCCTACACCGCGCGCGTAACCAACGCCTATTACGGCTTTGACAACGCGATTGCTGCCCGCAGCAGAGCGGCAAAGTCATCCGCATCAGTTGAAGGCAGCCAAACGACAGGTGTCGATCTGCTCGCGGCAACCGTGCCGACTGCGACGGCCTCCGACAAGCCAATTCCCATCAATCAGACACCGGACAAGGCCCGCCTGAACAGCTGGATCGGCGGCTCGGTCCTTTACGTGCAGTAGCCAGAACAGGAGCCCCCATGAAGGCAAAGCTTTACGATCTCGTCCGGTCCTTAATCCCTCCGCGGTCGATCATTACCAATGCCGTTGCAATGGCGGGCATTGCCGCCGTTGTCGCGGTCGGCAATGCCGATCTTGCCTATGCCGCCGGCGATATTTTCCAGCCGATCAATTCGGTGTTTACGACACTCCTGAACTTCATGACCGGGACCTTTGCGACGACGGCGGCGACGATCGCTTGTGCTGCCGTCGGCTATATGGCGCTGACCAGCCGCATCCCCTGGAGCTGGTGCTTTTCGATCATCGTCGGTATCGCCTTCATCTTCGGTGGCGCCCAGCTCGTGCAATCCATGTCGTCCGGATTGGGCGGCTGATGAGCGAGGGGCAGGCAAAGGCAGAGGTGGCACCCTTGGTTCTCGGTCTGACACGGCCGAGACTATTCTGGGGTGTGCCGATCGGTCTCTTCGTCGGCGAGATGATGGTCGTCGTCATGACGTTCCTCAACACGAAGAACCTCGCCATGTTCCTGCTGTTTCTGCCATTGCATGCGCTTTCCTACGTCATCACCGTGCGCGATCCGCACCTGCCGAACGTCGTTCGGGTGCGGATTGCCAAATGCCCCTGGACCAAGAACCGCCACTTCTGGGGCGGCAATTCCTACAACCCATAGCGGAGCTTTCCATGGACAGGGCAGTTCGCAAGGACCTTCGATTTGGGGCTGAGATCGGCCGGGAAAAGGCGATTTCGGCGCACATTCCCTATCTGAGGCACATCGACGAAGACACGCTCCGGACCAAGGATGGCATGTTGCTGTCGGTCATCAAGCTTGATGGCTTCTGCCATCAGACCGCCGATCAGGAAATCATCGATGCCGAGGCGACGGCTCGCAACACTTTGATCCGGGCGCTCGCCGATAGCCGCTTTGCCGTTTACTCCCATATTGTCCGGCGTCGCATACCGCCCGAGATCGCCGGAGAATTCGACATCCCCTTCTGCAGGGATCTGAACGACCGCTACATGCATGGTCTTGCCGACAGTCGCATGTACACGAACGAACTCTACCTGACGGTCATTCGGCGCGGGTTTCAGGGGAGGGTAGGCCTTGCCGATACACTGCTTGCACAATTCCGCAGGGCAGCCGGCGTTTCCGAGCCGGCGCTCGATCGCGAGGCTCGCCAGGAGCTGCGTCAGCACGTCGCCAATATCGTCAAGGGATTGGAAGCCTACGGCGCTCGAGTCCTGAAGGCCGTGCTTCGCCAGCACAGTGTATCCTCGGAACTGCTCGAGTTCTTGGGCATGCTTTTGAATGGTGGCCAGCCGATGAACATGCTGTTGCCACGCATGCCACTCGACGAATATCTGCCGACCCGGCGCATCACCTTCGGCCGGCGCCTGCTCGAGCTGCGGGGTGGCAGCGACATTGAAACCCGTTTCGGCGCGATGCTGTCGATCCGCGAATACCCGCCTTACACCGCAACAGGCATGATCGATGGGCTGCTGAAGATTCCCGGTGAGTTCATCGTGTCGCAAAGTTTTTCCCTCGCCGACCGCGCTCCGGTCCTGTCGGAAATGGATCGCATCCAACGGCAGATCAGCGTGTCTGACGAGCGCGGGACCAGCCTCGAAAGCGCGATCTCGATTGCACGCGACGAGCTGGTCAATGGCCGCTCCGTCATGGGGTATCATCACCTCTCGGTCATGGCGCTTGGCAACTCGATCAAGGAAACCGAAGCCAGCGTCCAGGCAATCACCAAGGAGCTGCAGCACGCCGGCATGGTTGTCGTGCGTGAGGATCTGAATGCCGAGCCGGCCTTTTTCGCCCAGCTTCCTGGAAACTTCGCCTATATCGCCAGGCGCGCGCTGATCTCCTCCCGAAACTTCTGCGGCCTGGCGTCCTTTCATAACTTTGCTCTCGGAAAGCCCAGTGGCAACCACTGGGGGCCTGCCATCTCGCTGCTGCAGTCGACCTCGATGACACCCTACTTCTTCAACTTCCACAAAGGGGAGGTCGGCAACTTCATCGTGACCGGCCCGACTGGCTCTGGCAAAACGGTTGGCCTCCTGTTCCTGCTGGCACAAGCCATGCGGACGCGACCGCAGCCGCGCTGCGCCTTCTTCGACAAGGACCGTGGTGGAGAGATTTTTATCCGCGCCTGTGGCGGACAATATGAGGTCCTGCAGCCGGGCATTCCCACAGGCTTCAATCCGCTGCAGCTCGAAGACACCCCAGAGAACAGAGCGTTCGTCTATGATTTGCTGAGCTATATTGTTCGACCGAAGGATGAGGCGGAAAAACTTTCTCCTGAGCAGGAAAAAATCCTCGCTCGTGCTATCGAGCAGATCTTCAATGTCCCCATCCGCGAACGGCTGTTTTCCGACGTCGTCCATTTGCTGCGCGGCGGCGAAATAGCCGGACGCGATGATCTTGCCTCCCGTTTCGAAGCCTGGCGCGACACGCGCGGATGGCTGTTCGACAATCCCATCGATCTCTGGGATGCAGAGCGCGGTGTGTTCGGCTTCGATCTGACCGCCGTACTCGACGATTCGGAGATCCGGACAGCAGCCCTCGGCTATATCTTCTTTCGCATTGGCCAGATGCTCGATGGTGTCAGGCCGATGATGCTCTTTGTCGATGAAGGCTGGAAACTGCTCGGCGACGACAAGGCCGGCGCCTTCATCAACGACCAGCTCAAAACCATCCGCAAGAAGAACGGCATTGTCGGGATCGGCACGCAGTCGGCCCGCGATATCACCACCTCACGCATTGCCCATACGTTGCTGGAGCAAAGCCCGACGAACATCTTCTTTCCCAATCCCAAGGCGGATCATGACAGCTATGTGCGTGGATTTGGCCTCTCGGAGGTCCAGTTCGAATGGGTCAAGACCACTTCGTCGGCCAGCCGTCAGTTTCTCGTCAAGCATGATCATGACAGCGTGATCGCCCGCCTCGATCTGTCTGATATGCCGGAGTTCGTCAAAGTTTTGTCCGGCCGCGCGGAGACGGTCGCCGAGTGCGAGCGCCTGCGTCAGCGTTATGGCGACGCGCCGGAACAATGGCTTCCCTATTTCTGCGGTCGGCAACAGGAGCCGGCAGGTCCTGCCGGGGAGCACCCATGAGCGGAATATCGATGTGCAACCGATCACGAGCAATAAGCCTGGCACTCGTCGGCGTCGTTTCGATCGCATGGACGGCGCAGGCCGAGGTTCCGGTCAATGATGCCTCACGCACGACCAAGGAGACGAACATCGCTGCGTGCATGCAGCGGGCGCGGACCTACAAGCAGTCGACGGTCGCACCGTCGCGCGGGGTGACGACCAGCCTCTCGACACAAGGGGATCTTGCTGGCGTGGGGCAGGTGAACGGCGCCAGCGTGTCTGGTTCCCCGCTGTCCGGAACGACGATCGGTAATAGTGATCTGGCGATATTGCTGGCGGTCGGGCAGGGGGTCACTGCGCTGAAGACAAAGAATGCCGGACAAGTCGTCAATGCGCTTGCGGCGGTCGCAGCCGCCATCAGCTCGAATGCATCGACGTTGAAGAGCCAGCAGAATGCAATCGGCACGGCAAATTCCCTACAGGGCGCTATGGATCAGAACTCGGCGGTCCGTCTCTCAGGGGCGCAGATCTGGAACCAGGCGATCGGCGCGGTCAATACGACGGTTCAGATGCGCAATCAGCGCCTGATCGATGCCGCAGCCGCCGAAAGTGCCGCCACCAGGGTCATGACCTACAATCCGGCGAAGGCGTCCTTTGTCAATGATGATGCGGGCAACGGAGGCAACTGACGATGACGATCCCGACAGGACTGGTGGTCAAGATAGTGGGCGTGGCCGCCGCAAGTGCGCTGGTGGTGGTTCTGGTTCGGGCCAATATTTTCATCAGCGAACAGCAGGCAAGGCAGGCTGCAGCCGAAAAGGCCGCAAAACACGTCATGGACTACGACCCGGGCAAGCTCTCGTTCACTGACGACAAGCCGGCACCATCAAAGGTCAGTCCAGGTGCTGCGGCGCCGACGGCAAACACATCGGGAGAGGTAAAATGAGCAAGATGATCATGAAGGCAGCGCTTGCCGTTGCGATGACCAACGTGGCGATCCCAGTGGCCAGCGCCTATGCCGAGGTGCCGGTTCGTGACGATGCAACGCTGTCGCAGGCGACAAAGACGGCGGAAAACACCGCGCAAATCATGTCGTCGAACAGCGACATCCTGCAAACGGTCAACAAAACGCTGGCCGCCGTCACCGGCAACCGTTCCACCGCGCAGATCGCAGGCACCGCGCTTGGCAGCGGATTTTCCATGGGCAATGCGCCTGACTTCTCCTCGCTGCTGCAGGGACAGATGGCCTGGGGCAATCTCGGTTCCTTCGGCAATACGGCGGCCACGATCCTGAACGGCCTTAATCTGGTCAAATCCCTGTCGGGACAATTGAGCGGCTCGGGAATGACGCGCGGTGACAAGGCCTATCAGGGGCTGATCAACACGGCGACCGCGCTGACCGCCTCCATTGCCGGCACACAAAGCGCCACGCAACAGAGATCGACGGCATTCCAGGGCGTCCAGTCGCAGATCGGCACAGCCACCGACATCAAGGGATCGATCGACCAGAACTCGCAGGTCCAGACCCAGACAGCGCAGACCGTCAACGAGCTCGTCGGCGCCGTCAATGCCGGCAATGCGGCGCTGAATGCCGAGCAGATGCGACAGCTCGCCGCCGAAGCCGCCACGTCGGAGTTCATGACCTACGATCCGGCCAAGGCGTCGTTCATCGGCAATTGATCGCGAATGAAGAGGGGCGGAAGCTTCATGAAAGACGGATTACAAGTAGCCATCCTCGGCGTCGCGCTGGCGGCTTTTGCCGCCTTGCCGGGATGCGCCAGCCATAAAGAGCTGAAGGCGCCGTGTTCGGCCTCGGCCGGATCGATGTTCTCATCCTCAGCCTTTGCCACAGATCTCACCGCTTGCGGGCCGATGGTGCGCCAGAATAGCGTCACCCTGATCAGTCGCGATGCAAGTGGTCGGGGCGATCCCAGCGCCGCCAACGGCGGTCGCGCTGGCGGTGTCACGGTCCTCTAAAGGAACGTCCTTTCGATGAATCCCTTCGACATTCTATTCGGCAAGATCGATACGATGGGCGTCAGCGCTGTGCAGAGCATGTACACGACGCTTGCGACCAACCTCGGCCCGGTGTTTCTGGCGGGGCTTGCCGTCTATGTCGTCTGGTGGGGTTACGAGATGCTGTTCGGCCGGGCGCAGATGACCGCCGGCGCCTTCGTCTGGCGGTTCGGTCGCGCCTTCATCTGCTATACCCTCATCACCTCCTGGGCGACCTATCAACCATTGATCGTCAATCCGCTGCTGAAGGCGCCGGATGCCATGGCGGCGGTCGTGTGCCAGGCGACAGGCGGGAGTGATTGTGGCGGCGATGGCACTTCAGGCTCATCGATCAGCCAGGGCATGACGGACATCTGGAATGGAGGAATGGCCGTCGTCAAAGACA
This sequence comes from Martinezella hainanensis, assembly GCF_900094555.1. GTDB lineage: Bacteria > Pseudomonadota > Alphaproteobacteria > Rhizobiales > Rhizobiaceae > Rhizobium > Rhizobium hainanense. The sequence goes on from NZ_FMAC01000025.1 coordinate 19,724, forward strand.
TGGTGGACGCAGCCGGCATCACGGCCGTCGGCATGTACATTCTTGCCATCGTCGTGCTCGCCGTCGTCTGTATCCTCTGTGCGGTAGCAGTCACATTGCTGATGATCGGCAAGATGACCATGTTCATTCTGCTTGCAATCGGCCCGATCGTGCTCTGCTGTGCGCTGTTCAATCTGACCTCACGCGTGGTCGATGGCTGGATCGGCAGTCTCGCCGGTTACGCCCTGCTGCCGATCGTCGTCTATGTCATTCTCGGCCTGATGCTGACACTGCTGAAGGGCAGGGTCGATGCACTGAGCTCAGACGCAAGTGGCGCCAATATGACGACGGTCGCGCCGTTCCTGATGATGTCGATCGTCACCATCTACCTGCTGCTGCATTCCATCCCGGTCGCATTGGCTGTTGCCGGCGGCGGCCCCCGGATCGACGGGCAAGCCGGGCTTGCCGGAAGATTCGCGACACGCAGCCTGTGGATGGCGGCAGTGCTTGGCACGACTGGCATTGCCGGGGCGGCAAGAGGAGCGGTCGACGCCGGCGGTGCGATGGCCAGCAGAATGCGGGGACAATCCGGAACGATCAGTGACGGCGATCCGGCCGCAGCCCAGGTGCGGGCGGCCGCTCAGAATGCACGCAGATAGGTCCCGCCACAGCAGATCCCGAACCGACAAATCCAGAATGCCGCAGGCAATCAGCATCGTTGGCTGATGCTCAACCATGATTCCAGGAGTAGCAATGGGCACGCATGACGACAAACCCGAGGCAGCAGGAGCGTCATCCAGACGGGCTGAATTGCTCGATGCAGTCGCTAAGCAAGTCGATCCTCGCTACTACAGCGAAGGGGAGCGCTGGGAGCGTTCCGTCTATCGATCTGTGGCTGTTTCGCGCGGCGCATGGCGATCGGTCTCGGTTGCCCTTGGCATGGCGCTTGCCGGCGCCATCGGGCTTCTTTGGGCCTTACTCCCCTTAAAGTCCTTCGATGTCGTCGTGCTCGAGGTCGACAAGACCACGGGCTATGTCGAGGCAAGCCGCCCCCTCCAACAGGGAGGCGATCTCACCCAGAACGAAGCCGTCACCCGCGCCAATATCGTTCGCTTCATCCGCGCCCGCGAGACCTATGATCCAAAGGGCCTGCGCTACAACTACGATCTTGCCTCCCTCTACTCCACAGGCAAGGCGGCAACCGACCTCGCCAATACCTATTCCGGCGCCAACCCGAACAATCCGGTCAAGCTCTATGGCCCGAACACTGTCGTCAGCGTCTTCGTCAAAAGCGTCATCTTTCTCAACGATAGCACTGCGGCTGTCCGCTTCTCGACGACGCGCACCGGTTCATCCGGCCCGACGGTGACCGAGCATTGGGTCGCCAATGTCCGGTTCAAATATACGTCGGAGCCAATGCGCAACGACTGGCGCTTCGACAATCCGCTTGGATTCCAGGTGACGGAATATCGCCGCGATCAGGAAACGGTGACGCCTGGGGAGGAGACCCAGTGAAGAGGAGATCACTCCTGCTAGCCGCCGCGATCGGAACAATCTTCCTGATACAGGCGCAGATCGCCTCAGCCGAGGTGCAGCCGCAATCAGTCAAGGCGGATGAACGGATCCGCACTGCGCCCTTCCAGAAGGACAATATCGTCTATCTCGCCGGCATGATGGGTGTTTCCACCATGATCGTCTTCAACGATGACGAGCAGATCGCCACCGTTGCCATGGGCGACAGTCTGGCCTGGCAAGCCGTGCCCGATCAGTCAAAAAGGTTCCTCTTCATCAAGCCGCTGCAGCCGGACGCGCAGACCAATATGAACGTTATCACCTCCAAACGGGTCTATACCTTCTTCCTCAATGGGGCGAAGCCCGGCAATACCAGGACCGCCGTCGTCAAGCTCCGGTTCTCCTATCCCGAGGATTCGACCGATGCGAACCTCCTGGCCACGGCCCGGCAGAATGCCGCCATGCCGAACGTCAAGGCGGCGTTGGCCAATCCTGGCCGGCTGAACTACGACTATGGCTACAAGGGTGCCGTCGACAACAGGCCGACGTCGGCGTTCGACGACGGCACCAAGACCTTTTTCCAGTTCAGCGGCGAAGTGCCTGCCTTCTTTGCCGTCAAATCTGATGGCAGTGAATCGCTCGTCAATTACCGCCGCGAAGGCGACTACATCGTCATCGACAAGGTCGCGCGTCAATGGACGCTGCGCTCGGGCAAGGTCGCGACTTGTGTCTTCAATTTGCGACCGGCGATCGCATCGAGCCGGCCGGTCGACAACAAACCTCAGGAGATCAGCCGTGGCCATTGATTTTGAGGAAGAGGCGCGCATTGTCGAAACCGTCACCAGATCAGGTGATCGCACGCGCGGCAAATTGATGCCGATCCTGTTGGCGTCAGTAGCACTCGGAGTTCTCGCCTATGCCGGCTATGTCAGTTTCATCCGGCCTGACGGCCAGAAGAAGGCGGGGGGAGATAAGGAAGAGTTCCGTACGGCAAGCCATGCCGGCAACCTGAATTTCGACCCGCAAAATCCGCCGGTGACGCCAGCCGACAACAAGCTGGTGCTGACGCCACCGACGCCGGTGGTCGTAGAGCCGCCTCCGGTGCAGGTACAAGCGCCTGTCGTGATTCAGCCAGCCGTCGACGATGACGCCGCGCGTCGTGCGACTGAGGCGGCGGAGCAGGTAAGGAAAGCAGAGGCACTGCGTCTCGCGCGGCTCCAGTCGAACATGCTTGTTGTCAACGAGGGCACGTCAGGCCAAAACGGCAGCCTCGCGGGCCAGGGAACGGCATCCGGCTCGACGTCGGCTACGGGCAGTCCGGCTGACGATGATCCGAACCGCAAGTTCGTGCAATCGGTGGGATCTGAGGACGTCGAGACGGTGACAGCGTCCCGCAATGAGCGCATCGATGCCTTGATCCCGCAGGGGACACTGATCCGCGGTGTGCTTGAGACGGCCATCCAGTCCGATCTGCCCGGCATGGTGCGGGCGGTCACGTCGACCGATGTCTATTCCTTCGACGGTCGGCGAATCCTTCTCCCCAAAGGAACGATGCTGACGGGCGAATACAAGAGCGGCATGGCGCGTGGGCAGACACGAATCCTGATCGTCTGGACGCGGGCGCTGCGCAGCGACGGCACCTCGGTGGCACTCGGCTCCTATGGCACCGATGATCTCGGTCGCTCGGGTCTCTCTGGTTTCGTCGACAAGCACCATCTCGAACGCTTTGGTGCCGCGGCCGTTCTCAGCCTCGTTGGTGGGGTGTCGTCCTTCGTCGCCGGCCTCAACAGCGATGGATCGAGCAATTCGTCCTCGTCGTCGACCAGCTCGAACGCACAGACGCAGGCGCAGCAGACCCTGTCCCAGACCATGGCCGATATGGCGAACATTGCGCTCAAGGATTCGATCAATATTCCGCCGACGATCCACGTCGATCAGGGAACGGAGATCATGGTCTTCGTCCGCAAGGATCTCGATTTCTCCTCCCTTTATCCCGATCCGGTCAAGGAAGCCGTCAATGAACTTCGCCGCGCCAAGAGCAGACATTGAGGCAATGAGCGCCTCAGCGAAGGCTGAAGAATCCCTATGGGACAGTCTGCCCATCTATGTCAGGCAGACCGCCCAGCCGATCCGGCGGTGGCTGGAAGATCCCGATGTCATCGAGATCATGTGCAATCGGCCAGGCGAAATCTGGATCGAGAGCATGGTTGCCAGTCATATGGTCCGTCACGTCGTGCCTGGTCTCGACCATAAGGCGATCATTGCACTCGCCCAAATGATCGCCGGCACCACACAGCAGAGCGTCAATGAGGAGACGCCGCTTCTGTCGGCGGCCATGCCCAATGGCGAGCGGTTTCAGGCGGTATTGTCGCCGGTCGCAGCCTCGGGCGGTGCCTTTGCGATCCGCAAGCAGGTCATCCGCGATATGAGCCTGGATGACTATCTTGGCCTCGGTGGGCTCGACAATGTCAAAGTCAGTGGTCCGAAGCGCGGGGAGGTCGGGGACCTCAGCGAACTCGATGTCGAGCTCATTGCCCGCCTGCAGGACCCGACGCCTAAGTCGCGGCGGGAGTGGTTGCGCTTTGCGGTCGAAAGCCGGGTCACCATGTTGATCTCCGGGGGGACATCGAGCGGCAAGACGACGTTTTTCAATGGGCTTTTGAAGGATGTGCCGGCATGGGAGCGGCTTGTGTCGATCGAGGATACTCGGGAGCTGAAGCCGCCGCAGCCGAACTATCTGGCGCTCGTGGCATCGAAAGGCGGGCAGGGAAGAGCGCGCACCACGATTCAGGAGTGCCTGGAAGCAGCTCTTCGCCTGCGTCCGGATCGGATCTTCATGGGCGAGATCCGCGGCGTCGAAGCCTTCAGCTTCCTTCAGGCCGTCAATACCGGGCATCCCGGGTCGATCTCGACACTGCATGCGGACAATCCGTTGGGTGCCTATGAGCGCCTTGCCATGGCGACGATGCAGGCGAGTCTTAGTTTGACGAAAGCGGAGCTGATGGAATTCGTCCGCTTCGTCGTGCCTGTCGTGATCCAGGTCGCCCGCGATCCGGCGACAGGCCGCCGCGGCGTGCGCGAGATTTATTTCAACAAATGGAGCGGCCCAAAATGAACCGACCCTTTGTTACGTCACGCCGCCGTCTTATGCGGGGCAATCTGTTCGATGTCGTCGTGAAAGCGCTGGTCGGCGACGAGAAGATCGTAGTTGGACTGCAGATTGATCCAGAACTGGGCGGTGGTCCCGAAATAGCGCCCGAGCCGAAGGGCCGTGTCAGCCGTGATATCGCGCTGTCCGCGAACAATCTTCTCCATACGATCACGCGGGATCAGCAGGGCCTTTGCGAGCGAACCTGGGGTCAAGCCGTATTCCGGCAAAAAGTCTTCCTTGAGAATTTCCCCAGGATGAATGGGGCGCGGGCTATCGGACGTCATGAATATGCTCCTTCAATGATGTCAGACGATCTCGACTTCGAAGGCATCGCCATCCCGCCATTCAAAGCAGATGCGCCACTGGTCATTGATCCCGCTATATTGCCCTTTACGGTCGCCATGAAGCGCTTCGAGATGGTTGGACGGTGGAACGCGCAAGTCGTCGAGGCTTGTCGCCGCGTCAAGCTGCGCCAGACGCCGTTGAGCCCTGGCGACAATATCGGCTGGAAATCCCTTGGGAGCTTTTCCAGCACGTATCGCGCCCAGCCGCTTGTCTTTCGACGTCTTGATCATGAGCCCGACTGTATCCAGAAGAGATACGCCGGTCAAGGTTTTGTATCTCGGAAAGATACGAATCCGCATGAGGTACCGCAATGAAGCGTTTTGAGAAGGTCGCCCTTTTAATCGCGGGGCCAATCGTCGGCGCAGCTGCTGTATTCTATGCTTGGTCGGCAAACTACTCCGCTCTGTCTTTCCTCATGCTGAAGAGCACGGCTATGTGGAAGAGCTTTAGTGGTGACGACGTCCTGATGCCGCTCAAGCAAGCTTGGTATTATCACGGCAATGCCGCGATCGCGAAGCTGTCCTTACGCGCGACCATTGCGACATTGAGCGAGGCCGCCATCCTCGCCGGCGGCATCATGCTGTTGATCAAGCGGCCGTGGCAGGTGAGGCCACCAGCGGATGGGTCGCGCTTTGCCACGCTCAAAGATCTTGAAGCCGCCGGCCTTCTCGGCGGTCAGCCGGGTAAGTCGGTGCTTCTCGGCACGTTCGGTAAGGGCAGTTCGGCCGTCGATGTCCGCTATAGCGGCGACAGCCATTTCTTCGTCAACGGACCCTCGCGCTCCGGCAAGGGTCGCGGCTTCGTCATGCCGAACCTCCTCGAGTACCAGGGATCGGTGATCGTCCTCGACGTCAAACTCGAAAACTACACTTTGACCGGGCCGGCGCGAATTGCCATGGGCCAGCAATGCTTTGTCTTTGCGCCGGGATCGGCGCGTTCGCATTGCTGGAACCCGCTTGAGTTCGTGCGCGCGTGGCCTGAGCGGTCAACGGACCTCATCAATCTGGCCGCAACCCTGTTGCCGATCGGCGAGAAGGAAGAAGCCTACTGGAAGCAAACCGCCCGAGGGCTGCTTGCCGGATGCCTTGGCTATGTCCTGGAATCGTCGACCATGGAAGGCAGGCGAAACCTGCGGTCCGTGTTGCGACTGTTCTCGACGGGCCGGTCATTCTCGGCCGTGCTGCACGATATCATCGCCAACGAACCCGAGCTCGACCAGTTTGTCGTCAGCAGCTTTCGTCAACATCTCGGTCGCGACGAGGAACAGAGGCCGTCTTTCGAAGGTCACGTGACGACCGCGCTGGCAGCCTTCAACAATCTGCTGATTGCTGAGGCCTGCTCGGCGAGTGATTTCGATATTCGCAATCTACGCCGCAAACCGCTGTCGTTGTTCATCGCCGCTCCCGTCTCGGATTTTGGAACGGTCGAGCCGATCATTCGTCTGCTGATCCAGCAGATCCATGATGTGATGTTGCGATCACTGCCGGGCGCCGACGAGCCGCACAAGATCCTGATGATGCTCGATGAGTTCTATCAGTTCGAGCGGCTACCGGAGATCATCAAGCGAGCGCCGTTGGTCGCCGGCTATGGTTTGACGATCGCGCTCGTGGCCCAAAATATTCCGCAGCTTGATGAGCGCTATGGCCAACAGGCGCGCAACGCCCTGCTTGGCAACATGGATATCAAGCTCAGTATCGCCGTTGGTGATGATTTCACGGCCAAGATCGTGTCCGACAACCTCGGCCGCAAATACGAGGAGCGGGAAGGATGGGGTCGTCAGAAGGGCCTCCTTCTCGGTAAGCAGGCATCCTCCGGACGCTTTGAGCTTATACCACTGATGGATCCAGGTGCCGTTCAGCGTCTGGACGACAACAACACCATCTTGCAGATTCGCAGCGGTTATGGTGCCGTTCTCAACAAGCTGAATTTCTATGCCGATAGCCGGTTCGTGGCGCGCCGGCGTGAGGTAGAGGGGCGGAAGGGCGAGCTTACCGTCCCCGACCTCACGTTGCGTGCGGAATGGCCACTATTCGAACCGCAGCCCATGAAGTTGACAGAAACTGCAGAGGCCGTCGGCAGCATGCCTCTTCATGGCGGCCAAATTGATCATGAAAGGATCGTCTTCGAACACGCCAAGGCCGTGTTTGTAGAGCCGGCCTCCCTCATGCATGCCTATCGATTGGCAATGGAGGCCACGAGCGATCGTGTGACCGCTGATTTATTGTTTCGTCTACGGACGGCACCAGAGACAATTGGAGAGCTAAGAGGCAGCCCACTTCCATTCACCCGGGAATATCAGGTTCGCAAATCGGCGCGCGCCTCAATATGGGCGCTGCGACGGATGGTTTCGGAAGCCCGTTGGGCTGTCATCGCAGCGCGGCTGCCTGAGAAGGCAGAGCTGGAGGAAATGTTTTTCGGGCCGGGTGGCGTTGTGCGATCCCATATGGGTTTAGGTGCAACAGAGCGTGCCGAAGGGGCTAACTTGGACGAGGAAACCGATCTATTGGACTTGGGACTTGCGTCGGCCAATGAGGTCGTGGCGCAGATTGCCAACGTGGCAGAGGGTGGCATTAGCAAGGAGAACTCAAGCACTCCGAACGCTCTCTCGGATGCCCTAGTTGCGCTGCGAGGGGCACTGACAAATTCCATGTCTGAATTCGAGGAGGAGAACCGGCTCGTTGTTTCGAGTTAGTGGAGACGGATTCTGTGTTCTCTTGGCAATTTTCTTGGTGGCAGCACGCGTTCGGTGGTAAGCTTTCCTACCAGAAAGCAGCAGAGGGCAATTATGTCTAACGTCTCAAAGGTCAGCATTGCGGTAACGCCGCAGCAGGCGGAGCTCTTGCGCGATGCGGTCGAAAGCGGCGCTTATGCCAGCAGCAGCGAAATCGTGCGCGAAGCTATGCGCGACTGGTCTGCGAAATGGGCCAGCCGGAAGAACGATATTCAGGATCTCCGTGAATTGTGGGCGCAGGGAAAAGCCAGCGGCACGGCAAAAGCCGTTGATTTGGAAGCAACCCACGAAACGGCCCGCCAAAAGCTGAACGCCGCCCGCAATCATGGGGATTAAGCTCGTTTGGTCGCCTCAAGCCGAGGACGACGTTATCAATATTTATGTCGAGATCGGTCTTCACCAACCACAAGCGGCGGAACGCTATTATGAGCAGTTTAGGCAGAATGTCGGCCTTTTGGCCGATCAACCGCGGCTCGGCCAGCGTCACCCCGAAATCGCGCCCACGGCGCGGATATTGGTGCAAGCGCCTCATGTGATTCTCTACGAGAGATCCCAGACACCGATCAAGGATCTGTTCACACGATACAGATTGTCCGTATTGTCGATGGCCGGCGCGATTTGCGTAACCTTCTGAAAAGTTAGAGGCAGCCGGACACTAGCAAGCGCTATCGCTAACCTTCATTATGAACGACAGCGACCGCATCAAATGCGCATAGCATGTTGCAGAAAAGGCCCCGGCGAGGGCGACTCCCGGATGCAGACCGTCGGGAACGGCATAGGCGATCGGCCGTGCGGCGACGGGCCAGTTAAGGAGTTCACTCGTCATCAGACTAAGGTCCGTGTTCAACATAGGTCTATTCGGATAGTGGATGATTGCCCTCGGCCGCCGACATCACTGCCACCCGTCGACGGCCGGCCCTGTCATCGGATTCACCTCCGGTGACAGGGCGAATGATCAGATTGTGATTCAACGTCGCGAAAGAACCCCACAGCATGAGGAATTACAAAGAGTTATTTGCGTATCGGCGTCATGACCCTTTGCCGATTTACAGTCGAAATTCGAGCGTAATTGATAGATCCTCATGGGTGGGCGTGATTGCCGGTCTGTGGAGGCTTTGTAACTACGCGTGACTAATTTATTCCATGATATCAGATGATTAGCGGATGCTTAGCTAAATGGCTTGGTGGAGCGTAGGTTTATCGGCTCAAGAGCAATAGACAACGCCTGAGCCGGCTCGCTCTCAATTGGTGTTCTCCATGTGGGGGCTAACCGGCTGCCTCGGTCATTTCTTTGAAAGGCGCCTTTCCCGTTGTGGCCACCGCACGTGATCTGGCTAGCAGTCGTTGATCATGGCGAAGTGGCCAGGAAGAATTGCTTATTCTGGTAACGTCATTGTGGAAAAGACGGTGTCTCACGCCTCTGTCGATGATTTATTGTTAAATAGGAACTCCCGCATGTTCTGCCGATGCCAAAGCAGCGTCAGATTTCTCGAAAGGGTCGCAGATTCGATCAAGCGTTTTTCACCGCTTTGGGCACTATTCTTCGCCGCATTGGGAATTTTCGCAGCAAGCGAATTTGCTCGAGCTGGGTCGGAGCAGACATGGTAGGAGGATCCCGCCAGCCATTGCAAGTTCGTGGTGCCTGCTTCCCTGACGGCCGGACCTACGTTTTGGACGGGCACCTGCCCGGGTGGCAAAGCCTCCGGCAATGGCATGCTGCGACGCCGCGACGGCAACCACGCTGGTGCTGCCTTCTTTGGACAAATGAAGGACGGAGTTCCTCAGATAGGTCTCGTCGACCTTGATGGGGGATACCGGGTCGGAACCTTTGATCGCAATGACATCGGCAGCAAGGCCGAATTGGAGCCTCAGGTTCGGATTGATGCTTTCCGCGCCGCTATCGAAGCCGCCAAACTTGTAAGTTCCAAATATAAGGCGGAGAACAAGGATGCATCGGCACAGCTTTACGAGACGCTTGCAAAAGCGTTCGAAGCGCAGCTCGACTAACCTGAATTCTTTCCGTCTGATCCTGCTCTATGCAGCTCTTTTTGCGCCCGCCACGTTATCGGCGCAAGAAACGAACGAGGCGGCCAGAGGACTTCTCAAGATATTGGATCTCGATCGGGCTGGGGAGGCGATGATCAGCTATTGCGAGACTGCCGCGCCGGCCACCGCACCCCTGCTGAAGGCGGACTAGAATTCCTGCCAGTCTCCGCCTGCGACAGCGGCATTGCCATGAA
>NZ_FMAC01000024.1 GCF_900094555.1 Martinezella hainanensis
CAATGCTGTCAGCTTGATCCGCGCCCTGCAAACGCGTTGCGTGGCACTCCCGACGGTGGGGACGGTTCATTAATCCATCCTCATCTCGCCCGTGACCGAAATCGCATTTTCACCGACGATAATCTTCAAAGACAGGCGCGTCGATTTTCTTGGCGGGAGCACTTGGCATCAGTGCCGTCAAGCCAAGCGAGGTTTGTTCGATGCTCGGGAGTTCTCTGTGGCCTATGACTGGGACGGCGCCAGAACACGGCGTATAAAAATTCTGAAGGTTGGCGTTTCGCTCTTGCTGGGACTGATGTTTTTGGCAGGACCCGCAATGGTGCTCATCCGCGCTCACCCATAGGACCCGCCACACTGGGTAGACGCGTAGGCATATTCGCCTTTTTGGATATACAAAACTAATATAAGGGATATTCCGGTCCCAAAAGATAATTCAAGCCTTCGGGATAAATCCTTGCGCTTCGGCGCCTATATCTAACGGTATCAGGCTGTGCCGGGTCAGCTCTCAGTGGAAATCAACAACCCATGCACCAACGCTTCGCCAATGGTGACGCCGTTCCGCCGAACGGGGCGTCGTCACGAACATACGACCAAACGTGGCCCGTGGCAGTCTCGCCGGCGGCTAGGACCAGAATCGTGGTATCCTGACGAGATCGGTGCCAGGATCGGGATCCTACTGGCTTGTCTGGCCGCCGTGGCGGGCCAACTACCCGCCGCTGGACGCTTTTCGCGCCTGGCTTATTGCGGAGATCGCGGCGATTGAAGCTGACAATCCTAAAGGCGGTCTGGAAGTGGTCTCGGCGCGGCTTTAAGTGTGGCGTTTGCTGAGCTGGAGGTAGCTGTCTTGGCTTAGAACATCGATAACTCTGCACCGGGCGGTCGAGATTTATGGCTTAAGGCCGCTTGAGTGGCAGCTTGAGCAATTCAATTTCTACGCAGACATCGATGATGGAAGCCGGCACAAGGAAGGCGGACAAAATCTGACGGACAACTTTTTCAGGATAATCCTCTTCCTGCTCTTCCCGGAGGAGCGTTGTCATCGACGCGAGCACGGTTCCAATCATCATATCCCGTCCAATTTTGACGCTTTGGACTTGGAATTCACCTGAGCTGACGCCCTCCTGTACAGATGCCGTTGCGTATTGAAACGTATCCGCACCGAAAATTGGCCCAACACTAGACAGATTAACCATTGCCCAACCCCAGGAACGATCCTGACGCGCGCGATGCAGGTAATAACGAATGGCCAGCGCGACACGCATTGCACAATTGGGAAGTGTTTGCATGAGCTCCTGCACCGCAATATTGAACTCATGGCTCATCTCGTAGGTGAGCACCTCGAAGAGTTCGTCGATGTCGGAAAAATAGTTGTAGAAGGTCCCCCGCGAGACGGTGGCGGCTAGACACACTTCTTCAATACGTGTCGACCGCCCGTGTGGCCGGCCGAGCAGGTCAAAGGCAGCCGAGAGAATGGTCGCTCGGGTACGAGCACGCTTCTCCTTGCCGATCTGAACACGCCGTTCGGGGCTTATTTTTTGCGCCATGCCTATTAGATTCCCACTCACTGCAGCGGATGTAGGCCGGTCATGTCACGAAACCTTTTTCAAGACAATGCAGGTAGTTTTATCTATTAATCGGCATCTCGAAGGCGGAAAAGCATTGGCCGATTAACGCCTCGTCGGCCGATGGAAGACCAGCAGCCGATGCGATGGGCGAATTAAATCGATCACTCAGCTGCCTGAACCGAGCCTCTATGTCGGAATCAGCCTGAGCGCCATTTTCATGCGAAGACGACGGTTTTGAGACCATTTCGCATGACACGGGTTTCAAGATGCATCTTGACGGCCCATGCCAACGCCCGGCTTTCAATATCGCGACCGGTCGCGACAAGGTCCTCCACGCTCATGGCATGGTGCACCCGCTCCACCTGCTGTTCTATAATTGGCCCTTCGTCCAGATCCGGCGTTACATAGTGTGCTGTGGCGCCAATCTGTTTGACGCCTCTCTCAAAAGCCTGATGATACGGCTTGGCGCCCTTGAAGCTTGGTAGGAACGAGTGATGGATATTAATGATCTTTCCGAACAGCCGACTCGAAAGCTCTGTTGAAAGAACTTGCATGTAACGTGCGAGTACGATCAGGTCTGATTGCGTCTCGCTTATCAGCTTCAAGAGTTTTTCCTCCTGTTGAACTTTCGTCTCTTTGCTCACCGGCAGATAATGAAATGGAATGCCTTCACGTTCTGCTGCCTCGCGGCAGTCCTGATGATTTGAGACAATTGCCGCGACGTCTGCATTCAACCAACCGACCCGGATTTGATAGAGCAGATGCAAGAGCGCGTGATCGAATTTGGAAACCATGATGATGACTCGCGGTTTGCGCGCGGCATCGTTCAGCTCGAGTTTCATGGAATATCGCTCGATTGGCGATTTCAGGGAGCGTCTGACCACCTCTTCCGTAACACCCAATGGAGCCGAAAAAGCGATGCGCATGAAAAAGGAGTTGGAGTACCGATCCCAGAATTGATTGGAATCGGAAATATTAGCGCCAAGGGCGGCAAGTTCAGCGGTAACTGCCGAAACAATTCCGGGCATATCCTGGCAGGATAGAGCCAGCACATAGTTCACCCGTGCGGACGACGTGTTCATCATATAGAGCCCTGCGTTATTTTCGATTTGATGGAAAATCGCGGATCCATTCGGCCGTTTTCCCAACGCCACCAAACGGATAGAAATGCAAGCGCACTGTGCCGAACTCGGCGGGGGCGAGCCTTCTTGTCAACTCGTCTACAAACACATCGGGACCGGCCGTATTTAGCAGCTTCCCGATTGAAAGCCCATATTTTGCCATGACCTTGACGGACGCTCCCACGCCGCAGATCGTTGCGAAGCGCAACAGGGTTTTCACGCTGGCAGGACCCGGAACACCAATGCGTATGGGAGCTGTTATGCCCATCCTGCGGATGCGTTCGATCCATCCGATGACGGGTTCGGCATCGAACGAGAACTGGGTCGTTATGTCATATTCCAGCCCCGCGTCTGTGAGAAGATCATGTTTCTCCCGCAACGCGTCGAAAAGCATCGGGCTATTGATCTTGGGGTGGCCCTCGGGATATCCAGCAATGCCGATCTTCCTAATGCCATACTTTGACAATAGTCCCGAGCGGATAACAGCTAAAGAGTCCCCATATGGCCCAAGTGGCAGGTCAGGATCTCCGGCCACCACAAACAGACTGTTGACGGCTGCCTCCCTGACAAACCGTGCCAACAGAGCATCAAGCTCCGCCGCGGAGACGATACGTCTGGCGGAAATGTGCGGCACCGGGCGAAACCCTAATCGTCTCGCCGCAACCGCCGCGGCGACTCGTGCGTCGTGGCTTTCACCGGGAGTAAAAGCAATTGACACACTTGTCGCCGGCGCCAGCAGGTGGCTCGCGCCCTGTAGCGCGGCAGTGTCCTTCCCGGTGATCTCGATGGAAAAATTATTAAATAGCGCGGTATGTGGTAGCGCCTCGGTTCCCCCAATCGAGACCTCCGCTATCTCTACATTTTGCTTCATGCAGTGACTCTCCTTAGCCGTCTTCGGAAAAACGCCGATCCTCACAAGCTTGATATGCTGGGATCGCGCAAGAAAGTTGCTCACGACCGTCCGCCGCGGCCCGGCAAAGGTCGAGCCGGGCAGCGACGCCGTCGTCACGGAGCTTTGTTCATTAGAAAAGCGCCATCAGAGATCACTGATTGCGGGTCTTTATAACCTTATCAAAATACGGAGCTGGTGCGACCGTGGCGCGAATTTCTCGAAGCTGATTCTTGCCGACTGGCAGGCGCCGGGAATTCGGCTCTCCCCAAAGCACAGTAAGTTCCGTGCCGGGCTCTGCATGCTCAAGCTCGACGAGAGCTAGTGAAATGATCCGGTCGGCATTGGCAGAAAATGCAAGCCATTGGGAAATGCCTGCATGTTTGCCGCCCTTCATGACGGCATCCGATTGAAAGGTAGCATACATGGGATTTGGCATTTTCATGAACATGCCACCGTTGTTAGGATCGGTCAGCGACGAATTCATGCACGCCATGACGTCGTCGTTGTTCCACTCAAGAGTTACTTTGGTGCGTTTCGGATGAGCAAGCCGAGCTCGCAGGGCTTCTTTTCCGATAAAATCGTGGTCGAAGTCGATCAGCGATCGATAACCGACTTCGACCGGATCGACGTAGTAATCCTCGATGTTGTCGGAGAGGAAGCTACCGCCAAGTGAGCCGACCGATTCCAAGAAATACTGGTTCAGCCATTCGCGATAAGGCTTCATTTCGGGGCTATGATAGATGGCGGGAAGCGGCATCGGCATCCAGCCCGATTCCTGGGCCGTGGTCGAATAGGCCATCGCTCCGATCTTGCGCATTCCGTATTTTTGCCCGACTTCGTCAAGCGCGGCGCGAACCTCCTGCTGAATATCCCATGGTCCGTATATTTCGAATCCAGGCTCTCCTGCCATGCCGTGGCGAAGTGCGCGAACCGTGTGGCCGGCTATGTCGAATTCACCGATGTTAAAGAAATTAATGTGCGGCAGCGTGCCTTTCGACACTTCACGTACCAAGGCAAGCGCGTTCGGACCTTGGATTTGCAGGCGGAAAACATCGCGCGTTCCCGACCGGACTGAGAAGTTGTCATCCCGTACCGCCGTGACGTTCATATCAGTGATTTCAGCATTGTACTGGATCCAATCGCTGGCAAATGGTGCGCCGACGATACGCAAGAATTCCTCTTCCTCCCGGAAGACAATGGCATCGCCGATCATGTAACCGTCGTGGCCAACCAGTACCAACTGCTTGCCGCGCAACACCGGGTAGGGATCGAACTTATTGGTCGCCAGCGTCGAAAGAAATTTGACCGTATCTGGTCCACGAAGATGCAGTTCCGTCATATGATAGGAGAGTTCGAGCAGAGCTACGCTATCTTTCCAAGACCTTACTTCGTCGCGCCAGTTTGTAAATTCCGCTGGGATAACGGGGAACGTGTAAGGCCCAATGTTGGACCCACGAAGTAATTTTACCGGTCCTCCGGCATGATTGATAATGGACTCCAAGCTCCGAAGTCCCGTGCTCGATGCGATGTTCATGTTTAACTCCTCCCTGGTTGAAAAATAATCGCTGGCATTCCAAGTGAGCTTTTTGGCCGATGTAGCCGTTCATTTCCGCGCTGGAATTGGTCTGCCGTGCGACAGCAATAGCCGGCCTCCTCGAGACGTCATTGCAGCTTCGCGTTCTTTGACCTGGCGGTCCCTTAGGCGCTCGACCTCTCCGCCTCCAGGGGTATTCAGCAACGAATTGTACATTTTGTCAAATTGATATTTTGATCAATTTATAAATCTTTGAACGAAATCGTAGCCCTCTACCGATGACGAGGTTCCCGACATGGACTTAGATCACGGATGAGAGTGGAAAGGCCCCGACAACGCGAAGGGCTAGTAATGCCAGCACCGGAAGAGCCGGCGCTTAATCTCGCGTTTCTGCAACGGAGGTTGGAGGGCAACTTGTCACGGTCCACAAGGTGATGTCGTACTATTGTGGCCCCACGCCAATGTCGACGAAAGACATCTCGCTTCGTGCAATGAGCGACTTGGATTGCTTGCCGGAAGGCCGATCCGATCCTAAGATCATGGGGAGCCGGGCCGCACGCCCGGCTCGTTGAAGACTAGGCCGACAGAACGCCGCTCTTTTTTGCCGTCCAGGTCGCGATGTAATCCATCAGGCCAGGAGACAGGCAGTCGTAAGGTTCGAGGTCGAGTTCGCGAAGTCGGGCGCGGACACTGTCCATTTGCGCCGGGTCAGAACCGCTCTCGATGATCGAAGACACGAATGCCGCAAAGCCCGGCGCTGCCCAACCGTATTCCTCGAAGCGCTCCGGATGCAGAAACGAGAGCCCCTTGAACGGATGTTCGCGCTCGACCGGTCCGTGCATGTGGACGCCGCAATCCTTGCAGGCATACCGCTGGATGAGAGCATTGGCATCGACGACGGCAAGCTTGTCGCCATTCTCGACCACCTCAACATTTTCAGACGGGGCAACCGCAACGATCGAAAAGGCCGCGCCCTTCGGCTTCCAGCACTTGGTGCAGCCGCAGGCGTGATTGTGGGCGATATCGTACTTGATCTTCACTTTTACCGGATTCGTGGTGCATTCGCAGACCAGAGTACCGCCCGCAAAGGACGCCGAACCCTTCTTCAATCCCCCATCGAGGTAAGGATGTATGCCGATATTTGCCATTGCTTCTTCCTTCGCTTCGCCGGGCACCATGCCCGGCTTTCTGACGGCAGTGCGGCAGATCAGCGGTTGAGCCGCTCAGCGTGCCACTTCAAATGATCTTCCATGAAAGTCGAAATGAAATAGTAGGAGTGGCCATAGCCCTCCTGCATGCGAAGGTTCAGCCGGATGCCGGCTTGTTCGCAGGCCCTCTGCAGTTCTGAGGGACGCAGTCCATCATCGAGGAACGGGTCGGCCGTTCCTTGGTCGACAAGAAGCTCGGGAAATTGGAAACCATCCTCGATGAGCGCGCAACTGTCGTATTGCCGCCAGGCGCCTTCGTCGGCGCCGAGATAGCGATCGAAGGCCGGCCGCGACCAACCAGCCACTGTGGGTCGCGAGATCGGCGCGAATGCAGAGCAGCTACGGAAGCGTTCGGGGTGCTTCAGTGCAAGAGTAATCGCGCCGTGGCCGCCCATGGAATGCCCGAACACGCCCTGTCGGGTCAAGTCTGCCGGGAATTCCGACGCAATAAGACGAGGAAGCTCCTCCGAGACATAGGAATACATGCGGTAGTTCACATCGAACGGCGAACAGGTGGCGTCGAGGTAAAAGCCGGCGCCGCTTCCAAACTGCCAATTTCCGGAATCGTCCGGCACGTCTTCGCCTCTGGGGCTCGTATCGGGGCAGACGACAATCAGCCCCAACAGCGAAGCGGCCCGTCTGTACTCGCCTTTTTCCATGACGTTGGCATGGGTGCAGGTCAGTCCCGACAGATACCAGACCACCGGGCATGGACGCTCTTGAGCTTGCGGCGGCAGGTAGACGGCGAAAGTCATGTCGCAGTTGCAGGTGTCGGAGCGATGAGCGTAGACACCCTGGGTTCCGCCATACGACCGTTCGAGCGAAATTGTTTTCATATCATGGTCCTCGATTGCTTCCGGATGCGCCGCTGTAGCAACAAAAGCCGCTTCAGCGTTTCAGGGACTTCGCGAAACCACCGATATGCGGGAACAGTTCCTTGAAAGGCGGATCCGTCCGGTGTCTCGTGAGCACCTCTGCAAACAGCTTCAATCCGATAGTGAACTCTGCCGTCTCATCTTTAGGCAGCAGCTGCTTTTGGCGCACTGCCGAGAGGATCTTGAACAGGTCGTCGTGGTTGGTGGTTTGGAAAACGAGAGCTTCGTCGGCAGCCGAAGGGACGTCGCCCTCCAGCCGCTCGACCGTGACCCGGTACGTGTGGGCCATTGGTGCTTCGTCTAAAGTTCGACGGCGTAGTAGGTGAATCCGCCTTCATCCTTGCCGACGCCGGAGATCGCATCGTTGATCTTCTCCAACGGCCACACCATCGGAGACATGACCGACATGTCGATAATACCGGCCTCGACCATGGCAGCGATTTCCATGCCTTCGGCAGCGGTGAACCAGACGGAGCCGATCAACTCCATCTGCTCGTCCATCCACCATTTTACGTCAACAGGCAGGGCTCCAGACGTGCCGCCGATGTTGACGATGCGACCGCCCCGCTTGACGCCGCCCATTGCGTCCAGCATGGAGCCGAGAGGGGCCTTTGCGCCGAGCGTATCGAGCATCAGGTCGGCGCCGCTGCCGTTGGTCTGCTCTTTCACGAAGCTTCCCGACGATCCGGTGACGTTCGAGAAAGTGACAATCCGGTCGGGAGCAATCGCCTTCAGCCGCTCAAGGAGCTTCTCGCCCCGGGCGACGGCGTAAATTTTTGCGACGCCCATCGCCAATGCGAACAGCGTCGCTCCCAAACCCAGCGTGCCGGTGGCGCCGTTGATGATCAGCGTCTTGCCCATCAATGAACCGCATTTCTTGAGCGCAGCGTAGGAGGTGCCGAGATAGCCAAGGCGGGAGCCTTGGACAAAACTCATGTTATCCGGAATCTTGATGACCTGAGCTTGCGGCGCGAGCATGAATTCGCCAAAGCCGCCGTAAGGGTAGCGGGCGAACATCTCTAAGCTTTTCTGATTGTAGCCGAAGTAGCCGCCAAGGGTCCAATGTTCGCAAGCCTGCGGTTTGCCGGACGAACAATGGTGGCAAGCACCGCAGAATCGACCGGGGTTCACGTATACCCTGTCGCCCGGCTTGAGGTTGACGACCTGGGGGCCTACTTCGTGGACGATCCCGCTCGGATCGAGGCCATGGATTGCCGGGCGTGGGGGAAGTGGCATTTGCGGATACCAGGTTTCCCAATTAGCCAGAACGTTCGCCAAATTCGGGACCATTCCGCAGGCTTTCACGCGGACCACGACATCGCTTCCGCTTGCCTTCGGTCGCTCGACCTCGTCAATCCTCATTGGCTGACCAACGGCATGCAAGCGTGCAGCACGCATCATTTCCATATGCATTACCCTCCCAAACTCAGAGATCAAGTCATATTGACATACGATATAGATTGTGAATACCGTTTAGTATCCGAAAAAGCAAGCGGGGATTGCCAACTATCCTCGCGAACGCGGCCAGGGCCTGCGTCAAGGAGGAAACATGGACTTCGCATTGATTAACTGGCTCCGCATTCTCTGCGGCGTCTGGTTTATTCCCCATCTTGTCGGCAAGGCATTGCACTACCAAAAGGCCGGCGGAACGTTCGAAGCGGCGGGCCTCAAGCCTGGGACGCTGTTTGTGGGGGCCGCCATCGTCGCGGAAACTTGCGCCGCAGTCGGTTTGATTTTCTCGATATACCCACGGGTTGCTGCCCTTTTGGGAGCAGTGGTATTGCTCGGCGCGGGCTACGCGGTTGTAAAGATCAATGGCATGAACTGGCGCTGGCAGAAGATGGGTCCAGAATATCCGATATTCTGGGCACTCGTTTGTTTGCTGACGGCTCTTGTGTGACCACCTCGTTTTGAGGTACGCGTCGGTGTCTGGATACGCAAGGAACGGATTTGCGAATGGCACGACTGACACGTGAGCAAAGTCAGGCTCGCACCAAGGAAAAGCTTTTGGCGTCCGCTTATGAAGTCATGGCACGCTACGGCTATGCCGGGGCTTCGATTGAGCGGATCGCCGAAGAGGCGGGCTATTCAAAGGGCGCGTTTTACTCGAATTTTGCCAACAAGGAAGATATCTTCCTGCAACTTCTTGCCGGTAACGCGGGTGGCGACGTCGTTCAGCTGACCGAGCTTCTCGGAAAGCACGACGACCCAATGGGGCTGATTGATGTCTTAGCAGGGTGGGCAAACGATCGTGGAGACGATCGCCGATGGGGTATGCTGGCAATAGAGCTTCTTCGAATGGCCCAGCATGACCACACCCTCGGAGACCGGCATGTGAAACTGTTCCGGGATCAGTGGGAAGGCGTCGGCAAGATTCTTATCGATAAGCTGAACCTTGTTCTGCAGCCGCCGGCGAGCCCCTTCTACATCGGTGGTATCGTTCTCGAACTCACTTATGGCGGTATTTCGAGCTTTCTCAAGGACGGAGCGCCTGGGGATATGGTCCGGGTCGTGCTGCGGGAAATGTACCGGTCCTCACGTTCGTCGACGCGCGCCAAGACGGCTACAGCCTAGCAAATACTATCCACGAGTGCGTCATGCGAAGTGCGCGCCGCGGTCGGCGCGCTTTTTAGCATGAGCGTTAGCTCATGCGTTGGGAAGCGACTTACCAAACCCGGGAAGCAAATCTTTCGCCGCAAATCAGCTTGACATCGCAAAATCCAAAGACTAGCGTTCATTCAGAAACCAATTGGTATGTGAAAACCAATTGGTATTTCGGTGAAGTAACGACCGCTGTTGAGGAGCATGCGGGTTATGGGAGGATCATCCATAAAGTCAAAATCGTGACGAGCTGTTGCAGCGCAAAAGCTGCAGGTTAAGACACCGCATGATCGTGCGCGTTAGCGGCGCACCGTGGATCGGCAATACGGAAAATCAGTACATGCTTGGATTTGGCAACTCCCCACAGGAGGCGCTGGTCGCGTCCCTGTTCTCCGTGGCCCTTGTTGGCTTTCTTGTCTCAGGCCTGATGCGTTGGCGCGGCCTGATCCGATTGAGCGACCTCCTGATGCCCGCAGCATTGCTGGCAGCCTATTGGCTCACTTACAACAAGGTGCCTCCATTTCCGCCAGTCGGTGCGGTCAATAAGGTGTTCTACGTGATCGTCGTCGGAACGGCGATCGGCCTTGCCGCCGAGATAACGTCCCCACACACGGCGCGCCTTCTCGCGCTTCTACAGCCGGTCGCAGCCGCGTTCTACATCGGTTTGCCTCGATTAGGGACAGCGCCCTGGGAAGTGGCCCTCGCTTCGGTCGCCGGAATGGCGATCATGTGGATGGTCTTCTTGCACGGGGAAACAGCCGCAGTGGACGATATAAAGCGAGGCGGCGTCGTTGCCGTACTTGCCCTCGGCTTTGCGCCTCTTGCCCTTCTCGGCGCCTCGTCTTCTTCGTTTCAGCTCTGCCTGATCTTTGCGGGTGGATGCTTCGGAATTCTGGCTATTCACGCAGTAAAGCCTGGCTTTCGTTTTGGCGGCGCCTCATCGACCGGCGCCCTGGGCGGCCTGATCGCCATCGTCGATACTGTGGTGCTGATCACGCGCAAAGCCGATCTCATCGCACTCGCGGTTCTCGCTCTTTGCTTCGTGCTGCCGGCGCTCTCGGAACGTATCTGCCTGAAGCTCGGTCTGTCTCGGCCGTTTCCGCGCCTTTTCGTCCATGTCGCCTTGGCTGCACTACCAGCCGCGACGGCGTTTGCCGTTGCGTTCGTCGATTACGGATCAAGCTTTCCAGTTTAACATGAGGAGGAGAATGAAAATGAAGTACCGACTTGCAGTATTGCTACTTTCGATGACGGCACTCGGCGGCACGATGTCGCCCGCCTCGGCCGCGAAATTCGACATCGATCCGGTCCATTCGGGCATTGCGTTCTACATCGACCATCTGGGCTTCTCGAAGGTCATCGGTGTCGCGCAAGAGTTCTCCGGCGCATTCGAGTTCGACGGTTCCAAGCCGGACGCCAGCAAACTTGATGTCAAAGTTACCGTCGCTTCGATTTCGACGAACAACAAGCAGCGTGACGGTGACATCCAGGGCGCCGACTGGTTCAATGCCACCGAGTTTCCGGAAATCACATTTGTCGGCAAGGAGTTCAAGAAGACGAACGAGACCACTGGACAGATCGCCGGGGACCTGACGATCGCCGGAGTCACCAGGCCAACAACCCTCGCAGTCACGTTCAACAAGGAAGGTCAAAACCCTTGGGATAAAAGCCATGTTGTTGGCTTCAGCGCTACGACCAAAGTGAAGCGCAGCGACTTCGGCATGAAGGCGGCGCTCGGCATGATCGGCGATGAGGTAGATCTCGTGATCCAAGTGGAAGGTCGCGAACACAAGGCATAGTGCAAGGTCGCCAAGGTCCCTCCATAGGAGTGCGCCGTCGCGACAAAGCGGCGGCGCATTTTCTGTCGACTATCCGTCAAGCTGCCCGCGCCCGCCCAAATCTGGTGATCGACCCGGACGGCGCGTCCGGCGTTATGCCAAGGCGGAAGCGCGAAAGCATCGACTGAAGTTCTGCGCTGCTATCGGCGAGACGCGCCCCGCCGGATGCCATGTCTTCGACCATCGCGCCGTTCTTCTGCGTAGCCTTGTCGAATTGCGCTACCGTGGAATTGATCTGCGCCAATCCGACGGACTGCTCCTCCGCGGCACCGGCGATCGCGTCCATGTGAGCGCGGATCTCCCTGACAAGACCCTCGATTTCGCTCAAGCCTACGCCCGTTTCGCTCACCAGCGCAACTCCGTCGCCGACGGCGACTGCGGAATTATTGATCAGCCCCTTGATTTCCTTCGCCGCCTTCGCTGAGCGCTGCGCGAGTTCGCGAACCTCCTGGGCCACCACTGCAAAGCCTCTGCCTGCATCGCCAGCCCGTGCCGCCTCAACACCGGCGTTCAAGGCGAGAAGATTGGTCTGAAAGGCTATCTCGTCGATCACGCCAATAATCTGGTTGATCCGGCCGGAGGACTCCTCGATCTTTTGCATGGCTTTGATCGCGCTGCGAACGACGGACGCTGCACCCTCGGCGCGTTTGGTTGCGTCGCGGACGGCATCCCGCGCAAGTCCCGTTCGCTGCGTCGTCGCTCCGACATTGCTGGTAATTTGATGCAATGCGGCGGCGGTCTCCTCGAGCGCGGCTGCCTGCTCGCTTGTACGGTGCGAAAGATCCGCCGAACCCGATGAAAACGAGGTGCTCTCCTGGTCGACGGCTGCAGCCAGACGTCCGACTCCTGCAAGCGCATTGCGCAGTTGCACCACGGAAGTGTTGAAGTCCTGCCGCAGCCCTTCGAACTCTTCTGAGAACCGATCTTTGACCTCGCAACACAAGTCTCCCATCGCCAGGGCCTGCATCGCTCCGGCAAGGCCCTGGGTGGCCGTCGCAAGCTTGTCCGCCGTTTCGCGATCGGCCCGTGCCCGCAGCTCGGCGCGTTCCGCTTCCGACCTTGATCGCATTACTTCCGTCTCGCGCTCAAGGTTCTGCCGCTCGATCGCGTTTTGCCGGAAGTGCTCGACGGCGCGTGCCATCTGGCCAATCTCGTCGGTCCGCTCCATACCGGGAACGGCTGTATCGACATTCCCGCCGGCTAGCCCGGTCATCCGTTCGATGATGCGCTTCAACGAACCCGCAACACTGGTGGAGAGCGCCACCGAGGCGGCGGCGATCAGCACGAACAGTCCCACCGTGGCAATGCTGAACATAAGGAGATTGAAGCGTGCCGTAGCGACGTCGTTGAGCGAAGCTTCCTCAAGATAGGCGCGCGTATCGGAGAATGCCTTGCCTAAGATCAGCAGCCGTTTGGAGGTCGCTGAGTTCCACCGCTCGAGCTTCTCGGCATCGGCTTGCCCCGATGCTTCCAAACCATAAAGCCCTGTTCTTACGCCAGCTATGAACGTCTGATCGTCCGATTCCAGGAAGTCGCGATAGGCGCCGATGATTGTGGTCGGCAGTTGCTCGATCAAAGTGTTTTGGAAGTTTGCAAAGTTGACCTTGGAATTGATGACCAACGTCTTTTGCTGGGCCGATAATTCGGTATTCGAGAGATAGACCGCGCCATTCGCCATTTCCATGGTAGAGGCCTCGTTGATCTGCATCAACGCATAGTAGCCTTGAAGCAGACCTGCTATGTGGGCATCCGTCGCGTGGCTGCCCGCGCGGCGCACGATATCGATCGCGGCCGTCGGCAGCGGCACGAGAGATATTCCCTCGGCCATTAAGGCGCCGTTCAGTTGGTCGTGGTTCGATTTGACATGATCTCGAAAGGCGTACCAACGCGCCTTGTTATCTTGGACGAAACGGAAGTCGGCCTCGAAAATTGGATCGACCATCTCGACCTGCTTCAGCCCATCGTATGCGTCAGAAATACCTGCAAACGCTGAATCTGTGCGGGACCGTGCAGCAGCCATACCATCGGATGTCGCGAACATCTCGGCCGGGAGCGACTCGGCAAGTTCGCCCGACGCATTGGCAAACCTCTGCACCAACCAGACGGTCTGGGCATTCCGGTACCCCTGGTAAGACTCCCATACCTTAACGCCGCCCAGCAACGCCATTGCCGTCAGTGGCGGAATGATTGCGCCGTAAATCGCCGCCCGCAGCGGAAGTCTGCTGATGATCTTACGCATGAAAATACCCTCAAAATACCGGTAAGCTTCCAAATACCGGTACGTATTTAAAATTCAGTGAAAATGGATCCGGTACTCGCAGCAACCGTACGGATACATACGAACCAGACCCTACGTCAGATACTTTTTAGTATGCAGATGCTACATGGTATGTTAACGAAGGATGCAGTCCGGCCGGAGGGTTTGACGAGGTTGCCGAACCGACCTGTTTGGAATGTGGCCCCGACTTCATTCTCTCCGACGTCGACATTGATCACTCCCCTGTTGAAACAGGCTTAGTTTTCATCGAAAGGAAGTTCTAAATGGACGTAAGAGCAGCAGTCGCGGTTCAGGCAGGCAAGCCGCTTGAGGTGATGACGGTTCAGCTTGAGGGGCCGAGAGCAGGTGAAGTGCTGATCGAGGTCAAGGCGACCGGCATCTGCCATACCGATGATTTCACCTTGTCGGGTGCCGATCCGGAAGGCTTGTTCCCGGCGATCCTCGGCCATGAGGGTGCCGGCATCGTCGTCGATGTCGGTCCGGGGGTGACTTCGGTCAGGAAGGGCGATCACGTCATTCCGCTTTATACGCCCGAATGCCGCGAGTGCCCCTCGTGCCTGTCGCGCAAGACCAACCTGTGCACGGCGATCCGCTCGACGCAGGGCCAGGGGTTGATGCCGGACGGCACCTCGCGCTTCTCGATCGGCAAGGACAAGATCCATCACTATATGGGCTGCTCGACCTTCGCCAATTATACCGTGCTGCCGGAGATTGCCGTTGCCAAGGTCAATCCCGACGCTCCCTTCGACAAGATCTGCTATATCGGCTGCGGCGTGACCACGGGCATCGGTGCGGTCATCAACACCGCCAAGGTGGAGATGGGGGCAACCGCGATCGTCTTCGGTCTCGGCGGCATCGGCCTCAACGTCATCCAGGGCCTGAAGCTTGCCGGCGCCGACATGATCATCGGCGTCGATCTCAACAATGACAAGAAGGCCTGGGGCGAGCGCTTCGGCATGACGCATTTCGTCAATCCGAAGGAGGTCGGCGACGACATCGTGCCCTACCTCGTCAACATGACGAAGCGCGGGGCCGACCAGATCGGCGGCGCCGACTATACCTTCGACTGCACCGGCAACACCAAGGTCATGCGCCAGGCGCTGGAAGCAACCCATCGCGGCTGGGGCAAGTCCGTGGTCATCGGCGTTGCCGGCGCCGGCCAGGAGATCTCGACGCGCCCGTTCCAGCTGGTGACGGGCCGCTCGTGGATGGGCACGGCCTTCGGCGGCGCCCGCGGCCGCACCGACGTGCCCAAGATCGTCGACTGGTACATGGAGGGCAAGATCCAGATCGATCCGATGATCACCCACACCATGCCGCTTGAAGACATCAACAAGGGCTTCGACCTCATGCACTCCGGAAAGAGTGTCAGAGGTGTTGTCATCTATTGACGATCAGCAGCTTTCTAAGAGGGGAATGACATGATCATTGGATCACCACGAGAACGGCTTGAGGGGGAAGCACGCGTTGCGATGACGCCGGACAGCGCCACCCAGCTTCAGAAACTCGGATATCAATGTGCCATCGAAACCGGCGCCGGCAAACTGGCCGGCTTCTCAGATGACGCCTATCATGCAGCCGGCGTCAGGATCGTCGACAGCCTTGAAGCACTTTTTGCAAGCGTAGACGTCATCGCCAAGGTGCGCCCGCCGGAGCCAAACGACATAGCAAGGCTTTCGAGCGACAAGACGCTGATCTCCTTCTTCTATCCCGCGCATAACAAGGAGCTTCTTGAGCAAGCGAAGGCGACAGGCGCAAACGTGATTGCCATGGACATGGTGCCGCGCATTTCACGCGCCCAGAAGATGGACGCGCTGTCCTCCATGGCCAACATCGCAGGCTATCGCGCCGTGATCGAGGCCGGCAATAATTTCGGCCGCTTCTTCACCGGCCAGGTGACCGCAGCCGGCAAGATCCCGCCGGCCAAGGTTCTGGTCATCGGCGCTGGCGTCGCCGGTCTTGCCGCCGTCGGCACCAGTGTTTCTCTCGGAGCCATCACCTACGCATTCGACGTTCGCCCGGAAGTGGCCGAGCAGATTGAATCGATGGGTGCCGAATTCGTCTTCCTCGATTTCAAGGAACAGCAGCAGGACGGCGCGGCAACGGGTGGCTATGCATCCCCGTCGAGCCCGGAATTCCGCGAAGCGCAACTGAAGAAGTTCCGCGAGATCGCGCCGGACATCGACATCGTCATCACCACGGCCCTGATCCCGGGCCGCGATGCGCCGAAGCTCTGGCTTGCCGACATGGTCGCTGCGATGAAGCCGGGCTCCGTGGTGATCGACCTTGCCGCCGAACGCGGCGGGAATTGCGACCTGACCGTTGCGGATCAGAAGATCGTTTCTGAGAACGGCGTCACCGTCATCGGCTACACCGATTTCCCGAGCCGCATGGCCGCGCAGGCCTCGACCCTTTATTCGACGAACGTCCGCCACATGATGACGGACCTGACCCCGAAGAAGGATGGCGTTCTCGTCCATAACATGGAAGACGATGTTATTCGCGGGGCCACTATAGCCTTTAAGGGCGAGATCACCTATCCGCCGCCACCGCCGAAGATCCAGGCAATTGCAGCCCAGAAACGACAAGAAAAGGCCAAGGAGCTGACGCCGGAAGAACGGCGTCTATCTGAAGCTGCCGCCTTCAAGTCGGCGACGCGGCAGCAGGTCGGTCTGCTCGTCGTCGGCGGCTTTCTCATGGCGCTTATCGGCGCCTATGCGCCGGCGGCCTTCATGGGCCATTTCATCGTCTTCGCGCTTGCCTGTTTCGTCGGTTTCCAGGTCATCTGGGGTGTCAGCCATTCGTTGCATACGCCGCTAATGGCGGTGACCAACGCGATTTCCGGGATCATCATCATCGGTGCGCTGCTGCAGGTCACAGCGGGCGGCTGGCTGGTGACAGCTCTTGCCGCCGTTTCGGTGGCGATCGCTGCCATCAACATCGTCGGCGGCTTCATGGTCACCCGGCGCATGTTGAACATGTTCCAAAAGTCGTGACGCCGGCCCGGGGATCAGAATCATGTCTATCGGTATCCAGACCGCGGCCTACATCGCCGCATCCGTTCTCTTCATCCTTTCGCTCGGCGGCCTTTCCGGTCAGGAAAGCGCCAAGCGCGCCGTATGGTACGGCATCGTCGGCATGGCAATAGCCATACTCGCGACCATCCTCGGGCCGGGCGTCGGGCTTTCCGTCGTCCTGCTCATTATGCTCGTCGTTGGTGCTGTCGTCGGCACGTTGCTGGCGCAACGCGTCGAAATGACCGGAATGCCGCAGCTCGTGGCAGCGCTACACTGCTTCGTGGGCCTTGCTGCCGTGCTAATCGGCCTCAACTCCGACATGACGGCGCATGAGTTCGCCACCAATGCGGAAAAGATCATCCATGAAGCGGAAATCTTCCTCGGCGTGTTCATCGGTGCGGTGACCTTCACCGGCTCGATCATCGCCTATGGCAAGCTTTCCGGCCACATCGGCGGCAAGGCACTCATCCTGTCCGGCCGGCACATATTCAACATCCTGATGGTGTTCGTGTCGCTTGCGCTGATGATCATGTACATGAATGGCGCGGGTTCATGGTCGCTCTACTTGATGATGCTGATCGCCTTTGTCATCGGCGCTCATCTCGTCATGGCCATCGGCGGCGCCGATATGCCGGTCGTCGTTTCGATGCTCAACTCCTATTCCGGCTGGGCGGCGGCGGCGACGGGATTCCTCCTCGGCAACGACCTCTTGATCGTAACCGGAGCGCTCGTCGGCTCGTCAGGCGCGATTCTCTCCTACATCATGTGCAAGGCAATGAACCGCCAGTTCCTGTCGGTCATTCTCGGCGGCTTCGGCAATGCCTCCGGCCCGGTGATGGAAGTCGTTGGCGAGCAGGTTGCCATCGATGCCGAAGGCGTTGCCGCAGCGCTCAACGACGCCGACTCGGTCATCATCGTTCCAGGTTACGGCATGGCGGTCGCGCAGGCTCAAAGTGCGGTTTCGGAACTCACCCGCAAGCTGCGCGCAGCCGGCAAGAACGTGCGCTTTGCGATCCATCCGGTTGCAGGCCGCCTACCTGGCCACATGAACGTCCTGCTCGCGGAAGCCAAGGTGCCCTACGACATTGTGTTGGAGATGGACGAGATCAACGACGACTTCCACGAGACCGATGTCGTCATCGTCATCGGCTCGAACGACATCGTCAATCCGGCCGCACAGGAAGATCCGAATTCACCGATCGCGGGCATGCCCGTGCTCGAGGTCTGGAAGGCCAAGCAGGTTTTCGTCTCCAAGCGCGGTCAGGGTACCGGCTATTCCGGGATCGAGAATCCACTGTTCTACAAGGAAAACACCCGCATGTACTACGGCGACGCCAAAGAGTCGGTCAACGGCCTGCTTCCGAGGCTGGCCTAAGTTCGATGATGAGTGCCGCCACCAACCGAAGAAATACTGTCAAAGAAACGCATTCCTCGGCAGCCATAAGACCTTCACCGGCAGGCTGCCGTTGCGCGTTCTGGATAGTTCATTCAGAGGTCGCCCGACTACATCAGCGCGCGATAGGTTGTGGAGACGGACCCGTCCACATGCGGCTAAGGTCGCTCGAACGGTTTGTGTCAGATAGCGAGATCGCCTGCAAACTAGAAGGTGACCTGTGTTATCGAATAAATGAGCGGAATGACGCAACGCCCATGGCTAGGAGTGCCATGGGCGCGGACGGATTCTTAATTTATGCGTTCTTCAGCTCGGAATTCAGCCATGAAATATCTGACTGCCGGACGTCGCACGACTGTCGTTCGGAGCATCCATTTCGAGTGCGACTAAACGGTGATTTTGGCTCGCCGCTCAGCGTATGATCCTCGAGATCCGCCCGTGATTCGAGACGATCTGCTGCTATTCTTCGGGGGCAATGCGAACGACGATTCCACTGAGAGTCTCGTCAAAGGGGATCTGACAGGAAAGCCGCGAGTTCTGTTGGCAGTAGTCGGAGCCCTCCAACAACTCGCTCTCGTCGATCGAGGGCGCCGCCAGGCTTGCGGTCTTTGGCAACTCCTCAACGTAAAGGTGGCAGGTGGCACAGGAAAGGCACCCGCCACACATTGCGAGCAGCTCATCAAAGCCCGCGCTTCGGATATTCTCCATCAGCGAAGCGCCCAGTCTTCCCTCGAAACTATGCAGCTCTCCGTCCCGCGTACGCACTGAAATCATAAACATTTTTTCCTCCACTTTCATTCCGAGCCTTGAATACCTCACAACGCTTCGGGGCTAAGTTCTTTGAGTTGTTTCGATGTGTCTGCCAGGGCGTCGCGGTCGATCCGCGCTGAGCTATCGACAAGCTTTCGTCCTTGCACGTAGTCGCGGGATGCGTTGACGCAATCGAGGGCCAGCACCGCCCCATCTTGCAGGTAGATAACGCTGAAGCTGCGGCTGGCGGGATTACCGCGTGTCACCACGCTGTCAAAGCCGTAGTTGAGACCAACTGTCTGCATCCTCAAATCGTATTGATTGGACCAGAACCACGGCGTCGCATCGTAAGGCTTGAGTTCGCCGCAGATCGCCTTGGCGGCAGTCGTCGCCTGATCCGTCGCGTTCTGCACAGATTCAATGCGAATGCCACGGCCATGTCGCAGCCGAGCGCAGTCTCCGATGCAGTAAATGTCCGGCAGGGATGTCTGGCAAAACTCGTCGATATCCACACCGTTTGAGCCTTCCGCGCCCGCCTCGATCAGCGGGCCGCCCGAGGGGATAATGCCTATACCGACCACGACGATATCGGCTGGGATCTTTTCGCCGGTCGCAAGCACCACATTCTTGACGCGGCCGTTGGAACCCTCCAGAGAGCCGACACCGCAGTTGAGGCGGATGTCCACGCCATGTGCGCGATGCTCGGTTTCGTAGAACCTCGATACCGGCTCCCCTGCCACGCGCGCGAGTACGCGGTCGAGAGCCTCGACCAAAATGACGTCTTTGCCGACCTCTCGGAACACCGCTGCCGCTTCGAGACCAACGTAGCCGCCGCCGACGATCACGATCCTTTCGGCCCCAGGAAGGACTTCGACGAGCGCGTCGCAATCCGCCTTGTTGCGGATATAGCAAATCCCGGCCAGCTCGCTACCAGAGCACGAAAGCTTCCTTGGTTCGCCACCAGCCGCCCAGACGAGCTTGCCGTAGGAAAAGCGTTCGCCGAGGTCCGTGACGACGACATGGTCTGCCGCATCGACGGTGGTCACACGCCGGCCCAGCATCAGTTCCACCTGCCGCGAGGCCCAGAAATCATCCGGCCTCAGATGCATCCTTTCGAAGGATTTCTTGCCCGCAAGATATTCCTTCGAAAGCGAAGGGCGGTCATAGGGGACTTCCGGTTCAGCGCCGATCAGCGCAATGTGTCCCGTGAACCCGGACTGCCTGAGCACTGCTGCTGTCTGCGCGCCGCCGTGCCCGCCGCCGACGATGATGCAGTCGAAGAAGCGATTGGTGTCCTCGCGCGTCATTGTCACGACCCTCTCTCGGCGCCGATGAGGACAAAGCACATGGTTGCGGGCTTGTCGCTCTTGTTGCGCCAGGCATGCCGCGTGCCGCATTGGACGACGACGTCGCCTTGCTTCAGCAGCGTTTCGGCGCCGTCATCGAGTTCGAGCCAGACCTCGCCATCAAGGACAATGTCGTAATCCACCGTGTCGGTGGTGTGCATCCCGGGGGCGTCGGGCTCGAACGCCTGGATCAGGCCAGGGATATGCACCGCCTGTTCCTCGAAGGCGGCCGCCGGATCGACGGTCGCGAATACCGAGTCTGGCGGGAAGACGACGATCATCAGCTTCGTCTGGCCCGGTTCGGGGGTGACCAGGATTTGCGGTGGCGCCTGCTCCGCATGACCCTGCGGAAGGCTTGGTTTCGCCGAAGTGGCATAAAGGACCGAGGTAAGGTGGCCCGGCACAGAAGCATATGCGTGGGCATTGGGTGCCGGGCCGTCGCTGATGAACACTGACTTGCCGTTGCTAACCCCTGTGACGACGCGCCGGGGTATGCGCGGTTCCGTTACCCTATTCATAGATCAGGCCCTTTGCCTCAAGCTGCGGACGCATGTTGTTAATGTCGAGGCTCAGTTGGCCCGACTCGTAGAGGCCGCGCTTCTCGTCCTCCATATTCTGACGCTTTCGAGCCTTCTCCAGAACCGACGTCGCCTCGTCACGTTTGACAACGCAAACGCCATCATCGTCGGCGACGATGACATCGCCCGGCTCGATATAGGCTCCGGCGCAGACCACGGGGACCTGGACGTTCGCCAACGTCTCCTTGACGGTACCCTGGGCCGATATCGCCTTGGACCAGACGGGAAAGTTCATGGACCTGAGGTCGGCGACATCGCGTACGCCGGCATCGATCACGAGTCCCACAATTCCGCGAGCCTTGCACGATGTCGCGAGAAGATCGCCGAAATATCCGTCCGTGCAAGGCGAGGTCGGCGTGACGACCAGGATGTCGCCGGGCTGCGCGACCTCCAGGGCGACATGGATCATCCAGTTGTCACCCGGTGGCACTTCGCATGTGAGTGCCGTGCCGCCGATGCGCGCGCTCTCGATCACGGGGCGCAGATGCGGGGCCAGCAATCCCTTGCGGCCTTGCGCTTCATGAACTGTGGCAACACCCAGCTTGCCCAGGGCTTCGCATATCTCGCGATCCGTCCGCGGTGTCTTGGTCATTACCTTCATTGGGAGCCTCCCGAGATGCGATCAAACATGTTTCAACCAACCGACCGCGCCCTGGAGGAAGCTGCGATCGAACACGCCGGCGGCGCCCGATCTGGCTGCTTCGTCAAGCAGGTTGGCGCGGATCATCAAGTCGACCGTGGCATCCATCGCACTTTGCGGAATGGAGAGATCGCCGGGCCACATGCCCATGTCGCGCATGTAGCGAAGGCCACGTGAGGCGAGTTCGCTGTCGTCTTTCGTGGTAATTCGCTGGAAAATCGGAAGCGTGATGTCTTCGCGGCTCGGGTCGTTTGTTATCGCATACGCCTCAAACAGCGCCTTGAGGAAACGGGCGATCACATCGCGGTTGCCGTCCAACCAGCTTTTGCGGCCGATGACAGCGGCAAAGACGATCTCGGGGATGACATCATTGATCTCGCCGATCAGGGTGTAGCCTTCGCGTTCGGCCAGGAAATTCCATGGCGCGGGCTGCGGGGCGCAGTCAATTTCCCCCGCCTGCAGGGCTTCCCAGCGCTTGGTGTGAATGCCGGCAAGTTCGAATTCGTAGTCGCCAGGATACCGCAGGCCTTCCTTCGACAGCAGCATTTGAGTGTAGATCGCCGTGCCCTCCGTCAGCGACGAGGTGCCGACCTTTTTGCCCTTGAGGTCCTTGATCGTCTTGACCGAAGGCAGAGCGACGAGCGACATCGGCAGGCGATTGGAATTCGAGGCGATGGCTCTGAGTTCGCCGCCTTTGACGAAGTTCGAGACGGCGCCTTCCGGTGGCGTTATCGCGAGATCGGCCTCGCCTTCGACAACGGCTGTCGTCGCCTTGTCGACGGTGCCCATCTTCTTGTACTCGATCACCAGCCCGTGCTTGGCGAAAATTCCATGCTCTTCGGCCACGAAGACCGGAAGCCAGTTGAACCCTTGCGCCCCGCCTGCGAGGCTTAGATGTTGGCCGGAAGCCATATGATTTCTCCCTGATATTCGCTGGGCTTCAAAGTCCGCGCCCGCGCAGCCTTTCGTCCAAAAGCGGATAGACCCGTCGCGCATTCCCTTCGAAGACCGCCTGTCTCTGGTGGTCGTCGAGGGTGAGATGGTCGATGTATCTTTTGGTGTCGTCGAAGGGGTAGCCGGTCTCTGGATCGGTCGCCTTCACAGCGCCGAGTAGCTCGGAGCCGAACAGGATGTTCTTGATGTCGACGACGCGGAAGAGCGTATCAATGCCCGCCTGGTGATAGACGCAGGTGTCGAAGAACACATTGTTCATGAGGTGCGTGTCGAGGCCCGGCTTTTCGAGCATGATCGAAAGGCCGCGATAGCGGCCCCAGTGATACGGCGCGGCCCCGCCTCCGTGCGGTATGATGAGCTTGATTTCCGGATGACGCTCGAACAGGTCTCCCTGAATCAACTGCATGAACACCGCCGTATCGGCGTTGATATAGTGCGCACCCGTCATGTGAAGGCAGCGCTCGCAGGAGCTCGAAACGTGGATCATCGCAGGGATCCTGAGGGCAACCATAGCCTCCCACATAGGGTCCCACCATGGATCGTAGATCGGCGGCGCACTCCAACGCCCGCCTGAGGGGTCGGGGTTGAGATTGCACCCGACGAAACCGTTTTCGACGCAGCGTTCCAACTCCTCGATGACAACAGATAGGTCGCCATCGACCGTCTGAGGAAGCTGGCAGACGGCAGCAAAATTATCCGGGAACATGTCAACGATCCGGCCAACATTGTCGTTCGACAGGCGCGACCATTCCTTGGCGACCGACAGCCCCGGCACATGGTGTCCCATACCGGAAGCACGGGGGCTGAGCAGCGTTACATGCGAGCCGCGCTCGCGCTGAATTTTAAGCTGGTTCGCCTCAATGATGTCGTGCAACTGCTTGTCGGGGATTCCCGGATAGACCGGGATCTCGGAAGATTTTCCTTCCGCATAGGCGACTTGCGCCGCGCGGAAGGCGTGGTGCTCCGACGGTTCGGTCGTGAAGTGGCCGTGGCAGTCGATGATCAGCGACATCACGCATTCCACTTCGCGGGGAGGTCGGAGATGCCACGGAACCGCCAGCCCTTGCCCTTTATCTCCCGCGATGTGTCGAGACGAAGATCGGGCAACTGCGCGAACACCTCGGCAAGGGCAATCTCGCCCATCGCACGGGACAGGAAGTGGCCGGAACAGAAGTGCGGGCGGAAACCGAACGACAGATGCTGCTTCTTCTTGCGGAACATGTCGAAGCGGGCGGCATCTTCGAAACGCGCCTCATCGCGGTTGGCCGACCCCATGACGATGGCGACAGATGCCCCCTCAGGGATGACCGTGCCGGCGATCTCGAAATCTTGCTTGGCGATGCGCGGCGTTACGCCGATCGGGGCGATCCAGCGCAGACCCTCGTCGAAGGCGCGCATCGCGTTTTCCTGCGGCTGCTCCGCCATAAGCTTCGCCTGGTCGGGATTCGAAAGAAGACCCGTGCAGGCGTTTGCCGCCGCATGACCTGGCTCCTGGAGGCCACCGAGGATGATGACGCGCATGGTCGGAGAAATCTCTTCCCAACTGCGAACCTCGCCCTTTGGCATGCCGCCATACATGACATGGCTGAGCAGCGAGTGATTGGGCTTCGACAGGCACGCCTGGTAAAGATCGCCCATCTGCCTGTCGATGTCGGCCAGCGCGTCGTCCAGTCGCTTCCATATGGCCGGATCATTGCTGACGTTCTGCAGGCCCAGCGCCATCGCGTGAAACCACTCCACGAGGGTTTCGTTCGGCGTCTCCGTCAGGCCGATGACGTCGCCAATGCACCGCACCGAGATTGGCTCGAAGAGCTCCGCCGTCAGGTTCGCTTCACCATTCTTCTTGATGGAGTCCATGTAGCGCTGCACGACCGGGCGCGTCAGACCTTCGACGAACGAGCGCACTCGTTCCTGCGTGAGATTTTCGTCGATACCCTGGCGGAGGCACTGATGATCCTCGCCAGACATGGTCAGGACGTTCGGCATGCCCATGACGCGTGCTTCCGGACGGTTCGCCGAGCCCGACGGCCCGAACACCTTGTCGTTGCCGCCGATCGTGCGGCAGTCGTCGAACCGCGTAATGAAATATTCTTTCGTCCCCTCGAAGAAAGCCACAGGCTCCTCCGCGCGCAGC
Organism: Martinezella hainanensis; assembly: GCF_900094555.1. Taxonomy (GTDB): domain Bacteria; phylum Pseudomonadota; class Alphaproteobacteria; order Rhizobiales; family Rhizobiaceae; genus Rhizobium; species Rhizobium hainanense. The sequence continues at coordinate 24,725 of NZ_FMAC01000024.1, forward strand.
CTCGCGTAGACGGGATAGGGATCCCTATAGAGATTTTCGCCCGTTAGATCGGTGTGCGTTCCCATCACTGATTTCCTCCCTCACCCCGCTTTGTGGGGTTTCGCCAATCTCGCCACCATGTTCTCCAACCCAGCGGCACGCATTCCCAGGACGTTCCTTTGGAGCAATCGCTATGCGATTGATGCTTGACATACTGAAACGTCTTCAGATACTGATAGGTATCCAAAGCGGGATTGGCTGTCAATAAGAGAAATGGACAGGCCTTGGAGAGACCGCTTCGGAAGGGAGGAAATCAGTGAGCAACAGCAGCATCGCCGAGGTGCGCCTTGTGCTTGAGGCGCGGGATGTTTCCGTGCAATTTGGCGGCGTCAAGGCCCTGACCAATGTATCGGTTTCCGTGAAGGCAGGAGAAATCTGTGGCTTGATCGGGCCAAACGGAGCCGGCAAATCGACCTTTCTCAACGCTGCGACCCGGCTTGTTAATTACACAAGCGGATCTATCACGCTTGGCGGTCAGCCGCTCGAAGGCGTGGGTTCGCGCGAGATGATCGGAATGGGCATCGCGAGGACCTTCCAGAACCTTGGCATCTATGCCTCAATGACCGTTCTGGAAAATGTCATGCTCGGGGCACATCATCAGTTTGGCGGCAAATTCGCTCAAGCGATCTTCGCTCCGTCCAGGGCAAGGGCTGTGGAACGGTCCGCGCGCGAAAAGGCAATGGCGGTGCTTGAAGAGGTCGGCATGGCCGAGCTCGCACCGCGCACCGCCGGATCGCTTCCCTATCCCCTCCAAAAGCGCATGGAGATTGCTCGCGCGCTTGCTGCCGCGCCTAAAATTCTTCTGCTTGACGAACCCGCCGGCGGGCTGACCCACGGCGAAGTCCACGAATTCGGGGCGCTCGTCGACGGTATCAGACGCAAACGGAACCTCTCCATTCTTCTCATCGAGCATCACATGGGCTTGGTCATGAGCCTTTGTGACCGGATCGTTGTGTTGCACCTGGGCCGCAACTTGGCCGAGGGCACCCCTTCCGAAATCAAGTCCAACGACGCGGTGATTGCCGCCTACCTCGGGAAGGCCGCATGACGCTGGATCTCAAGAATCTCTCAGTATTCTACGGCAAGACGCAGGCGCTGTTCGACTGTTCGTTCTCAGTGGGCGAAGGCGAGTTTGTCGCCCTGCTCGGCTCCAACGGGGCCGGGAAGACAACTCTGCTGCGCGCCGTGTCGGGACTGCTTCCCTTCAAGGGTTCGGTTGCCTTCGCTGGAAAAGCGCTCGACAAGATCGTGGCCCAGAAGCGTCTCGCGCTCGGCATCGCTCACATACCCCAAGGACGAGGGACTTTCTCCGAGTTCACGGTCGATGAAAACCTGTCGCTCGGAGCGACGATCGTGTCCAACCGCTCCCAAGTGAGGGAGGACAAGGAACGCTGGTACGAGACATTCCCGCGTCTGCGCGAACGGCGCAACCAGCTTGCGGGAAACCTTAGTGGCGGAGAACAGCAAATGCTGGCTGTCGCACGCGCTCTCATGTCCCGACCGAAGCTTCTGATGTGCGACGAGCCATCGCTCGGGCTCGCCCCCTCGATCACGCAGGAAATCCTGGCGATTTTCAAGACGCTCAACAAGGATCACGGCATGACGCTGCTCGTGGTCGAGCAGAATGTCGACATCACCCTTCAATATGCCGACCGGGCTTTCGTCATCGAGGCCGGCCAGATCGTCGCGAGCGGTGCGGCAAAGGAGCTGATCGACAACGGAGACATCAAGAAATCTTACCTGGGAGTTGCCTGATGAACCTCTTCTTCCAGCTCGTCGTCAGTGGCCTGACCACGGGCGCAATTTACGCGGCGCTGGCCCTGGCGCTCGTCCTCATCTTCAGGGCAACCAACGTCGTCAACTTCGGCCAGGGCGAGATGGCGACCTTTTCCGCCTATGTCGCCTGGCAGTTGATGCAATGGGGTGCTCCGCTGTGGCTCGCCGTCCTCGCGAGCCTTGTCGTGGCGTTCTGTATTGGGGTTCTGACTTTCCGTTTGATTATCCGGCCGATGATGAGCGCTCCGGTGGAGGCGATCGTCGTCATCACCCTTGGCATCCTCGTTCTTTTCCAAGCCGCGTCCATGTGGATTTGGGGCGCCGAACAGCTCTCGTTCCCGAGCCTTTTTCCTGACGGTGGCTTCAATATCGGCGGGGTACGCGTGCTCTCTTCGGCCATCGGCACGCTAACGATCCTTCTTGTTATTGCTTTGGCGATGGGCTTTATCTTCCGGTTCACCAGGCTTGGCCTGTCGATGCGCGCGGCGGCTTTCGACCACGCTCGAAGCGTGCTTGTCGGCGTCAACGTCGAACGCATGCTGATGTTGGGGTGGGGCTTTGCCGCCGTCATCGGGGCGCTTGCCGCCGTCCTCATTGCCCCACGCCTGTTCCTCAGCCCGACAATGATGACGCCAATCCTCTTTTACGGGCTCGCTGCAGCGACGCTCGGCGGCTGGGACAGTCCGCTTGGCGCGATCGTCGGCGGCCTCGCCGTCGGCGTCGCCGAGAGCTTGGGTGCCAGCTACCTCTCATTCATCGGCGCCGACATGCGCATCGCAGTGCCGATCGCCCTCACCCTGGTCATCCTGCTTGTGAAGCCCGTTGGCCTGTTCGGTTCCTATAAGGTGACAAAGCTATGAATGATGGATTCCGCGCGGCCGCTCTCAAGTTCGGTCTCTTCGCGATCGTCGCGATCCTGATCCCAGTCTTTGCGCCGGGATACGTGCTGCAGCAGGTGGCGATTGCCATTGCCTATGCCATTGCCATCCTTGGTTTGAACCTGCTGATGGGGTTCGCCGGGCAGATTTGCCTGGCGCAGGGAACGCTGTTCGGCGTCGGCGCTTACGTTACCGCGATCCTTAACGCTACCTACGGCCTCTCACCGCTCGTGACGCTGCCTGCCTCTGCCGCTGTGGCAGCAGCGATTGGGCTGGTCATCGGCCTTCCAGCGCTCAGGCTTCAGGGCTTGCAACTGGCCATCGTTACATTCGGCATCGCAGCCGCATTCCCGCAACTGCTGCTCAAGATGGGAAGCCTGACCGGTGGCGTGTCGGGTCTTCCGATCGACGCCCCGGAAGCTCCGAGTTTCTTATCGGATCGCCCCGAACTGTGGCTCTATATCATAGCCCTGACCTGCGCTGGCCTCGGTGCCCTACTCGTCTCGCTGATGCTCTTCGGCGACAACGTGCGCTCCCTTAGGGCACAGCGGGATAATCCACAGATTGCCCAAGCGCTCGGCGTCAACCTGACACGTACCCGCCTTTGGGCGTTTGCCGCAAGTTCGGCGCTCGCGGGACTGGGCGGCGGGGTGTTCGGCATCATCAGTGGTTTCATCAGCCCGGAGTCATTCCTGGCAATCCTGTCCATCAACATCGTGATCGGAAGCATTGTCGGCGGCGTCACCAGTATCGTCGGAGCGTTTCTCGGCGGTCTGTTCATGGTCTTCGTCCCAACCTGGGCATCCGACATCAACCTGAGCCTCGGCAACCTGATCTACGGCCTCGCCCTGATCCTGATCATGATGGTCGCGCGCAATGGGGTCACTGGCTTCATCGAAAAATGGCTCTCGATGACTTTTCGGAGGATGGCGAGTAGCCGACGCCAAATTGAAACAAGGGAGGAACTGATATGAGCTTTATCTCCACACTGAAAGGATGCGCAATGCCGCTGGCTTTCGCGGCGCTGCTCGCGGCAAGCAATGCCAACGCTTCGGAACCGTCGCCGGGCGTCACCGACGACACCATTAAAATTGGTGTCACGGGACCGCTGACTGGACCGGTCGCGGTCGTCGGCGGCGTCGCGGAAGGCATACGAGCACGGGTCGAACAGGCCAACGCCGCAGGCGGCGTCAAGATGGGCGACGGCAAGATCCGCAAGATCGATCTCATCATCGAAGATGATGGCCTTGATCCGCAGCGCACCTTGGCGAATGTCCGCAAGATGGTCGAGAAAGATCAGGTGTTTGCACTCGTCGGCACAGCCGCGACCCCGAACAACCTAGCGATCGGCCGTTACATCACGCAGAAGAAAGTGCCGAACGTGTTCATGTATTCCGGTGTCGTTTCACTGAATGCTCCCAAATGGGAAGTCGGTTTCGTGCCGTCCTTCTCGACTGAGGCGGATTCGTTTGCTGAATACCTCAAGGCGAACAAGCCTAACGCGAAGGTGGCGTTTCTATATTTGAACACGGAAACCGGCCAGACCTTCATGAAGGCTTTCGACGGGGCAATTGGCAGCTCGAACATAAAGGTGATCGCACGTCAACCCGTAACGTCACAAGATCCGACGGTCGAAACCCAACTCAACACTCTGAAAGCGTCCGGCGCTGATACCCTGGTTATTATCGCCGCGCCCCGCCAGGGCGGCGAAGCCATCCGCTTTCAGTCCGAAAGCGGTTGGAAGCCTTTGACTCTGGTCACCAACTTGTCATCGGCGTATCCTGTTCTCCAGTCAGTGGGCCTGGAAAATGCCAAGGGCATCATCACTTCCGACTTCCTAAAGCCGATCATCAGCGATCAAAAGACCGGCGACGAAGGCATCGATCACTATCTCGACGCCATAAAGGCAGCCAAGGTGAATTTCGTCTTCGCCAACACGATCGGCCAGACTGGATATGCAATCGGCGACACGCTCATCCAGTCCCTTGAAAAGCTCAAGGACCCGACACGCGAAAAGCTGATGAAAGTCGTTCACAACATGAACGGATGGAAAAACCCATTGCTCCAAGAGGGTATCACAATGACGACCAAGGAAGGATCCGACATTTACCCCATCGAAGCTCTCCAGCTCTATCAGTTCGACGGCCAAAAGTATGTGGCCCACGGAGGCATCTTAGACTTCGAAGGCAAGACCCACGAATAGCCCGCGTTGCCAGTGGGCGCCGCTAAACCGGTGCCCACACACGCAAGTAAAGTTTCAGGCGTGTGTGACAATGACTACTGAACCACGTGGCTTGCTGACAACGGCCTTCACCCCCCGCCACCTCGTTGATGAACTGATGATCACGGATCATCTGGATCTGTACACTTGTCAGTTTGCATTTAATCGGGTCTTCCTCAATTTGTGTGGAGATCAGTCAATTTAATTGGCATCATCCGCGCCCTGAGAAGCTCTGGTCCCGCCCTGCCGTACATTGCGCGCTTGATCGTCTCCAGTCGGTTGATCTGGCCTTCTGCCTGACCGTTGCTCCAGGGCAGGTCGATGGCGTTACAGACGGCGTCGATGTCACGGCGAAGTACACGGGCAAAACGGGCTAGGAAGGCAAGACCAGAATGAATGGCATCGTCGATCCATTGGTCGAGTTTCGCCGAGGTTCGGCCACGAAATATGCCGTGAAATCGCATGGCGAAGCTGCGCAAAACAGCAAACGTCCGTGATCCCTGTTTGAGGGCATCGACTTTCCGCGCCTGATTGATGGTCAGTGCGCCGCGCGGCTTGATGCAAAGAGTAGCGGCGACAATGGGTGAGATCAAATGACCGGTTTGCGGATCACGGACAGGCGCATTGTCATACGTTTTGTCGGCGAGCTCAATCCAAGCCGGCGCAGTATCACCCTTATTGGCCCCTGAACATTAAAGATCCCATGGGCTGGATGGCGGCCCAGCATTTTTGCAAAATGAAAGGGTTTCCACCAACCCCTTGTTGTGAGGCAGAAATGTTCAAGACCGATCATGCAGCCAACATCCACGCCGACCTTGGTGTAATCTTTGTTTCATTGGAGCTCAGCCGCTCAACTTGGGTGATAACGTCGCTGTCACCAGGTAAAGGTGCAACAATGTCGAAGCATTCGATAAAAGCCGGGGACCTCGCCGGTTTGTTTGTGCGGCTTTCGATCCTTCAGGAGAAAAGCGAGACCCGAACTGGGCGCCGCTGTCCGATTATCACTATTCAAGAGGGCGGCATCCGTCGGCGCGCATCTCGATCGGATGGACCAGGCGAATGTGTATGTTTGCCTGCCGACGCGCTACGAAGGCAAGCGCTACGGCCTGCCCGTCAACTTCCTCTACGAACCGCATTCGATCGTCGTCAACCGGCTCGGCAAGCGCTTCGTCAGCGAGGCGCATTTCAACATCGGCGAGGCGTTGGATGCGCGCAATCCCGACGGATCGCCGGTGCACCTGCCCAGCTATCTGGTTGGTGATCATCGCTTCCTGCAATCGTCGATCACATTCCGCTGGTATGCCTCCTATGCCCCCGGGCAGATCATTCTTTATCCCGGCGCCATCAGCGAAACCGAAATCCTGCTTGCCTATGGCGGCGTCGACTTCTCGCCAAAGATGGGGCAGCTTGCCGGCAATCATTTCGTCACGCTTACATCGAACCTCGACAAACTACCGGAACTGGGCCGCCTGGTGTTATGGGGAAGGTGCTCAGGCCATCAGGTTTGAAGAGATTTCGGAATAATTCGGCGTAAAGCGCTATCGCCATTTTCAAAGGACACCGCTCAAAAGATCTCTCGGTCACATCCGCTTCATGCAGCTGTGGCCGGAACTGTTGGGTGGTCTCCTTTAGGGTCAGGACCTATTAAATTGGATTGAGATGTGATTCTCACGGTTTCCAGAAGGAGACCGTGATGAGTGATTTGTTTCTGCTGAGCGAGCGCC
>NZ_FMAC01000029.1 GCF_900094555.1 Martinezella hainanensis
AAGGTCAGCATTTCAGAAAACCGCCAAACCTGCTCGGATCGTCCACGGCAGGCCGCTTTGTGCTCTACGGAGGAAAGATCTATGCGTGCCCAAAATCCTCTCACTCCACACATGTTGTTGGCGCCGCCACCATCGAGAATTGCATGATTTTTGTATCTGCTTTGCCGAGTTGGGGCGTTAGAGGAAGCCGATGGAAATCCATGGAATGAAGATGATCAACAGCAAAGCGAAGAACAACGCCAGAAGATGCGGCCAGACCTTGCCGATGACGTCGTCGGGCGAAACACGGCCAATGGCGCAGGCCAGATAGAACCCGACGCCGAAGGGCGGAGAGAACAGCCCAAAGCCCATCGCAAAAACCGCGACGATCGCATAATGCACTTCGTCGATACCGAGCAGCTTGGCGATCGGGAAAAGCAGCGGCCCAAACAGGACGATCGCCGGCACGCCTTCCAGGACGCTGCCCAGAATGATGAAACTCAGCGCGGAGATCAGCAGGAAGCTGATCTTTCCGCCAGGAACGCCTTGCATCAGGTCGACCAGATATTGCGAAAAGCCGGATTGCGTCAGCGCCCATCCCATGGCGGTCGCCGCACCGACGACGAGCAGGATGGAGCCCGATAGAGAGGCCGCATCGACCAGCATCGGATAAAGTCTGCGCCACTCCATCTTGCGATAGAAGAGAGCGCCGACGATGATCGAATAGATGATGCCGATCGTGGCGACTTCGGTGGCTGTTGCCACGCCTTCGACCACCGCCGTACGGATGACGATCGGCAGGCCGAGGCCGGGAATCGCAGCGAAGAACAGTTTCAGCTTGAGCTTGCTATCGACCTTTTTCGCATGGCTCATATCTTCGCCGCGCGTTTGGATGTAGACGACGACACAGAGCGCCAGCATGCCGATGAAGGCGGGAAGAAGGCCTGCGGTGAACAAGGCGGCGATCGACACGCCGGTGACCGAGCCGACCGTGATCAACACGATTGACGGCGGGATGGTCTCCGACATGACCGCAGACGCCGACAAGAGGGAGACCAGATCGCTTTCCCGATTGCCGCGCTTCTTCATTTCCGGAAACAGCGCCGGAGCGACGGCTGCCATGTCCGCAGCCTTGGCACCGGAAATACCCGAAACGAGATAGACCGCACCGAGCAGCACATATTGCAGGCCGCCACGCAGATGGCCGATCAGCGAGACGAGAAAGGCGATCATCGCCTGCGCCAGTCCGGCCATCTCGATGATGGCGCCCAGGAACACGAACATCGGCACGGCGAGCAGGATAATGTGCGACATGCCCTCGCTCATCCGGCCCGGCACGATGGAAAGCGGCACCCAGCTTGCGAAATTGAGATAGGCCGCGGTCGCCAGTACGAAGGCAAAGGCGATCGGCACGCCAAGAACAATAGCCACCAGCACAATGCCGAGGAAGAAGATCAGCAGGCTGTAATTGCCGATCTCGTCGAACCACGGCGTCGCCAGTTGGAAGAGGCCGAAGATGACAGCAAGAAGCACTAGGCTTGCAATCAACTGTACCGGCTTGCTCGACTGGATCATCTTATCGATCGCTGTGAGCAGCATCAGCACGACGCCCACGAGCATCGCGGCTTCGCGCCATGCTTCGCTGATCTGCAGGACAGGAGTCACGCTGATGATACGCTCCTCGACATGCTGCCATGTCGGCACCACCATCAAGAGCAGGAGCGCCGAGACGATCATCATCGCAAAGGCATTGGCGCGCTCTTGCCAGGGCGGCGAGAACTTACGGACGAAGGCCGTCAGCCGCATGTGCTGGCCGCGGCGTAGCGCCACCACCGAGCCCAGCATGGACAGCCAGATAAACAGGATCGTGGCAACTTCGTCGGACCAGACGAGCGGACTGTGAAGGGCGTATCGAGCAAGCGTCGCCCAACCGAGCAGAATGACCTCCGCCAGAACCAGCAGCGCGGCGGTCGCCTCCACGGCATGGCCGAGCAGACTGTCGAAACGCTGAAACGCCCCACGCGGAGCAATCACCTCCGTACCAGCTGTCGCACCCATGATTGACCTCCCCAAAATCCGCCGATCCGAGCGGCGCGGCCTGCCTTTTCGCAAACCGGAACGTTTAGGCGGAGCGATACGCCTCCGCTATTTGCGGCGGGACGCACGCTTTACGGCAAAGCGAGCGTCCTATTCATCATCGCCCCGTTACAGCGTGCCGACGTCCTTTTCCAGGAGACCCCAGGCTTCGGCGCCGAAGCTTTCTTTCCACTTCGAATAAAAGCCGGCCTTGGCAAGCGCTTCGCGGAACGGCGCGGTCTCTACCTTGTTGAACTCGACACCCGTTGCCTTGATGTCGACCATGGCCTTTTCGTTGAGGTCCTTTACGTCGGCACGTTCGTTCACGGCTGCCGTGGTCAATTCTTCCTGGATAATCGTGCGCATCTCGGCCGGAATCGCCTGCCAGCGGCGATTGTTGCAGAAGATGTGGTGGCCATCCCAGATATGACCGGTCAGGGCGATATACTTCTGCACTTCGTAGAGCTTCGAACTCTGGATCAACGCCAGCGGATTTTCCTGACCGTCGACGACATGGGTCTGCAGAGCCGCATAAAGCTCGCCGAAATTGATCGGCGTCGGCGCCGCGCCCAGCGTCTGGAACAGCGTAACCCACAGCTGGTTGCCCGGGACGCGGATCTTCATGCCATTGAGGTCTTGCGGTGCGGTAATCGGCTTGGCGCCGGTGGTGATGTTGCGATAACCGTTGTCCAGCATTTTCGGGAAGACGAACAGGCCGGCATCAAGGAATGCCTTGCGGACATGATCGCCGAGTTCGCCATCCATCGCCTTCCAGACGTGGTCATAGGTCGGGAAGGCAAAGGCGACGGCGTTGATGCTGGCGACGGGAACGACCGTCTGGTTGACGCCGGAGGTCGACATGAGGTCGAGCGCGCCGCCACGAACTTGGGTGAACATATCCGCTTCGCCACCGAGCTGGCTATTCGGATAAACCTGAAGTTCCACCGCGCCTTCGGAGCGGGTTGCAATTGCCTTGGCGGCTTCGGTGATCCGGACGACGCCGGGATGGCTGGCCGGAAATGCCGTACCGTAGCGCAGCTTGACCTTCGCGGCGGCGCGTGACAGGCCCGGGGCCGACAACAGACCTGCGGCTGCGGCTCCAGCCGTCAGCATACCGAATGTTCTGCGAGATATGTTCATGCATTCCTCCCTTGAATATGTTGGCGAATCCGAATGTTGCCGATGTCCGCGCCCACCTTTGCCACCCCGACGCTGCGGATCCGAAGCGCGTTACCGTGCCGGATGGTGCGGATACATGCTCGTGCCTGCTTCATTCTGTGCGGAACGAAGCGATGCGGCCTGTAAGACAATGAAACCGCGTCACTATCGCCGAGCGGAACGCAGCCTATTTCGATAGTCTGGCGATCGGCGACCGGTCCTCCGCCCCATACCTCTCCTCGTCCCGCACCAGGATCACCTGTCGCGCGGTTTCCATCACCCCGATCGATCTCCATTGGCGATGGCTTGTAATGCTACCATGGTACAATGTCAATTATGATGTGGCGCGCAAGCGCCCGAGGGCGGACGGGCTAGTTTTCCACGAGATCGCGACGCTGTTCGCTCAGTTTTCGCGCGGTACGAAGCACTTCGCGCAAGTGCGCCGCCATATCGTTGCCTGCCTTCTCGACATCACCTGATTCGATGGCGTCCACGATCGAGCGATGTTGGGTCAGCAGAACGCGCAGGTGACCGAGATCGGGCAGACTCAGATAGCGAACGCGATCCATCTGCAGCTTGACGGACTGGATGACACGCCAGCTTTTCGGCAGACCGGCTTCCTCACAAAAACTCCGGTGGAAAGCTTCGTCAAGATCGAGAAAGAGGTCCAGCGCTTCGGTATTGACCGCCTTTTCCTGGTCGTAGAGATTGCTCTTGATCTCCGTCAGGAAGCGCCGCGAACAGCCGCCGGCAAGTCTTCGGCTGACCGCGACTTCCAGAGATTCCCGAATGAATTGAGCCTCTTCGACATCACGAAGCCGGATCGGCGCCACAAAACTCCCGCGCTGTGGCAGGATGTCTATCAGCCCTTCGTCCGCAAGTCGGATCAGCGCTTCGCGAACCGGCGTCCGGCTGACGCCAAGTTGCAGGGAAAGCTCCTTTTCGCTCAACGCCTCCGACGGCAGCATGGACAGCGTCGTAATGGCCCGCCGCAGCCGCTCGTAGATTTGCGCTGCAATGGGCTGGCGAGGATTGATCGCCTGCAGGACCGTCGACGACGGCGTGCTCTGACGAAGCTCTTCGGCTTCTATCTGATTGGATCTCTTCGTCGCCATCGTTCCTGACCTCCGCTGTATGCAAACAATATGGCAATCGCACATTATTCGGCAATAATCCACAAGCTGGATTGACACTCTACCATGGTAGTATGTATTTCAATACCAGGCGCGAAGAAAGGAACAGCATCCATGCGAATGGTTTTGCCTGATATCCGTCCGAGACAAGGACCGCGAGCGCCGATGGCTGTGTGACGTGATCCAGGGAGGATGACACCATGAAATTCGGGTTACTCAAGACTGCAACTGCAACACTTCTGGCCGGTACAATCTTTTGCGGCGCTGCGATAGCGCAGGAAGGGGTGGCGAGCGGCGACACCAGCGGCAAGAAGATCGCCTTCAGCAATTCCTATGCCGGCAATTCGTTCCGCCAGGTGATGATCAAGAGCTTCGAGGCGATGGGCGCCAAGGCGAAGGCCGATGGTAAGATCGCCGGCACGGCCGTCGTCAGCTCCAACAATTCGGTCACCGAGCAGGCATCGCAGATACAGAACCTCATCCTGCAGGGTTACGACGCCATCATTGTCCTTGCCGGCTCGGACACGGCACTGAACGGCGCAATCAAGGACGCTTGCAACGCCGGCATCGTGGTTGTCGCCTTTGCCAGCGGCGTTACAGAACCCTGCGCATATGTGGTTGATTACAACCTGGACTCTTATGCCAAGGCTGAGCTGGATTACATCTCGAGCAAGCTCGGAGACAAGCCTGCCAACATCCTCGAAATCCGGGGCATGGCGGGTGACGGATTCGACAAGCGGCTAAACGAGGGCGTGACGAAGGCTTTGGCAGCCCATGCGAACTACAAGAGGGTTGGCGAGGTCTATGGCCAATGGACCGCGACCGTGGCCCAGAAAGAAGTATCCGGCATTCTTCCGTCGTTGCCGAAGATCGATGGCGTTCTGACACAGGGCGGTGATGGTTATGGCGCAGCGCAGGCCTTTAAGGCTGCGGGTCGCGAGCTTCCCATCATCATCATGGGCAACCGCCAGGACGAACTGGCGCTCTGGAAGCAGGAGCATGATGCAACCGGCTACGAGACCTTCTCTCTCGGCGCAACGCCGTCCGTCTCACAGGTCGCCTTCTGGGTCGCACAGCAAGTCCTCGCCGGGAAGAACGTTCCGAAGTTCGTCGAAGTGCCCCTCCTGCAGATCCAGCAGCAAGATCTCGACGCCTGGCTGAAGACGGTTCCGGAAGGTGGCGTCGTCAATGCCGATTATCCGCAGGATCTCGTCGCCAAGATTATCGACGCCAACGTCAAGAAGGAACCGCTGCCCATGGTTCCGGCTCCGAAGTAGGGCGACCAGCAATGCAGCCCTCCCAAGCCGCCGTGGATATTGCCGCAGGCCTCCTTATCGAGGCCCGCGGGATACGCAAGAGCTTCGGCGCGGTCCACGCGCTCGTCGGTGTCGATTTCAGTCTTGCCCTAGGCGAAGTCCTCGGACTGGTCGGCCATAACGGCGCCGGCAAGTCGACCCTGATGAACGTCATCTCCGGCGCGATCCAGCGAACGGAAGGGAAATTCATCTATAGTGGTCAGGCGGTGGATCGCTGGGGAGCCGCCGAAGCGCAAGCCGGCGGCTTGCGGTGCATTTTTCAGGAGCTATCGCTCTGCGCCAATCTTTCCGCCACTGAAAATGCGCGCATCATCCATCGCAGCCTGCGCGGCGTCGGCTGGCGGCACAAGGCGCGCAGGCTGATCACCAAGGCTTTGGACGATATCTTTCCGGGCCATGGAATCGATGTGGATGCCAAGATCGCCGACCTTTCGATCGGCGAGCGGCAAATGGTCGAGATTGCCCGCGCCTTCACCAAAACGGTAGACAAGGTACGCTGCGTTATCCTTGACGAGCCCACCTCGGCTCTCGGGCACAAGCCGGCAGAGCAATTGCTGGCCTATATCAAGACGGCATCGATGCGTGGCGTCGCCTGCATTCTCATTACCCACCGCCTCAACGAAATCCTGGCCGTCTGCGACCGTGTGGTCGTGATGATGGATGGCGCGATCGTCGGAGACCGTCCGGCTGCCGGCCTGACGCGCTCCGATCTGGTCGGGATGATGGGCAATATCGAAACGCCACACGAGCGGAACGCTGTCCCCACGCGCAAAGCGACCCAGGCCCCGATCGTAAACCATGCCGGCATCGATGGCGCGGATCTGCCGATCAATGCGGCTCCCGGTGACATCATCGGTTTCGCCGGTCTCGATGGTCACGGGCAGCGCGAACGCCTGCGGGCCATTTATGCCGCTACCCGCAAGGTGCCCGTCGCCTTTGTCGCCGGAGACCGCGGCGTCGAAGGCGTCATGCCGCTTTGGTCGATCGCCGACAACCTGACGCTTCGGAGCCTCAATGCGCTCCGGAAGGGCGGCTTTGTGTCGCCATCCGCCGCGCGTGCGCTCGCGCAGACCTGGTCACAACGTCTCAAGGTCAAGGCGCCGTCGATCGATACGCCGATCCTGTCGCTCAGCGGCGGCAACCAGCAGAAAGTGCTGTTTGCCCGCGCGCTCGCGTCTGACGGCCAGGTCATCCTGCTCGATGACCCGATGCGCGGCGTGGATGTCGGCACCAAGCAGGAAGTCTACCAGCTCATTCGTGACGAGGCCGAACGCGGCCGGATCTTCATCTGGTACACGACCGAATTCGAAGAGCTGAAGAATTGCGACCGTCTCTATGTTTTCCGCGAAGGTCGCGCCGTCGCCGAAGTCGCCGGCAACGAGATCGATCATAACCGCATCCTCGAAGCATCGTTCGGAGGCGCGGATGGCTGACTTCGTTCTTCCCCGGCAGAAGCGCAATCTTGCAAAACGGCTCGCGCCCGCCTTGCAGGTCGGCCTTCCGGCCATCGCGCTCGTCGTCATGCTCACCGTGATTTTCTGGATTCGCCCGACGGCGATGAGCTATTTCGGCTTCACGCTGCTGTTCAAGCTGGCTGTGCCGCTGATGTTTGCAGCGCTGGCACAGATGCTCGTCATCATGCTGGGCGACATCGACCTGTCGATAGGCTCCTTCGTCGGCTTCGTCACCTGCGTCACGGCGCTCTATCTCGACACGGCCCCGATGCTCGCAATCGCGATTTATATCGGAAGCATCTTCGTCTATGCCGGCGTCGGCCTTGTCATCCATCTGCGGCAGTTGCCGTCGATCATCGTGACACTCGGCATGTCGTTCATCTGGCTTGGCGTCGCGATCATCATCCTGCCCGCTCCGGGTGGCGCTGCTCCCGCATGGCTGTCCGGCTTCATGGCCTGGCGGCCGCCGCTCCTGCCTTTGCCGGTGCTGCTCGCCATTGCCGCCGCCCTCATCGGTCATTTCGTCATCAGCCAATCCTCTTACGGGGCTGTGCTGAGGGGTGCCGGCGGCAACCCCCGCGCCATCCAGCGCGCCGGCTGGTCGATCACCGTGATCCGCGCCGCCGTCTATGCTGCCGCCGGCCTACTCGGCCTCATTGCCGGCATCGCCCTGACCGGCCTGACGACCTCTGGCGATCCGAATGTCGCACCGGCCTATACCCTCCTCGGCGTCGGCGCCGTCATCCTCGGTGGCGGTTCTTTCGCCGGCGGCATCGTCTCCCCGGTCGGAACGGTCATCGGGGCACTGACGCTCGCGCTTGCCGGATCGCTCCTGAGCTTCCTGCAAGTGCCGCCGACATGGCAGATCGGCGCGCAGGGCGGCATCCTCTTCCTGGTACTGGCCGGACGCATCCTGCTCTCGGACAAGAAATCATGAGCGGCTTTTCTCTGAAACCCTGGACCTACGGCTTCATTGTCGCGCTTGTCATGTGGATCGCGACCATCGCCTATTCCGGCTTTGCAAGCGCGGTGCCGACCCTGTCTTCAGCGCTCGTCTTTGCTGCCTTCAGCGTCGTTGTCGGCACCGGTCAGATGATGGTGATCGCGTCCGGCCCCGGAAACATCGACCTGTCCATACCATCCGTATTGACCCTGTCGGCCTATCTGTCGATGTCCGTCATGAGCGGCAGCAACGACATGATCCTTCCGGGTCTTCTGGTCGCGGTGCTGGTCGGAGCACTGGCGGGCGCGGCAAACTTCCTGGCAATCACGATGCTGCGCCTGCCGCCGATCATCGCGACGCTCGCCTGGAGCTTCGTTTTCCAGTCGCTCGCTTTCAATCTCGGCGGCGAAGCAACCTTGAAACCTCCGGCGGCCCTTTCCGCCTTCACCTTCTGGTCGGTCGCGGGCATGCGGATCATGCCGATCACGGCGATCGTCCTGACTGTCACCGTCGCCGTCATTCTGGCCCGCAGCGTCTGGGGCCGGCGATTGCTGGCGGTCGGGCAGAGCGAACGGGCGGCACGCCTCGCCGGCGTCCCGGTCATCCGCGTCCGATTGATCGCCTATATGTTCTGCGGCGTGACCGCAGCCCTTACCGGCTTCCTACTTGCAGGTTTTTCAGGCGGCGCAGCGCTCAATATGGGCGATACTTATTTGCTGGAAGCGATCGCCGTCGTGGTCCTCGGCGGCACCAGCGTCGCCGGTGGCCAGGCCAACGCAGTCGGCATCTGGGGCGCGGCACTGTTCTTCAACCTCATGGCGACGATGCTCAACACCTTCCAGATGCAGGCCGGTGTGCGCTTCGTCCTCACCGGCGCGCTGATAATCCTCATCGTCGCACTCGTCCCGAAACCGAAGGCCGCGTGAGATGGACATCGCCACCCTGAAAAAGGCCTTCGGAAGCGACATGACCCTCGTCGATCTCACCCACGCGTTGACGCCGCAGATCCCCGTGTGGCCAACGCATCCCTTCTTTTGCAAGGAAGTGATCGAGAGCTATGATCGCGGCGATCTCGCCTGCAACCATTTCCTCGGCATGAGCGAACATACCGGCACGCATTTTGATGCGCCGCTGCACTTCGTCAAAGGCGCCGCCGGGATCGACGCAGTTCATCTGCAAACCTTTTTTGGACGCATGGCGAAGATCGACGCACGTGACTGCACGCCGAGAGAGGCCGTCAGCGTAAGGCGGATCAAGGCATTCGAAGCCGCCCATGGCGAAATCGACGCCGGCGATGCGGTGTTGTTCCACTTCGGCTGGGATCGCTTCTGGCACAATCCGGCGGACCATCCGCGTTTCCTGAGCGACTGGCCGGGCCTGTCGCGCGGGGCGTGCGAATACTTGCTTAACCGCGGTATCCGGATAGCAGGCTCGGACTGCCTGTCGCTCGACTGTTTCGGAAGCACGGATTTCCCGGCCCATAAGCTGCTGCTCAGCGCGGGCGTCCTCATCGGCGAGAATTTCGCCCGCCTCGGCGACGTGCCGGCCTTTTCGTTCCTGATCACTCTGCCGTTGCCGATCGCCGGCGGCTCGGGCTCCCCTCTTCGCGCCGTCGCGGCCTTTGCCGCGAACGGCCAGTCGAACACCGCTGCGGCCCTGGCTTGAGCCTGGCCCATATAAGGAAAACAAGCATGAGACATATTTGGCGCTGGTTCGGTCCTATCGACAAGGTGAGCGTGCCCGATGCCGCCCAGGCCGGGGCTGAGGGCATCGTCAGCGCCCTGCATCATGTGCCGACCGGAAGCGCATGGACTTTCGAGGAAATCCGCAAGCGGCAGGACGAAGTCCGCGCCGGCGGTCTGGAATGGGAACTCGTCGAAAGCATTCCCGTCTCCGAAAGCATCAAGACCATGACCGGCGATTGGAAGGCCCACATCGAGGCCTGGAAAGAAAGCCTGCGCCAGCTGGCCAAGGCCGGCATCTCCACGGTCTGCTACAACTTCATGCCGGTGCTCGACTGGACCCGTACGGACCTGCGCTGGGAAACCGCCGACGGCGCCCGTGCCATGCGCTTCGATCTCGTTGATTTCATCTCTTTCGACATTCATATGCTGCAACGGCCCGGCGCGCCGGACGACTATCCGGCTCAGCTGATCGAAGCCGCCAGGGAACGCTTTGCCGGCATGCCGCAGGAGAAGATCACCGCCCTTTCCCGCAATATCGGCGCCGGCCTTCCAGGCTCGTCCGACGGCTACAGCATCGCCGAGCTGCGCACCGCGCTGGCGCGCTATGACGGGATCGGCGCCGATGCGCTGCGCGACAACCTCATCGATTTCCTCTCCGAAGTCGTGCCGGTCGCGGAGGAACTCGACATGCGTCTTTGTGCACATGGCGACGATCCGCCATGGCCGCTCCTCGGCCTGCCGCGCATCCTCTCGACCGAGCAAGATTATGTCAGAGTTCTCAATGCCGTCGATCGCAACGCCAATGGCGTGACCTTCTGCACGGGATCGCTCGGCGCGCGCCCGGACAATGATCTGCCCGCCATGGTGAAGCGTCTCGCGCCGCGCATCCATTTTGCCCACCTGCGCAATGTCCGCCGTGAGACTGAAGGCTTCCCCTGCTCCTTCTTCGAGGACCAACATCTCGACGGCAATACCGACATGATCGCAGTCATCGCCGCGCTGGTGAGCGAGGAACGCAGCCGCAGGGCTGAGGGCCGCACCGATCATCAGATATTCATGCGTCCGGACCACGGCCAGGAAATCCTGGACGATCTGACGCGTGGCGCCCAACCCGGCTATCCCGCCATCGGGCGGCTCAAGGGCCTAGCCGAATTGCGCGGCATCGAGCAGACACTGTCGCATCCCGTATTTGGAATGAATTGAGCGATGAACCGCCTCGGCAAGAACACCTCCCTCCCTTCGAACGTCGAGCGCCCGGCCTTCGACCCTGCGGCGCTCAAGGTCGGCATCGTCCACATCGGTATCGGCGCCTTCCATCGCGCTCATCAAGCCATCTACACCGATAAGGCTATCGATGCCCGGTCCGGTGATTGGGGCATCGCCGGCGCAAGCTTGAGGTCGGTCGACATCGTCGCCGACCTCAAGGCACAGGACTACCGCTACAGCGTCGTCAGCCGCGGCGCGAATGGCGACCAAGCCCGCATCGTCGGCTCGATCGTCGATGCCATTGCCGCAACCGAGGGGCGCGAACGCCTGCTCCAACGGCTTTCCGACAACGGTACCCGCGTCGTCACCCTGACAGTGAGCGAAAAGGCTTATGGCATCGATCCGATATCCGGCGGGCTCAACCTGTCGCATGCCGCCATCGCCCACGACTTAACGCATCACCAGGAGCCGGTCGGCGTGATCGGCATTCTCGTCGAAGCGCTTGCGCGCCGCATGACGCTCGGCCGCGACCCGCTGACCGTTCTGTGCTGCGACAACCTGCCCGGCAACGGCCACATTGTCCGCCGTCTCGTCGCGGAAATGGCCGAACGCCGCGATCCCGAATTGGCGGCCTGGATCGAGCGGGAAATCCGCTTTCCTTCCAGTATGGTCGACCGGATCGTGCCGGCCGCGACGGACACAACACGTGCGCTCGCCGCGTCGCTCATCGGCGCGGAAGATCGCCTGGCGCTCGAAACCGAACCCTTCACCCAATGGGTGATCGAGGACGATTTCGCTGCGGGCCGTCCCGCCTGGGAAACCGGCGGCGCGATCTTCATCAAGGATGTCCATGCCTATGAGAAGATGAAGCTCCGGCTGCTCAACGGCTCCCATTCGTTGATCGCCTATCTCGGCCAGTTGAACGGGCTGGACTATGTTCGCGACGTCATGGCAATCCCCGCGCATGTCGAACGGGTGCGACGGCACATGGAAGCGGTCTTGCCGACACTCGACGCGGTGCCGCAGATCGACCTCGCCTCCTATCGCGGAGAACTCGTGGCCCGATTTTCGAACCCCGCCATCGCGCATCGGACCGCCCAGATCGCCATGGACGGCACGCAGAAGATGCCTCAGCGCATTTTCGCGCCCGCCATGGAGCGGCTGGCGGCTGGCGACGACGCCGCCGATTTTGCCGACGTTGTCGCATTATGGCTGGCCTACCTGATCACGACCGAACACATCGACGATCCGCGCTCGTCCGACCTTAAATCGGCGGCAGCTCTCGCTGCATCGGCCGGGTCGGCGGCACCATTCTTCGATATCGCCGGCCTGTTTCCGGCGCCCCTCATCAATGACGACACGTGGCGTATGCGTGTCGACACCCGACTGGCTGCCCTACGTGTCGCGTGACGCCATACAAATGCCAAGACTTGCAAGAGGACAAAGACCATGGTGACGATTTCCGTTCGCGAACCGCATAGCCTCGTCATCGACGACAGGCAGGCGCAGCAACCAGGCCCCCGTGAAGTGGCCATCCGCGTACAGCGCGCCGGCATTTGCGGCTCGGACATGCACATCCTGCACGGCTCGAACCCCTTCGTAACCTATCCCCGCGTGATAGGCCACGAATTCGCGGGCGTCGTCGAGGCGCTCGGCGCCGGTGTCTCCTCGCTCGCGGTTGGCGACCACGTCGTCGCCGATCCGGTGATCTCCTGCGGCACCTGCCATCCCTGCCGCACCGGCCGTTCGAACGTCTGCGCAAAGCTCCAGGTGATCGGCGTCCACCGTGATGGCGGCTTCCGCTCCGTTGCGGTAGTGCCCGAGGCCAACGCCGTTAAGGTATCCCCAAAACTGGGACTCGATGTTGCAGCGCTCGCAGAACCGCTTGCCGTCGCGGCAAACGTCCTGTGGCGGACGGAGTGCACCAAGGACGACGTCGTCCTGATCTATGGCGCCGGAACGGTCGGCATCACCGTGCTGCAGGTCGCCAAGATGCGCGGCGCCCGCTGCATCATCGCCGATATCGACGCCGACCGCCTGGAGCGCGCGAAGGAATTCGGCGCCGACGTCGTCATCCATTCGCGTGAGCAGTCCGTTGCCGAAGTCGTGGCGCCGGAACTCGACGATCTCGGCCCTTCGGTCGTCATCGACGGCGCCGGCATTCCGAGCTTGCTGGAAGAAGCTTGCCGCATCGCCGCTCCGGCCGGCCGCATCGGCCTGCTCGGCTTTTCGCCGGCACCGTGCAACATCAGCCAGCAGGAAATCGTTCGCAAGGAATTGACGCTGGTCGGCTCACGCCTCAACCGCCGTTTCATTCCAGAGGTTGTGACTTGGCTGGAATCGGGTGCGCTTCGGCCAGAGGCAATGGTCACCCAGAGTTTCGACGCCAGAGATGCGCGAGCCGCTTTCGACCTTGTAGAACGGCATCCGGAGCGGACGCTCAAGGTTCAGCTCGTTTTCGAGTGAGCGCAATCGCCGAACTTGAAAGGTCATGATCTTGGACAGACGCTTCCTATCGATCGGCGAAGGTTCGCAGGAAACCTAGCGGGTTTAGCATGTTCATCTCCGGGGATGCCTCCAGATCCTCGGAAAAGCCGGATTCCGGGTCGAGGCCATTCGAAATCACTACAGTCTCCTCTACCGAAGCTCCAAGCAAGCTGGCATCCTGGACTACTGCCGCATCTCGACATCCCATTCTTCGCCTATATGGCGCTCGAACAGGGCGTCCCGACCGGAAGGTACAGTCCGGAGAATCCGCTGCCTAAAGGAAGCAGCCGGGAGGAGGTTTACAATGGTATGCTGCCCCAGCTGAAGCCGCTGACCAACAAACTCCCCTTAGTCGGCCAGAAGCAGAATGCGGCAACTCCCGATGTCGCGATAACATTGCAGAGCTGGAAGCCCTCGCTGACGACGCTGACGCGAACACCCGCGGCTGATGGGAAAAAGAGATGTTAGCCCGAAGCTCCGCTGTCCGAAGATTTTGGAGCCGCTCCGAAAGCGCATCTCGCTCGCACTGAAGAGTGCTTCGGCACGAGCGGTCTGTGCAAGCCACTGCAATCGTTGGCAGCAAGATCTATTCAGCCGCCACCACATGCCTGCTCTTCAGCACTGCGATCGAAAGGAGGAATACGATGGCCGAGCAGATAGCGATGATGACTACCATCGGTCTCGCCGTACCGTCCATGAACATACCGCTGACGCCAACCACCAGCGCCGATGTCATGAACTGGATCGTCCCCATCATCGCCGAGGCCGTACCGGCGATGCGGCCATGGTGTTCAAGCGCCAGTACCGCCGCATTCGGCACGATCATTCCAAGGAAAGCGTAGCCCGCAAACAGGAAGGCCGCCATGATGTCGAGGCGATCGGCTCCGCCGGCCATCAGGACGGCCAGCGCCACCATCGTCAGCGCATAACCAGAAACCGCACCGCGAATCACCCTGCGCAAACCAATCCGGCGGGCAAGCCAGCCGTTCATCTGCGACATGCCGATGAAGCCAATGGCATTCACCGAAAAGACCAGGCTGTAAAAGGTCGGAGAGAGCCCGTAATGGCCGATCAGTACGAAGGAAGAGTTGGCGACATAGATCATGTAGCTTGACATGCCGAAGGAGGCCATCAACACCAGACCGAGATAGTACGGGTCCTTGAGGAGCGTTCCATAGGCTTTCAATGCTCCGCCGAGGCTGCTTTCACTGCGCGCCGCAACCGGACGGGTCTCTTCAAGGAAAAAGCGGCCCGCGACGAAGCCGACAACACCGGCGAAGACCATGACCCAAAAGATCAGTCGCCAGTTCCCGAACACTGTCACGATGCTACCCGCGAGCGGCGCCAGGATGGGTGAGATGCTGAAGACCAGCATAAGCCGCGACATGAGTTGCGCGGCGGCGGCCCCCGTATGCAGATCGCGCACGATGGCGCGGGCAATTACGACGCCAGCACAGGCGCCGGTGCCCTGAACGAAACGGAATGCGACCAGCCAGCTAATATCGGTGGAAAGCGCGCAGCCGATCGCACCAAGGATGTAGAGCACCAGACCGACGTACAGAGGCCGTTTGCGGCCAAACATGTCCGACAGTGGCCCATAGACAATCTGCGACACAGCCATGGCGGCGAAGAAGGAGATCAGGCTTGCCTGAACTGCATGGCTGTCAGCGTGAAGATCCAGACTGATCGCCGGCAACGCGGGTAGATACATGTCGAGGGCAAAGAGACCCACGGCCGAAAGAAGGCCAAGGACGATGGCATGGTGGGAGCCGCCGGCCCTGGGGGATGAAACGGAATCCTTGCTCTGCACGGAAAAGACCTTTCCCGCACACCATTCCCCGGACGAAGCAAAGTCTCATACAAAAAGCATGTGACGGGGATTGAGTGGGCGATTATAGATGGGACAGTGGAAAGACGAAGATGGTTCCAACGCATAGCTCGTCATTCCTGTAAAATATTTTGGACAGCATTGTCCAATTGGTCAAGTCCTATATGGTGGTGTCATGAAAACTTCGCCCGCAGCGGCTTCTTCCGAGACAGAGAGTCCGCCCGCCACCAGCAAACGTCAGGCAATCTTGAACGCGGCCGCAGACATTTTTGCCGAGGACGGGTTTGCGGCGGCGAGCATCGATGCCATCGCAGCAAGGGCCGGCGTGTCACGTCAGACTGTGTACAATCAACTCGGTGACAAGGATAATCTGTTCAAGGTTGTGGTTGCGGAGATCACCGAGAAGTCGAGCGCCGACTTCTTTCGCGTGTTGGATACATTTCCCGTGGCGCCTATCGATCTCGAAAAGGACCTGACCGAATTTTCGGCGCTTCTCCTGCGCAAGGCGGTCTGCGATCCGAATGGCCGCTGGCTACGCAAGCTCGTCGAGACCGAGGGTGGCAGATTTCCCGAATTGTTTGAGACCTGGAAGGAATACGGACCGGGCAAGAAATACCCCGCCATCGCAGCTCGCCTGGCACAGCTCGCGCTCGCTGGCCATCTCGACATAGAGGATCCGGCACTTGCCGCGCGGCAGTACATGGCGCTGCTCGCAACAGATCTGCGGATCAACCAACAGATCGGCCGTCCAACTCCAGAGGAAGAAGTCCACCGCATGGCGGGAGAGGCAACGAAGACCTTTCTGCGCGCATTCGGCAAACGCTAATGGCGTCGCGCCGGGAAGCCGTCGGCGGTCGTCGCAAGCTCCGCCTCAAACCGGATGTCGCCAGTTAGGCCAAAACTTGAGCTGACAGCGATCATGAGTGCCTTGCCGGCCTGCTTCGATGTCGACGCCAGGTCCATCGTGCTTTTGTCATCAAAGGCCAGATGCACGGTGATGCCCTTCGACATTAAGATTTGGACCCGCTCTGCAGATCACCATACCGGCCAGCGGCCTTTGCAAGCAACGCAACGAAAGGCCTGACAGAAGACCGCACTCGATCACGCGTCAAAGAAGGTCAGAAACCTCTTGCCAAAAGGCGTGGCAACCACAGAAGTGCCAAGCGTCAAATGCCGCCAACGGCTTTAGGCTCTGATGTTGCCGGTGAGTGATGCCGATTGTCAATCGGCTCATCCAACGTGCTCCTTGAACTGAGAAAACCGCGATTGGCACATATGTGGGTATGTGGCCACCGTTACAAAAGCTTCGTCAGCCCGAATAGCCATGTTCGATTCCCGGGAATGGAGCCATTCCTGGGCTGAAGCGCTGGATTTCGCGAAGTCTTCGCTAACCTGCAACATTGCCTCAACTATCGCCGTGCAAAATTCTTTTCTCTATCCATTCGATATTTTGATCATTGCATCGTGCACGGGAACAAGGCAGCGTATTCTTCCTTGGTGAAGCAGACCAATAGATTTTTATACTTCTTCGAACCGTTACTTATTGTCGGGGATGCAGGGCAAAGGGGCTGACACCATAATGGTGACGCGTGCGCAGCAAATTGGCGTCGTTATCGGCCTGGCCTTCGTCACCGCGTTGACCACCCTGCGGGCAAGCGATCCTCCGTTGCTAAGGCTCGCCCGCGATTTGACATTCGACCAGTATCAGCGCCTGGTGCCCCGGACATTCGAGAACCAGCCGGTCCGGGTCGTCGACATAGACGAGGCGTCACTGCGGGAGTTCGGTCAATGGCCCTGGCCAAGAAACCGGATTGCCGCGCTTGTCGACAGGCTTTCCGATCTGGGTGCGGCCGCCATCGCTTTCGATATCCTCTTCGCCGAGCCGGACCGTCTGTCGCCGCGCAACGTCGTTCGCGATATCATTGGCATCGATCCGTCACTGCTTGGCAAACTACCGGACAATGATGAGATTTTTTCCCAATCGCTGTCGGGAAGGCCGGTGGTTCTGGGCTTCGGCCTCTCCAACGAGGGAAATTATCTGCCGCCGGTCAAGGCAGGGTTTGCCTATACCGGCGAAGATCCCTCCGGTGCCCCGCCGACGATCAAGGCCGCCACGCCGCTGCAGCCGCAATTGGAAACCAATGCTGCGGGGCTCGGCCATATCAGCCTCAATCCGGGCACCTCATCGGCGGTGGTGCGCGCGGTTCCGCTTTTTCTCAGTGACGGCAAGCAGCTTTATCCCAATCTCGCGCTTGAGGCGCTTCGCGTCGCACAGGGAGCCTCCACCTACGTGCTTGACGCTGCGCCGCACACACCCAATACACTCACCCGAGTCAAGATCGGCAATTTCGTCGTCCCGGTAACAGCGGCGGGCGAGCTTTGGCTCTATGTCAGCCGAGACACCGCGGAGCGATATATTTCGGCAAGCAAGATACTCGCGACCGAGGGCGCCTCCGCCAATATCAGAACCGCCATCGAAGGCAGTATCGTTTTCGTCGGAACCTCCGCTTCCGGCCTCCAGGATGTCCGCACGACGGCCCTTGACGAGAATGTGCCAGGTGTTTCCATCCACGCGCAGATCGTCGAGCAGATCCTTTCAGGCCGCTTCCTTTCCCGGCCTGATTGGGCAGACGGACTGGAGATCCTGTCCATCGCCGTCTTAGGCAGCCTTCTGGTGATCGTCACCACCTTCGTCAATCCGGCCGCGGCCCTCGCCTGCGGCCTGCTAATTACCTTTTTTGCCCTTGTGGCCTCCTGGGCTGCCTTTCTTTATGGGGGGCTTCTCTTCGACCCGCTGGCACCGATCGTCTCGGGATCGATCACGCACTTCGCCGCAACCGCATTCCGCTTTCTCGTGACGGATCGCGAGCGGCGCGACGTGCGGCGGGCTTTCGGCCATTACCTCTCGCCATCGCTGCTCCATCGCATCGAGCATACGCGCGATGCACTACGCCTCGGGGGAGATGAACGCGAGCTGACGGTCATGTTCGTCGACGTGCGAAACTTTACCCAGATCAGCGAGGAGATGAGCCCGAGCGCCGTCGTCGCGTTTCTGAACACGCTGCTCGATGCGCTCAGCCACCACGTCATCGCCAATGAAGGCACGCTCGACAAGTTCATCGGAGACTCGATCATGGCCTTCTGGAATGCCCCTGTCGATGTCTCCGATCATGCCGGCAAGGCCGTGCGTGCGGCTCTCGGCATGCGGGAAACACTCGCCCGCCTCAATGGCGGCGATGCCTTCGGTTTCGGAGACGCGCGGCGGGTCGGAATAGGGATCGGCATCCATACGGGGCTTGCATGCGTCGGCAATATGGGGGCCGAGACCCGTTTCAATTACACGGCAGTCGGCGATGCCGTAAACATTGCCGCGCGTATCGAATCCGCCTGCAAGGACGTCAATTTCGACATTCTGGTATCCGAACCGACGGCAGGCTTGCTGCCCGATTGCGCTCTGCTCGAAGCGGGAGCGCTGACGCTGAAGGGTAAGAGTATGCGAACCAAACTCTTTGCGGTGGTCGGCGACGAACACGTGGCGAGATCCGCCGGATTTGTCGAACTGCAGGCTGCGCACAGGCAGCTTGTCAATGCCCTTCGGGTACGCTCGACAGGCAGCCGCAAACTCATCAGCGCCGCCAAACTTAAGGCGCAAGCCGCGGCAACAGGACTGTTGCAGGATTTTTACAGCCAGATTTCGCGACGGGGTGGACACTTCGTCGATGAGACTGCGGACAAGGCAGCCGATATCTAGCTGATTTTGCGAGTAGGCTTTTTCAGGCAATCTCAGAGCCGCCCTAACTCGCTGTTTTCTCGCAATTCAGGACGGAAAGCCGCTGCACAGTTTTCCTGGAATTACCTCAGCGATGGTGATGTCCGCCATCGTGATCGCCTTGAGCATTGTGATCGCCGTCATCGCCTTCATTGTCCTGGTCGCCCCGATGATGATCGCCCCATCCGTGCTCGCCTCTGCCATGATGAGGGTCGTGATGCTTGCCATCATCATCGTCATGATTATGCGGTTTGTCGGGCGTATTTGGTGTATT
This sequence comes from Martinezella hainanensis, assembly GCF_900094555.1. GTDB lineage: Bacteria > Pseudomonadota > Alphaproteobacteria > Rhizobiales > Rhizobiaceae > Rhizobium > Rhizobium hainanense. The sequence continues at coordinate 19,309 of NZ_FMAC01000029.1, forward strand.
TGGGACATTCGGCGTGGTGGGAGTTTCAGTCGGTGTAGTCGGCGTCTCCGTATGTGGCGAATCCTGCGTGTTGGGTACGCTCGGCGTATCGGGCTGTGTCGGACTGGGATTGTTCGCCGGAACGCTGCGTGGAGAAATCCCGTTGGGCTGGCTCCTCGTCGCCATCGACAGACCACAACCACCGCCACCGACAAAACCCATTCGCCCTGAAAGTTGCTGATCCCCCGACAGAAACGGCAGAGCCCGCTGGTTACCCAGCGTTTTGAGAACGTCGCGATTGACCCGGCGAGGTTCGCTGATCTGACCGTTGCGTTTCGCAACGACGCAATCACATTGCTGTTTCAGCTGTCTGCAGCCACCAGCGCCACAGAACTGCGCAGCGCCGTTCAACAAAACGACCGCCGTCGTGCCGTTGGCTCCGACATAGAAATCAAACGCGGTTCCGCGCACGCCGATCGTTCCGGCCGGCGTCACGATCTGATAGGCTGAATGGTTCGAATTTCCGCTCATCCAGCGAAAGCTGCCCTTTGCCGCATTTATGGTCAGCTTTTTCACGGCGCCGGAGTCATCGAACACGAATTTGTCGATGGTAACGGACGATCCGGCTCCGACAGCCAGTCTCGTGCCATCCCGAAATGTGAACTGTCCGAGGCCCGAAATCGAGGTGCGAATTTGCTCGTCCCGATGAACGGGATCATCGACCGCGAGCGGACCGCCAGCACCCGTAACTTCGGTTTTAATCAGCACCGCCTGGCCGACCTTCTCGGCGGCTTTCGAAGTCAATGGTGCGAGCAGCATGGCGCTCAACACAACGGTCACGGCGTGACGCAGACAAAACACTGCACCCTCCCAAACTTATAGAAAGTTTATCACAATATATTCTTGAATACAAATTACAATTTTCGACTATAAAGTGTATATTTTACTATTTTTTATCTAAAATTCGCCGAAGCACGTGTATATTTTACAAAAAATGTTCTTTGTATATCTTCTAAAATATTGGAATAATCTATATCGAGATTTGAACTTCTGATCCCGCCACTACAGCAGCTTTGCAACGCAACCTGTATCTGGCTTCCGTTTGCTCTTGAATGGGATCGAACCGTCGACCCATTCTCGAAACTGCGTAAATCTCTGTAACAATTGATATTCCGTAATCTGGGACCCAGATTCCCTTCGCCTTGAGGGGTAAATCAATTCAATTCTGGCTTCCCGATGTTAATGGCGCATGGACCAGTTCGGTTATTCGAATCTCAATGACCCGAACCTCCGCTACATGTTTCGCATGAAATACATATCTTAGGTGATACTATTCATAAGGCCGCTATGAAGCAGTTTACTTTTCCGACATGAACCGTGCCGCCGGGGAAATTCTCGAGACGGCACTGAT
>NZ_FMAC01000023.1 GCF_900094555.1 Martinezella hainanensis
CGCGCCTTGTCGAGGTTGGCGTTGTCCGGCCACGAGTTTAGCGGAGCAAAACGCTGGTTGCCGGTGCCAGCCCCGCCACGGCCATCCGTCGTACGGTACGATCCCGAAGCGTGCCACGCCATGCGAACCATAAGACCGCCGTAATGGCCCCAGTCCGCAGGCCACCAGGCCTGACTGTCCGTCATCAGCGCATGAAGGTCCTGCTTCAGCGCCTCGACGTCCAGCTTCTTGACCTCTTCACGGTAGCTGAACCCTTCACCCAGCGGATTCGTCTTGCCGTCGTGCTGATGAAGAATGTCCAGGTTCAGTGCATTCGGCCACCAGTCCATCACCGTAATGCCCGTCGCAGACTGCGCACCATGCATTACCGGACATTTGCCGGCACTATCGACTCTTGTGTCCATATTTATCTTCCTTTGCGACTACTTAATGTACTTGTCTGAGGGACAATGATTTCGATTTCTCACGCCTCAGGACGCTGGTCCGAGTTTCGTGGTCGGCACCTTGCGAGGTGCCGACCGGATGTGTTCCCCGTGTTTTCAAAGACGGCCGGAAAGGAACCATCACTCAGCCTGAGGGAACACATTGTGACGGAGTTAAGCGCGACCCAGTCTCTCCGCCCCTCCCCCAAGCGCAGGCCCGGCCGTAGGGTCTTCGTCCTCGGCGAGATCGCCAACCAATGTTTCGGTTGTCAAGATGAGCTTGGCCACGGAAGCCGCGTTCTCCAGCGCGGTGCACGTGACCCGCACCGGGTCGATGATGCCTGCCTCGTACATATTTTGATACTCGCCGAGCGCGGCATTGTAACCAAAGCCGCCATTGACACTCGAAACCTTGGCAACCACTGCTTCGGGGTCGCCGCCAGCGTTCTCAACGATCCGCCACAGAGGACGCGACAGAATGGAGTGCACCAGCCGCACACCCTCGGCGACGTCGCCATTCGTTTCGGCAAGAACACGGTCCAGAACGGGCGCGATTTGAGCGAGTGCGGTGCCGCCGCCGGCGACGACGCCATCTTCAATGGCGGCCCTTACTGCATGCAGCGAATCTTCGATTAGTTGAATCGCGCGTTTCTGCTCGACGGGCGTGACGCCGCCGGCGTAGAGAACAGCCGAGCCACCAGAAAGCTTGGCCAGGCGCTCGCGCAGCTTGTCCTGTTCGACGTTGGGCGGGGCCACTTCATATTGTCGCTGCACTTGCGCCCGTCGTGCCCCGATCGCCGACGCATCACCGCCGCCGCCAATGACCGCCGAATGTGTTGCGCTTGTGCGCACTCGCTCCGCAATCCCGAGATCCGCTGCGGTGACATCCTCTAGTCGCCCGCCGAGATCGCGGGCGATTACCCGCCCACCGGTCAGGATAGCAAGATCCTCCATCATCGCCTTGCGCCAGTGGCCGTACTCCGGCGGATGGACCACGAGATATTTTCCTGGCCCCTGCTTGCCAAGAAGCGTAACTACGACATCTGGCGACACTTCCTCGGCGATGATGAGAAGTGGTCGCGAAGCTTTTTCGGCGAGCGCGCGTACGGTGTCGAGAGCCGCCGGCTCACGAATCTTGAGATCCGTCATCAGGATGAAGGGCCGCTCCAGGACAGCTTCCATCTTCTCTTGGTCCGTAACCATGTGATGGGAGAGGTAACCGCGATCAAACGACATGCCCTCGACGACGTCGAGGGTCGTTTCGGTTGTCACGCTGAAGTCTGTGGTGATCACCCCTTCGATACCTACCCGCTCGTAGGCTTCAGCAACCAGCGCGCCGAGTTTCGGATCAGTAGCGGCGATGTTAGCAACCGCGGCGAGGCTGCCGTTTCGAGCAGGTTTGGCAGATTTCTTTAGTGCCTCAACGACGCTGGATACGGCAAGATCGATGCCTTTACACAGATCGACGGATTTCGCGCCACGCTCGTTTGCCTCTATTCCTTTCTGAACGAGAGCGTTGGCGAGAACGATTGCCGTCGTCGTACCATCGCCTGCGATCTCATTCGTCTGCATCGACACTTCGCGAACCACTTGCGCTCCCATGTTTTCAAAGCGATCATGAAGCTCAATTTCCGACGCAATGCTGACGCCGTCACGCGTTACCATCGGAGTACCGATCGGACGGTCGATCATCGCATTCATGCCTTTGGGGCCGAGTGTCGGTTCGACAGCGGCCGCAAGCTGGGAGACGCCACGAGCAAGCGCTCGGCGAGCATTTGAATTATGGATCAAAAGTTTGGGCATGTTTCCTCCTTCCGCCTGAAGGCGGCTCCTTCTATGGACTGGCTTTGAAAGGCAATTGCCTTTAGTTGCGAGCGGAACGGCTAGCGCATTCGCGCGGCGGCACCCGGTCAAGAATGAAGTCGACCAAAGTGGGCTCTCCGTCGACGACGTCCATCTCTTTATACCTCGTGGTTTTGAGGCCGCGACACAGTGCACCATTGAACTCCATGTTAATGCGCAGCGTCCTCAATTCCGCGAGGTAGGCTCCCAGTGCCTCTGGTGCAATCTCCTCGCCCTCCCAAGTGACAAAGGCCGGATCACTGCCTCGCCTTCCTGGCCATCGCTCAAGCACGGCCTCCCGGTATCTTGCCCTTTGGACCTCCATCTCTTCGTCGACAGCGCATACGGCATCCAGGGACGTAAGGTCCATGCCGAGAATTCTCCGGTCTGTAAGACCCTGCCGACGAAGGTTTAGCAGGGTCGCCTCCTGGCGACGCTTGAACGCCTTCATGCGAAATGTGGCGCGCAGCGCCTCCAGGTCCTGATCACCGGAGAGTTCATCGAATATCAGGCTGAACGACTTACCTGCCTCGATCCCACGATTGATTTCTTCGGCGAACATGTGATCGTGGAGCCGGATCGTGTAAGCTGGTGACCAACTGAGTGCATCGAGCGCCTGGCGAATGCCATCAAGCATCAAGAAAGCGAAATTCGGGGAACACCAGTAGGTCGGCAGGCGGAAGTCCACCTCGACGCTACCCGATTGCGTTACTCCTGCACGCTCGACGAAGCCCATATCTGTTACGGGTTCGTCCAGTTCCGGATCGTTGACCTGTGCGAGGCGAGCCCAAAGCTCGCCTCGTCGGTCGGCGGTATGGCTGACCGTGCTCATGACCCCTACTCCGCAGCGACGCTGGAAGGCGAACCAGCGAACGCTGCTTTCTTGGCAGCGATATCGATGCCGTAAAGCCGCGCGGCATTCAACCCGAGGATCTTTTCCTTGACCTCCGCAGTCAACTCCACGCCGCGCTCACGGGCGATATCTTCCGGTAACTCAAATGCCCAGAACTTCTCAACGAGCCAGCGCGGCGTCCAAATCGCATAGTCCGAACCGAAGAGCAGCTTGTCAGGACCAAGCCAGAAAAGCAGTTCAGCGATCACCTCCGCGAAATAGCGCGGACGCGAATGGATGAACGGCAATGCCACTGCAAGCCCGCCGTATACGTTCGTTTCCTGGACCGCGATCCAGCAGAAATCATCCAACCGCGGCAGGCCGCAATGCTCGATGATCCAATTGAGATTCTGGAAATCCGTCGCCGCATGGTCGACGTCATGAACGTCGAACGCATCCTTGCTGAGCGGGATGATCGTCGGGCCTTTGTGAACATGGACGTTTCGGATGCCGAGCTTCTCGCACAGTTCGAAGCACCTGTAAGCCTCCGGATCCGTCAGCTTCCATCCCCTGGAGGCGCCGTTCCATTCGGCCGTGTACATCTTCACGCCCTTGATGTCGTACGTCTCCTTCATGAAGTGGATATATTCGAGCGCCTTCTCACCATCGCGCGGATCGAACGAACCGTTCACGATGAAACGGTCGGGATAACGCTTGGCCAATTCGCTGTTGCGCTCGATGGTGTTGAATCCGTTCTTGTAGAAATCCTTGAGATAAGTGGACTGCACGATCGCAACATCGTCCGGTCCATCGACAAAGAGGTCGCGATAGAGGTCATCGGCAGAGTATTTCTCGAATTTATCCTTCGGCCAAAGCTGCTCCTTAGGGCTCAGCGCCGTGTGATAGGCATAAAAACAGTCCACGAACTGCCTGCCATGGATGTTGCGCTGGTTTTCGGGGCTGCCGTCCCAGAAATGGGTATGGCCGTCGACCACGAAGACTTCCTTGCCGTCCGGTGTTTTGTACATGACTTCCTCCTGAAACATGTGTGATCGTGGGCGGTGCGCCGGCAGCGGCGCACCGCCTTGTCGTTTTGGTCAGATGTATTCGAAGACCTCATCCATATCGCCGAACAGGATGACCTCATTGTCATCGATGCGGACCATGCGCCCGTAGTGGGTGGATGTGTTCACCTCGAAGATTTCCGCCGTCATTTCGCGGCCTAGGAACTCGCTGATCTCGTCCATCTTGAAGATCAGCTTGCCGTTGCCGTCGATACGGATCATCGCTGGCTGGTAGGTCACGGTCACGCCTGGCTTCTGGCCCATGAACTCGGCAATGGCTCGCGCCTCGACGGAATCGTTCATGGTGACCCCACATTGATGCGAGATCGTCTGCTCGAACGTGATGTCCTTCATCGATTTAAAGATGTTGGAGTTCGAGGCATCGCGTGCTGCTGTCGACATATCCATTTCTCCTATTTCAGGCGTCAAGGCCGAGTTCACCGAGGATCTGCCCGATTCGCTCATGGGATTGCGCGAGCACGTCCTGGAACGAAATCGGCTTGGAATGGGGCATCGACCAGATGGGCTGCAGCTCGAGCGCAGCCTTCTCTGCTAGCGCCCGGTGTTTGGTGAGCCAGCCGCGGAACAACTGCCTATTAAAGGCGCCGTGCACCTCGTCGTGAGCGAGCAGGTAGATGAGGTCGATGGTATTCGCGAGGTTGCGTTCGTAATCCGCTTCCGCCGCCGAGATGACCGGAGGGGTAATAAAGTCGTGGTTCGCGGCGGCTGCCTGCATCAGGAAGCCCGAACGGAAGAGTTCGCCGACCAGCGGTTCGAAGACGATGTTGATAGCGAAATACTGCTCTAGGTAGTCAGCCGAGCCCATGATGGTCTCGATCGCCTCACGCGTGCCCTGCCAGGCACTGTCCTCCAGCCAGACCTGCTTGCCGAGAGTGTCATCCCATCCAGGTATGTCCATGCCAATCTCGGCGAGATAGAGCGTGATGTCCTGGGCCAGCCGCAGCTTGTAGGACGAGTTGGTTAGCGTGGCATTGTTGATCATCTGCGTGTAGCCGTAACGCTGCGCCTGCATCAGCGAAGTGCCGAGGCCAAATTCGGCGTGTTTCCAGGCACCGAGATGCGACTGCAGGATTTTGGCCCACACCTTGTCGAAGTTCTTCGGAGCACCGGACTTGCGGCCGTTGGCGATGACGCTCTGCACCATCGTTTCGATCTTCGACTGTCGCTGATAGTGGGTCCGCTCCCACTCCTGGTCCGGAGCGCGGAATGCGTGCCAATTGGAGCTGCGTGCAGCGGTGTTACCCTTGACGTAAGCGCCCTGGCCGTTTGAGAAGTTAATGATCCAGTCTTGCAGCAAATAGCGCTCTGGATCAGGCTGAACGTCGACCGTCACGTCCTCATAATGCGTGGCGCGTTGACCGCGGGGATCGTAGTAGCGGTACTTGCGGCTATCGGAATCCACGAAAATCGCGGCACCCGCAGCTCCCGAACCGACGGAACTCGAAATTGCTGGCATGTTCTCACTCCCTTGTTGCAGTTGCTCATAATGTCCGCCAACGGGCACTCCTCAATGTCCCGTTGTGGCGCCGGACGACGTAGTGAACTTGTCAAAGAAAATGCGCTCTGACTCGAAGCCGTTCATGAACAGGACCGGCTGCAGTGCGTCGATCATCGGCGGTGGACCGCACGCATAAACGTCACCCTGACCGTCTACTTCCAGTTGTTTGAGCGTGGCATCGACGGTTTCGTGCACAAAGCCCCGAGCGCCCTTCCAGGCTTCGTCATCGTTGGCGTGTGATAGAACCGGAATGAAGTTCACGTTTGAATGACGTGTCGTAAGTTCGGAGATCCGTTCGAGGTGAAACAGATCCTGCCGCGTGCGAGCCCCGTAGAAGAAATACACGGGCCGTTCTTCGCCGCTTTTCAGATGATCGTTGAGAATTGACCAGATCGGCGACATACCGGACCCAGCCCCGACGAGCACCAGGGGTCCATGACGTCCTTCCCGCCGGAAACAGGTACCATAGGGCCCGACGACGTTGACTTCTGCGCCGGCCCGAATTCCTCCGGAGTCGAGCTCTCCGGAAAACTTTCCTTCGGGGTACTTCTTGATGATGAAGGAGAGTTTTTCGGTTTGGTCCGGCGTATTTGCCATGGAGAACGAGCGCGTAATCGTCTCCCCTTTTTCCGTGGTAACTGTGATGTCGACATATTGACCGGCCCAAAACTTGATTGGTGCTTGGAGTTCGATCTCAATCCCGCGGATGTCATGTGTCAGTCGCTCAACGTTTGAGATCCGGCCGCCGTACGCCTTGACGGCGATCGATTTGGAGAGAACCTCCTCGTCGTAGTTGAGAAGTTCGACTTCCACGTCGGAGTAGGCAAGCGTCCGACACAAAAGTATGTGACCGGCGTCCTTCTCCATATCATTAAGCGCGAAGGTTGAATACTTCAGCATATCGACCTCGCCGTCGAGCAGCACGCATTTGCAGGCCGAACATTGTCCTTCCTTGCAACCATGTGGCAACGCGATGCCCTGGCGAAATGCGGCATTAAGGACAGTCTCGCCCTTATCGACTTCGAATTCGACGCCAACTGGTTCAAGACGCACTGTGTGAGCGTCACTCATCTTACTAGCCTCCCAATGGCATATATCTTCACTCGTATTTCCGGCTTCTGACCGAGTGCGCCCCTGTAGCCAGCTGTGACCCTCTTCCAGTCGTCAGCCGATGAATGCGTTCCGATGACGGCGAATACCGTCGCCGCAATGGCGGCCCATACCGCAACTGCGATGGGCAAGACGTAGCGAGCGCGTGACATTTGAAGCCACCTCTAAGTAGTGAGCAGGCCGATCAAGTCGGCCTTGCTCGATGCGGGATCCTTAGTTGAAGGGCCGGATCTCGAACCCTGCACGGTATTCAGAAAGATGTTTCTCGCGGACATCCGGGCTCATTTCACGCAGCAGCGTCAGAGGCGACTGCAGCGTGTGACCCCGGACGTCATCAAGGGTCCACAGTTCCTTGTTGTCGAAACGCAGATGCGGCTGCGGAACGAGCGTCTTGCCGTCGGAGCGGACGAAGTTGAGGTCCTTGATGGCATCTGCAAGATCCCAACCATGGTAGACCGTCTCCCACTCGCGCTTACCGCTGAAGCGGCCCATCGCCGGGGTCGGACGTCCCTGATATTCGTCCGAAAAGGCTTCCACCGCCGTCCAGCGATCGATCTCGTGGGCAAAGGTGTGAAGCTGTCCGTCGATTACGTCAGTAACGATGTCCTCGCGCACGACGCACGGTACCAGGCTCGACCAGCAACGATGCGGATAGACGTAGCCGACATCCTCGTTGAAGGTGATGACCTTTTCGCCACGATGGCTAAGCTTGTCGTACCACTTCCAGAAGTCGCCGAACTGCGCGTACCAACCTGGATACTTATGCTCGAACCACTCGAAATCCTGCTCGCGCTGGGCTTCGATGCGCCAGAAATTGACAGGCCAACCGACTGCGAAGAACTGCGCGATCTTGTGTACGTAGAACTTCTCGGTGATGCGCTTCCAGGCGGTCTGGACGTCGTCATGGTGGATTTTGATGCCGTATTTTTCAAGCGGCAGCATGTAGGTGCGGTAGTAGTCCTCGAAAATCCAGCGATGCCACATCTCCGCGTAAGATTCCTTGTTCTTGTCGCGGTTGGTAGTGCCGTATTCGATGAAGGTTCCAATGGCGGCATCGACGATTGCATGGTTCTGCCAGAAGGCGTAACGCATGTCGCGCTCGAGCAGCAGATGGTTCTCCGGTTCTTTCAGGGCGGCCATCAGCAGCGAGTGCCCGTTACCGATGTGGCGGCTCTCATCGGATTGCACAGAAAGGAACACAGTCGGCAAGGCGTAGTCACCGTTGCGGGCGGCCTCGGACGGCATAGCGACGAAGAGCGTGTTGGTGAATGCTGTCTCAGCGACGACGGTGAGGTACATACAGGCGGCCGTCATCGTGTCGCCGGTGATGAAACCTTCGCCGAACTGACGACCGATCGTCGTGGCATAGCATTTACCGAAGGCCTCCTCGGTAATGTCGAAACCAGCTGGGTCGATATAGTTCTCCATGTACCATTTCTTCAGATTCATCTGAATCGTCGAATGGCGGAACTCGTCGACCATCTGCATGGTGAAGCCTGTTCTGAGATCCTCGCCAGGAGCAAGGCGCGCGACCATTGCCATGGAGCGGGCGGCCGAAATTTCCGGGAAAGGAATGATCGCCAGAAATAGCTTCATCCACTCGACCCAGCGCGGCTCGACATTACGGAACATGTCGCCGCGCAAGGCCGCGTCGAGCGCGCCGTAGACGCGGTTGTCCTTTTCTTCCTGCATCGGGAAATAGGACCTGAGCACCTGCTTCATCGGATCGCGCGGCGCCTTCGTGATTTTGTAGTCCGTCGGGAAGGTCATCGCTTCCTGGACGTAGGTCGGGTTCCAGCCGAGATCTGAAATCTTCTTCGTTGCCTCGCCGACAGATATGCCGCGTTGCGAGGTAATCTTGTTGAGCGTCAAGGACGTCATGTTGTTTAGCCTCCACCATATTGCACCACAGACCCTTTGGCCTGGGCGGAAGCGGCACACTGCCGCGGTTGAAGTTCAAGTCGGCAGGGATACGCCTCCTCAGCGCTGCTGCCCGGCCGTCAGTGGATCGCGGCAAAGGTCTTCGGGGAGCAAGTCGGGTCTTCACCAAACGCGTCGGGGCTACCCCCGACTGTCAGTGCTCGTCCCTTTACTCCTCCCTCCCCTTCGTTCTTGTGGCACCGCATCGAGCGGTGGGCTTCTTATGCGAAAGGAAAATGCAAGGGCCGTGCCAAGTTAAAAAACGGCTCATTTCATTATGTATCGTACCGATGGGTCTCGATTCTGAAGAACATGGCGTCCGATTGTAACGTTTTTGCGTTACACGTGTAATTTACAAATGTAAAATATTACAAAGAGCCGAGTTTTTGGGAGATATTCTTATATACGCGGAAAACGCGGTGTTGAAAAACTTCAAACTTCTGCATAATTACTTTCCGGTTAGCGATAAATTCGGACCGGGAGGTGACAATGTCAAAGGACGAGAAGGACCCCAGCAGATTCTGTGACATGAGCGGCCACGACAACGATGTGACCACCGATCTGGTGCGGCTCATGCCGCGAGACCTTGTGTTCCAGATGCGCTTTCTCGGCGAAAGCCACTATCTACTTCAGCGCTATTTCCAGAAATTTATGGAAGTCGAGATGGCTGCCGCGGGTGTGTCGCGGGAGACCCATCCGATGATTCAGTCTTTCATTGAGACGCACGCAGTGCTTATGCGCGACTTCGTTTTCTCGGGAGTCTCTCTGTCTCACCAGTTTCGCCTCGAGGAGATCGAACTCTTGATTGGACAAAGGGCGGAGCTCATGCGCGTCGATATCTGGGATCAGCTCAGGAGCCACATCGAGATGGCCGAAAAACAGTTCCGCGCCCAGCTCCCCAGCCTGCCAGTACAGCTTTCTGGGTGGGAAAAACCGAAGTCCGCGCCGGGACCAAGATGATGACGGTTGTTTTACTGCTTGGCACCATTGGGCCGCCAGCGATCGAGGATGGCCTGCGGATTCTGCCTGAGCGCCTCATGTACATCCCCCATGAGGACTGTCGCCAACTCGCCGCCAAGAGCATTCAATGCTTCTTGGACTGCCAATGTGGCATCAATTCCGCCGGCGTCGTCGGCCGCTCGTTCGACTATGGGAAAGCATGGATGATCCGATCCAAGCCGCGCCAACACGGCATCGCGCAAAGCGACGAAGAACATCCTTCCCGCCGTATCGAACATGAATCCCACCTTCTTGCATCTCGTCCTTTTGGACGCGCCCAAGCTAACGATAGGAGGTTCCGATGACGAAGCAAGTGCAATTGCCGACCGATCTGCTTCATCGGCGCATGACGCTCGTAAACGAAGTCGCCGGGCTCAATGCCAAAGCGCTTAAGATGACACAGATGCTGGCGGGGACAGAGATGGAGGTCCTGCGCATCGAGCTGGAAATCAGCCGCGAGGGTGTAACAGGCCAATTGGTGCGGAACTTGCATGAGGTCGAAGATAGCGCGACGTCGATCCGGTTGCGGCAGAAGATCTGCGAAGATCAGATCGCCGAGGCGGAGGAAGCGATCGCTGAGATAGATCGCCTGCTGGAGGAACGTGCGGGCAGTTGAAGGAGGAGCGAGATGAACCAGCAGACCGCCGGTAAGTTGTCAATGTTCGACCTGTTCGCCAGAAGCTGGCAACGACCGGCTGCGGTCGTGGACCTGCGCTTCAACACGAACGATACTGCTGTCGCCTTTGCCGGGGCTGATGGAAGCCTTGCAATCGCGCCGCTCGCAGATAATGAATCGCCCGAAAAGCGAATCCGTCGCAGCGCCGATTTCGGCCAGGCGACTATCCGGCCCCGCAAAGCTCCGCCTCCGCCATTGATCGAGACCGCCGCACTTACGCAGAGCATGCTGCCCATTGCCGTTGGGCCGTCGGATCGTTTCGTCGTCGCGAATGGCGATGGAGAATTGCTCTCTGTCGACGCCAGTGGCGAAATCGAGAGCGGCGGCATACGGCTCGGCCGACCGGTCAAAGGGCTCGATTATCACGAGGAAAAGCGGATCACCGCCCTTAGTGACGGCGCGGCTCTCCATCTTTCGCACGACGGCGGTCCATTGAGGCAACTCGAGTCGGCGGTCGATGGAAAAATCGATGCGATCGCAATCTCGCCTGACGGCCTCAACGTTGCGGCCGCTACTGCGGCTGGCTTGGCCATTTGGCAAACGAGTGCCACCACAGGTTGCGATCATATCCGTCTTCCAGAGCGTCCGGTTTTGATCCGCTGGACGGCTGACAATCGCTGGCTCGCTTGCGCCCTTGAAACAGGCGGCGTCGCGCTGGTGGAGCCTGGCGCCAAGCGCATCGGCCTCTTGCAGGACTTTCCCACCCCCGTGAGTTCGCTCTGCTGGAGTAGACCCGCCAACGCCCTTGTCGCAGCTGGTGCGTTCCGCATCGCGGCTTGGTCGATGGAGACGCCACCGCTGGCCGACAGCAGATCGGGCGCGCTGACAACCGGACGAACCGGCTATGTCGCCATTGAACGGGTGGCGGCGCATCCCTCGAAAGATCTGGTCGCGGCTAGCTACGCTAATGGTGCGATCGTAATCGCGCGGATTGGGAGCGGTGACGAGCTTCCGGTTCGCCATGCCGGAGAACCAGTCACGGTTATGGCCTGGTCAGCGGATGGCAATCATCTCGCAATCGGGGCGACGGACGGGTCGGCGGCAATTGTGACTTTCCCGCCGCAAATTTTCAAATCGTGAGGAGGAAACTATGCAGACCGAACCTATGCAGACCGAACTGACCCCCGAGGAAAAGAGCAAGGACATCTTCTTCGAGCGACTTGCAAGCCTCTCTGAAGACATGGTGGCCGAGCATGGTAAGGACTTCAGCATGGGGGCGCTGGTGCTTGCGGCACGTTTTATCGCGGAGGACCGCATCGGCCAGAAGAGAACCTCCTGAACGCGGCTAGCCGTCGCCCGGTGACATCCGGTCCCGGGTCGACGGTTGGTTGATCAGGGTGTGTGCCGTCATTATTGACCAGATTGGTACAGTAGACACAGTGTCCGCAATACAGAGGCAAAATTCGGCAGTTCTCGAGCCATGTCGGCAGCTTCTTCATGCAGAATGGCGATTAATTTTGGCGTCGATAGGCCTTCGGCCGCAGCCATCGCGTCAAGAACCTGCCAGAAAGCGGATTCCAGACAGATACTCGTCGAATGACCCGCAATCCTCAATGGCCGGCTGATTTTACGAAAAGGCTGCGGGTCCCGTTTCGCTAGGGTTTTGCACATGCTGTTTCCCTTAACTGGCCGTAGTGGGCCATCGATCCCTGCCCCCGTCTGCCAAATGTACGCGCGGGTCAAGAAGGAAGGCGGAAGGCGCTGCGTCCTCCCGCCTGCCAGATGTTTTTCAAGGGATGAGTACGGCACGCCCATGGATGCGCCCTTTGTTCAGATCGTGCAGGGCGCGGTTGGCATCAGCAAGACGGTATTCGACCGTTGTCAGTTCCACAAGACCACGATCGGCAAGTGCCATCAGTTCGACCAGTTCCGCCCAGGTGCCGACGAGATTGCCGATGATATTCTTCTCGGTAATGACCATATCGACGGTCGGCACACGGATGTCCTCGCCATAGCCGACGACATAGTAGCTGCCCATCGACCGGGTCATGGCGAGCCCCTTGGTGGTCGTGCCTCTTTCGCCAACAAAGTCGATGACCGCTTCGGCACCCTGCCCGTTGGTCAGCGCCAACACCGCCTCAAGCTCATGACCATCGGCCTTGACAAGCTTGTCGGCGCCGATCTTCTCGGCAAGCGCCAGGGACTCATCCGATTTGTCGACGACGATGACATCGGCGGCACACATCGCCTTCAAGCACTGGATACCGATATGGCCCAGCCCACCAGCGCCGATGACGACGCAGTTTTCGCCGGGCAGAAGATGCCGAGTCGCCTTCTTGACAGCTCGATAAGCGGTCAAACCCGCGTCGGCATAGGGCGCGACATCTTTCGGCGCCAGCGTCTTCGGCAGTGGCACGATGTTACGCTCCGAGGTGCAAAGATATTCGGCGTAACCACCGTTGCAATCAAGCCCCGGGAACTTTCCCGGCCCGTGCATGTCGAACCCTCGCCGGCAGGCGAGGCAGGTCCCCCCGGAAATCTTCGGATGCACGATGACTGGATCACCGACCTTGATGCCTTCCACCTCCTTGCCAACGGCCTCAACCCAACCGGCATTTTCGTGCCCCATGATGAGGGGAAGAAGATGGCCTCCGTCGGGGTCCATATGCGGCCGCCAGACGCCCTCAATGATGTGCAGATCGGTCCGGCATACGCCTGCGCCGCCAATGCGGACGATCACATCCGTCGATTTATTGATCGTGGGATCAGGGACATCTTGCAGCGAAACCCATTGGTCCGCCGTAAGGGTATCATCGTATCGGGTAAGCACTTGCGCTTTCATTGGGGTCTCCTCCTTGGCAAAGTCTCCCAGTTGCCAACAACGAGTAGCAACCTTCATGCCACCCTTCGAAATGCGCAAGAGCAAGGGTTTGCGGGATTTTCAACCGCAGCTGCGTGCCCACCGACTGAACAGCGTCGGCAATGGACTGTTCAGTTTCTGGTTATGACAATGCCGGCACTGCGACGATAATCCTCGCCGGAAGCGAGAAAGGGAAGGACGAGATCATGCAACATGTTTCAGGGTTGGAGCGGGCACGAACCGCTCTCGAACAGGGACGACGCTTTCCAGCCGGCGCCCTTTCGCCGCTCGTCGCCGAAAGCTGGCACAGGTGTCGCGAAGCGGGGCTCGATCCAGTAGGCGTACCGCGCGATATTGTCATGCCCTTCGCCGATGTGCGGAGCAGGCGCGATGCAAATGCAGCGTTGCGATCCCTGGCGCTGGCGGAAATGCAACTTCTCCATTCACAGATTGCAGGATCGAATTTCATGATTGCTTTAGCCAATGCTGACGGCGTTGTGCTCGATACGATCAGTGACCAGAGTTTTGCGGATAGCTCCGCCGGTCGATCCATTATCCCCGGTAGTGTATGGAGCGAATGCGAGCGTGGCACCAACGCGCTCGGTCTTGCCGCACGCGAGCGCCAGCCCATCGCCATCTATGGACGCGAGCATTATTTCAGATGCCACGGCCACTTGAGTTGCATGGCCGCGCCGATCCTTGACTCCAATGGTAAAATCCTTGGCCTACTGGATGCCTCCTGTGCAAACGAAGCACGCCAGCAGCATACGCACGCTCTAGTACGCATGGCAGCCGCGCAGATCGAGAACGGCCTGATCTTTAGCGAGTGGGCCGGCAGCTTCATCTTCGCGTTTCATCCGCGCGCCGAATATCTCGACACGCTTTCAGCCGGCCTCGTTGCCGTCTCGCGCGATGGCGCAGTCACTTCGATAAACAGGCCGGGCATGCTGCTTCTGGCAGGCCTGCGGACGGAGCAAGGCGTGCATTTCGATGACCTATTCGAGACGAGCTTCGGCGTCGCAATGGATGGGCTATGGAGCGGTAGCGCCATTCGAATTCGCGACCGTGCGGGTAGCGCCGTATTCATGGTCTGCCGACAGATCGGCCAACGACTGGAGGCGCAACCAATAGCGATGTCTGTCCCATCGCGGCCAATCTTCGTTGCTGATCCGGCAAAACCGGACTTCGTCTGCGAGGATTGGACACTGAAGCGCGCGGTGGCTGAGATGGCGGATGCAGCGGCGCTCCGCATGCCGGTGCATATTCATGGGGAAACTGGAACCGGCAAGGAACTTGTCGCTCGTCATCTGCACAGGTTGAGCAAGCGCAAAGGTGAATTCGTTGCCGTCAATTGCGGTGCGATCCCAGAACCATTGTTCATCGCCGAAATTTTCGGTCACGAGCGCGGTGCCTACACGAATGCCCGCGACAACGGTGCACCGGGGCTCGCGCGGGCTGCAGATGGCGGCACACTGTTTCTCGATGAGGTGGCGGACATTCCGCTTCCTGCCCAAACGGTGCTTTTGCGCTTCCTTGATTCGATGGAGATACGCGCTGTCGGCGGACAGAAGACCCACAATATCGACGTTCAGATCGTATCAGCCACGAATCATAACCTGCACGAGATGGTGAAAGAGCGGATGTTCCGTGCCGATCTTCTCTATCGGCTCAATGCACTCACGATCAACATTCCGCCGCTTGGTGCCCGTTCCGATTTCGCGCTTATCGTGCAACATTTGATGCAGAAACTTGCGCCAGAAACGGCGATTACCGACGCCGCAATTGCCCGGTTGGCGCAGCGATCATGGCCCGGTAACATCCGCGAACTCAACTCGACTCTGCAGCGAGCCCTCATCCGCGGGCACATGAACCACCTCGATGAGGAGTCGTTTAACGACGAGCCCGTGCAAGGCGTTGCAGATTGCTGCAACGCCTGTCGGAACCAGGCGCTCAGTCGACGGCGGTGTGCCGAAATTCGCTCGGTCTACCGGAGCACTGGATGTAACGTGTCAGAGACCGCACGTACACTCAATCTCTCTCGAACGACCGTCTACAAGCACGTCTTGTAGACACTTCTCCTCGATCGGAGCGCTGCGGAAACTATCCGTCCGGCATGGAAAAGCCGATCGCGGGATCCTGGAGTCTGATGGACTGGCGCAATGCGTCCCCTACCCAGCTGTGCGCGTTGGCGGACATCTCCATCGGAACCACTATTCTGCAGCCAACATCCGAAGCGACGAGGACGAGCGTTCATTGCTGTCATTTAGCAAATAGATGAGACAGCTCGTGCGCAGGAGCGAGCTGAAATTGGAAATTGTTCCGTTGATCTCCAACGCTTCGTCATAGAGAGTCGAAAGAAATCGCGCGGTCGAGAAGCCTTGCTTCTTGGCGATCTCGTCGATCAGGATCCAGAACGCTGCTTCAAGCTGGATGCTGGTCGAATGTCCTCCAATGCGTATAGAGCGATTGATCGGGCGATACGATTCGGGGTCCTGGCCTGCATAGATTTCACACATCGTTTTCTCCTCAACTTGCCCGGCATCTAGCATGTTCCGATGAGTGGCGATCGTCAAACACCCGTTGTCTGTCGCCTAGCCAGACCCGCAAGCCACGGATTCCCGACACTTTTTTTGCACGCGGTAACCCACTGCTACCGGGAGGTCCCAATCAAACAGTAAATTTGTCGCGAAGAGGGGGGCCGCAAATTGGCGAAGACAATTCATTCGATGATCCGGGTGCTCGATGAGGCCCGCTCGGTGGAATTCTACGGAACCGCGTTCAGCCTGAGAGTGGAGGATCGCCTGGATTTCGAAACTTTCACGCTCGTTTACTTGAGCAACGACGAGAGCGAATTCGAACTTGAGCTGACGATCAACAAAGGTCGCCAGGAGTCATATTTGCTCGGAGACGGCTATGGCCATCTTGCGGTCTCCGTAGATAACCTCGATGCGATACATGCTCGGCTGGCCGATGTGGGACTAAACCCCAATAAGATCGTCGAGTTCAATCACAATGGCACCCTGCTGGCGCGCTTCTTCTTCATTACCGATCCGGATGGTTACAAGATCGAGGTTCTCCAGCGGCGGGGCCGTTACAAGTGAGCCGACTTGCGATGACTCGTGAAAGACAGGAAATGAAGCCATCGTCCCGAGACATACTGTCGCCTCCGGCGCACGTAGACTTGCGCGGCAGCTAGAGCGTCAGTCCAGCCAGGCCCATAATAAGTCTAAATAGCACCGCAACGACGGCAGTCGCAACCACGCTTACCGCCCAGATAAACACGAGCCAGCCGAACCGGCTCAACCAGGCATTGGAGGTCTTGGCGTCTCGCATTCAGTGATAGCCTTCTCCTAGCCTGACCTTACCCCGGAATACGTAATAGGACCACGCCGTATAGGCGAGGATGAAGGGGATGATGAAGAGTGCACCAACCAAGGTGAACCCCATGCTCTCTGGCGGGGCAGCAGCATCCCAGATCGAGATAGAAGGAGGGATGATATTCGGCCACACGCTGATTCCAAGGCCGCTGTAGCCAAGAAACAGCATGAGGAGCGCAAGCATGAAGGGGCCGGCGTGGGTGGCGTCGCGCTGCAGCGTTCTCAGCAACGCCAGGGTCACAATAAGGACGAGCACCGGTACCGGCGCGAAGAAGATCATATTCGGCAGCGCGAACCAGCGATCCGCGACACCGGCATGGACAAGCGGTGTCCAGACGCTGACGACGACCACGACTGCAAACAGCGCGAATGTCACCGGCCGCCCAAGGTCCTTCATGCGCCTCTGCAAAGGGCCTTCCGTCTTCATGATGAGCCAAGTAGAGCCGAGCAGCGCATAGGCGACAACAAGGCCGAGGCCGGTGAACAGGCTGAAGGGGGTCAGCCAGTCGAGCAGTCCGCCGGAATAGGCGCCATCCTTAACCGAGAATCCGTTGATGAAGGCGCCCAATGCCGCACCCTGCGAAAAGGTTGCGATATAGGAGCCCCAGGCAAAGGCCTTGTCCCAAAACGGTTTGTGGTCCTTATCGGCCTTGAAGCGGAACTCAAACGCAACGCCGCGCCAGATCAGCCCTGCGAGCATCAGGACGAGTGGCAGATAGAGCGCGCTGAGGATGACCGAATAGGCGAGTGGAAAGGCAGCAAGAAGCGACGCGCCACCAAGGACAAGCCAAGTTTCGTTACCGTCCCAGACAGGCGCCACTGTGTTGACCATGATGTCGCGTTCATCACGGCTCTCGACGAACGGAAATAGGATGCCGATACCCAGATCGAATCCATCCATAATGACGTACATCATGAGGCCGAAGCCGATGATGATCGCCCAGATGAGGGGAAGGTCGATGCCCATAGCAGTCAAGCGTCCTTCTGTCCGTCGGCAGTTGCCGAATCGATGCTGTCGGGTGCGGCCGAAAGCGGCCGTGCCGGCCGCTGCGATTGTGCGTTGTCGTGTGGCGGATATTCGTCGAAGGGCTGCGGCCCCTTGGCGACCAGCTTCAGCATGTAGCTCACTCCCGTTCCGAAGACAGCACAATACATGATCACGAACATGATTAGCGTCGTTGAGAGGGCCAGCGCCGAATGGTTCGAAACCGCGTCTTTCGTCCGCATTACCCCATAGACCACCCATGGTTGCCGGCCGATCTCGGTGGTCAGCCAGCCTGCAAGGATGGCGATTAAGCCCGACGGGCCCATCAGGGTCGCAAAACGCAGGAAGGTTCTTGAGTGATAGAGCCCACCCCGCCAGCGTAGGTAGAGACTCCACAGCCCCAGCAGCAGCATCAGCAGGCCGAGACCGACCATCAGCCGGAAGGTCCAAAAGACAATCGCAGAGTTCGGCCTGTCTCCTGGCGCGAACTCCTTGAGGCCGGGAATTTGGCCATTGATATTATGGGTGAGGATGAGGCTCCCAAGAGAGGGAATCTCGAGCGCATAGCGCGTCGTCTCCGCTGCCATGTCGGGCAGTCCAAAGAGGATCAGCGGCACGCTTTCGCCGGGGGTGTTCTGCCAGTGCCCCTCGATAGCGGCGATTTTGGCCGGCTGGTGCTCGAGGGTGTTGAGACCGTGCTGGTCGCCGACCAAAATCTGGATTGGCGCCACGACGAGAACCATCCACATCGCCATCGACAGCATCGTGTGTACCGCAGTTGTTGCGTTTCCTCGCAGCAGATGCCAGGCCGCAGCGGCAGCGACGAATAGCGCCGTCGTGAGGTAGGCGGCGATGGTCATATGCACCAGGCGGTAGGGGAAGGAAGGGTTGAAGATGACTTTCAGCCAGTCGACCGGCACGACGCGGCCGTTCACCACCTCGAAGCCCTGGGGCGTCTGCATCCAGCTATTGGAGGCGAGGATCCAAGTTGCCGAAATCAGCGTGCCGAACGCCACCATGATCGTCGCGAAAAAATGCAGCCCGGGTCCGACCTTGTTCCAGCCGAACAACATGACGCCGAGAAAGCCGGCCTCGAGAAAGAAAGCCGTCAAGACCTCGTAGGTAAGCAGTGGCCCTGTAACACTACCGGCGAAAGACGAGAAATAGCTCCAGTTGGTGCCGAACTGATAGGCCATGACCAGGCCGGAGACGACGCCCATCGCAAAGTTGACAGCGAAGATGTTCGACCAGAAATGATAGAGATCGCGATAGACCGCCTCGTGCCGCCACAGCCAAAGCCCTTCGAGCACTGCCAGATAGCTGGCAAGCCCAATGGTGATCGCTGGGAAGATGATATGGAAGGAAACTGTAAAACCGAACTGGATGCGCGCCAGTTCCAGCGCCGTCAATCCGAACATGTCACGTCCCCCCTCGTCACGAAAGGGATGGCGGGTGCCAAGTCGGAGCTCCCGATCGATTGCGGTTCGAACGCCACCGCCAACTTTGGCCGCGTGTCTACGGACAGCCGGAAGACGTCAGGACGCGAATAGTGCCCCACGACATCAAGATCATACTTGCCGCGTGCAATGACCCGCCGATCGATTTCGGCAAGCTTGATCGTCTCTCCTGTGAAGTCGGGTTCGACGAGGATAGTTCCGAGCGGATCGATGATACAAGACCCTCCCCGGATGAGCACAGTCTCGGGATTATCACCCTGGACCGGCGCATAGTGATGCGGCGCATCCGCGCGCGTGAAATACTGGCAGGCCGATATGACGAAGCATCGCCCCTCTAGTGCGATCGTACGCATCGTCGGCAGCCATGTGTCGCGATCATCCACCGTTGGCGCGCAATACAGCTCGATGCCCTGCGCATACATCGCCATGCGCAACTGCGGCATATAGTTTTCCCAGCAAATGACGCTGCCGATGCGGCCAAGCAGCGTATCGGCCACCGCAATCGTCGAGCCGTCGCCAAATCCCCACACGAGCCGTTCCAGCGCGGTCGGCATCAGCTTGCGATGCTTGCCAAGGAGCCGGCCCGAGGATCCGTAGGTAAGAGAGGTACAGTAAAGCGTTCCGCCGTCTTTCTCGATCACGCCAACGACGAGATGGACGCCGTTGTCCCGGGCGATTTCCCCAAGCCGCGATGCCGTGGAGCCCGGAATATCGATGGCGCTTTCGTAATACCGTCGAAAGTCTTCCCGGCCTTCGGGACTGCGCATGCCGAGCCGAGCCCCAAAATCAATACCCTTCGGATAGCCGCCGACGAACGCCTCAGGAAATACGACCAACCGCGCGCCCTTCCCTGCGGCATCGCGCGCGAGATCATCAAGCTTCTCCATCGTCTTCGGTGTGTTAAACAGGACCGGTGCGGCTTGGACGACAGCCGCTTTGAAAATATCGGACATCACGATGGTCCCCTCGATATTAAACGACGGCTCTAGATGCCAGCGATGGCTGCGCAATGAGACCAGAAAGCAGGGTCAGTGCATCCTCCAGCGCACCGCGATCAGGCGCGACGCCGAGCGATATTCTCACTGCCTCGATCGGATTCTCGCCCGTTGTGAAGGCTGAACTCGCCACGATCGAGACTCCGGCGCGATCGGCATGCTCGGCAAAATCAGCCGCGCGCCAATGGTCGGGCAAACGCAGCCAGAGATGATGCCCATGCGGATCCGCCGCAAAAGGAATATCGCTGAGGATGGATGACGCCAGTTTCTGGCGCTCAACGTTCTCCGTTCGGATGGCATTCGCAATCCTCGCGAGCGTCCCGTCCGAGATCCAGCGGCTTGCCAACGCTGACATCAGAGGCGGAGCCATAAGAATCGTCGCGCGCAACACACCGGCAAGCCTCAGTGCCTGGCTGGCATTCGGTGCAACCACGTAGGCCACTCGCAGTGCGGGCGTTGCGCACTTGGAGAGCGTCGCGATATGCCACGTGATGTCGCTAGCCAGTTCGACCAGAGCGGGGAGACGTTCAAGACGCAACGGTGCATACGGATCGTCCTCGATAATCAAGACCCCATACTTGCGCGCGAGAGCGGCAAGTGCCCGCCGTCGCTCCTCCGACAGCGTGGCCGTTGTCGGATTGTCGATCGTGGGGATCAGATAGAGGGCCTTGGGCTCCTTCTCACGACACACCTTTTCGAAGACTTCGGGAATGATCCCCTGCTCATCCATGGCGACGGGCGCCAAGAGAAGTCCTTTCTGCATGGCGACCGCCTTCAGGCCTGGGTAGCTGACCGCGCCAGCAGCAACGACATCACCACGGCGCAACAACAAATCGCAGATGGCGAAAAGGGCGCTCTGGGCGCCTCCGGCAACAATGATGCGATCAGCACTCGCACCATCAATCCTCTTTCCAAGCCAATTGGCACCCGCCTGCCTATCAAGCTCCGCGCCATTACTCTCCTGATAGTGCAGATTCAGCAAGCCTCGAGAGCCCCCCAATATCTCCGAGATCCCTTGCGGAAAGATCTTCCGCAGGTTCGCCGCCTCCGGCTGCGGCGGTATATTCATACTGAGATCAATCAGCGGCGAAGGACCCGCGGAGGACTTGTTCTCTTCGAGAATTTCGCTGATAAAACTTCCCCTTCCGGCCTGCGCCTCGACCAAGCCCCTCCTCCGGGCCTCGTTAAAGGCCCGGGTGACAGTGGTAAGGTCGACATTTAGCGCCTCGGCAATCGCCCGCTGCGCCGGAAGGCGCTCACCGCGGGCGACACGACCGGATCGAATGTCTGCCTCCAGCGCCTCAACGATTCCTAGATATTTCATGCGCGCGTCTTCAACCAGCCTTGGTCGCCACATCCTAGCTCACTCCATCATGTATGGCTTATTGACATACAATATATCTAGCATGTATGGAGTCGTCGTGAAAGCGCTAAATTTAGCGGCGGCTCTCGGCAAAGCCCGGAGATGAGGATGCATGATCTCTGTATAGATGCCCAAAGTCGACGGACCTCCACGTGTTCTCTCTTCACCCTGGAGATAACCGGCAAAGACATCGCCCAGATCCAATCGGCCAAAAGCGAGATCCCGGCAGGAACACCGATCAATATCGCCTTCCTTGGAAACGAGACGCACCAGCAGCGAATAGGTGCCGCCAGGATCATTCGTGACTCTGGTTTTGAGCCGGTCCCGATCATTTCATCCAGACGGCTCAGATCCTGCGATGACCTTGATGATCTGATCGGCGGCTTGATCCAAGCTGCCCAGCCGCAACGATTCATGTTCGTGGGAGGAGACCCGGCAGTGCCGGCCGGCCCGTACGCGGATTCTCTCTCGCTTCTCAAAAGCGGGGTCCTTGACCGCCACGCGATCCGGCAGGTTGGCATCGTTGGCTATCCGGAAGGTCATCCGAAGATCGAAAACGACAGATTGTGGGAAGCGCTTCGGTGGAAGCTCACTTTTCTTCAAGATGCCGGCTGTTCTGTCGAAATCACCACACAATTCGGATTTGACGCGGATGCCATTGTGGATTGGCTGACAAAACTGCGCGGCTTCGACATCGGTGTTCCGGTGAGGATCGGTATTCCGGGACCGACGGAAGTCGGCAAGTTGATCCGCTTTGCCCGGCAATTCGGTGTCGCAACATCAACGGCGGCTCTTTGCCAATACGGTCTTTCCCCGGCGAACTTGCTTCATCGAGCCCGACCGGAGCGGTTCGCCAACCGCCTCGTTGACAGCATTGAAGCACGACAATTCGGTTCGGTCATTTTCCATCTCTATCCTTTCGGTGGCATCCTCGATAGCGTCCAGTGGATGACCGGCTTTCTGAGGCAGCGCCGCTACGCTCCTCCTGGCGCGGCGCAGCCGTCAAGCGAGCGTCGTTCGAGCGCGCCGCGAATCATCATTTCAGATCTTCTTCGTCAAGATAGCCAAAGTGCCAAGCACTCATCGCGCTCCTGCAAGCTACCAGCATGTACGGCTACAACAAAAGGACCAAGCAAATGACCACCCCTTCGCAACCGTTGTCGCCCTCCAGCGGCGTATTAAAGAAAGCGCTGCAGGCCTGCCCTCTCATCGCTGTCCTACGTTGGATCACACCGCAAGAGGTTGAGGGTGTCGCAGAAACGCTCATCCAAGCCGGCTTTCGGCTGATCGAGGTGCCATTGAATTCACCGGAACCCTATGTCAGCATCGAAAGGCTCGCCCGGCGGTTCGGAAGCGATGCCATAATTGGTGCGGGTACCGTCATGTCGGTGCAAAGCGTTGCTCAGGTCAGCGATGCCGGCGGACGGCTCGTCGTTATGCCGCATGCTGATACGGCTGTCGTCCGTGCCGCGCGCGAGCATGGATTTGCCTGCTTTCCTGGCGTAGCGACACCGACCGAAGGCTTTGCCGCGCTCGATGCCGGCGCCGACGGACTGAAGATTTTTCCGGCCGAAGCTATCTCGCCCTCCATCCTCAAAGCCTGGCGCGCCGTCTTCGCTAAAGAGATCCCCCTCTTGCCTACGGGAGGGATCACGCCGGAGGCTATACCTTCCTGGCTGAAGGCTGGCGCCAGCGGCTTCGGTATCGGCGGCAATCTCTACCGCCCGGGGAAATCACTGAGCGAGATTCGGAAGAGCGCGATCGAATTTGTGAAGGCTTGGGGTGAAGCTTTCCCAGCGGAAACTTCAGTCAATTGATGCTGGCCGTGGCCTGGAGGCCCTTCATCTTTCGATAAAAGTTTGCCAGCGGCCAGGCTCAGAAGCCATACGCACATCGGTCGCGCTTTGTATGTATGGCTGGATAGCGCACACTGGTATCATCAGACAACGAATTCACCCCACATTGGCCGGAGGAACATGGCGTGGCGAGGGCCTCTGCATTGGGCTCGCGGCAGAATATTCTTCCATGATTTCAAGGAACTTCGGAACATCGTCTCTGTAGGGACGAGGACATCTGGGTTTAAGTAACGTTCAGCATCGCTGTCCGGCCAGCTACCATACGCAGAATTAAGCTACCATACACAGAATTAAGGAGCACGGTTCCATGGCAAGACTTCCGCTTCGTACGATCGTAGACGCACCCGAAGAGGCCCAGCCGCGCCTTGATGCGGCTGAAAAGAACAATGGCTTCCTGCCGAACCTCGTCCGGCTGCTGGCCAACGCACCAGCGGCGCTCGAAACCTATCAGACGGTAACAGCGATCAATGGCCGGGCTTCGCTCAGCCTTGCGGAGCGTGAAGCCGTGCAGATCACAGCCGCCGTGACCCATGGCTGCGGCTTCTGTGTGGCGGGTCATTCTGCCATCGCCGACAAGAAGGCAAAGTTGGAAAAGCCCATAATCGATGCGTTGCGCAATGGGACAGGCGTCCCGGATATACGCATCGACGCGGTCGCGCGGTTTACCGAAACGGTCATCGCCTCCCGCGGCTCTGTGAACGACGCTGAGCTCGCTGCATTTAAGGCTGCAGGCTTTGACGATCAGGCAGCGCTTGAGGTCGTACTCGGCGTCAGCCTCGCAACGCTATGCAACTTCGCCAACAATCTCGGTCAGCCAGAGCTGAATGCTCAACTCGCCCCCTATGAATGGAAAGGAGCGGCATCACCCGCTGGTGTGCAATGAGCTTCGTTCTACCTCGTGATCTGATCGACTGGCTTTCCTTCTCGACCGAGGCGATCGATCTCGGCGACATTCAGGCCGAGGTCATTCTCCCTCGGCTCGCGGAGGCCGGATTGCCGCGCATCGGTGTGCCAGAACACCTTGGCGGCTCCGGAGGCGACGCGGTCGATGCGGTGAGGGCGGTTGCTGCGGTCGCGCAGGAATCACTTGCAGTCGCATTCATGCTATGGGGCCATCGCTGCTTCGTAGAATTCCTGCTTCAGAGTGCCAATGCGCCTTTGCGGGACAGGCTGTTGCCGGACCTTCTGGCAGGCCGTGTCGCGGGTGCCTCGGCACTGTCGAACGCGATGAAGTTCCTTGCAGGTATCGAGCCGCTCCAGGTCACCGCGCGCAGTGAAGGTGAAGTCCTTGTCACCAACGGAAAACTCCCCTGGGTGACCAATTTGCGGCCAAAGGGTTTTCACGTCGCTGCGGCAGCTGACCGGGTCGAGGGCGGCCCGGCGCTGATCGTCTCGCTCGCTCACGACGATCCGGGTCTGACACGCACCCCCGATCTTGCGTTGATGGGCATGCGTTCTTCCGATACTGCGGCGGTGACGCTTTCGGGTGTTCGCATCCCGCGTGACCGGATCATCGCCGAGAACGCGCAGGAATGGCTGCCTAGGGTTCGCCCCATCTTCATCGCCCTACAATGCGGCATGGCGATCGGCCTTGCCCGCCGATCCTTGATCGAAGCTTCCACCTGCGGCGGGCCGGGCCGTGATATTCTGGCTTCTTCTCTCGAAGAGACGGATCAACGGCTACGTGCGCTCGACGTGCAACTTTCCACTGGCTTACGCAGCGGTGCTTTCGTGGCTACGCCGATTCCGCTCTTCGAATTACGGATCGAACTGGCCGAGATCGTCGCTGAAGCCGTTGCCCTGGAGCTTCAGTCCGCCGGCGGGCGATGCTATCTGCGCGAACCGGGCCGCGAGTTCGCACGACGCTGGCGGGAGGCCGCCTTCATTCCTCTTATCACGCCGAGTCTCGTGCAACTACGCACGGTGGTGGCAGGTGCAAAGAAGGCCGCATGAGCGGGTCCCGACAACGCACGGCTCTAAGGGCGCACCAGGTCGCGCTGCGCTATCCCGGCGCCTCTCATTTGGTTGTGGCAAATTTCAACCTCGATCTCGCGTCCGGAGAAATCGTATCGATCCTCGGACCGAGCGGGATCGGCAAGTCAAGCCTGCTACGGGTTCTGGCGGGCCTGCATCGGCCCGTTGCCGGTTTCGTCGAGGTGGATGGCGCTCCCCTTGAAGACGTCCATCCCCGCCTCGCCATCGCCTTTCAGAATCCAGGCCTGTTGCCCTGGTTGGATCTCGAGCGCAACGTCGCCTTTGGTCTGGATTTCAGGCGTCAACCACGCCTGTCCGTCAACGAACGTCAGGCACGGATTAACGCCGCGATACGCGAGGTCGCCCTCGATCACGCGCGCGGCCTTCGACCATCCGCCCTTTCCGGCGGCATGGCACAACGGGCCGCACTGGCGCGTTGCCTTGCCCGCGAGCCGCAGGTGCTGTTGTTGGACGAGCCTTTTGGGGCGCTCGACGAGGTCACGCGAGCCGGAATGCAACAATTACTCGTTCAGGTCGTCACGGATCGTGGCAGCGCCGCCGTTTTGGTGACTCACGATATCGATGAGGCATTGATTGTATCGGATCGAATACTGCTGCTTGGCGGAGCGCCGGCCAATAAGATCGGGGAATGGCGGATCGATCTCCCCCGACCCCGCGAAGACTATGTGGCCGAACTTGGCCACATCCGCATCGAAATCGTCAGTACGCTGCGCAAAGCTATCCACCATCAATAGAGGACCTCTCCGATGCCAACCGAAGATTCCCTTTTTTCCCGCCGCGACATTCTCCGCCTTTCTGCACTCCTGACCGCTTCTGGGGCACTGCCGTTCCTCAACGCCCGCGCCGCCCGTGCGCAGGACCCGAATGAACCAGTCAAGATCGGCTACCTGCCAATCACGGATGCAACGCCGCTTCTTGTCGCGCACGGCAAGGGCCTTTTCGAAGCCGAGGGACTGCATGTCGAAAAGCCGGTGATGTTCCGCGGCTGGTCACAAATCGTTGAGGCTTTCCTTGCCGGACAGGTCAACGTCGTCCATCTTCTCTCGCCAATTACCGTGTGGGCACGCTACGCCGGCAAGACACCGGCCAAGGTCGTTGCCTGGAACCATACCAGTGGATCGGGGCTAACGGCCGCCAAAAATATCAATTCAGTGGCCGAACTCGGAGGCAAAACCGTTGCCATCCCTTACTGGTACTCGATCCACAATGTTGTACTCCAAAAGCTTCTACGTGAGAACGGCCTGACGGTCATCACCAGCGGCAAACCGGCAGCGGGTGAGGTCAACCTCGTCCTGATGGCGCCCTCCGACATGGTGCCGGCTCTTGCCTCGGGCCAGATTGCTGGCTACATCGTGGCCGAACCGTTCAATGCCGCCGCTGAAATCAACGGTATCGGCAAAGTGCTACGCTTCACTGGGGACGTGTGGAAGGATCATGCCTGTTGCCTCGTCTTCATGCATGAGCAGGATTTGACTGACCGGCCTGAATGGTCTCAGAAGGTCGTCAATGCGATGGTCAAGGCCCAGCTTTGGACGCGCGCCAACAGGGCCGAAACAGCGCAACTTTTGTCTTCCAGCAATGCGCAGAAATACACGCCACATAGCCAGGAAATCCTTGCTCGCGTCCTGACGCCCACAGAAGGTGATATTGCCGGATATGTTTCGTCCGGCGCGATCAGGCATCCTGAATGGCGGGACCGGCGCATCGACTTCCAGCCCTATCCCTTCCCCAGCTACACGGAAGAATTGGTTCGTATGCTTAAGGACACACAGGTAGCAGGCGAGCGGGCCTTCCTGGACGCGCTGGACCCAGCCTTCGTGGCACGCGATCTCGTTGACGACCGCTTTGTCAAGCGCGCATTGGCTGACGTCGGGGGGTTACAGGCCTTTGGCCTTGTCGACGATTGGACGCGACAGGAGGTTCTTCAAGCGTGAGTGTGACGGGTCAGCGGGTTGGCGGATTCACGGCCAAAGAATGCGATGAACGGCGGTCGCGCAATGCCACAAGCATTCTTCGTTTCGCCTCGGGCATCGGCGGCCTTGCCGCATTGGTGCTGCTCTGGTGGGTGTTGACCGATCTGCTGGCACCGGAACGCAGTTTTGCTCACCGCTTCTCTCCTTCTCTGGCGCTGCCGGCTTTTGTCAATCTGCTCTCCGGTCCCGATCTCTGGTACCATACCCTGCTTAGTCTTCAGCGCGTGCTGATCGGGCTGGGCTTTGCTCTGTTGATCGGTGTTCCGGTGGGGTTGCTTGTCGGAGCATCACGAACGGTAGAGACGGCCACCACACCTGCTTTCCAGTTTCTGCGTATGATTTCGCCACTCTCCTGGATGCCGATCGCCGTCATGGCCTTCGGCGTCGGTAACGCACCGATCTATTTTCTCCTCGCTTTCGCTGCTGTGTGGCCAATCCTTCTCAATACGGCCGCGGGCGTGCGCCAGCTCAATCCCAATTGGCTCCTGTTGTCGAAAAGTTTGGCCGCGACGCGATGGGAGACGTTGTCCCGAGTGATCCTCCCTGGTGTTCTGCCACATGTATTGACCGGGCTGCGGCTTGCCATCGGCATCACCTGGATTGTGCTGGTGCCTTGCGAAATGCTCGGTGTCCAGGCCGGGCTCGGCTATTTTATTCTCGATACGCGTGACCGGCTCGCCTATCATGAGCTGATGGCGATGGTGCTCGTCATCGGAATCTTAGGGTTTGCACTCGACAGCACCGCTCGAATGATGATGAGGCGCCTGTCCTCGCAATCTTAGGGTATTCGCGGTGGAGATCCTTCTTTGGGGGGCTCCGGCAGTGCACCATCAGTACGGACAGCCCTACGGCATCAACGCTCACGGTGGGCCATTCTTAAAGTCCTCCACTCCGAGCAGCGACGGGGCCTTGATCATTTGGGTATTCAACCAACCTTTCCTCAGGAGCCCCATGATCAAGCTCTCGCATCGCCAGCGCGGCACATATGATCAGTTAGGCGTGTTCCGTTACCAACAACGGACGCGGAGGCTTTGTGCTTGCCAACGAGCGCGTTCGCGAGTTTACGGGAGGAGGCGATGACAGGCACGACGAAGAGCCATGGTGATAGCCACACCATGAAAGGCTATGCCGATCTCGTAGCGCTCACCGGGTTCCTTCCCGAGCACATCAACTTTCCGGTCTCGCGAACGCAAAGCGCGATCTCGCTCGTCCTGTTCTTCGCTCTGCTGATTGGGCTGCCGATCCCCGCGCCCATCTTGTCCTCGCAGGGGCTTAGCGTCTTCAATTCATTCGATCGCGCGGGCTCGCTGGTCTTCGGCGGCGGACGCGTTGTGCTGCCGCTTCTGGAAACGGGGGTGCTGAAACGCGGCTGGGTCAGCCATGACCAGTTTCTTGCAGGCTATGGGCGGCGCAGGCCGTTCCAGGGCCGCTGTTCACCTTCGCGGCCTATCTGGGGATCTTGCTAATGCTGGAGCCCAATGGCCTCATCGGAGCAGGCATTGCTCTGGTGGCCGTCGGCCGTTTCGTTTTCTCGACGGTCGAAAACGGCCTCGGTAAGCCGACCGATGCGGTCGGCGGCCCGAACGGCTCGGCCGTCACCAAGAGGGCCTCCGCGGAAGCGATCGATTTTCGTAAACGCGAAAGTGCGCGAGCCCTGATGCGGGGCGCCAATGCTGCTGTGGTCAGCATCCTCGGCGCAGCGCTCTACGATCCCGTCTTCACCAGCGCCATTGTCGGCCGACTCCAATTCGCCCTAGCGCGCACCTTCTTCGTATTGCTGATGGCTTGGAAGACCAACCCCTGGATCGTTGTGCTCGTCGCCGCGGAGGGTGGCCTGCTGATCGGCACTGCCTGACGACTGTTGCGGCCGAGGAAAGCGACGAAATTCGAGCTTGAACTTTACTTCCTAACACAGGAGTTTTTATGTCGTACGACCCCGTCATTGAGCTGTCTGCACTCTTAACTTTTGATCCCTTCCGCCTGCTCGATGCGCGCGCACCAGTGGCTTTCAACGCCAATCATCCACCATCTGCCGTTCCTGTACCGATTGAGGCATGGGAGTTGGCGGCAAGAGCCGACGAGACCTCTTTCGAGAATGTCGACTATTGGGAGGAGGCGATCAGCGCTCTCGGAATCGACGGCAAGGCAGCCGTCGTCGTTTACGACGACGGCCGAATGACCGAAGCAGCCCGTGTTTGGTTCATTTTGCAATATTTTGGGGTGAAAGCCTTCATCCTGAACGGCGGATGGCCCGCCATTGACGGCTCAGACAACTGGTCCGGATTGGCTCTGCCGTTTGACGGCCCGGCACCATTCGCAGCACGGCCTGGATCAGGTTCGGTTGGCCTTGTCGATCGCCAGCTTCTCAAAGCCGAACTTGGCGCAAATATTCGTGTTTTCGATGCCCGAACGCCGGCAGAGTTTGCGGGCGACGATCTTCGGCGCAATGCGCGCGGTGGTCATCTGCCGGGTGCCCGGCTGCTGCCGCATTCCATTTTGCTCGCCTCCAGCCGGCTAAAGCCGGCCAGGGAATTACGTGCTCTCCTGACCACCGCCGGCTTCCAGCCGGGAGACCATATCGTCACGCATTGTGACGGCGGCGGTCGAGCCGCGCTCGCTGCTGTCGCGGCTGCCCGGGCTGGGTATGACGATGTTCGAGCCTACTATCTCAGTTTTGCTGACTGGGCGAAGGACGAAAGCTGCTCGATCGTCAAGACTGACTGACCAGAGGGCATCATCCCCCGGCAGCTCATCCGAACCGGTCCTTGGCGGAAGCTCTCCATCGAGGTAAACGCCTTCAGCATTGGCCGCGCAATCCAAAAACGCTCCGCACTCAACAGTCGCTTGAGCACAAGCTGGACAAGCAGTCCACAGGAAGGCTTGGGCGATCTCCGTCGTCAACAGCCGGTCCCGGTTCTTCGAAAACGACGAGGCATCCCAGACCGCCTCGTCGATGCTAAGTCTGACGAAGCAGCGGAACAAATAAAGCATCTGCAGCAGCGTTCCGGGGCAATCGACGGCCGACCGGTCTTGGCATACAGCGCCGCAAGCTAAGTGTTCACAAGTTCGCGCATTGCCCGAAGCGGATGCCCGGCCGCAACCCGTGCCTCAAGATCGGTATACGAAAACAGAGACCCAGTCCGATCATCCCCGCCCCGCATCAAAACTCCCTCCCCATCCCTATCAAAAAGGAATCATGCACCCAACACAAATGGCAGCGCTTTCTTCAGCAACCTGTTGGCTGGTAAGTGGGACGTGTTTGTCGCAGATCACTCCACTCCCGCGTCGCGGATAAGCCCGGCGATTTGCTCAAGCTGACCGGCTAAGGGATTAGTCTTACGCCAAACCATTCCAATCGTGCGGGAAGGACGATGTTCCGATAGACGCGCTACCGAGACCGGCGCTGAGCGGGTTTCAAGCGGCACCGCCATTTGTGGAATGAGCGTTACTCCGAAACCGGCGCCCACCATCTGTACGAGAGTGGCAAGCGAGCTTCCTTCCATGAGGTCGCGGGATGCGGTCGCCGTCGTGTTACAGAAGGAGAGCGCCTGATCGCGGAAGCAATGCCCCTCCTCTAATAGGAGAAGGCGCATTTCACGTAACATTTCTGAATTGGGCACCGGCATGCGGGCATCTTTCAGAGGACGGACAAGAACGAACTCCTCTTCAAACAGTTTCTCTTCGTGGAGCGACGATACCGACACTGGCAACGCAACAATTGCGGTATCCAGCCGCCCATCCATCAGGTCTTCGATGAGCTTCTGCGTCACCGCTTCTCGCGGATGCAGGTCAATTCCGGGAAAACGCGCAGTTAGACGTTTGATAATGACGGTCAGCAAATAGGGTGCAACCGTGGGAATAATTCCAATTCGCAACCGACCGGTCAAAGGGCCTAACGAAGCACGGGCGAGATCGCTGAGTTCGTCAACAGAACGAAGGATTACGCGCGAGCGCTCTACAAGAGCCTCGCCGAGCCTGGTCAATCGGATCTGTCGAGCGTTCCGCTCAATCAGAGGAGCACCAAGTAGACGCTCCAACTCCTTCATTTGCAGCGATAGTGCTGGCTGTGAGATAGCGCAAGCCTCCGCCGCCCGGCCAAAATGCTGGTGCTCAGCCAGCGCCTCAAAATAACGGAGGTGTTTGATAGAGATTCCATTCATTAGCCCTACATATTGCAGTCATAAGAAAATGCAAATTCTCTTTATTGATTGGACATGATATCGACATCGCGTCAACGAATGATTGCCATACCGGTATATCCATCTCAGGGTCCCGATGATGCAATCATTTGCATTCACTCACGCAGAGACGGAGATTTGTATGGATGGAAACGCTAACTCAAAGGCCGGCAAATGTCCGGTAATGCATGGTGCGCAGGCTGCGACGGGCATTACGGTGATGGACTGGTGGCCGAATGCACTGAACCTGGACATTCTTCATCAGCACGACGGCAAGACGAATCCGCTGGGTGAAGGGTTCAGCTACCGTGAAGAGGTCAAGAAGCTGGACGTCGAGGCGCTGAAGAAAGACCTTCACGCGCTGATGACGGACAGTCAGGCCTGGTGGCCTGCGGACTGGGGCCATTACGGCGGTCTTATGGTTCGCATGGCGTGGCACACTTCGGGATCGTACCGTACGACGGATGGCCGTGGCGGGGCTGGCACCGGCAACCAGCGTTTTGCTCCGCTAAACTCGTGGCCGGACAACGCCAACCTCGACAAGGCGCG
>NZ_FMAC01000026.1 GCF_900094555.1 Martinezella hainanensis
GTAAGCGCGATTTTCCATGCGCATTGACGGCCTGACCGGTGAACCGCCCTCGCATCTGTAGCGATTATTCCGGCTCTGTTAGGCGGCGGCAGAGGCTTTGGAGAAGTTGATCGGCAACAGGTCACCTATGTCGGCCGCTTCCGTCCGCTGCGGCAACTCGATGAGCACGTGGCGCAGCCATGCCAGCGGATCGACGCCACAGGCGCGGCAAGTGAGCATCAGACTGTAGATCACGGCACTGGCCTTGGCTCCGTCGGCGGTGTCGCTGAACAACCACGATTTTCTTCCGGTCGCAAAAACTCTGATCTCGCGTTCCAGAACGTTGTTATCAATCGGCATCCTGCCATCGCTGGTATAGCGTGTCAGGTAATCCCATTGATTCAGAGTGTAAGACACAGCGTCGCCGAGCTTGGTATCCGGCACGACCTTCGGCGCGATATTGTCGAGCCACGCCTTGAGGGCATTCAGGATGGGCAAGCTGTGTTGTTGTCGGAAGCGGCGAATGCAGTCGGCCTGCGTTTCATTGGCGCCGTTCTTTTCGCTTCGGGCCTGCCTCTCGATCCTGTAAAGCTGCTCGAAGAACCGAAGCGCTTGCTCCGGCGGCCCGCCGCCGTTCTTTCTGGCCTTGAGCGCGTCAACGAAGCGTCGCCTGGAATGGGCCATGCATCCGACATGGGTTGCACCATTCAATGTGCGCCATGCAGTGTAGCCATCGCTCACCAATATGCCGCGGTAGTCTCCGAGGAAGGTCTGAGGGTAAATCTGGCCGCGGCCGGGCTGATAATCGAGAAGCACGATTGGCTCGTCGCTGTCCTCGCTACTGCGATATGCCCACATATACGACGTGCTGGTGGCTTCCTTGTCCTTCTCCTTCAGGACTTGAACCGTCGTCTCATCGCCATGAATGAGAGGCTGCGATCGCAACCGCAGTTTCAGCGCATCATAGATGCGGTGCAGATGCTTCTCGCTTGAGCCGATCACCCAATGAGCCAGAGCGCCACGGCTGATCGGAACACCGGCCCGCTCAAATGTTTGCGCTACGCGGTAGAGCGGTGTGCCATCGACGTATTTATGAACGAGCGCGAAGGCCAGCGTCGAGGCCGTGGCGATGCTGCCAGGCAGGGGCTGGGTCGGCATTGGCGCGATCACGACAGGCGTGTTGATCCCGGTGCGGTCGCAATGACGGCAAGCGTACTTGAACCGCACATTCTGCAGGACCTTCGCCTTGACCTCGATATGGAGCTGCTCGGTCACGGCCTCGCCCATGCGATGCATTTGATGACCGCAGCAGGGACAGGTCTTCTGGTCTTCGGGAAGGTCGTATTCGACACGCTGGCGCGGCAAATCTGCCGGCAGAGGCCTGCGGCCACGCTTCTTGCCCGTCTGACCCTCTATCGCTGGCAGGCCAGTGTCCGGAAGCTTGACGACGTCGTCGCCGGCATCACCGTCGCTACCGTCATCGTCGCCCACCGCCTCTTCGGCTTCGTTGAAGAGGCGGTCGATGTGCTTTTCGCTGCGAGGAGCAAAACGATGGAGCTTTGCGAGTGCCAGTTCCTCTTCCAGCTTGACGACCCGAAGCGACAGCGCATCCTTCTCGGCTTTGAGCGCGGCGATTTCGGCAGCATTTGCCGCCAACTGTGCCATCAGTTCTGCAATGCTTGGCTCGCCGGTTCTCGTCATCAGATTCTTGAATCTGAACCGGCCCTGCGCGTCAACAGCTCAATTCGCCATCCTCAGCCGGCGATCTGATATTGCCGAACCGGATGGCGCACCATCGCATCAATATCGATGCCGTCCAGGATCCAGTGGAGCTGCTCGGTCGAGAGTGTCACCACCACAGTCTCTCGGCGGGGCCACCTGAACTTGTCTTCCGTCAATTTCTTCAGGACCATAACAAACCCGGACCGATCAAAGAACAAAAGCTTCACCCGGTCACGCCGGCGATTGCAGAAGGCAAATACCGCAGGAGTAAACGGGTCCAGCGCCATCGTCTCCTGGACCAGGACTGCAAGGCTGTTGATGCCTGCCCGAAAGTCGATCGGCTCTCGGTGCAAATAGACCTCAAGATCAGCGCCCAGTCTGAACATGACCCAGCGCTCCTACGATTGCGACCAGTCCATTCACATCGTCGTACTCAACGGTCAGGCTAATCCCATTCGGCAGGAGCGCACTCACCCTGGATGCATGAGAGTGCTTGCCCAATGGCTCGGTCTTCGCCAGCAAATCGCCGCCAGAGGCCGAGGAAATATCTGCAGCAATCCGAACCGGAACGAACCCCGAGACCAGAGGCAAAGGACGTCCTTCTTTGGCTCTCTTCACCCATTTCCGAACAAGATTAGCATTAACGCCGTGCTCCAGCGCCAGACGCGAGACCGAAACGCCGGGTTCCAGGCAAGCCGCGACAAGCCGATCTCTCCACGCAGGGTCATATCGACGACGGCCGTCGCGACCAACAAGCCGCACTTGTAGTTTAGGAGCATCTTCATCCATGATTTGGTGTCCACCTATTTTTGGCGGAAACTTCATGCATCAGAGCACCGCGCTTCAGAAGGCGCACAGAAATTCGCGCTTACCTTTGTTCGAGAGATTCGCTCTTTGCGGGTTGCTGTCGTCGGGAACAACGTCCCACTCAAACGAGACTGCACCGGGGAATCGAATTCGTGGAACCCGCAACGACGAAATTGCGCGGAAGCGAAGATCGGCGAAACCGTATGGCGATTCAGCGGTGGGCGCGCGCGGAAAATCCACGTCCCAATCACGCGCCTCGTCTCGGTCCTCGTCCGGCTCCTCTCCGTCATCGACATGAAGATGCGCGGCCCCTTCCAGGCGAATAGAAACGTCGGCATTCTCGAGGGTGACGCGCCCGGCGTTGATGACTTCAAAGGGAATATCGAGCGCCATTGGGGCCGAGTTCAGTTTTTCATGAAAAGTTGCGACATGCTGTTTCACTCGGTCGGTGAACGACGCGTAGTTGCGGTCGTAAGTGACCCAATCGATCGGAGAATGTCGACGCGTCAAGGACGATATGTCGCTTTCGGTTTGCGGTCTCTTAAGTTTGGGGTTCGCGGCTAGGGTACGCCGAACAATTTCCTCCTGCAGGTCCTGCGGAATTGGCGGAAGGATCGGTCTAATTAGGATGATGGGATCGCACGGACACCCCAGCTTCAACAGCATACGTGGTCTCTTGTCTTCCAGCTCATTGATAACTTGCGTCAGTTCCCGAACCTTCTTCTTGTCAGCCGACTCTTCTGGCGGCAGACGGAACGACATCGGTGGCTGGATAGAGTTAATGCCGTACCTCGATGCCTTAATGCGAGGGCCGCTATCGTCGGATATAAGCGCCGCTTTGCCATCTTCGATCAGGTGCGCAACGAGTCGATCGTCTGGGTCGTTTTCATCTAAGAGGTGGTACTCTGACCACCTATGGCGCAGCGGAAAATCGATTTCGAGAGTGATGATGTAAGGTTGCTCTCGCAGGACCGACGCATCTGCATTTGGGATGCCATCGATCAGCTGAAGCGCAGCACGCGCGCGCTTTCGGCGGCGCTCGTTGCGGTCGTTCTTGAGCTTGTCTAGCTCTTTGATGACGTGCATCGATACCACGATGCGAAGCTCTTTTAGGCCCGGAAAGATGGCCTGCCACTCCAGAGTGCCGAGATCTTTCATCTCGATGAAAATGTTGGCGTCAATAAAAATCCTGTGAGTGCTCATAAGGTAGGCTCGTTGTTTCCAATCCCGTCTGCGAAAAGCTACTATCCACCGAAGGCAGAAACAATCCGTTCGCACGCTCGCCTATCATACAAAATGCAACGAGATCGACAGAGGCGGCGCACTGCTTGAGGGCGGTTTGCCGGGTGAGATGGCAGTTGCGGTCAGGTATTTCCGGCGAGCTCGCTTTCCCAATGATTGCGGCTCCTCAATAGCTGGCATGCTCACTTCCGACGCCTCTCATCGATCAGAGATCGATCTCCGCCTCGGCTGCCATTGCGCTTTCGTTTAATGCCTCGCGGAGCTGCGCCGATGTTCATTGTGGGGACGGACCCCACGCCCGATAGATTTCCCTTAGGGCAAGCCTTACCGCAGGCTCTTCATGATCGCGAGGGTTCGTGATCGAAATCGTTGCGCGACACAAAAAGCTGCCAACCGGAGGCAGTCTTTTTCTTTTAGATGATCGGCGCCGTAGGGACGAGACGACGGGCCGTGATCCCTCCTCCGTCTCGGGCGAGGAGCTCGACGAGGGCGGCGTTCGGGCCGTTGACGAAGAGATTCCGGAAGACGGGTTCGAACTTCGCGTGCGAGAACGTCATCTCTGGAAGCTTGACGTCAGCCAGCGTGCCAGCGAGGTAATCAGCAATTCGAATAAACTCAGCGTACTCGTTCTTTCCATCCCATCCGGGTAGACCGAAAAGGAACTCTGGGTCGAGAGCATCCTGGCCATTCATCATCCGGTGAAGGTGGAAATAGAGGAAGGCGAGATCAAAGGCTACCTTATCGTGCTTGTCGAACATGGCATCCCGATCGCTGATCCAGCGGATGAATTTCGGCTTCTTCTTGAGTGCCAGATGCCGACAGACGATCGAGGCAAAAGCAGCACAGAGGAGAATCTGTCGAGCCAGAGTAGAATTCGGGGAGCGCCTTTTCATCTCGGTCTGGAAGCTCGCCAGCCGCCTGTCCACTGCCCGGTAATAATCAACCTTCTCCGGGATCATGCTCGCGATCTGTCCGACGACTTCCCGCATGTCCTGCAGAGCGCCGCTGATGTTGTCGTCGGTCATGTAGTCACGAAGCAACTTCGACTTCTTGTCGACCAAGTAGCTGACGCTGAATACGACCGGACAGCCCAGGTATTCGATGAGGCCTTCCGACGACGACCGGGATCCCTTGATGTCGCTCGGCGCTACCGCCGCGATGTATTCCTCTATGTTCAACTGCTTGTCGTGGTTGAGAACTATCGCGAAGGCAAAAGTGTCATTCGCCTTTTTGGGATCTGCGATGCAATAATCGGAAAAGACGTTCCACGCCAGACCCTCAGGAAACTGCTCAAACCATGCTTCGAGATCGGCCGAGATGGTCCGGTACACGGTTTCGAGCAGATTGATCAGTTCGAACATGCCGCTCTCACTTTATGCCCGGAGGCTTGGGCCTGCGTCCAGGTGACGGCTTCGAGACATCCAAAGCAACGTCTTCGCCTCGACGAGCTGCCAGCTTCGGCACCTTCCGGAATCCTCCGTCATACCGCACGAGACCATAGGCTTCGCAGACCTTGGACGAGAACTGGCGGTGCAGCTCCTGCCGATCGTCGATGTCGAAGGACAGGACTACGCCGGAACGGATCTCGAACACCTCGCGCGGCGTCAGGCCGCTATTGTCCATGAGGATCACCTCGTCTGCGATCCTCAAGGCTTCGGTCAGCTTTTCCAGCGATCCTTTGTGTCGCCTGCGGATGTCCCCCTCCGGGATGTCGTGACCGCCCTTCTCTACCCGGCGCTTCACGCGCTCGATGTTCGTCTCGACGGAATCCAGGGCAACATAATAGAGGCCGACCTTAAACCCGGCCGCTTTCGCCTCGCGCATCAGCCGGATGGACTGCTGGCTGCTAAGCGTGCTTTCGAAGATGAATGATTGCCGGGTTTCGATCATCTCCGCGATCTTGCGGAGCGCAGCTTCCGAGGCTCGACGTTCCTTCGACTTGCCGTCGCCGGATTCGGGGAGCGTCTTGGCGATCTCGTCGGCGTTGATCCAAACGCCTTCGAGCTTCAGCTTTGCGAATGCGGATGATTTGCCGGAGCCGTTCGGGCCTCCAAGGATTACGCAAGACAGTTCCGGCATGAAGCGATTACTGCCTCATGAGGGTGGGAACGCGCTCTTCATGCTCGTGCTCGGCGCGATTCTTGCGCTCGTTTTCGAGGTCCTTGGCGGAGAGTGGCAAGCCCAACCGACGGCTCTCGGCAAGAGCTTCCTTGCCGATCTGCATCAAGGCTTCCTTGTTCTCGTGGTATTTCTGCAAGAGCATTGTCGAACTCCTATTCCCCACCTAGCATAATGCTTTCGGCCGCCGGCTGCAAATTTCAGCTTGTGCCAAGTTCCGCCGATAGCAATACCTATTGCAACGGGCCGACGACGACCTCAGTGCAAGGTCCGGCAGCTTCAGTTCCTAACTCTTCGTCGACCCCGTGCCCCACAGGTCGGAGTTCTTATCGCTTCAGGTTAATGTAGATGTCGACGGGCCGATGACACTGAGGCACTTTCTCAGCAATACTATTCGGCCATTTCGATACAGCCCTGACATTGTAGTATCTGGGATTGCGGTGCAACCGCGCAAAAAGCATCAAAATGCGCCCCATGCCCGAAACCTCCCCCTCCCCGTCATCTCTCTGAGGCCCAGCTCCAAAACGATCCGCCGCGCCGCCTGCGGCGTCACCTCGAGTGTCTTGGCCACCATGCCGGCCGACACCAGCGGTTTCGCCATCACCAACTCGACCAGTTCCGGCAGTTTTGACGACGTCCGGCGCCCGTCCAGCTTCCGCTCCATCATTTTTCGCGCGAGCGCCAAACGATCGTGCTCTTTCAGCCCGATCTCGGCGACCGCTATCAGGCCATGGGCGATGGCCAGTAGCCGGGTTTCCCGGTGGCGATGCCGGCGCCGATCGACGGGAATACTTTTCAGACCGAGATTGACGGCGGCCAGATGGGCACCTGACGTGATCCCGGCCTGGCGCAGGATGGACGCGCACAGCAGTCGACCAAGCCAGGGGGCGTGCTGAAGCACGGAAAGCTCGTTCCAGGCATCGAGTGCAAGAATCGCCTGCAGCGCCGCGGGCAAGTGTTCGGCTTGCCGCAGCACACCGCGCCATTCCTCAAGCCGTGCATCCTCGTCCCAGTCGAGATCATAGATCATCGGATCGGCCGGAGCCCGGCCGGGCTTCCTGGCTCGTTCGATTGCTGCGTCCGATCGGGCCAGCAGCGCATCAATGGCGGCATAGTCGACCCCAGGCAGATCTTTGGCGTCATCACCGTCATCCGCCTCCCCTTCCCTATCCGTCGCAACTGCCCGCCGGGTCGCGGCGACAGTCAGCGCATCTCCGCTGTCAGCTGACATAATTTCGGAGGTTTGTCGCAGCGTCCGGACGCCGTCGGCCGACAGCGCCCAGTCGGCTGACTGGCCAGAAATGCGCTGGCGGGTGCGAAGAACGTCGCGGGCGATGGTCAATTCGTGGGTCGGTGCGCGAATATCCTTTGTGGCATCGTGGAGGACGAGGTCTTCGAGGTGAACAAGTTCGCCATCGAGCCAGAGGGAAGCGCAGGCGTCGGTGAAGTGTGACTGCTCCATCCAGCCGGCGCCGATCGGCGAGCGGGCGATGCGCTCGTCGAGACGCGCCAGAGCAATCCCAGCGTCGAAAGCCGGTCGGATCAAGGCTGTCATGCTGATTTTCGTAAGATCGTAAGCCATTGAAATTATGGTAAACGATTTCTTATAAGAACTCCATATCAGTATTGCAGTTCGCTACATGGTATAATCGTTGGTTGGTGCCTTAACCATCGATAGGTATCAAGTATCGCGAATTGCCGCCTGAATGATCTTTTCGATGTCTATCAGTCTTCCTAGTTGAGGGGATTCGCCTGTAAATCCGGGCCGTTCGCCAGTTTTCACCCAGGATCGGTGGACTTATTTGCCTGGTCGAGTGGAATGACACTCGCCGAACCGGCCGGCCAGCAGCCCCTCCCCTCCTTCTTCCCTGCGTCGGACTCCGCCTAAACGACACGGTCAACGCTGATTCCTTCCAAATCCGCCGATTTTGCGCGATTTCGGCCAAGGAAGCCTCCTGACGCGCGTTTAGTGGTCGCGATGGCGAAGGTTCTATCCGTCGCCCAAAATCACGCTGCATGCCTCGCAATTTTGATGATAAAACACGCTGCAAAGGATCATTTTCTCGCGCATTCATTATCCGTACAAAAGTCATCAAAAACGAACCAAAGCTGATGCCGGAGGTTGCAAACGCCAGTTCGCCTCGTCTGCCGCAACGATTGATCGGATACTCCACGCGTAGCTTTCGTTGCGACTGATCGCCACGGAAATGCAAGGGTGCCGCCATCATTATCCAAGACTGAGTTCTTGGGCATGGTTCATGAGGCATTAGCCTTTGATCTCAGTAAGGCTGAGACCATCGGTCTGATGGAGAATTGCCTTTGTGCGGCGCGTCGGCTGAGATTGCGCAGATAGGCTCCTGCGGAGTTGATATTTTCGCCTTTTTCGAAGATGCAGGCGATAGCTGCGCTTGCGTTTTCCGGTCCCATGACGACGCAGGCTTCACGAAAGACGGAAGTCGTTATTTGGAGCATCGGTCGCAGGACAGCGGTGGCTATCAGGAGATCTCGCCATGTCCTAATGGAACCACCAGGGCCATAGGGGTGGATCTCGGAGCAGGCGCGTAAGACGGTGTCCAGATGAACGTCTGGTTTAGATGAGAAAACAGGTTGGGTTGGGATCTTCGTGGGTTGTTGATTAATCGTCAATGGTTGGAGGTCTGTTGGAATAATCAGATGTGCGGCGTCCAGTGCTTCCTGTTTGGTTTCAGATTCAGAAAGGGAATGTGTATTTGAATCCTTTATGTGCCGCTCATTTTGGGATTCATTGGCGCACTTTTTTTGGACATTATAGTGATTTTCCAACAGGTTGACGATCCTCATCCGAAGCTCGGTTAAACGGAGGAGAACCGACTGAAGTTCTTCGAGGGATGGGCGGCGAGGCAGACCTACCAGGAGTGACTTGAATCGGTCATCAAGATCTGGCCAGTCGCCCTCGATCTCGGTATCGTGAGCTGTCGCCATGAGCTTCGTAATTTCGCGGCGGCAAAGGCTGATCTTCTCGCGAGCGATATGAAAAAGTTCGCGCTCGGCGGAAATCTGACCGGCGATTTCCTCTATCTCTTTAGCTCGAAACAGGAGTGGAGCTAGGCTAAAACCGTAAGCTTCGCTGATATCCCCCGACCGGCTCCGGCGGGCATACCGTTTCCCGTTCGGGCTGTCCTTGCGCAGAATGAGACCAGCATCCACCAGAGCGGCTAGATGCCGCCTGAGTGTGGCTGCTGTCATCCCACGTGCCCGAATGGAAAGCTGCGCATTGGATGGGAATACGATTAAGCCATTCGAGACGGACAGCTCGTCTGAAGGATAGAAGGACAATAGTGCGTCCAGCACCGTCAAGGAGCGATCACTGACATTCAGGTCCTCGCGAGCTTCGCAGATTGTCCGGAAGAGCTTCCACTTGTTTCGCTTTACCTCAGGGGCGGTCTTTTCGGCTTGTTTATGATTTGCGAGCGAGGCAAGTGTCATCGCCCGCCGCCCGAAGGGCGTCGTTATGCATGAGGCATCCATGTTCTTCCACCTTCACTAAGGCAAAAGAAATTCGTTCACCAAAACGGTGCCAAGACTCTTGACGGGGATTCGTGAAAATGCGATTCTCTGATTGCTACATACAGAGGAAGGCTTCCACGACGGCAACGTTTGGGGGCCTTTTTTCTTTTGCGGTTAATCTCCTAATTTGGCCTGTTCGTTACGCTGGAACGTCTGATAAAGCGTTTCCAGTTGATCGGATAAGAATGCTCCGAATTTCGATGCGTCTTTTGATGTCAAAGCGAGCGTAAAGGTCTTTCCGGACGATTTTGTCGTTACGGAAACAGCTTTGGCTGCGACATCAAATTGGCGAAGGCTCGGAGATGTCGCAGGCTTCTTGGGCTTTTTGTTCGTCTTGAGTTCGGTGAGAAGCAGATTAAAGCGTTCCGGCTCGGTCGCGTTCCGAAACGTGTCAGTACGAACGAATTCAAGCGCCCGCTCAAGGTTCGCCGGCATTTGGGCCAATTTTTTCAGATCTTCCCAACGGTCGCGACCGACACCTTTCGCGGCGCCCACGGCATCAAAGACGCCTTCGGGAATTGTTTCCACGACGGACAGCATTCGCGAGAGGAGTGTGTCATCGATCGTAAGGGCGACCTTCACAACATCCTTGCTCATTCCGTTCGAAATGAGCTTCTTCGCAAAGAGCGATTTTTCAATAAACGTGAGATCGGAGCGAGCAGTGTTCTCCTGGCCTTGCGCGATAACGTGCGCAATGTCTTCCAACTGCTTGACGACCGCGCGTACAGGTATGTTGAGGTCGCGTGCAGCGCGGGCGCGGCGATGGCCGAAGACGATCATGTAGCGGCCCTCGGCATCTGGATGAGGGCGCACGAGGATCGGTGTTGACTGGCCAGATTGCCTGATTGCTTCGCGAAGCTGGACGTAATCCTCCTGGTCATCACCGATACGGTCCGCAACGAAGGATCCCTCAAGCAAACCTGGGTCGAGGGATACGACCGTCTCGCCCTCAAGCATTCGAATTGACGTTTCCGCGAGCTCGTCGAGTGATTGCATCATCGAGCGCGAAGCGCCACGTCGTGTATATTCGGCACGGACGTCCGCGGTTCGCTGGTGCTCTTCTGCCGTTGGCTGTGCGAATTTCGCCAAAGAATGGTTTCTGGCCATTACTTCCCTCCCCTAGCGTTTCCAAGTCGATGATTTCGCGTCAGATTTCGTGATTCTGCACGGCTGTCAAAAGGGACGGTCATTTGCGGCCCCACGCTTTGTGTATGAGACCGGTGATCTCTCCATTGACGGAGTTCAGGCATTCAAGTGCCCGGTCGTAAGTTGATCGAGTGAATTGGTTTTTCT
Organism: Martinezella hainanensis; assembly: GCF_900094555.1. Lineage (GTDB taxonomy): Bacteria > Pseudomonadota > Alphaproteobacteria > Rhizobiales > Rhizobiaceae > Rhizobium > Rhizobium hainanense. The sequence continues at coordinate 10,708 of NZ_FMAC01000026.1, forward strand.
CGACTTCGTAAAGCGTCTGCTTAGTGATGCCGGCATCGCTGATCGCAGTTGATTTCAGCATGTGGTGTTGCAGCATGCGCTTCGAGAACATAGCTTGCATGAAGCCGACCATTTGTGCCTGCGGACCGTCTGTCGGCTCATATCTCGTTACCAGATACCGGAACCAGTTCAGCTTCACGCGAGCGCCCGCTCCCTTGATGGATTCCAGGATCCCGCCAAGCATCAAAAGGAATTGGCTCATGGACATGATGTCGAGCATCTGCGGATGAACTGTAATCAGTACAGAGGTGGAGGCGGTCAGGGCGGTCAGTGTGAGATAGCCGAGCTGCGGAGGGCAGTCGATCACGACGACATCATACCGATCTTCCACCTCCTTCAGGGCGCTTGAAATGCGCGTAAAGAACAGGCGGCCTTCTGGAGAAGACTTGTTTGAGGCAGCAAGCGGCGTCTGGTATTCGTACTCTTGGAGCTCAAGATTGGCCGGAACGATGTCGAGGCCAGGGAAATTGGTCGGCTGAATGATTTCGGTAATGGATTTGCGATGGTCGTCGTAGCGCAAAGTCTCGAACAGTGACGGGTTCTTGTCGAGTTCGGGTTGGATGCCGTGTAGTGCCGTAAGCGACGCCTGAGGATCGAGGTCGATTGCGAGCACCCGGTGGCCCGTGAGTGCTAGGTACTGCGCGAGATGCGCTGTGGTCGTCGTCTTGCCGGACCCGCCTTTGAAGTTGACGACCGAAATGACCTGCAATGGCTCCCCTGCCCTGCGATGTGGCACATAGCGCTTGAAGTCGCTGCGTCCGTTCTTATCGAGGAAATGGCGAAGCTCCAACATTTGCTCGGCCGAATAGGTTCTGCGCCCCGACGAGGTCGTCGCAGGAACCGGGCCTTTGCCCTCGAGGTGAAGTTTCTTGATGTGGTTTTGCGTTACCCCGAGATAGTCGGCGACTTCGGCCAGAGAGAAGGAGCGTAGACCTTTTTCTGCATCCGGCGGATATTGCTCCAATCGGAGCATGTTCAGATTGTCAGAGATTAATTCTCCTTGCTGGAGAATCTCCTGGTCAAAATCAGATGCCTCGATGTTGGTTGCCATGTTCATACAGCCGAATCCAGAATAACGCTTTTAGCTCAAACGAAGTCCAATAAGCGTTATTAATACCGACGATTCTACCTATTCGGCAAACGCTTTTTAGTAAACAAAACCTTAACGCTCTTGGGTCCCAATTGAGCGTTTTGGAGAATGGCGCTTAACATGCTGATTTTATTACCATAAATGCGATTCTGCACGGCTGTCAAATAGATGTGGGTGACGACCGCTCTCATTTCGGGGCGCAGATCTCTTTCGAAAGTTTTCTCTCGCCAGTCATCGCCGGCGATCTGCAAGACCGCAGATTGTGATCCTCGCCTATTGGAAAAGTGACAGCACTGCTCGCTGCCCAGCTAATTGAGTGACGCCCCCTCCCCTTCTTTATAGTTTCGTCAGCCCCTGTTTCTGAGGTGCGGGACCTCGTCTCCATTGAGGTCGCACGACAGGTAAGGGTGACAGCGGTCGGCCATCGGGCATTCCTTCTTCGTCTGGCGAAATGAACTCGAACGAGAGCCTCACCGGCGGGCCTGCTCCATCCGATCTCCATTCTGGAAACGCCCTTCCATTGGGTGACGAGATGAAATCGCTGCACAAGGTATTGCTGCTAATGCGACGTTCGTTGATTGGGTTTACGCGGAGCTTTGCCGGGTGGAATTGGATTCCTACACAATTAGGCATACCTATAGTGTGGCTGTGATCCATGGGTGAATTTTGATGATCGGTCGCCATCGGCTTTCACTGATGCCTCTGCCCGAGCTTCAGCTCTTGGCGTTCGCGCTCGATGAAATCGTTGTCAACGTTGGCTAGTCGACAAAGCTTACGGAAGACGCCCGCATTGTTGCCAGCCAGGCCAATCAGAGCGTGCAGAGATCCGCGGAAGTGGTTTCTCATGCGGAAGAGGCGATGCGGCGGAACGAGGAGAGTTCGCAGCAGATCTCCAACATTATCGGCGTCATCTACGAAGTCACTTTTCAGACGAACCTTCTGTCTCTCAATGCCGGCGTGGAAGCGGCCCGTGCTGGTGACGCGGGCAAAGGCTTTGCCGTCGTTGCTCAGGAAGTGCGTGAGCTCGCACAGCGCTCCGCTGCGGCTGCCAAGGAATGGGACGAATTTTGATGGAAACCGCAGGCAATAGCACGACGCTTGAAATCATCGCTTTCCATCGCGGCGAGCAACGATTCTGTATCCGGACGACTTCGATCCGGGAAATCCGGGGATGGGCGGCGGCGACGCCGCTGCCCCACGCTCCGCCTGATGTTCTTGGTGTGATGAACCTGCGCGGTTCCGTGATCCCGGTCATCGACCCTGCGGCAAAGCTTGGGGTTCGCAGTGTAACTCATACCGATCGCAGTGCCATCGTTGTGACGGAAATTGGCGACAATATCATCGGTCTCGTAGTCGATCGTGTTTCGGACATCCTGTCAATTGGCAGTGACCGGATCCAGCCAGTGCCCGATCTCGGCAGGACCTTCGATCCGGCGTTTTCTCACGGGATCATCCCCCTTGACCACGGTATGGTCTGTTTCCTCAATCTGGATCATATGTTTGCCAATCTTGAAGGAGCAACCGACCTTTTGCTCTTTCAGTGTGAGTCCTGACTGCAACACCGATCAGACAATCCGCGTTATGGCCAACGTCGCACTGGATTTCTTTCCTTCACTCCAGCTATTCGCTGAGTAGCGGAGTGATTTGAGCGGACCAAGTGGCCGCCGTCTGCAGCAAGGTACGTCATGACGGCGCAGATGATTGCAGAATGGGCGATACAGAATGGTTTCAATTTGCATGATATGTGGACGTATCGTCGCAACGATGACAGGGGTACGCTCACCATCGAGATAAAAAGGCTTTCCGTGGTACTGATCGATGAGAGGGCCGGTGTGCGCCCGCGGATTGTCTCCAGCTTGTTCAAGGATCTGTTTTTCGGGAGCCCGAACGGCAAACTCGATCGGTTTTTGCTTGACCGTTGAAGAGGATCGAGCACCAGAGTTTCGATGCTTTTAGAGCGTTTCACGTTTTGATGGAAGCGTAGCCTTGTTGCGGCTTTCCAGTTTTCGAAAGATGGCGATAGCGCTTGCAAAGCCTCGTCTGGGCCTTCGAGCCGATGCCTCTGGTCTCCTACCGAAGATGCTGGCTTCGTTTTAGATGAACGTGCCGTTCACGGGGCGGGTGCCGATAGGATCAGGGCGTCAACCGTCATGATGCGCGTTAAGGCATTGCCGGTCGTGGTGACGCGCGTCGTCGTACGGTGCTACCACTGGAATGTTCGTTCGGCACGCGCCCCAGCCATGCCATCAACTGCCGTGGATTTGAGAAGCTGCTGATTTCCGTGATGACTTAACGCAGTTCTACGTCTGGCCACGATCCAACCGAAAATTTGAACGTTTAGGCTCATCCTCCGACTGTTTATAAGGACATACGTTCCCAATATAGCCTTTAGAATATGAAGTAGGAGAGATTTGCGCTCGCTCAGCGGACTCACGTTGATCTGATTCATTTTCAGCGGCACTCCAGGCTGAAATCCAACTTTCCCGTTCATCCCTTGCCCACTCTAGATCGCAGGGTAGGGGCGAAGGTCGCTCCAAGACAGAGATCACACGCTTGGCGGTCTCGATAATGATGCGATAGGCGTTGCTGGTTTGTTTGACTTGAGGCCCAAGCCCCGCATTCCCGGTCGGCACGTAAGCGCTTGCTCATGCAAACTTGCGTCGGTCGTGAGACAGCGGTCTTTGCCTGGCTCGATTGGCAGAGCGGCGAGGAGACCGTCGTGGTCGAGCATCCGCGCTTTGACGTCCGAAACGTTCTCGTTCATCCCACAACTTTCGACCTGGAAGCAGCCAGCATCGTTGGAGCGCGGCAGGACTGGCTTTATGTCGCGCCACAAGTTCGGACCGACTTTGAGATGATTCAAAATAGGTTGCCTGGGTTTGAATTTAACATCGTTGGCCAGTCCGACGAGAACCGGACCTGGATTGTTGATGCCCATAAGGCCGAACAGGCTTTGACCACCTTCCTTTACGATCGCGACAAGGGAACCATGACCGAACTGTTTCGAGCGCGGCCTGCGCTCGATGCTTATAGGCTCGCGCCGATGCGTCCTGTCGAAGCGAAATCACGCGACGGCCTTGATCTGTTTTCCTACCTCACCCTGCCCGCCGGCATCACAACCGAACGGCCGGATACTCCCTTGCCGATGGTGCTGGATGTGCATGGCGGACCGTGGTCCCGCGATCTCTACGGCTATCGCGGCGACCATCAATGGCTCGCCGATCGCGGTTATGCCGTGTTGTCGGTGAATTACCGCGGCTCGATGGGCTTCGGGAAATCGTTTATTGCGGCCAGCGAAAAGCAACATGCCGCTAAGATGCACGACGATCTCATCGACATGGTCGATTGGGCCGTCCGCGAGGGCATAGCGGACAAATCGAGGATCGCGATATTTGGCGCATCCTATGGCGGTTATGCGTCGTTCGTCGGTGCGACATTCACACCCGATATCTTTTGCTGCAGCGTGCCTGTCGTCGGCATCACCAATCTGCAAACATTGCTGGAATCGATGCCGCCCTATTGGTCCGGCTTTGCCGATTTCATGTATCGCAGCTATGGAGATCCGAAAACGGAAGAGGGGCGGGCACTTCTAGCCGAGCGTTCGCCAATTCATCAGGTTGACCGCATCAAGAAGCCGATGCTGATCTTTCATGGCGCGAACGATGTGCGTTGCAAAGTGGCCGAAAGCGATACGATCGTCGCAGCCATGCAGGCCAAGGGGATATCCGGATGAGCTGATTTCGTCCTGGCAGGCTAGGGTGGCTTGTCGCTACGGATGCACGCCGGCCGAAATCGAGCTCTGGTTGGGATATGAGGACCGGCCGCTGGCTTCTAGCGGTTTCGAATTACGCGATTTTCGGCCGGATCCAACGGCCGTCAGATCGTGGGCGCGGGCCGCCAGATTAAAGATCGCCGATGTCGAAGCAATGATGCTGAGCCGGTCGGTGAGAACGATCGACTGGTATGTTGCTGACCGTCGAGAGCGGGGAATTTGCCCGGATTGTCTTGATGAGGATGTGTCGGTGGGCCGAGATCATTATCTCCGTCGCGAATGGGCTCATGTTGAGGCTGCAGCTTGCGGCAAGCATCGCCGACTGCTGCAAGATTTCTGCGATCGCTGTTTTGCGCGTGGGCGCTTCGGCTTCGAGTGCATCGAGGAATCGGCGAGGCTCGTCTGCGGAGGCTGCTCGACCGTGGTATCGGGCGTGCAAAATAAAATCGAGAGTGCTGCCAATCTGGATTTCCTCCTCGTGCTGACGACATTGCTAGGCGCCGGTGTCGAGGGTAGGGAGGATAGCATCGCACCGGATGAGATAAGGACTGCGATCGAAACCTTGTGGTCGCCATCACAGGCAAATGGAAAGCCGTTCATCGCCTGGCTTAGCCTGAAGCTTCCCTGTGGGCGCGTTCCCGTTTGCGCCGTCCGAGGCAACCCTTTGGCCGGCCTGTTGCTACCCTGGCGCATCGCTACATTCGTGGCGACAGCGCAGTTGCTTGATCTGGTGCAGGCAAGGCGATGGTTCGGACCGCCGCCACCTTATCTCGAGGATGAGTTTGCCATCCGTAAACGTAGTCCACTGGCACGACCTGCTGGACCGCCCGATTCCGGTGGAGCGCCAGAAACTACTCGAAAGTTGAGCGTTCGATCAGACGCCGAGTATCGACGTTTGGCCGAACAGGTCATGGCCAGCCAGGATTGGAAGACCATTTTGGCCATGAAAGGGAGTTCGCGGGGCCGAAAGCTCGGTCGCCTTATGAACCGCGCACTCAAAGGCGAACGAGACAGAAGCAATGTGCCTCGTCCAATCTGATCCTCGTCAGGCAACAAGATTCAGTAGCGTGCGCCGGCAGTCACTCCCTGGTCCGCAGATTAAGGCGCACCAGGCGACGCTAGTGATGCGTCTTTCTCCCTCTTCGCGCGCTTGCGCAGCGGAGCAGGCTCGCGATCCTCGTGTTCTGCGTCGTCCTGTTCCAAATCGCTTTGACCGATCTCGTCCATGCGATGCTTGATCGCGAGGGCGTAGATCGTGCTGAGCACGTGACGATCGGTGACGTCCGGATCGGTCAGCGCCAGCAGGGCTGCACGGACAATCTTCTTGCTCGACGCCTTCGAACAACGATTGACGACGAACTCATACAGGGCCTTGTCGGACAGGCCTTCGGTCGCTCCGTCCACGAGAGCATGGTAGATCTTCTTGCGTTTCTCGCTCATCAGAATCCTCCTTTTCTTGTAGCAGAATAGTCACTAAACTGTCATAAACAAGACTGCAGATCATCCGGGAGGGTGAGTGAGATCTCCAGGCGCTATCTCACTCAGCGTAGGAAGCAACGATGATAGTTGCATACAGCGTTGGCAGTGAAGCTATCGGGGAAAAGCCATCCTTCGCAATTTTGCAGGCGGGGGCCATTTGTTTGCGCATGGGGGCAACACCCGACGACAGCGAAATTGCCTTGGTCGTCAGCCGCACCAGCGGATCCTGGGGTATTCCAAAGGGGCATGTCGAGCTTGGCGAAACAAGTCAGCAGGCGGCCGAGCGAGAAGCTTTTGAAGAGGCCGGCGTGGAAGGCTCCGCGCTGGAGCCTGTTATTGGGCGGTTCTCCTATCGCAAAGAAGGCCGTTCGCTGCTGTATAGCGTCTCCGTCCATCTCCTGCATGTTCAAGCGATCGCGTCGTCTTATCCAGAGAAAGACGAGAGGCGCATAAGGTGGGTTCCGCTGACAGTCGCAATGCGAGAAGTTGCGAACCCCGAACTTCGCCGGATCATCGCTTCGGTGATAACCCATCCGCACGATGATCGTCATCTCGGCGAGCGGCAAGCCTTCTTGTGACTGCGGAGAAGCTCAATCCTGTTTGACGGTGCGCTCAATCAATATCGGATGAGGCCGAAGCGGTGTGCCTCGTCCAACAGCGCTCTAACGGACGACGGTTGCCACTTTCTGCCGCCACGTGCCGGTCGTTCCCCCATTTGGTCCAGTTGTGTAGCAATGTCACGCAGCGACAAAGTGGGATCGGCAATGGTGATCGCAGCAACAAGCTTCATCAAATGGTCCTCTGGCGCGCGGCGCGGTGACCGGGCCAGCAGCTCTGGCTCCGCAAGCTTCTCACGAACCATCCGGTGAACAGCACGTCGGAGCCGTTCGACGGTCCAGTCGTGGCCGCGGCGATTGAGGACGCGGACAACATTGTCCCAACTGTGCTGCGGCCTGAGCTGCCGCACGGTCGGGAGCCACGTCTGCGCCGACGAGATCAGTTCGTCGAGATAGAGTTTCTCGCGTGCTTGCGACACGGCCTTGATCGCTTCCGGTCGGCGTTCGCGCAGACCGGGGTTGCCGGCAAGCCTGCCGCGCGCCTTGGCGGCCTTCATGCCAGCTTTGGTTCGTTCAGCGATCAGGGCGCGTTCGAGCTGGGCGACGGCGCCAAGCACCTGCAGCGAGAACATGCCCTGCGGCGTCGATGTGTCGATCGGATCGCGCAGTGAACGGAAATGTACCCCGCGCCCTTCGAGGTCCTCGATCACCTGCAACAGATGGCTGACCGATCGGGCCAGACGGTCGAGACGAACGACCACCAGCACGTCGCCGGCGGTGAGATCCTTGAGCAGTTTGGTCAGCACCGGTCGCGCGCGTGAGATGCCGGATCCATGCTCCTGGTGAATGCGGTGGCAGCCGGCGGCGCGCAGCTCATCCACCTGGGCGTCGTTCAGCTGATCATCCGTCGACACCCGGGCGTATCCGATCAATCGCTGCGGCGGGGGAGGCGAGCTGGCGGTTGCAACCTGCGGCATCAGTTTTGGCTCGTTTTCGAGGGCGTTTGTACAGATAATGAATGTCTGAGAAAAGGGCGGTTTGCAAGCGTGTTTTATGACCAGAATAGAGCGCCATTCAACCCGTTTTCTCGTGTGAGCTAGGCATCCGCTCATCGCGACGCCTGAAAGCGCGCCAGTGGGCATTCATGGCGGAAATGCCCTAAAATCGGCTGTTTCGGAAGGGAGCCAAGCTGGACTTGTCATTTTGGACAGGCTTCGACGCCAGAAGGCGGCCGGGGAGGGGAGGAGCTCGACCGGTCCGGCGCGTCGCTTCCGCTCAATCGGGCAGAAATTTCCACCGATCTAAAATGAAAAAGCCGCAAAAAGCCCGGATTTGCGGGCTTTCCGCCGATCCTCAAGGACTGACAGACCGATTTGCGCCCTGAAATCAATCATCATCGATAATTGATACTTATCGATGATGATAGGGTCAGAAAAAGTCCGCATGACCAACGGAAGCTAGTGGCAAATAAGATTCATTATGACAAAAAAACAAGGTTAATTCATATGGTTAATGCACTGAAATTCCGAAAATCTAGATTTGAACTAAGTAACTGGGGCAAAATCGATGGCAGTGCCGAATTGCTAGGCGCCGCCGCTGGCGCGCTTTCCACTTGGCAGTGGGCAGGGGACACTAAGCCGTAGACGTGCCAGAATTGTCAGACCCTCAGACGTTTCCAAAGTCCATTTACTCGGACCAGCAAATCGACAGAATTCCCTGTCACTCCGAGAGCAAACTACGCCGATATTTCAGTGCTCGTGCGGGGCTTATCGAGCTGCCATTTAAGATTGCTTCGCACTGCTGGCCATTCTGAAGAGATAATGCTGTAGACGCATGTGTCGCGAAGACTTCCATCACGCATGCGCATGTGCTGTCGCAGAACGCCATCAAGTTTTGCTCCCAGGCGTTCGATGGCACGTCGGCTCTGATGATTCATAAAATGCGTGCGGAACTCGACCGCCAGGCAGCCGAAACTATCGAATGCATGCGATAGGAGTAACAGTTTTGCTTCCGTGTTTAACGGTGTTCTCTGAACACGAGTGGCGTACCAGGTCCCGCCAATTTCCAGACGTGGAGCTGCGCGATCAATATTGAGATACGTTGTCATTCCGGCCAAACGCTGCGTACGTTTATCGACGACCGAAAAGGGTATCATGGCACCGGAGGCTTGGAGTGCGAGGCATCGATCTATGTGCGCCGACATGTCCTCAGGTGCGGGAACGCCGGTGTACCACAACTGCCAGAGATTGCCGTCTCTTGCGGCTTCCACAAGTTGATCGTGATGTTCATATGCTAGCGGAAGCAAATCGACATTCTGGCCCGACAATATGGTTGCTTCTATAGCTGGCACCTGACGTTCCCTGATTTCGCAAAATCGCAGTCTTCACGTTAACGCAACGTAACGTCAGGTCAACGACGCTAAACTGCCGATCACATCCGTCAGATATTTCGAAGGCTCAGGCTTTTGCCGTAATAAGACCTGCCAGGGGTGAGATCACATTGCCGCGGACACCAAGCCGATCGCCGAGATAGTGATAGAAAGACAGACCAAGCTTTTGGCACGTCTTCATCAGGCCGAGCATGGTGTCGCGAGCAATCCGGCCGTCTCTGCTCATGGTGCCACCGGAGATTTTTCGCTTAGTGACGAAGGTCCGCAGGTCGTTCTCCGATGCATTGGTGTTGAGCGGGATTTCCGGTCGCTCGAGCACGCGCAGCAGTTCCGCCTTGCGGCGGTGCAGTCGGACCAGCAAGGCGTCGAGTGCGTCATAGCCGGTGTGCAAGGTAAAGATCCGGTCGAACCGTCGTCGGAAGGCCGGAATTGCCCGCGGGGAAGGCCTCTGCTTCCAGACCTTCAGCGCCTTGTAAAATCGCCAGACGAGATCGCGGACCAGCGTGACCGATCGAACCTCTTTCGCCTTTGCCGGCATCAGCTTTTGCAGAAGACGCTCGCAATGGACCCAGCATAGGGCGTGATTGCCGATCCGGAACTGGCCGGCGTCGTCGGAGATGATCACCATGTCGCCGACAAGACCATGATAGCGGATACAGCCCCAAAGTCCGGCTTCGGTCAGCAAACCAATCCCCTGCCTGTCGAAGATCTCGACACCCTTGCTGGCCAGATGCTCCAAAAATGGGACTTCATTACAGAAGCGTTGCGGCTCGAATGAGTGCAGTCTGGCGGCAAGACCTGGATCGGCGCGACGGCCTTCCAGATAATCGAACGCGGCATCGCTGAGAACGTAATCCCGATAATTGCCGCGCAGCAAGGACAGGAAGTTCAGCCGCGATTTCGACTTGGTGGTGCGGAAGACAGTAAAGTGCTCACTGCCGATCTGGGTGGTATAAAAATTGGAATGAGCATGACGGGCGCCGGTGTCGTCGACTGTGATGTAGGAGGAGGACACCAGACCCGCATGCAGCACCGCTGCATCCTCGGCGATGAAGCCATCCAGTCCCTTGGTCAAAAGGCGCACCACCTGGCGCTTGGAAATATCGATGCCGATATCGTTCAGCAATGTCGTGAGCCGTCCGGTCGTCACCTGGCCTTGAGCGTGCAGCATCAGGCAAAGGCGCCTCAAGTGCACGCCGAAGCCACCCATAATCCCGGCGGGAAGAGGCGCCAGCACGGTCTTGCCATCGGGCGTGACCCAGCACTCGCGCTGGTAACGCACGAGCTCTGCACGTAGGACTAGATCGCGTACGACAAAGCTCCTGTACCCCTTGAAACGCGAGCCGACCGGAACGATGGCGCGTAGGACCTCCTCCCGGCTCACCCGTTCCATATCCAGCTTCGGGCCGCGCGGCTTTTTCTTGCCCACCTGCCTGTCGCCGGATTTGATATCGGTCGCCTTGTCCATGCCGGATGGGCGAAACGGCGGTCGCGGCGGCAGGCTCTTCAGCCGCGCGATCTCGTCGCGTAGCAGTTGGTTCTCGACCTTAAGGCGGGTGTTTTCCAGACGGAGTTCCGCGTTTTCCTCGCGGAGTGCGGCATTTTCAGCCTCCAGCTTTCCGAGGCGAGCTTCAGCTTGTTCAGCTCTTTCCAGCAGGCCGGTCACCAGGCTACGCAACGCCTTCAGCGACAACGTATCGGCATGCTCAGGGGAGGGGAGCCGTCTCTTTGCCATATCGAGACTGAATCTGATTTGCTTCGTCCGGTGAATCCCCACATCGACGGCGAGCGCCTAAGACGGACGGTTATGCACATGTCTCTGCTTCGTCGCTCAAAATCCATCCATCGGAATGTCCAGGTGAATGGAAAGCTGCCGATTCAGACTAGGCTCTTGGTCATAAAAACCGACAACGGGTCAGGCTGATATTGGCCGAACGGATTGCGGTAGGCGTAGCCAAAGTTTTCGTAGAGTGCCCTGGCGGCCAGACTGTCGGTGCCAGTCTCTAAGTTCAATCGAACGAGGCCGATTTTCCGCGCCTTTTCTTCGATTGCAGCCAGCACTCTGCGCGAGAGTCCCTGACCTCGCCAAGCTGGCCTAACAAACATGCTCTTGATTTCACCGTTGTCATCCTCACACTTCAACGCTCCGCAACCCGCAAGTGCACCATTTATCCGGATAGTCCAGAATATGATGTTTGGCCTATCGAGCTGAGCAAGGTCGAGTGTGTGGATGCTCTTGGATGGCAAGATGGCCCTAGAATGGGCCATACGCTCCTCGATCAACGCTTCGATCTCGGGACCGGCAGGCCTTTCGATCTCAACGCGAACTGTCATCCGAGCTCTCAAATCCTAGGGACGTATATTACGCACCCATACAATCGTAACTGGACGGATTTAGCAATCCTGCCCAAGATTTGATGATAAATAGGCACGGATGACGCAGGCTGCCAACGAAAGTGCCCCACTTACCTAAGGCCGTTCTTTCCCGCATCATGCATTGCAGCTAAAACTTCAAATAGCGCGGCGGCGAAGAAAGTGGGCAATCGCATATGGTCAATATACCTCAAATCATACCCGATCCAAACGTCCTTATCGCGTTACCTCCCGAGGAGGTCGGTCGTGTTCTGCTTACGGCAGCTATGGGAGCAATGCAGAGCGGAGAAATGTTTCTGCCTGATGACGTCTCTGGCCCACCGGCTCTCTATGGAAGTGGTCTCACGAGTACGGGCTTTTACCCTCATGATCGCCGCGAATACGAAATCCGCTTCGCTTTACTGGAGGGCTGGCACTGGCTTGAAATTAATATGCTCATCATGCCGGCCGGCGGAATGAATGGTAACAACGGATGGAAAGTGCTGACAAGGCGAGGGCGCGCCGTGCTTGCCGACGAGAACGCCTTTCGATCATATGCTCATGCAAGTCAATTTCCAAAATCGCTTTTGCACCCTAGCCTCGGTGACGATGTTTGGCTTGAACTTGCGCGAATTGACGGTGCAGCGAATGCAGTTTTTAAATCCTTTAGGGCGGTTGAGGAGGCCGTTCGAGCGGCCGGGGCCTTCAGGGCCGAAGACGTAGGTGTCGATCTCGTGCGTCGAGCATTTCATCCCAATAACGGACCTTTAACAAAATTGACGGATCCGGTCGCGGAGCGCGAAGCACTTTCAGCGTTGTTTGCCGGCGCGATTGGATCATATAAAAATCCTCATTCCCATAGGACGATCACAATCAGCGACATTATGGAGGCCCAGGAGATGGTCCTTCTTGCGTCGCATCTCTTGCGGATCGTCGATGCACGTAGGCTTGCAAACAGCCTGGGAGCCGAGAAATGACAAATGCCGCAAACGACCAATTTGGTCGACAAATTCTGGTGAACCTCGGAAACCGTTGGGCAGTGCTCGGCACCGCTCTTACGCTTCCCGGAACGGTGAAATTCTCCCCAGCAGATGGCAAACCGCTGGACCGAGTCGCCGATGAAGCCGATGCGGCAGAACAGAGAATTTACCAAACGCTACGGGTTAGCGATGCGGAGGTGGTTCGCGGCGGTAGCTCGGACGAGGCCGATCTTGTGCTTATCGCTCCAGATGGTAGCAGGACGCTCGTCGAGATCAAGGTCCGGGAATATCAGCCAAAAGCGAAGGACCTGGAACCGATATTTAAGAGGCTAGTGTCGTTAAATGATACGAACCTACATAAACTCGAGGTATGGGTCTTCAACGTTGAGCGGCTGAGGCTGCATATCTATTCATATAATGGACGGCACATAGACGATAAAGAATTCGCGCCACTCAATATCTGGGAGTATGACGAAAATGGGAGCTCTTTCGAGAGGAAGAGTGTTGCGGCCGAGGTCGAAGAGTGGCTGAAACGTCTCGAGGATCTCTATTTGCGAATTTCCGAATGGGTAAAGCCTCGTCCGGACATTAGCGTTATACGGACTCGCACTGTCGAGATGTCTGAAGAGCTGATGCAGAAGTTTGCAGTGGCAGATCGAGAGCTGTCTGTGCTGGACCTAGGCTCAGGACTCGTTAACTCATAGCCAGAAGATGACGGCTGCTGCGATGCATATGGCTGAAAAGAAGGTATGGGCACACCGATCGTAACGGGTTGCGATGCGTCGCCAGTCCTTGAGTTTGGCGAAGAGATTCTCGACCTTGTGCCGTTTCTTGTATAGCCCCTTGTTGTAGGGATACGGGACCTTCCTGCTTCGGCTGGATGGAATGCAGGGTTCGATGCCCTTTGCCTGTAAGGCCTCCCGGAACGCGTTGCTGTCATAGCCTCGGTCAGCAATCAGTGTTTTGGCAGGTGGCAAGGCTTCCAGGACAAGGCGAGCACCCTTATGGT
>NZ_FMAC01000010.1 GCF_900094555.1 Martinezella hainanensis
CGACCACTTTCTGGTAATCGAAATGGTTGGAGACGACGCCGACGATGTCGATCGGCAAGGCGCCGATCTTCCAGCGATAGAGCAGGTCGTTGAGGCAATGGCCGAAGCGCGACACCATGAGCAGCACCTTCATGCGCTTCCTGGCATCGTGGAACTCCGACACCATGGCAAACTTCTCGGCGATCGGCTTGAAGCCTTCGATGAGCGCCGCCTCGCCAACCCCTTCTTCGGAGATGAAGGAGACGCGCATGAAGAACATGCCGGTATCGAGATCGTCGAACTGGCTGGAATCGACGATGTTGCAGCCCTCACCGGCCAGATAGTTCGAGATCGCCGCAACAATCCCACGCGTCGACTTGCACGCCACTGTCAGTACATAGGTTTTCATTCGAAATAGCCCAATTCGATGTGATAAATGTTTCGCCCGAAGCCCAGGGTGCGATTAAAGGGTTTGCTCAGCGACTAGGCGCAGGAACGCCTCAAGCTCTTGCCTGTCGATTGCGACCTCATGCCCCTTCTCCGGATAGGCGCCGGAACGAACGTCATCGGCAAATTCGGCAAAAGCGGCAGCGCGCTCATTTTGCAGCCGGTCGAACTCTGCCGCGAAATTGCGATAGACCTTCGCATGACGGGGACGATGGCCGCGATTGCTGCCAAGAACATCATCGGCAAACAGATATTGCGCGTCACATCCCGTTCCCGCCCCCATCGAAATCATCAGCATCGATGTTCTTTGGCTGATGGCAGCCGCGATGTCGCCGGGCACAACCTCGATTTCGACGGCAAAGGCTCCGGCCTCTTCCAATGCCTTGGTCTGCCGCCAAATTTCAAAGGCGCTGATCGACGTTTTTCCGACAGCACGGAAACCGCCTGTCCATGTCGCTTTCGAGGGAATGAGACCGACGTGGCTGCAGACGGGAATTCCCTCATCTCGCATCCGTCGGATGATCGCGAGACTTGCGGCGCAATAAACGGCATCACCTCCGGCTTTCAGTGCCTTGAACGCCTCTCGCATATATTCTTCTGCCGAAACATAGTCGCCATATTCCAGACCCGGTATTGCAAAGGGGCTTGGCGCGGCTTCACGGAATGCAGGACCTAGAAGTGTTGGTGGGACGGAGAGCATATCAATCCCAGCTCTCTGCGCGGCTTCCGCTTCCTCAAGCGAGGTGACGCGCAGCATTGTCAGCTGTCGCTTTCCTTTAAGCGACAGAAGATCGGCAACCGTTGGACGATTGTGCTTTTGCATTGGATGTTCCTCAATATGAATGGTTACGCCGCAAGCAGCGACTTCAGCTTGACGGTGCTTGCCGCCAGGGCGATGTGATCCGGATGCGCGCGGGCGGCGATCAGCATTTCGGCGAGGCGAATATCACGCGCGATGGCATTGCCGCGTCCGATACCGCTGGCGGCGAGCAGCCTTCCGTCCGCGCCGAGATGGAAAAGGATGAACGCCCCATCGCCAAGGTCGCGCCGTACATGCGCGACTGCTTCGTCCGCAAGGCCGGCGATCTGCAACGTCAGATCATACTGGTCGGACCAGAACCATGGCACGGCGGATATTTCCGCACCTTCTCCCAGCATGTTGGCGGCGGCGAGATTTGCCTGCTCCTGCGCGTTGCGCCAGGATTCGAGGCGAACACGCCTTCCGCCATAGAGCGCCAGCGGAAAGGAGCAGCAATCGCCCGCCGCATAGATATCGGCAATCGAGGTCTCCAGTCGTTCGCTGACGGCGATGCCGTTGTCGATCGCAAGACCTGCTTCTGCGGCGAGCGCGACATTCGGCAGGGCGCCGATGCCAACGAGCAGCAGATCGGCGCTGATGACTTCGCCACCCGCCAGGCGAACGATTGCCTTGTCGGCGTCTTCCTGCACGGCTTCAATGGCCTGCCCGCAGCGTATATCCACTCCTTCCAGACGGTGCCGTTCAGTGATTGCTTCGGCGATTGCCTCAGGAACACCCCGCTTCAAGACCCGGGGCAGACCTTCGATAACGGTGATGTCGGCGCCGCGCATGCGTGCGGTTGCCGCAAGTTCAAGACCGATAAAGCCGCCGCCAATGATGGCGATGTGTCGTCCGGGGTGGAAGACGGCATGCAAGGCCACCGCATTCGCATGGGTTCGCAGCACGCGGATCCGGTGGGAGGTGCCATCGGTGCCGGGAAGGTTGCGCGCAGATGCCCCAGTCGCAAGCAGAAGCTTGTCGTAGGCAAGTGTCTGTCCATCCGAGAGCCCAATCGTCTTCGCAGCGGGATCGATTGCCGTCACTGTGGTATCCAGCCGAAGGTTGATCGATTGCTCCTGGTAATACTCCAACGAGGCGACGAACTTTGGCTCGAGCGCCTTATCCGATCCGCCCTTCGAAAGCGGCGGGCGCTCATATGGGGCAAGCGGCTCGGTGCCAACGAGAGTGATATCGCCCTCAAATCCCTTCTCACGAAGTGCGAAGGCAGCGCGGGCACCGCATTCCCCAGCCCCGACAATGACGAAATGCGCCACGATAGCCTCCTCAGAGCCCGATGAAGACGGTGCCGTTCTCGACCTTGACCGGATAGGTCTGCAGATTGACGCAGACCGGAGCTCCCTTGGCTTCGCCGGTGCGGTAGTCGAAGCGGCCATTGTGCTTGGGACATTCGATGATATTGTCCATCACTAGGCCGTCAGCGAGATGGATCTTTTCATGTGTGCACAGGCCGTCGGTGGCGAAATAATCGTCTTCGGGGCTGCGATAGACGGCGAAGGTCCGTCCGTCATGGTCGAAGCGGATGACATCCTCTTCGTCGATTGCGTCAGCGGCGCAGACTTCGATCCAGTTGCTCATGATTTCCTCCCTTTGTAATTTCGATGCTATTGTGCGGCGGCCGGCAGTTCGCCGTGGAACTCTTCGCGATAGGGCCGCGCTGTCGACGGCAGTTCGCGCTTGAGGAAATAATCCTCGTTGCGCAATTGCCGCAGGAAAGCGGGGATCATTTCGCGATAGCCGGACCAGATGGACGGATTGGCGGCTGGCAGATCGTGCTTGATCATCGCATGCAGCTTCGGCAGAGCATGATAGGGCACCATCGGGAACATGTGATGTTCGACATGGTAGTTCATGTTCCAGTAGATGAAGCGGCTGATCGGGTTCATCATGACGGTGCGGCTGTTCAGGCGATGATCGATGACGTTATCTGCAAGGCCGCCATGCTGCAGCAGGCCGGTCAGAACGTGATGCCAGGCGCCATAAAGCCGGGGAAGGCCGATCAGCATCAGGGGCAGGATCGAGCCCATGGCGATCGCCGTCGCAATCGTCACGACATAGATAGCAAGCCAGATACGGGCGATGCGAATGGCCTTCGGCTGCTCCATTTCGGGGATGAAGGTCTTTTCTGCTGAACTGACGACGCCGGCGGCGTTGCGCAGCATATCGATGATCGCGTACCAGGCATCGAGAATGCCGAAGAAATTCAAGACGAGACGGAAGAGATCCGGCGGCCGCATGACGGCAATCTCAGGGTCGCGGCCGACGATGACGGTATCGGTATGGTGGCGCGCATGGCTCCAGCGCCAGGTCACCGGATTGCGCATGATCATGAAGCAGGCGATCTGATAGACCGCATCGTTCATCCAGCGCGTCTTGAACGCCGTGCCATGGCCGCATTCATGCCAGCGGCTGTCGGAGGCAGAGCCATAGAGCACGCCATAGGCCAGGAAGAACGGGACGCAGATCCACGATCCCCAGAAGTGGATGCCGAGCGCGGCGAAGATCACCATGCTGCCGAGCCAGATGATCGTATCGCGGATCGCCGGCGCGTCTGAACGCTGCATCAACGCTTTCATATCCTTGCGCGGCACATCCGTGTGATACCATTCGGCGGCGGCCAGCCCGGTTTCGATCGCCAGCCTGCCGCTTGCGCCGAGCAGATCATAATCACGCTTGATTATCGTCGTCATCCCTGCCTCCCACGATGCGCAACGGCGCCTCGCTCTTGATGCCGGAAACGATAGATCGACTTTTCGCTTGCCTCAATGCAGGAATGATGGAATCTATCAAAACCTATCATCGCGACAATGCGATAATGATAAATTCCATCAGGAGCGATCATGCGTCGTCCCACCATATCGGATCTCGCCAAGGCGTCCGGCGTTAGCGTCGCCACCATTGATCGTGTGCTGAACGGACGCCTTCCGGTTCGCGAACAGACGGCACGGCGCGTCTATGAAGCGGCGCAGGAAATCGGCTATCATGCCGTCGGCCTCTTGCGTCAGCGCGTCTTCGAAGACCTACCACGCTATCAACTCGCATTCCTTTTGCAGAAGCCCACGCAATCATTCTATCAAGCCTTTGCCAGAGAGATAGAAGCAGCTGCTGCGGCGACGACGACAGCGAAGCTGCACGTTCAGATCGACTATCCAGCTGTCTCCACACCGAGCGTAATTGCGGAGAAAATGCGAGCACTGGCAGCCCGCAATCAAGCCGTGGCCGTCGTCGCTCCCGATTATCCAGCTGTCGAAGCAATCGTCGACGAGCTCAAAGAAAGGGGAATTCCGGTTTTTTCCATACTTTCCGACTTTGCCGCGGGCGTTCGAGAAGGATATCTCGGCCTCGACAACAGAAAGGTCGGGCGATCCGCCGCCTGGACGATCGCACGCACGGCTCGCAAACCGGGCAAGGTGGCATGTTTCGTCGGCAGTCACCGTTTTCACGGCCACGAGTTGCGGGAGGTAGGTTTTCGCTCCTATTTCCGCGAGAATGCGCCGGAATTCGAAGTCCTGGAAACGCTCATCAATCTCGACGCCGTCGACGTCACGCATGAGGCGACGCTCGATCTTCTGCAGAAACATCCAGACCTTATCGGTCTTTATGTTGCCGGCGGCGGAATGGAGGGAGCGATCGCCGCGCTCCGGGAAGAAAACCGCGCCGGCGACGTGACTCTCATCGTCAATGAGCTTGTTCCCGAGAGCAAGGGCGCACTGATGGATGGAACGGTGGCCATGGCCATTTGCACTCCACTGCCTCTTCTGTGCCGGGAGCTCATCACCCAGATGGTGAGTTCGGTCGAAGGAACCGCGCAAACGACTGCACGCCAGACCTTTTTCCCGTTCGAGATCTATATCTCCGAGAATATCTGAATGATGGATCGAGCCTGGCCGTGGCCAAGCTCGCCAGGCTCTTTTTCGTTCGCGTCGCGGCGTGGGCGATCACTTGGCCTTCAAGGCCGATTCGATGAAATCAAACGAAGTTTGGATCGCTTCTCGTGGGTTGGCGAGATCGTGCACCAGCGGCGAGAAGCACTCGTAGGAAATCGGTCCGGCATATCCGGCAGCTTGCAGAGCCTTGATCTGGCCTACATTGTCCAGTCGGTCTAATCCGTCCACGAGAACCCGGTGTTCGTCTTCCATCTGGTTCAGCTGCAACGTCGGATCAATGACTGCCGATATATGGACGATGCCCGTGTGATTGGCGAAAATTGGCCCGCCATCGGCCAAGGCGTGATGGAAGGTGTCATGAACGAGTTTATAGCGGTGTGCTGCACCGAGTGCGTTGATCGCGTCCACGAGTTCTGCCTTGTAGCGCAGCGACGAACGCTGGAACCCTAGCGGCTCGACCAGCGCGACCAGTTCCGCCTCTTCAAGAAGAGGCAAAATGGCGGAAAGGGACGTTTCGAGATTGGCTTTGCGCTCCTGCTCCTCAGTACCGATCCCCTCGTTTCGCGGGATGAGGCTGATGGTTTCAGCACCGGCCGCCTTGGCAATTGCAATCAGATCCCGAACCTTCTGCTCGATATCATCCGACCAGAAATTGAACGGATAGACCTGGGACAGACCAACGAGCCGCAAACCCCGGTCACGAACCAATTTACCCGCCACTGTCGGCGCAAGGCCGTCGAATAGCTGGCGCTTGAGGTCGTTGCGAACCTCTACGCCCTGGCAGCCGAGAGTAACCGATAGGTCAAGGAAGTCGGTGTAGCTAAGATTTGGCGTCGTAATCTGATTGAGTGCCCAGAACATGTTTCCTCCCAAAATCCCGATATCGCTGCTCCGACGGAGCATGTCACGCACCTTTAGGCAATGCCAAAAGGCTCCCTCACGTGCAATCGGGTTGAATTTGCATTAGCGCATTGGTGAGGTTTCTCATGCCTTCTGCTTGAGGTGTTTCACCTCATTCTCATATGGAAGGAGGTAGAAAAAGTTGTGGTTCCAGAAAATGCGCGTCGGGTGTTTGAATATGACCCTGAAGCACCTCCCGTGCCATCAGATCGACAGTGTCCCGGCAAAGTTGCGCCAGAGGCGTGCCTATGACCATCGTCGCATAGCCGTCGGAAAGGGCGGCACGACTTATCGAGGTCAACTCATTGACAATGAGGGCGACCTCGCCGGGTGCACGCGTTTCTCGCAGCGCCGCTATCGCGCCTTCCATCCCGCCGCCTGCGACGTAAATGCCTCTCAGATCCGGATGACGCTCAAGCAAGGCGATTGCGGTTTCATGGGTCAGTTTCCTTGTTTCAAGATTGATGACCGGTTCCAAGATATCAAGGTCTGGGCGTAATTGGCCTAGATATGAACGAAATCCGGCTTCCTTCAATTCGTGCCCCTGCCAGCGATTGCTGCCAAGAAAGATCGCAACTTTTCCGGGTTGGCGACTTGCCGTGGCGATCATCCATGCCGCCAGACATCCGGCCTTATGATTGTCGAGACCGATATAGGTTCGACGTGCGCCTTGCCCGAAATCATTCAGCAAGGCGAAAACAGGAACTCCCTTCTGCTGCAGGTGTCGGGCGGCTTCATTGACGATGCCATGGTTGACAGCGGTGCAAGCTATTGCATCGGTATGCGTGGCAAGTTCCTGCATGATCGCCGCGAAATCTGCAGGCGACTGAGATGGGGAATATCGAATGGTCACTTCGCCACGAAAATCCTGACGGTCCGCAACTGCCCGGGTCAGCTCTTTGCTGAAAGACTGATAGAACTCCTGCCTTTCCTTTATGAGCAGGAAGCCAAATCTCACCCTTGCAGGCGGTGCAGTCAGCTGCCGATCAATCAGACCACTCGCATAATAGGCCAGTCTATGTGCTGCCTCTGCAACTTTGCGGACCGTTTCCTCACGAACGAAGCCCCTTCTGTGAATAACACGATCTACAGTCGCCTTGCTTACCTTCGCCTCTTTGGCGATGTCCTCAATTCTCGTCCGCTTCATTCAATTCCCGATCAGCTCCTGGGGGATTACTGACCTCGCCTTATTCGCCAGATCCAATGGGCCTCGTCATTGAGCAGCAATCTAAGCCAAAGTGAAAGGTGCTCCAAGAGGGCTAAATTGCGCCTCGTCTTATCGAAAATTTTGATAGGCTACTTCAGCCGCTGTTGCTTGGCTTGACTGCAACGGTCGAGATTGTTGGCTGGCGCGGTCGATCTTGTTTTCCCGGTCGTCATCCGATCCGTCACCGGGAAGGGGCGCTCTTATGTCTGGCGGCGCTCTTGCATGTTTCTAAATCCGGCAAGCATCGATATCCAAAAAACGCATCTTGGCCAGATTGCGCAAAAACTTGAATGCGTAGCCAGAAAACTGATCGCTCGAGGAGCGATGTAAAGAACTGATTAAGGTCAAATCGGCGTCATTTGTGAAATAGTATGATAAATATTGGTGCCGACATTGCAGCTAAGACATTTTATCTCAGGTGATCATCTAACCGATGCCTTTCGAAAGCTGTTTCGAAGCCGGCACGGTAATGTCGCGATCGTCGTGGCTCTCTCTCTGGTTCCGATGATGCTCGCGGTCGGAGCCAGCCTCGACTATATCAGGGCGTACAACGTTCGGCAGAAAATGCAGAGCGATCTGGATGCGGCGCTGATTGCGGCCGTGAAACAGATCAATACGGCAGATACGGATTCCCTCAAGCAGAAAGTGGCGGATTGGTTCAATTCCCAATCTGAGAGCAGCTATTCCGTTGGAAACATAGAAATAGATACGACCAACCACAAGATAACGGCAACGGCGAGTGGCGTTGTTCCAACAACGCTCATGAAGATTGCTGATATAGGCAATGTTCCAGTAATGGTTGCAAGCTCGGTCAAGGGACCATCCACATCCTATCTGAATGTCTACATTGTCATTGATAAGTCTCCATCAATGCTGCTTGCGGCAACCAGCGCTGGGCAGCAAACGATGTATAATGGCATCGGCTGCCAGTTTGCCTGCCATACCGGAGATGCACATACCGTTGGCGGTACCAAATATGCCAACAATTATGCTTACTCGGTCGCCAAGGGCATAAAGCTGCGCGCGGACGTTGCTGTGGATGCCGTCAGTGAGGTCATCGACATGATTGACAATGCCGACAGCACTCACGAGCGTATCAGGGTCGGTCTTTACAGTCTTGGCGATACCACGACCGAAGTGCTCGCCCCGACATTTGAAACCGCCTCGGCCCGCAAGCGCCTTTCCGACGACAGCTACGGACTGACGAGTGCTACATCCACGACCTATACTTTCTTCGACGTGGCGCTGTCGGCCTTGCAGCAGAAAGTCGGTACGGGTGGCGACGGCAGTTCGTCTGCCAAACCGCTCAAATTGGTCTTGCTGCTGACGGATGGTGTCCAATCCAAGCGCGAATGGGTGACGGACGGCGTGAAATGGAGCGGTTCGACAATCACGACCGCCGGACCATCGTGGAACAAGGTTGCTCCATTCAATCCCGACTGGTGCGCCTACTTGAAGAACCAGTCGAACACCATGGCGGTTCTTTATACCGAATATCTGCCTATAACCACCGACTGGGGCTACAACAATACCGTCGGCTCGACCATGGCAAGTGCGAGCTGGCACAGCACGTGGGGTGGGACCATGGACAGTGGTGTCTCCACGAGCATTACACGCCGCGACTACATTCCTTATGCGCTTGCTGACTGCGCTTCATCCAAGAGCCTGTTTATCTCGGCTTCATCCTCCACAGATATTGTTTCGGGCCTGTCGGCACTGTTCACGCAATATCTCGCATCCGTGCGGCTGACCCAATGAATCCACTCCGGTTGCCGAAATTTCTGTCTCGACTGCTTGCAGATCGCAAGGGTGCGGCTGCCGTCGAGTTCGCGCTACTCATCCTGCCTCTCTCCCTGATCATCTTTGCTATCATAGAAGTTTCGTTAATGTTCTTCGTTGCTTCGAGCCTCGATGCTTCCGTTGCGAAGATCTCCCGGATGATCCGGACGGGTGAGGCCGCATCCGCCAACATGACGCTCACCGACTTCAAGGCGAAAATCTGCGCCGATATGTTTCTCGCTTTCAGCTGCTCCGACAATCTCCTGATCAAGGCCGATGTTATCTCCAACCTATCGGCCGTCACGCGCGCAACTCCGATCGACAGCTCAGGCAATCTTACCGTCACGGAGACTTTCGCGATGGGCAAGGCGAGCGACTATATGCTGGTGCAGGCCTTTTTGCCCTGGAGCTCTGTCGTCAACTATTTCACCTATTCCAACGCAAAGCTGGCGGATGGGCGCTATCTCCTCGGTGCCACCACCCTGTTTCGCAACGAGCCGTCCTGATATGATGATCAAATGCACGCATCTGGCGTATCGGTCCATAGTCTCCTGTCTTCGCCGCTTGGCTGGAAATCGTGCCGGTGTATCGGGAGTGGAGTTCGCGCTTGTCTTGCCGATCCTGCTGCTGTTGCTCGCCGCGACCGTCGATCTTGGCCATGCTCTGACCGTCAGCCGCAAGATCGATGAAATTGCCGCAACGACAGGCGATGTCATTTCCCAGCAAGGCACATGGACGAAATCAAATGTTACCGGGCTGCTTTCGGGAATGAGCTTTATCCTGCAGCCCTATGATACGACAGCTTTGACGATCACGGTCGCGGTGGAAGATGTGCCGGCAAATGGAAATGCGACAGTCAATTGGTCCGCTGCCTTCAATACCTCTGCGCTTGTCTCCGGCGCAGCTACACCGATTTCGGTACCTGCTAAGATACAGGAAACAGGCGTGCAGGTCGTCCTGACCCGCGTGCAGTATAGCTTTACAACGCCGCTTTCCGCATTTCTCGGCAGTTTTACCGGGATCAGCAGCTACAGCTTCAATCGCTACTTTTTCAATCGGCCGCGGACGGCAGACAAAATAACCTATAGCTAGCTTTGAGCTGCGCCTGGATGCCAAAGCGACGCCTTGGAGCGCCGCTCGCTACAGGACGGTTTCGAATAGCGGGATCAATGCCGCGCCGACTGCGCCGGGAGCATCCAGGACTTCCGCGACCGCAAGCCGCGGGACGTCGCGCAATGCGCCGTGGCGCGGCAGATTATTGATCTCGGTCCGCTCGATCAGCATTCTTGCGAGCGAATGCGGGAGTTCGCCACCCAAAACGATGAGGGCCGGATCAAATACCGCGCAGATCGCGTTGATGGCGCGATTGTGCGCCGGCGTCACGCGATCGGCCCATTCTGCCACTCCATCCCAGGTCGACAGGTCTTGGTTCTTGAGATCGCGCAGCGTCAGGCCCGGGCGACCCTTGGCGCGCAGATGTTCAAGCAATAGCCCAAGTGCGGGGCGGTCATCATAATCCTCTCGATCGAAGAGTACGGAAAACTCGCCAGCATTGCCGAAGCTGCCGCGAAACGGCATGCCTCCGGAAACGAGGCCGCCGCCATAGCCGTGCAGATGGGCAATATAGGCGAAATCCGCGACCTCCCGGCCGACACCGAAGATCGCCTCGGCAAGAGCCGCGGTCCGGGCGACATTGTCAGCCCATACGGGCAGGCCGAGTTGCTTTCCGAGCAGCGGCGCCAGATCGATCAACGACCAATGGGCGAGCGGCAAGGGGCAATTGAAAGCCGTCTCCAGCATGCGATGACCACTGACAGCGAGACCGACGCCGAGGATATCCCGCCGGCTGGCATTCCGGCGGGCAAGAAGGTCCTCCGCCGCTTTTTCGATCCGATCCATCTCGTCGGAAAGCGACGATCCAGACTGCGCAATTTCCATCTTTTCCAAAGGCTCTCCGAAGCCCATGAGGCAAAGGCCGATCGAGCCGACATTGACCGAAATGCCGAGCGTCAAGCACCAGTCTTTGCAAAGGCTGAGCTCCGGGCTCGGCGGGCCGGGGCGCCGAGCCTCCGACGAGGTGAAGACAATCATTCCCCGATCATGAAGCCGTGCGGCGATCCTGTGCAGGGACTGTTGAGTGAGGTCCAGCGGCTCGGTCAGATCCGAGCGTTCAATCCCGGGCGACTTCCAGATCAGCCGCAAAAGATCGCGTTCATTGCGAGATGCCACCCTTCTGGGTTGTGAATCCCGCAAAAAATGTTCCGCAACCTGGTCCAACGGATCGTACTTCATTTCCGAATCTTTTTGATTTACACTGTGAGTGTATAACTCGATTGAAAGTGCTTTGCTTCTGCCAAACGGGGGGATTTGAGCCCCGGATTGCTCATTTTGCTTATCTTATCGGGATCGGCCAATCCAGTTGCGAAGATGGCGTTTGGGGATGGCCAGGAGATGGTCTCTGAGTGTCGGGAAGGGCGGTCTCCAAGGCGGGATACATAAGGGGAAAGAGCCGAATTGCATGACGTCATCGAGATTCGAGAATTTGCTGCGAACTCCCGAATATATGGTAAAGGGCTTTACGCCAACGCATGAAGGCAATGATTTCGAATCGATGTTTCGGGCCTTTTCGGCCAATTATGGTGCATTCGGTGCAAAGCCGCTGAGCAACGATCCCGCCTTTGGTTGGGCGGCGGAGGTGAGGCGAAGCGGGCCGCTTACGATGTTTCATTCGGCTTACGAGAGCCCTTGGGAAATCCGCACCCTCGACGAGACGCCGCAACATCTCGCATTTTACATCCCACACACGGGGTCCTTTCGTCTGTCCGTAGGCAAGAAGTGTGTCGAGGGCGGTTCTGGCCAGCTTCTGATGGCCAATAACCACGAGGCGGGCAATCGCTTTGTCCAAGGAGATCCGCATCGTTCGGATGCACTCTTTCTGGACTGGAAGGTCGTGACACGAATGCTCGCGTCGCTCCTTGAAGCGCCGATCATGGGCGCGCTCAACCTTGAGCCCGTTCTCGATCTGGCAACGCCTTCGGGGCAGCTTATCGGAAACCTGGTGCTGACCATTGTCCTGGGCATGCGCAACAATGGTCCGCTTCTGTCCTCACCCCTTGCGGTGTCGACAATGAGCGAAACCCTTGCCGACCTCGTGATCCGATTTGCCAATCATCATCTCTCCGACCGATTGGAAGCCAAGAAGGTGCCCATGATCGCACCGTGGCATGTCCGACGGGCGATAGACTACATGCATGCGAATATCGCCGAGCCCTTCACGATGACGATGGTTGCGGATGCCGTCGGGGTATCGCTTCGCGCATTGCAAATAGGTTTCAAGACCTTCAGAGGAACCTCTCCGGGCGCTTACCTGCGCACAATCAGATTAAAAGCCGCTCGCGACCAGCTGCGAGATCCGCTGAATTCGCTATCGGTTCGCGAGATTTGCACGACGTGGGGCTTTTTTCATCCGGGCAGATTTTCCATCATCTATCGCAGTACCTTTGGAGAAAATCCGAGCGACACACGCTCACGGGCGACGGCGTTGCGATAGGGTGTTTTCGTCATGCGACAAGAGCGCCATCTTCAATAGCGCTCGGTATCTGTCGCTTGCGGTGTTTTAGCCCGGCACGAGCCCGAGCAATAGTCTGAGAGCTCAAAGATCGCGATCTGCCTTGGCAAGAACGAGCTCTGCACCGACGGGCTCGGGTGACGTTTTTGAAATCTCGAATCGTTCGATCCTGCCGACCAGCACCCAGTAGCTCACAACCGCACCTATGACGTGCAGTCCGACATAGACGAGGGCGCCATGGAAGGAACCGGTTCCCTCGATAATATAGCCGATTGCAACCGGTGTGATGACGCCGCCGATACTGCCGGTAGCGTTGAACAGACCGCCGGTCAGACCAATTGCCTCCTTGGGCGCCGTGTCGGCAACCACCGTCCATCCGAGCGCCCCGAAGCCTTTGCCGAAAAAGGCCGCGCACATGATCGCCACGACGATGGCGTTCACATCCGTATAGTTGCACAGAATGATGGTGGCGCTGAGGCCGAGGCCGATGGTGATCGGGATTTTCCTGGCGAGACTGAGGGAGCCGGACTTGCGCAGCAGCCAGTCGGAAACGAATCCTGAAGACACGCCGCCGATGCATCCGAAGATTGCCGGCAGGGATGCGACGAAGCCGGCCTGAAGCATCGAGAAATGTCTTTCCTGCACCAGATAGCTCGGAAACCAGGAAATGAAGAAGGTCGAAAGCGTCGCGATGCAATATTGGGCAAGGAAAATCCCGAGCAACATGCGATTTGTCAGAATCTGTCGAGCGATCTGCCGGGTAGGGATTTGCGCCTCGCCCACTTTGGATTTTTCTCCTCCCACATCCGTCAGCGCGCCGCCGGCTTTGATATAGGCGATCTCTTCCTTTGTGACCCGCGGATGGCGGCTCGGCGCAAAGTAGGCTCTCCACCAGACAAGCGCCAAGACCAATCCGATCACCCCCATGACCGAGAAGATGTGTTCCCAGCCAAGGTAATGAAACAACGCACCCATCAGCGGCGTGAAGACTGCGAGAGAAAGATACTGGGCCGAGTTGAAGATTGCGCCGGCGACGCCGCGTTCGTCCGATGGAAACCATGCGGCGATGATGCGAGCGGAGGCCGGTGTCACAGGTCCCTCCAGGAGGCCTAGTACAAATCTTAAAACGTAGAGCGCGACTACCGGATAGGCGAAATATCCGACGCCGCTGACAAGGGTGATCGCGATCGACCATCCCGCCAGGGAAATCAACATGGCAACTTTGGCGCCTGTCCGATCGACGATATAGCCCGATGGGACCTGCGCAATGAAGTAGCTCCACGAGAATGCGGAAAAGAGCCAACCCATATTCACGGCATTGATGCCGAGATCCTTTGCAATCCCGGGACCAGCGACGGAAAGGGTTGCCCTATCTCCAGTGCTGACCGCCAGGATCACTGTGATGAGCGCCAGCACGATGAAACGTTGGTAGCCGGCGCGGGGCGTGCCAAGTGGTGCGGAGGCGTGTGTCTTCATCTCGGAACCTTTCGGAGCATTGGGCGCTCTCCGGTCGTCAGGTGTCTCTTTGGCGGCTGAGGGGCAATCGTGGGGAGGGTGGCGTCTGAAGCAGGCTTGTCGCTTGATATCAGTGTCTCAAAGAGTGTGGTCTGTCGGCGGCAGAGACTGACTGCTCAATCCTGCCAGGCGTGCCGGATCTCTTTGCATGGCAGATCCTCCTCAAGGCTCCTCAACCTCTTCTGGCGATTTCAGTTGCCGAAATCCGATGTCGACAGAAATCTGAAATCTGATATACCAGATGTCACGCAATCGAAGTTATGTCAACGAGATTCAAAAATGATCGAAGCAAAGCAGGGTGTGGGTCGCGTGGCGGCCTTTGAGCGAATTGATCCGGCTTTTCAGCTTACCGTGCGGGACCACGTCTATCGCGCGATCAGAAGTGCAATCTTGTCGGGCGCCTTTGCTACGGGCGAAAAGCTCAACGAACGACAGCTGGCAGAGCAGTTCGGCGTCAGCACGACGCCGATCAAGGAAGCGCTGCGCCAGATCGAAACGGAAGGCTTGGTCGAAACCTTGCCGCGTCGCGGCATTGCGATCAGGTTCAGCATGCAATGGGCCGAAGAAATGATCCTTGCCCGCGCCGCATTAGAATCGATGATCGCGCGTCTCGCCGCCAAACGTATAGACAAGCCCTCAGGAGCTGAGCTTCTTGCCACGGTGGATGTCATGAAAACGGCAACGAAATCAGGAGATGCCGATAAGCTGATCGCGCTCAACGAGACGTTTCACGATCACATCCATCGCAGCTCACGTTGCGGCTATCTCGCGAAGCTCATCGAGCGTCAGCAATTTTACGACGCAAGCATTCGCCGCATCATTCATCTTGATCCTGCAGAACGTCAGAAGGCCCTGGATGAACACGCAAGCATTGCAGATGCAATCGTTATCGGCGATGCGGATTTGGCCGAGCGTCTGATGCGCAATCACGTTGTCCGCTCGGGCGAAACCTATCTCAGCATCGTCTTTGGACAGCAAAAGGCGCCGGAGTAGATTCCAGCGCTGAACTTTGTATGGAGCCAAACCTTGCGCCGCCCTTCCGCCGAAGCAACCGCAACTTGTGCGTTGAAGAGTGACCGTAAATTGAAGGCACAAAGGCAGGCCCCGGTGATGCGGCCCAAGCGAGAGGCCGCAAATTGTGTATCGAAGGTGCTGAGCTACACCAGCAATCTTTGCCGGTGTGACCTATAGCTCGCCCGTCAGGAATTGCGCGCGGCCGAAACCGAAGCTCCAGTCGGCATCGCTGTTCTCGATGCAGGAGACCATAATATCCTCAGGCTCAACACCGCAGCGCTGTCCAAGATAGTCGACGAGCAGCGTATAGAAGCGCTCCTTCATTTCCTGGGTTCGCGGTCGGGTCGTCGCATGGATGAGGACGCGGTTGTCGCTTCGCTCAAAGCCGAGGCCGGTATCCTGCATGAGCAGATGCGTTCCCTCGTGTTCTTGCAGCACCTGGTAGCGGTCGCGCACCGGCACCTCGAAGGCCTGGACCATAGCATCGTGAATGGCCTGAAGAAGAAGGGTTGTTTGCTCCTGGCTGCGGCCCTTGATGACGTGAATATTGAGGAATGGCATAGCTTATCCTTCCATGTTTCAACGCTGAAAGCTGATTTCGTCTGTTGCGTAAGGATGCTGGTGACCGGCGCTTTTGGCCGGGAAAATCGGGGCTTTATTCGGGCGTCGACCAATAGTTATTGGCCGCCGCGATTGTGGCGAATTCGCTCGCGACGACTTGGCTGATCTGAATGAGCAGGGCCGCGTCGTTCTCGTATATCTCGCGAAGTTTCTGTCTTATCGCTTCGTCCGGTTGCGTTGCCTTGATGACCAGACGTGCCATCTTGATCGCCAGCTGCCGGCCTTCGTCTGGCGTGGCGGTTATCAAGGAGTTGGTGGGAACAAGGGAAGTGCTCATGCTTGGTGTCCCAGTAAATGGTAGTCCACGTTACGGATGTTTCTCGGATTGCGAGGTCCGACCTGACTAAGGCAAGCAAGCTGCGAGCGGCGACAGTTGCATCATCCGTTCGCAGCCGTTCCTTCGTCAGTCGGCTACCTTCTCGATTTTCCCGCATGCGATCGGCAACGTTACATGCGAGGGGATCGGGCCGAGCGATCCCACACTTGTGGGCAGGCCGTGGTCCTTAGGAACGCCGTGAACCATGACGACTCGCTTGTCGAGATCGATAGAGCCGCCCTTGTAGGTCTCGCCAAATTTTTCCTGGAGCGCCTTCAGCGGTACGATCTTCGTGTACTCATAGCTTCCCGATGCATCGGCGTGCGGGTAGGTGTTCGTCGGAATGTTCATCTCTTCCGGCTTGTCGTTGAATGGCACCATCGTCGTGCCCATGACCGGCTCGGTCTCGCCGAGATCCACGTAGCCATCCTTGTTCTTGTCCTGGGCAGGCGTGGCGCAGGTGGCGTTCCGACCATCCGGAAAACCATGGAAATGCTCCCAATGCTCGATGTTGGCAGGAACGCCCTTCATCTTGATATGGACCTCGAGATTGTCGCCAACGATCTTGAAGGTTGCATCGCCTTCGGCGGAGGTGCCGATCTTGCCGACATTGAGTGGGGTGAGGTGCGCCTTGTAACTTTCGGCACTTGCGGTTCCCGCTGTAAGCGCCAAAGCAGACACGAAAATAGTCGCAGCAACAGGCTGCAGGAGGTGTTTGCGGGTCGTCATTTTCTGGTTTCCTTCTCCATTTGAGCTGATCGTCCAGTCCCCAGGACTCGATCGTTCTGAACATCACGTGGCCCTAGTCCGAAGGGTTCAGGTGATCCGTTCACCAAGTCCGTCCCGACAGTTGCCAGACCATCGGCTTGGCAAGAGCGAGATAGCACTTGACGACATTAATGACAATAATAATTGTTATTAATGTTTTTGTTGATGTGCGCGCCGATGTCGGCTATCCAATGTCGATTGGGAAAGATTCGGTGAGCAGTGACCACGAAGAATGACATTTTGAGCCTGCTGCAACGAAACCCGCTTACGGTTTCCGACCTGTGCGAACAGCTTGGCGTGACGCGCAATGCGATCAACGTGCAGGTCAAGCAATTGGAGGCGGAAGGCCTCATTCGCCGCAGCAAACTGCGCCAATATGGCGGACTTGGTAAACCCGCAGTTCTCTATGAGGCATCGCCCGGCAGCGAAGACGTCGCTTCGGGCGGTTATCGGGTGATCCTGCTTAGCCTTTTGAAAGTGCTAGCCGATCGCAAGGAGCCAGCAGATCTTGCCGACATACTCGATCAAGCCGGGCGTCAGCTGGCGCGCGATGCGGGACTGGCCAAACCGGCCGACTTCCAGAGTGGGTTGCAAGCCGCCATGGCCGCCGCCGATGCGCTCGGCGCCAGCACCGAAGCGATCGTTCAGCCGAACGGTGTACTCGTTCGAAACTATAGCTGCCCGCTTGGAAGTGCTGTTCGCGAAGAAAAATGTGTTTGCCGGGCGCTTGCGGCATTTTTTTCCGAAGCAACAGGACGGCCAGCGACCGAGCAATGCCTCCGTGATGATCGTTTGATTTGCCAGTATCTCATCAAACAGGCACCGGTTTAGATCGCAACGCAAATCGGCCGTAACGAGCCGACTGCATAGGTTATTTGGTTGCTAGTGGAAGGCCGTAAAGATCGCTCCGCCGATACATGTCCAGTACTGTGAGGGGTAAATCTGCATCTCGGAATTTGTTTACATGGCGAGTAAATAAGGATATTCTTTATCCTTGATTGATGTATGCCAGCCACGGGCCTTTGGAATGAATTTATGATTTTGAAAAGCCAAGTCGAATGGGCTCTCCATTGTTGCGCCATTCTCGCAGGTCTGCCCGATGGCCGCTATCTCTCGACCAAGGCGCTCGCTGAATTCCATGGCCTTCCCAAGGAATATCTTTCCAAGGCCCTACAGAGCCTGTCTCAGGCCGGGCTTGTCGATACGGCGCTCGGCCCCTCCGGCGGCTATAGATTGGCGAAACCGCCCGCGGATCTCACCTTTCTGGAGATCGTGGAGGCCGTCGAGGGGCAGCAGCGAACCTTCGTCTGCACCAATATTCGCGCCAATAACCCCTGCCGCCCCAAGGGTTATTGCGAAAGCAGCCCGTGCGCGGTCGCGCGCATCATGTGGGAGGCCGACGAAGCGTGGCGCGAAAAACTGCGCGGCGTCAAATTGTCCGATCTTGTCGGCATCTTGTCGAAGGAGATACCGCCGGAACTCTGGAAAAGCTCCTTCGAATGGGTGCTAGAGCGCGCCGGATGAAATCGCCCTGAGCGCTGCCTGTTCCCTCTGTTCGCCTGCGGGGACGCAGACGAGGCTTTGTGCCGGCATCGCCAATGACACTCCGTTCGTCCTGCAATGTTCATAGATGAGATCGATGATCTCGTTTTGGGCCGATATGCGGCTCGCCGCACTCGCGACGCGGAAGAACAGTTCGACCTCGATGGCGATTGCGTCGATCGTCTTGAGCGCGACGGCCGGCGGCGGGTTCGTGACGATCCTTTCACAGCCCTGCAGGAGAGCAAGCATGACCTCCTCGACAAGCCGCGGCTTGTGAATGGCGGATACTCGTATCGTCAGCGAGATCTGGTGCGCTTCATCCGGGCGGCTGCGATTGGTGACGCCCTGCTTCGCCAGCACGCTGTTTGGCAGGACGACGACGTTATGCGCGCCCGAAAGCAGGTTGGTGGAGCGCCAGTTGGTCTCGACGACGCGCCCTTCCGTGCCATCGGCGAGCTGAATCCAATCGCCGATGACGTAGGCTCGGCCGAGCGCCAGCGCGATCCCGGAAAAGACATCGGCAAGCGTGTTCTGCAGCGCAAGGCCGATAATGACGACGACGATGCCTGAGGTGGCAATCAGCGGGCCGACGGGTGCGCCGAAGACGAAGCCGATGACCGATAATGCCACGCCGAGATAGACGATGCCGACGATCAGGTCCTGGAGGAGATGCGCCTCCTGCGGTCGGCGGTTGAGGGTGAGGTAGATGTGGACGAAGCCGATCATCGTCCAGGCAAGATGCAGCCACCAGAGGACCCTTGCGGACTTGGCGAGCAGCATGCCGGCATCCTGCAACTCGACGTCATCGAGATGATACGGCGAAATTCCCGCAAGCCAGAGTACGAGGCTCATGCAGGAAAAAAACAGTATCTGCACGACGAGGCGCGCGGTCGGACGCCGGCGCCCCTGAATATGCCAAATGAGAATGCCGGCCAGCCCGAGCAGATTGATCAGGACGAGCGGCAGAAAATGATGTTCGCCAAACATGATAGGGCTCATCAACGATGATTTCCTGAGGTCGGGAAGGACGGGTGCCTCGGGCACCCATCCCGCATCCGGCTACTTCTTGATCGGGAAGGTCAGTTCCTTCTGGCTGGTGTCGACGACGAAGACGGCCAGCAGCTTTGCGGGTTGGGTCTTGCTGGCATTCTCGCTCACGCCGTGGCGGTCGCCCGGCATTTCGGAAAAGTTCTCTCCGGCCTTGAAGACCTTGACCGGGCCGTCATTGACCTGGCTGCGGATCGCCCCTTCAAGCACCGTTGCATAGATGAAGGCCGAGTTCGGATGGGTGTGGGCCGAGGAAAAACCGCCCGGACCATATTCCACGAGGACGCTCTTGATGCTCTTGCCGGGAACGTTCGGCAGTTCGTGCTCGTAGACCAGCGTGACCTTGGCATCCTTCTCGCCGGCATCGTGGGCAGCAGCTGCCGTGGACAGGAGGGCGGCCAGGGTAAGGCCGAGGATAGACTTGATCATCTCGAATTCCTTTCTTGAGATTTGGGCGGTATGGCGCCAGGGCGCCATACCGTTTGCGGTCACTTGCGGGCGGAGGTTGCGAACCACTGCTCGAAGGTGATGCGGCCGAGGCGCGGATTGCCGCTGGAGACAAGTGAGCCGTCTTCCAGACGGGCACCGAAATAGCGGGCTTCCGGATCCGCCACGACCTTGCGGCTATCGCCCATCGCCTTGAGATAGCGGGCAACGAGCTCATTCAGCCGGACACGTTCCGGACCGGAGATCTCGACGATGCCGTTGATTGCCGTAGAGTTCGCAACGACGGTCATATTGTCGGCCACATCGTCGGAAGCGATCGGCTGTACATAGGCCGGCGACAGGTGCACCGTATCGCCGACCGTGCCGGATTGGGCGATGCCGCTCAGGAACTCCATGAACTGCGTCGAATGGACGATCGTATAGGGAATGCCGGATTCCCGGATGATCTTTTCCTGGGCGACCTTGGCGCGCATGTAGCCGCTTTCGGGCAGGCGATCGACGCCGATGATGGAAAGGGCGATATGATGCTTCACGCCGGCGGCCTTTTCCGCCGCCACCAGATTGCGGCCTGACGTTTCGAAGAATTCGAGCACCGCCTTGTCCTCGAAGGAGGGCGAGTTTGCGAGGTCCATGACGACGGAAGCGCCGGCCAATGCTTCGCCGAGACCTTCACCGGTAATCGTATTGACGCCGGTGTTCGGGGCGGCGGCGATGACTTCGTGGCCTTGCTTGCGAAGGCGGTCGGCCGTCTTTGAACCGATGAGGCCGGTTCCGCCAATGATGACGATTTTCATGAGCTTCTCCATTCGCGGCGCCTGGCGCGGCGCATTGTTCGTTCGTTTCTCATATGATTGCTTACGGGTCAGGCCCGTCTGACGGCGCCTTAAATCTGCTCGGGTGGGCGAGGTGCAGCCCTGCACGCTGCACGCCGACGCGGCACTCGCCCACCAGAGAGTTAGTAGTCCCAGAACACCGGTACCCAACGGAAGACATCGCCGTCGGCTGCCACATGGCCGACCGAGGGGAACGGCATATGGGTGGCCACCAGAAGTCCGCCGGTCTGCGCCAACTCCTGCAAAAGACGGACGCGCACGCGCGCAGCCTCTTCCGGGTCGTGTTCGAAGCCGTTGAACCAATCGGGGTGTTCGAAGCCGACCGCGAACACGGCATCGCCGGCAAACATCAGCCCGTCTTTGCCGGACGCGACGCGGACCACGCTGTGACCGGGCGTGTGGCCGCCCGTTCGAGAGACGACTACGCCCGGTGCCACTTCGTACTCGTCATCGAACAATCGCAGATGGCTCTCATATTCCTTTCTGAACTGCTTGGCGGCAGCGCGAAGCGCGTCCGGGAAGCCGGGCGGCATCGACACATGAGAGAAGTCGGGCGCCTCCCAGAATTTGACCTCGGCCGCCGCCACATGGATCTTGAGGTCCGGACGCAGTTGCTCCTTAACCCCGCCGACGAGCAGCCCGCCAACGTGGTCCATATGCATGTGGGTCAGTACCACGTCGGTCACGGATCCGAGGTCGATGCCGGCGGCTTCCAGTCGCTTGATCAATTGTCCGGCCCGCGGCAGGTTCAACTCGGGGTCCAGCCCCAGCCCCGCGTCGATAAGGATGGTTTGCTTGCCGCTGCGCACCACGACCGCGTTCAGTGCCCAATCGAAAGCGTCCTGCGGCAGGAACATGTCGTTCAGCCATGCCGCGCGCTCGGTCGGGTCGGCATTATGTCCCAGCATCTTGGTTGGCAGCGGCAGCACGCCGTCGCTGATTACCAGCACCTCAATATCGCCGATCCGCACCGCATAGCGCGATGGAACCAGCTCGTCAGGGCTTGACTTAACGGGATGAGAAGTGTTGTCCAGGTCCATGTTTGTCTCCTGTTGATCGAGATCTCGGAGCCGATTTGGCCGGCTCCACGGTTGAAACGATTGTCATGAGATGTCTTTGCCGCGGCCGCCTAAACGGCCGAGCATCATTCAATGGCTCTTTTGGGCGAGAGACCTAGTTGAGGCCGGCCCTGTCGAGGCCATAGGCCTTGTCGGCCGAGCCCGGCACGGTCTTGAAGGCGATGCTGGCGCGGTTCCAGGCATTGATGACCATGATCGAGAAGGTGAGATCGGAAATTTCCTTCTCGGAAAGCTGGCCGCGCACACGCTCGTAGAGCTCGTCGGGAATGCCGCCTTCATGCAGTTTCGTCACTGCTTCCGTCCAGGCGAGTGCTGCGCGTTCCCGAGGAATGAAGAGATTGGATTCCCGCCAGATGGCGATGTGGTAGAGCCGCAGTTCGCTCTCGCCATGAATCTTGGCTTCCTTCACATGCATGTCCAGGCAGAAAGCGCAGCCGTTAATCTGCGATGCGCGGATATGAACGAGGTCCTGGATCTTCTGTTCGATGGCACTGTCCTTCAGAGCCATGCTGAGTTCTGAGAGTTTCTTGAAGAGTTCCGGGGATTGCTGGGCATAGTTCAAACGCTGTGTCATGGTCGCCTCCGTTATTAAGGATATAAAATGTCCTTGTGGATAAAAGATATCCTTAATAACTGGACAGGCAAGCCCTAACGAACTAAGGTTTGGGCATAAAGCTTATGCTGAAAAGTATGGGGCGAGTGGGGAATGGATATCGTATGCGCGTTGCAAACCTTCATGAGAGTGGTGGAAACCGGCTCGTTTTCCGCAGCCGCCGCCGACCTCAGGCGGACGCAGCCGGCGGTGTCGCGGCAGGTCTCGGCGCTGGAGGCACACCTCAACATGCGCCTCCTGCATCGCACGACGACCGCGCTTGCATTGACGGCGGAGGGGGAGCAGATCATCCCGATGGCACTCAAGGTCATCGAAGCGGTCGAGGCTCTTAGCGAAACCACATGTCGGGATGGCGGGCGGGTGGCTGGCAAGGTACGACTGGCCCTGCCGACACCGCTCGGGCTTTACGTCAGCGATCGGCTCGGGACGCTGCTCGAACGGCATCGAGGGCTTTCCGTCGACCTGCTCTTTCGCGAGGAACCGTCCGATCTGGTCGAAGAGGGGATCGATCTCGAGGTGCGGCTGGGAACGGTTGCGGACTGCAGTCTGATGTGCCGCAGAATTGGGTGGACGACGGCCTTTCTTGTTGCCGCGCCCTCCTACCTGCAGGGACGGGCAGCGCCTAAAACGCCTGACGATGTCAGCGCTCATGATTGCATTTGTTACAATCGTGCGGGAAACGGCCGGGCATGGTCGTTTTCAAATGGCGCCGAGGACGTTGCCGTGCGTATCGCGCCGCGCCTCGTCGCCAGCAACGCGGTTGCCGTCCACCGTGCCGTGCTCGCGGGCAATGGGATTGCCGTGCTTTCCCACATTCTCGTCGGGTCCGACATCGAGGAAGGCAGGCTGGTGAACGTCATGCCAGACTTTCCGCCGAGCCGGTTCGCGATCAGCGTCGTCTATCCATCGCGTCGGAACCTGCCGTTGCGCATCAGGACGGTTCTCGACTTCCTGGTTGAGATAGTCGGTGAGGATCCACTGATGTCGCCGATATCTTCTCATTGATAGCGTTCGGGCTATCCTTACAGATCGGGTTCGTGACGGTCGCTCCGGTTGGAGCTGACATATCGGCGCGGCAGCGATTATCCCCGTTCCTTGGTCGTCTGGTCTCAATCAGCGCTCATCCCCTCGACCGTCGCTTGCAATTTCGAACCCGACAAGCGGCTGGGCGTGCAAAAATTCTCTACAAAAAAGATGAAGAATAGGATATTTGAGACTTCAGTTTTAGAAACTGAGATGTTAGTTTCATAATATGCTTGACCACCAAAGTCCTTTTCTTACCCAAGGTCCCAGTGATCTCGTTGCGATTGCTGAAGACAGGATTCGCAATGCGATCAAGCTCGGCGAGTTTTCTCCGGGCGAGCGGCTCTCCGAACAGGTTCTTTGCGATACCTATCGGTTCGGGCGTGGGGTCGTTCGATCCGCACTCAGCCGCCTGGCGCACAAGGGTTTCGTTTCAGCTCAGCCAAGAAGCGGATGGCGGGTTTGCTCCATCACGGCGTTGGGTCTGCGAGAAATTACGCTTGGCCGAGCCCAGTTGGAGCCGCTTCTCGCGGATGTCGATCTGTCCGGTGACGATATCGCCCGGCTGGAAACCCTGTGTGACATGCAGGCGGCCTTGCGATTGGGAGGTTCAGCTCATGGATCGCAGCTTTCTCTCATTCGGGAATACGAGCTGCAGATCAGGAATCTGCTCGCGGCACGTCTCAAGGCGCCGCTGATTGCCGATTGGCTGGATATCCTGTGGCACAGGGCCGACTATTACCTCAATTTCTTCGAGGCATCGTCCGTCCAGCGTCTCGAGGCGGTCGACTGGACCGATTTCGTTGCGGCCAAGAAGACGCAGCGCAACGGCGACGCGGCAAAGCTGCTCAAGCGTGCCTGTGATGCCTTTGCCGAATTTACCCAGGCAAGTCTGTTGAAGTCGGAGCTTGTTGCGCCCACGGCGCGCAAAGCCAAGCGTGCTTCGGCATCAAGTGATGAGGCCCGTATTTCTCGTCCCGTCCGGGAGCGATCGTTTTTGAAAAAGGATTTTTAGATGCGAGCGATAAGAACCCTAATGATTGCCGTTTCGGTTGCGGCGACGATGTCTGTTGCGGGTCACGCCGTGGCAAAGGACAAGGTCGTGATCGACCTTGTGAGCGAGCCGTCGTCGCTCGACCCGCAGAAGCAATGGAATCCGGACAGCTATTTCGTCTATCGCAATATCTTCGACCAGCTGGTGACGCGCGACGACAATGGCAAGATCGCACCTGCGATCGCTACGGCCTGGACCTATAAGTCGGACACTGAAGTTGCCTTCACATTGCGCGATGACGCAGTCTTTCATGATGGCCAAAAACTGACGCCGGACGATGTGGCCTTCAGCGTCAATCGCATCATCGACAAGAAGTTTGCAAGCCCGCAGCTTAGCCAGTTCAACAAGATCCTATCGGCGGCGGTCACTGGCCCGCATGAGGTGACCATTCGCACCAACGGACCCTATCCGGTGCTCTTGGCGCAGCTCGTCAAGCTTTCCATCGTACCGAAGCATGTTGTCGAGGCCATAGGCGACGATGCCTTCAACCTTTCGCCTGTCGGTTCCGGTCCGTACAAGTTCGAAAGGTGGCAGCGCGGCGTTGCCGTTTCCCTGGTGCGCAATGATGGCTACTGGGGCAGCAAGGGCTATTTTCAAAGTGCCGAATTTCGTGCCGTGCCGGACGCCGCTACCCGCATCGCCGATCTAAAGGCCGGAAGTGCGGATCTCGCCGTGACGCTCGATCCGGATCTCGCTGCCCAGCTTCAGGGGGCAGGCGGCATCAAGGTGCTGACGGCGGTGACGGAACGCATCGCCTATCTGAAGCTCAATCCATCCATCCCCCCGTTCAACGATGTCAACTTGCGGCGTGCCGTAGCCTATGCCATCGACAAGCAGTCGATCGTTGACGGTCTGCTCGGCGGCTATGACAAACCCGTCCCGCAACTGGCCTCGCCTGACTATACGGGATATGTTCCGGGTATCGAGGGCCTTCCCTTCGATCCAAAACAGGCACATGAGCTCGTGGAAAAGGCCGGCAGCGGCGCGACACAGCCGATTGCCTTTCTGACCTCGCCGACCTTCGATCAACGGATCGTCCAGGCAATCGTGCAGCAGCTCAATGACGTCGGCTTCAAGGTGAATGTCGAGACGGTGGACTTCGCTACCTATCTGCAGCGGGTCCAGAGCGAGAAAATCAAGCAGCCGGCCATCTCCTTCGGCAGGTGGTCCTGTGCCTGCCAGGATGCGGATGGCATATCCTTCCCGCTTCTGCATAGCAGCAGTTCATTTTCCGCAGTGTCGGACCCGAGCATCGACGCGCTCCTCAACAGCGCCCGCAATACGCTCGACGAGAAGAAGCGGCTTGAGGCCTACAAGGATGTCGCCACGGTCGTTGCAAAGGATGTTCCGATCCTGCCGCTGTATCAGGCCGCCGTTATCTACGGTGCGTCCGATAAGCTTGAATGGAAGCCGACGGCCAATGAGAGCTTCTTCCTCAACAGGGTAAGCTGGCGCGATTAGAGCCTGCATGGCGAAGTTCGAACTGCGTTTAGCCTAGCATTTGTCGAGGCCCGGATCGTCGGGGAAAGGAAAAGGGGATGGCTGCCTTTATCGCCAGACGCTTGATCCAGGCCTTCATCGCCTTGTTCGGTGTCATAACGCTGGTCTTCTTTCTGCAGCGCCTGACCGGCGATCCTGTGCTGTTGCTGGTGCCGCAAGGTGCCACTCAGGCCGATATCGATGTCATGCGGACCGCTCTTGGCTTCGACAGACCGCTCTACATCCAGTATTTCCATTTCCTCTCCAGTCTGGCGCAATTCGACCTCGGGCGCTCCTATGTGCAGAACCTGCCGGTGGTCGAGATCATCGCCAGCCGCATTCCCTACACGTTGCAGCTTGCGGCTGGCGCCTTGTTGGTCGCCATCGGGTTTGGCGTGCCGATCGGCGTCGTGCTGGCCGTCCGGCGCAAGCGCTGGGAAGCCCGCTGGCTGATAGGTCTGGTGCTGGTCGGGCAATCCATGCCGACATTCTGGACCTCGGTCCTGCTCATCATGTTCTTCGGGGTCTTTCTGCGCTGGCTGCCGCCGTCCGGGGCCAACGGGCTCGAAAGCCTGCTGATGCCGTCCTTCGCTCTCGGTCTTCTGTCGATGGCGACCTTTGCCCGTGTGACGCGCACCTCCGTTCTCGATGAGCTGAGCAAGGATTATGTTCGCACGGCCCATGCCAAGGGGCTGTCGACTTATCGTCTGGTCTTCCACCATCTCATGCGCAATGCCGCGGTCCCGATCGTGACGATCTCGGCGCTTGAAATCGCCAATCTGTTGACCGGCGCTATCATCATCGAAACAGTCTTTGCGTGGCCGGGCCTCGGCCAGTTGACCATGCAAGCCATCAGCGCGCGCGACTTCGCGGTGGTCCAGGGCATCGTGCTGATCGGCGCGGCGGTGGCGATCCTGCTCAATCTTGCCGCTGACCTGCTCTACAGCCTCATCGATCCACGCATTCGTCTTGGCGGGAGACCGGCATGATTGCGGCTCTCGCCAAAGCAAACAGGTTGGCCGGAAAGCCGCCGCTGACAGTCGTGCTCTCGGTCATGATCCTGATGGTCATTGTCCTTGCGGCCATATTCGCTCCTCTGATCGCGCCTTACGACCCGAATGCACAGAACCTTCTTGGACGCCTGAAGCCGCCAGGCACCGTTATCCGCGCGACGCATTTCCTGTTCGGCTCCGACGAGCTGGGACGCGATACGCTAAGCCGTCTGATATACGGAGCGCGCGTTTCGCTGCTCGTCGCATTCGCGTCGGTACTGCTGTCTGGCATTGCCGGCTGCATTTTCGGAATGCTTGCCGCCTTTTATCGCGGTTGGGTCGAAATCGTGATCATGCGCCTCGTCGACATCGTGCTTTCGGTGCCTGCTATTCTGCTTGCCATCATCACCGTGGCAACGCTCGGTCCGGGCCTGCAGAATGTCATCCTTGTTCTGGCGCTTACACGGTGGCCGCGTTACGCGCGTGTCGCCTTTGCCCAGACCCTTGTTATCACCAATATGTCCTATCTCCGGCTTTCGCGTGCGATGGGCGCCGGATGGCTGAGGGTGCTGCGCTACCATGTCCTGCCGAACATCGCGGGTGCGCTCGTCGTCGTCGCCACCCTCGAATTCGGTCTGATGGTGCTGTTCGAAGCAGGATTGTCCTTCCTCGGCCTCGGCGTGCAGCCGCCGACCGCAAGCTGGGGGGCGATGCTTTCGGTTGGCCGCAACTATGTTGCCAATGCCTGGTGGCTCTCCGTCATGCCCGGACTGGCGCTTTTTCTTCTTGTTTTGTCTGTCAACGTTCTGGGCGATTTCCTGAGGGATCGCCTCGACCCAAGGAGTGCTTAAGAATGGTCGATTTCTCGCAGGATTTCAAAGGCAAGCGTGTGGTCGTCACAGGGGCTGCCGGCATTTTCGGCGGCTGGATCGCCAAAGCCTTCGCCAATGCCGGAGCAGAGCTTCTCCTGACGGACGCCGATGGTTCCCGCCTTGCCTCGGCAGCGCAGGAGATCGGCAAGGGCCATCTACAGCACGTGGCGGATCTGACCTCCGATGCCGATATCAAGTCGCTCCTTTCCGCCATCGCCGAGCACTGGGGCTCAGCCGACGTCCTCGTCAACAATGCCGGCATTTATCCGTCCGGCTTCCTGCTCGACCTGACCGCCGAGGACTGGGACCGGATCTTCGACATCAATCTTCGCGCGCCGTTCTTATTGTCCCAGGGTGTTGCCCTTCAGATGATCGGCAAGGGCGTGAAGGGCTCGATCGTCAATATTTCTTCCGGCGCCTCGCGCAAGATGCGCAGCACGGTCGTTCCCTATTGCACCTCGAAGACCGCCCTCGACCGTCTGAACAAGGGGTTGGCGCTCGAGCTTGCCGAATTCGGCATCCGGGTCAATATCGTGGAGCCCGGCTTTGCACCGGGCAGCGACGTCAGCCACCTCACGCAGGAACATATCGACACCGTCGTCGGCAACATTCCGCTCGGCCGGATTTCGTCACCGGAGGATGCCGCGACCGCCGTCCTCTATCTGGCATCGGATGCAGCCGCCTATGTCACGGGCGCGACGCTGACCGTCGATGGCGGCAATTCGATCGGCTCGCTTGCCGTCTTCCAGGCGAAGAAGAAGGCGCTCTGAGGCAAGGCAGGAGGATAGGAACATG
Organism: Martinezella hainanensis; assembly: GCF_900094555.1. Classification (GTDB taxonomy): domain Bacteria; phylum Pseudomonadota; class Alphaproteobacteria; order Rhizobiales; family Rhizobiaceae; genus Rhizobium; species Rhizobium hainanense. The sequence goes on from NZ_FMAC01000010.1 coordinate 28,595, forward strand.
GTCGAGGATCGAGCCCGGTCGACAAAGGGCTTTTCTTCTTTTCCGGCCTACGAATGGCCGGAGGGAAAGCAGAGCGCCGTCCTTTTGAGCGTCGATGTCGATGCGATCGCTCCTTATCTGTGGGAGCATCGGGACGGTGTTCCGGATCGTCTCGCGCGGCTTGAGATCCGCCGCTTCGGGTTGCGTTCGGGGCTCGGTCGTCTTCTCGACCTCTTCGACCGCTATCGCGTGAAGGCAAGTTTCTATGTGCCGGCTGTGGTGGCGGAATTCGATCCCGATCTGCTTCCGGCCCTTCTCGCTGCCGGTCACGAGATAGGATTGCACGGCTATTTCCACGAACTGGTTCGCGACATCCGTGAGGATGAGTTCCGCGCGGCTCTCGACAGCAGCCTCGAACTGTTTGAACGACAGACAGGAAGGCTGCCGGTAGGCTTTCGCTCGCCCGCCTGGGAGATGACCCCGCAAATGCTGGCTGAGATCAAGGCGCGCGGGCTTGCCTATGACTCCTCGCTGATGGGCTTCGATCATCCCTACGATATCGATGGCGTTGTCGAGATTCCCGTCCAGTGGGCCTTGGACGACGCGATCTTTTACAAGTTCGAGGGTAGCGGCAACGAACGATGGGCACCCGTCTCCGGTAGTGCCGTGCTGGAAGACTGGCTTGCCGAATGGCGGGCGTTGCACCGCTTCGGGGGACTCTTCACCCTGACGGTTCATGACTGGATTTCCGGCAGGGCACAGCGCATCGCCAAGCTCGAAAAGCTGCTGGAAGCCATGACAGCTGAAACCGGCACCTGGATTGCGACTGGCGCCGAAATTGCAAGGCATCACGCTTCCTCCGTAAATTCCGGTCGGTTTTCCGTTGCCTCGGCCATTCCTGCCGCCATAGGCGCGCGGCGTTTCGGGGCAAGGCCATGAACGAGACCTGGTCGATCGGCAAACAGGAGACACGCAGCAAACACGGCCTGGTCGCCTGCCAGAATTGGCTGGCGGCCGAGGCCGGGGCTCGCGTCCTTTCGGCAGGCGGCAATGCCGTCGATGCGGCCATCGTCACCGCTCTTGTTCTCAGCGTCGTGGAACCATGGCTTTCCGGCATTGGCGGGGGCGGCTTCATGCTGCGGGCCGACGGCGGTTCCGGGGCGGTCGACGTGCTCGATTTCAATGTCATTTCGCCGGCCGCCCTTCGGCCTGATGATTACCCCCTGGTTGCTGGCTGGGATGGTGACTGGTTCGAATGGCCCTCTGTCCAAGGCGATCGCAATCTGCTCGGTTACGGGTCGATTTGCGTTCCCGGAGCCGTTGCCGGCTTTGCCGAGGCGCTCGATCGCTTCGGTACCATTTCCTGGGCCGATGCCCTGGCCCCGGCGATCGAACACGCCCATCGTGGTTTGCAGGTCGATTGGTATGCAGCCCTTGCGCTCGCCATCGACGGCCACAATCTCGCGCAATTCAAGGGTGCCGCCGATCTCTTCCTTTGCGATGGCCGCGCGCCGCGCGTACCGGAAGGCGGCCGATCGCTGTTCCTGCCGATGAAGGCCAAGGCCACATCGCTGGAAAGGCTGGCGCATGAGGGAGCGCGCGATTTCTACGAGGGCCAGATTGCGGAGCTGCTGGTCGCGGATCTTTCGAAGGGCGGCTCCGTTCTTTCGAAAGCGGATCTGCGTACCTATGCGCCGAAGTGGCTCCAGCCCGCCATCGGCTCTTACATGGGGCGGCGCGTCCATGCGGTGCCGGGCCTTTCCGGCGGCCCAACCTTGCTTGCGGCGCTCAATGAGCTTGAAGGCCTTCCGCGCAATGCCGATCCGCATTCGGGAGCGGCGGCTCTTGCCTTTGCGCGGGCGTTACGTCGCGCCAGCGAATATCGTCTCAAGCATATGGGGCATGCCGCTGGCGAGAGCTGTACCAGCCATATCAGCGTGGTCGATGCACAAGGGACCATGGTTTCCCTCACCAATACGCTTCTATCCCGTTTCGGCTCCAAGGTCGTGGTGCCTGAATTGGGATTTGCTCTCAACAATGGCTTGATGTGGTTCGATCCAAGGCCGGGGCATCCGAATTCGATTGCTCCGGCCAAGCAGCCGCTTGCCAATATGTGCCCGATCATTGCGACGTACGATGGTCTGCCGGAGCTGGCTCTTGGCGCAGCAGGGGGAAGGCAGATCGTACCGGCTGTCGCGCAAATCCTGTCCTACGTCCTGGCTTTCGGCATGTCGTTGGAGAATGCGCTCTTCAGTCCGCGCATCGATGCCAGCGGTACGACGATCAGAGTGAGCCGAACGGCCGGGGCCGAGGTGGCCGCGTCCGTTGCCGCCGACTTCGACGTTCAGGTGATCGATGACACGCTTTATCCGGTCAATTTTGCTGTGCCGTCGGTCGTGATGCGACGCGATGGCGTGAATACCGGCATGGTTCATCCGCGCAATCCGTGGGCGGCCGTCCGCGAGGCGATTATCTGATGACGGCACCAGTCTTGAGCGTAGACATGCTGCAGGTCTCCATCGGCGACAAGGCCGTGGTCGATGGTGTCAGCCTGTCGGTCAATGCCGGCGAGATCGTAAGTATCGTCGGCGAGTCGGGATGCGGCAAATCGATGACGGCTTTCGCCGTGATGGGGCTTCTTCCGGCTGCAGCAGCCATGGTCGGCGGCTCGGTGCAGCTGAATGGGCGCAATCTTTCCCGCCTCGATAGGAAGGATTTGATGCGGCTGCGCGGCAGCGAGCTCGCAATGATATTTCAAGAGCCCGTCGCCTCGCTCAACCCGCTGATGCCGGTCGGCCGTCAGATTGCAGAGAGTCTCATCATTCATCGCGGGCTCGGTCGCCGGCAGGCATGGCATCAGGCGATCGATATGCTTGCAGATGTCGGCATCCCCGAGGCGGCAATGCGCGCACGGCAATATCCGTTCGAGCTGTCGGGGGGCATGTGCCAGCGCGTCATGATTGCCATGGCCTTGATCACACGGCCGCGCCTGTTGATTGCCGACGAGCCGACGACGGCACTCGATGTCACCATTCAGGCGCAGATCCTCGATTTGATGAAACGACTGCGCGATGAAACCGGAACCGCAATACTGATGATTACTCATGACATGGGTGTGGTCGCGGATATCGCCGACCAGGTCGCCGTGATGTATGGCGGCCGGATTGTCGAAGTTGGCGACGTCGGTGCGATCTTCAGGCAACAGAGGCATCCCTATACGAGATTGCTGCTGTCAACTATTCCGCGCTTGGATGGCAGCGACGCCGGGCAGTTTTTACCGACGATCAAGGGAATGGTGCCCGATGCAGGCGCATGGCCGGCCGGATGCCGGTTCTCGACGCGTTGCCCGCTTGCGGATGAAGACTGTCGCGAAGTGCCGCTGCTCGAGCCGATGGCGGCGAGCCATAGTGCTGCTTGCTGGCACCAGGATCGTATCGGGAGCCTGGTATGACCGTGCCACTGCTTTCAATTCGCCATCTGCATGTGCATTTCCCTATCCGTCGCGGCTTTTTCGGGCATTCGGCAGGATTGCTGAGAGCTGTCGATGGAGTCGATCTGGATATCGAAGCAGGACGGAGTCTTGCGCTTGTCGGTGAATCCGGGTCTGGCAAGTCGACGCTCGGCGCGGCCGTCGTCGGAATGCAAAAGCCGAGCTCGGGGCAAATTTTCTTCGAGGGCAGCGATCTTGCGTCCACAGGTGCAGATCGTTCCGCGGCGCGGCTGCGGGATATTCAGATCGTGTTTCAGGACCCCGTCTCCGCGCTTAATCCCAGAATGGATATTGGTGACAGCATTGCCGAGCCGCTTGCCATTCATGGCGTCGGGACTGGGCAGGAGCGGCGTCGACGGGTCGCGGAGCTTCTGGAGCTGGTCGGGCTCAATCCGGCACATGCCAATCGCAAGCCGAACGCATTTTCAGGCGGCCAGCGCCAGCGCATCGTCATCGCAAGGGCGATCGCGCTTCAGCCGAAACTGCTGATCCTGGATGAGCCGGTCTCCGCGCTTGACGTGTCGATCCGCTCGCAAATCCTCAATCTGCTCTTCGAGCTGCAGCGTCAGTTTGGTCTTTCCTATCTGTTCATCTCTCACGACCTGTCGGTCGTTCGCCATTTCGCCGACCGTATAGCAGTCATGTATCTCGGCCGTATTGCCGAGGTCGGGGCGACGACCGATGTCTTTGCTCGCCCGACGCATCCCTATACCGAGGCTTTGCTTAGTGCGGTGCCGTTGCCCGATCCTGTCGCCCAGCGTCAACGGCAGCGCATCCTTCTTGAAGGCGACTTGCCGAGCCCGGCCAACCCGCCCGCCGGTTGTCGCTTTTCGACGCGATGTCCGATTGCTGCAGCCATTTGCCAGGAGCTGTCACCGGAGCTGAACCTCTTGGGACGGAACCATCAAGCCGCCTGTCACCTGCGGGCTCCCCCGGTTGGGATCAAGGGCGCGACATGATCGCCGCCGATCTCGCCGAGGATGGCAGGGTCTGACCACCGTCATCAATGATCGATCATGTGAGGAATTGGAAAAATGAAGTGGCATAAGCTTCTTGTGTTGGGTGCGGGCATCGGCTTCTCGATGCTGCCCTTCGTGACTGCGGCCCAGGCGGCCGAAAAGCAGCAGATCGTGGTGGACCTCGTCAATGAGCCGTCGACGCTCGATCCGCAACTGCAGTGGAATCCCGATAGCTACTTCGTCTATCGCAACATTTTCGACAACCTTGTCACCCGTGACAATGCGGGCAAGATCGTTCCGCAGATCGCTACTGCGTGGAAAAACATCTCGGATACCGAGATCTCGTTTACGCTTCGTGACGACGTTCACTTCCACGACGGAAGCGTTCTGACAGCCGGCGACGTAGCGTTCAGTATCAACCGCATCATCGACCCCAAATTTGCAAGTCCGCAGCGCGCGCAATTTGGCAAGATCCTCAAGGCTGCCGTGACCGGTGATCACCAGGTGACGTTAACCTTGAAGACAAGCTCTCCCGCTCTCCTTGCCGCCTTGACGAACCTATCCATCGTTCCTCAACACGTCGTCGAGAAGGTCGGGAATGCAGCCTTCAACCTTCAGCCGGTCGGGAGCGGCCCATATAGTTTCGTAAAATGGGACAAGGGCGTTTCGGTAACGCTTGCGCGCAATGACAGCTACTGGGGAGCGAAGGGGCCGTTTGCAACGGCCGTCTTCCGTGCCGTGCCCGATGCATCAACGCGGCTGGCCGACATTCAGTCCGGCACGGTGGATCTGGCAAGGGCGATGACCTCGGACCAGGCGGCGCAATTGCAGGTGTCGCCGAATGCCAAGGCACTGCCTGTTCTCACGGAGCGGCTCGCCTATATCCGCATCAATCCGAACAAGCCGCCATTCGACAAGCTTGAGCTTCGCCAGGCGCTGGCCTATGCGATCGACAAGGAAGGCATTACGCAGGGTATTCTCGGCGGACTGGACAAGCCGATCGCCGAGATGGTGACGCCGGCACATTTCGGTTGGAGCGATACGATCAAGGGGCTGCCTTTTGATCCGGAAAAGGCAAAATCACTGATCGCCACCGCCGCCAAACCGGCCAAATTTCAGCTGACGATCGGCGCCTTTTTTGACCAGAGGGTTGCGCAAGCCATTCAGCAGGAGCTGCAGGATGTCGGGTTCGACGTCGAGATCGCCAATGTGGATACGCCAACCTTCCTGCAATTGATACAAAAGGGACCGGCGGATGGTCCCACACTTGCCATCAGTACCTCTTCCTGTGCCTGCCAGGATGCAGACGGGGCACTCTATTCACTCTTTCATTCCGGCAGTAGCTGGACCATCACTGCCAAGCCCGAGATCGATGCCCTGCTGGATGAAGCAGCCTCATCGCTGGATGAGAAGAAGCGTCTTGCCGACTACGAAAAGGTCGGCAGCTTCATTGCAAGCGAAATACCGACCGTGCCGCTTTACCAGATGGTGTCAATTTACGGAGCAGCCAAGAATCTCGATTTCCAGCCAACGCCGAATGAGAGCTTCTTCCTCAATCGTTTGCGATGGCAGGACTAGCTTGATAGCTCTAGCACTCCAATCGGCCGCAAAAGGTCGAGGGAGTTATTGTTGCACTGGTGGAGGGGATACGCCGAGCTCGCCTCATCATCCATCAATAGTCTCGCCGCAGCCAAGAGATCGCTGTCCCGCGGAGATCGCGGGACAGTGCCTGGCAGACGTTCGGAGGGGCCACCATGATACCCCTCCTGGCGTATCACGCGGCCACCTTGCCGATTTGTTCGAGCGCTGCTTTGGAGACCGCGGTGGGTCGTCCTGCATTATTCTCGTCGGGCGGCGCGGATGACGTACAGGCTGAGATCCGGCCGGGAATCAGGCGCGCTTTGCCGAATTCAACGCGCCGTCTGCCGCTACATAGGGCGGCAGCTCCAGATTCGAGCGGAAATCGTCCCCGACATAATCGGTGTCGATGATCGACCGCCGCCGCAATTCCGGCAGGAGCCCGTTCACCAGCCGATCCTCCTGGTCCGGATTGCCGAAGCCGTGCAGGGAGAGAACATCAAGAATACCGGCTCGAAAGCGCTCCTCGATGGCATCAGCGAGTTGCTCGGGCGTGCCGGCCACCGACCAGTGGCCGGTTTCCTGGGCCTGAATGATGAGCTGCCGCAAGGTCAGCCCTTCGCGCGCATAGCGGCGGAAAATTTCCACGCGCCCACGCCGCCGGTTTATGCTGGTGACCTCAGGCAGCAGCGTTTCCGGTAAGGGCTTGTCCAGTGGCAGGTCGGAAAGATCGAGATCGCCGCCCAGCATATCGGCCAATTTGAGACGTCCCTGCTCATAGTCGATCCGCTCGTGCTTTTCCTTCAGGCGCCTGGCGACATCTGCATCGGAATCGCCGATCACCGAATGGAAGGAGTTCATGATGAAGGGCAGGCCGGCCGTACGCCCGAAACTTGTCGCGCGACGCCGCAGTTCCGCGGCAAAGACGATGGCATCCTCGAGCTTGGGCTGGGAGGTATAGACCACCTCGGCATATCGAGCGCCGACGGTGACACCCGCTTCCGACTGCCCCGCCTGAAACTGGACGGGGCGACCCTGTGGCAAAGGCGGCACGTTTAGGGGACCGTCGACCTTGAAATGCTTGCCGCGATAGTTGATCGGATGGAATTTCGCCGGATCAATGCCAATTGCCCCGGACGCCTTGCGCTCGGCGGCATTGCGTTCATTGGCATCATAGAGCGCATTGACGATTTCGATGAATTCGGCGGCCCGCTCGTAGCGGTCCTCCGGACTTGGTAGCGTCTCGCCGAAATTCTCTTCTCCGACCGAGGAGGTCACGGCATTCCAGCCGGCGCGTCCGCCACTTGCATGGTCCAGCGTGCCGATCTGGCGGGCCAGATTGTAAGGATAATGAAAGGTCGTGGAGACCGTGGCGATCAGGCCGATTTGGGAGGTCACCTGGCTCAAGGCGGCAAGTGCGATGATTGGCTCCTGGACGCCGGCGGTTCCGGCAAGTCCCGCCGGGTCGATGTGGAGCAGGTCGGCCGTGAACAGCCCGGTGATCTTTTCTGCTTCCGCCTTGCGGGCGAGTTCGACGGCACGCTTGATGCCGGTGAGGGGGCTTGCGTCGTTTCCGGCGGAAATGACGCTTCCTGCTCCGGTCAATGTCTTCAGGCGTCGGGGACGATTGTGCGTCATGGCGAATTTCCTTGGTCGGTCAAAATATGCCGGGCTGCGCCGACGGCGTGAGTTGTGCATTTCAGGGCAGGGCCGGAACCGCTTCGAGGAGTGCGCGCGTGTAGCTGTGATGTGGCCTGGTGAACACTTCTTCGACCGCGCCCGCTTCGACGATCCGTCCCTCCTTCATCACGAGAACACGGTCCGTCAGGTGATGGACGACGCCGAGATCGTGAGAGATGAAGAGGAGCGACGTCCCGGATGCGGCCTGAAGTTCGGCCAGGAGATCCAGCACCTGCGCCTGTACCGATACGTCGAGCGCGCTAACCGGCTCGTCGGCCACGAGAAGCCGAGGGCGGGGCGCAAAGGCGCGCGCGATCGCCACACGTTGACGCTGGCCGCCGGAAAGCTCTCGCGGATAGCGCTTCAGGAATGTCTCGCCGAGACGGACCGCGTCCAAGACCTCAAGCACACGCTCGCGGCGCGCTGTGCCGAAGATGCCGGCGCTATCGAGGCTTTCGCCGATAATCTTCTCGACGGTGTAGCGGGGGTCGAAAGAACTGAGTGCGTCCTGCGCGATAAGCTGCATGCTGGCGCGCCTGGCGCGACGTGCATGCTCGGGGATATTGCTCCAGCCGCCGCCGTCAAGACGGACCGAACCGTCATCCGGTTCGACCAGGCCGAGAACGATTTTCGCAACCGTCGTCTTGCCGGAACCGGATTCGCCGACGATGCCGAGAGCTTCACCGGCCGCAAGATCGAAGGATACGTCGTTGACGGCAAAGATGCCGCCCGATCCACCATAGCGCTTTACGAGATTGCGGGCCGATAGAATATGGTTGTGCCGATCGATCGTCTTTGCAGGCAGAGGCACGCGTTGCCACGCATTCGGCCTGGGAACGGCATGCATCGGCTCGCCCTCTGCCTTCGGGACGGATGCGGGCGACAGCCGAAATCCTTTGGAAGCGGCAGAAGGCACGGCATCCAGCAATTGCTGCGTATAGGGATGACGGGGCTTTCTCAGTATCTGTTCGGTCGAACCTTCCTCGACAATCCGCCCGTTGTTCATGACGAGCACACGATCGGCAAGATGGGAGACGACGGCCAGATTATGGCTGATCAGGAGAAGCGTATGGCCGGCCTTGCGCCGTTCGAGAAGCAGGTCAAGGATCTGTTTTTGAACGGTAGCATCGAGCGCCGTCGTCGGCTCGTCGGCGATCAACAGCGATGGGTGCCGGGCTATCGCCGTGGCGATGAGGGTGCGCTGGCGCAAACCGCCGGAAAGCTGATGCGGATATTGCGGCAGCCGTCGCTCCGGATCGGGAATGCCGACCGATTGCAGCAGGACGTGACTGTCTTCGTGCCGACTGGCCCGGCGAAAGAGACTACGCCCGCCGAAGGCATCAGACAGTTGCTGCGAGATCCGTCTGAGAGGATCGAGGGAGACGAGCGCATCCTGAAGAACGAAGCCGATCTTTTCACCGCGAAGGCGCTGCCATTGCCTTTCATTAAAGTCGCGAACATCGGTTCCATCGATGTCGAAACGGTCAGTGTCGACAACCGCAGACGGGCCAGCCAAGCCGATGATCGAGCGGGCCGTCACCGATTTGCCCGAGCCGGATTCTCCGACGAGGGCGACTGCCTCACCTCTGTCGATCGTCAGATCGATGCCGTGGACAACCCTGTTGTCGCCACCATCGCGAGGAAAGCCGATAGTCAAATTACGAATGTCAAGCACTGGGGTCACGATTGCCTCCTGCCTTCAAACGCAAGTTGCCAGCGTCTTCCAAGCACGCTTATGGAGATGACCGTCAGCGTGATGGCGAGACCTGGCCAGACGCCAATCCACCAGGCAACGCGAAGATAATTGCGCGCCTCCGCCAGCATCGCTCCCCATTCCGGGGCCGGCGGCTGTGGACCCATGCCGAGGAAACTCAGACCCGCAGCCTGTATGATCGTTGTTCCCAGGCCGATCGTCGCGAGGATGGGCACCTGGGCCAGCGCATGCGGCAGGATATGGCGAGCCACCAGCACGCTGCGTCTCAGTCCGAATGTCCTGGCCTGTTCCACATAGCCGCTTTTGGCGATCACGAAGGTCTGCGCGCGTACGACCCTTGCAAAGCGCGGCACGGAGGCGACGCCCAGCGCGAAGATGAGGTTGACCGTGCCGGGTCCGGTAAAGGAGATCAGCACCAGGGCCAGAAGCAGATCCGGGAATGACGAGATCACATCCAGAAAGCGCGAGATGGCCTCATCGACGAGACCACGGGTAAGACCGGACAGAAGTCCGAGAAAGGCCCCCGCGATCGCAGCGATCGCAACGGCGCTGACGCCGATGAGGATGGAGTAGCGCGCGCCATAGACAACCCGCGAGAAGACATCCCTTCCGAGATGATCCGTACCGAACCAATGTTCCGTCGATGGCGGCAGCTGCGCCTGCAGGGGATCTGCAGCAATCGGATTGGCAGCGGTGAGAACTTGCGGCCAGATGGTTGCGATCGCTACCAGCAGCAGGAAAATCGCCGAAAGGATAAGCCCTGGATTTGCGAGCCGGGCGTGCAGCCGTAGCTGACGCTGATCCGTTTCCTGCTGGGAGGAGGAGACGCTCAATGGCCTGCCTCCAGGTTTTGATTGCGCAGGCGAGGGTCGAGCAACAAATAAAGCACGTCGACCAATGTGCTGAGGACGACGTAGATGAAGGCTGACAGGATGGCGACGGCAAGCACCACGGGCAGGTCGTGCGCCAGCACGGCGTCGACCGTAATCCGCCCCAGCCCGGGTCTGCCAAACACTGCTTCTGTGATGACAGCGCCGGACAACAGATTGCCGACGAGCCAACCGGCAAGCGTCACGGCGGGAAGCGCTGCGTGCCGCAGGCCGTGGCGCAGCCGCAGGACGAAGTCATTCGCGCCCCAGCTCTTTACCGTCAGCATGAAGGGTTCTTCCAAGGCCCGTTCGAGCCCTTCGCGCAGCACCTGTCCGATGACGGCGCCGAGCGATAGCCCAAGCGACAAGGCCGGCAGAACCAGCGCTGAAAACGTCCGATCGCCGGCAACCGGAAAGAGCTTCAAGGTGAAGGAGAATATGAACAGGAGCACGATGCCGAGCCAGAAGGACGGCGTCGAGATGAGGATAAGCTCGAGGCTGCCCGCGATGCTGCGGGGCAGGCGCCTGCCGGCCGTCAGCAGGGCGCTCGTGACGGCAAAGACCACAGCAACGACAAGGGCAGCTGCGGTAAGCTTCAATGTCGGCAGCATCTGCGACAAGACGAGGCTCGAAACATCCGTTTGCAGGATATAGGACCGTCCGAAATCGCCATGCAGGATCCGCAGGAGATAGGTCAGATATTGCGTCAGCAACGGCTTGTCCAACCCCCATTCCAGGCGGATGGCTGCCTCCACCTCCGGCGTGCGCAATTGCTCGCCAATTAGTAGGCTGACGATATCGCCCGGCGCGAGATGAATGCTGATGAAGCTCAGCGTAACCGCCGCCCATAGAACCGCGATGGCAGAGCCAATCCGCACCAGGATCTGTGATGCCAAGCTGTTGCGCTTCAGCCGGTGCCTGCGCGAAAGCCAGGCCGAAGGGGTCTGGTCGAAGGCCGTCGTATTGTCAGCAGTCATGATCAATCGCTCCTGCACTGTCCCCGATCGCTTGCGCTGTCGGGGACGTGTTGACGGTACGGTTTATTCGCTGCGCCAGATGTCGTAGGCGCTCTCCGGCAATTGCTTGAAGGGCCGGAAGCTGATGCCTTTCACATAGCTTGCAGCCGCCACCTGATCCTCTGGCTCGTAGAGCGGAAGGGCATAGGCCTGGTCGAGAATGGCGAAGCGCTGCAGTTTCGAATAGAGATCGAAGCGCTTCTTCTGGTCCAGCGTCGAGGCGGCTTCATTCAGCCACTGCGCCAGCTCGGGCGCGAAGGCACGGCTGTAGTTGATGCTGCCGCCCTTATCGAGGGGCAGGTAGTGATACTCGATGTCGATCGCGTCCGTCGGCGTATTGGAATTGGCGATCGAGCCGAACTGGCCGGTCTTGCGTCGATCGGTATAGGTGCCGGCATCCACGAAGACGATCTTGAGATCAATGCCGGCATTCTGCCGTGCTTGCGCCTGCAGGGCCTGCAGGAGCACATCACGCTGATCGCGCACCGTCGCCTGCGCCTGGATGACCTCGATGGTCAGCCGCTTGCCGTCCTTTGTCCTGAAGCCGTCGGCATCTCGCGCGGTCCAACCCGCCTCGTCAAGAAGCGCATTTGCGGCCTTGGGGTCTGCCTTATATGCCGCCTCGATGCTCTTGTCGTAGAATTGCGGATCGATCGGCGATGTGATGCCCCATGCGCGCGTGCGTTCCCCGCGATAGACGGCTTTCAGCACCGCATCGACGTCGATCGCGGTAATCAAGGCCTTGCGCACCTTGAGGTCCTGGGTTGGCCCCCAGGTGACATTGAGAAACAATGAATAGGGCGTACCGGTGTTGAGAGCCGTCCGGTAGCTGAAGTCCGCATTGTCCTTGAAGAGGCTGGCGTCGTTGCCGGCGATCCCTTCGATCACGTCGACCTGGCCGGAGGTGAGCGCTCCAGTCCTGACCGAGGATTCAGACAGGAAGCGATAGGTGACCTCATCGAGATAGGCCGGTCCCTGATGAGCTGATGTTTTGGGTGCCCAGTTATAGGCCGGATTTTTGACGAACTGGATGTCCTGCCCCTTGGCATAGCGCTTCAGGATGAAGGGGCCGGTTCCCGCAATCTCCGGTCCGCCGGATTTCAGCTGCGCAGAATTGAAGGCTGCGGGCGAAAGGATCTCCAAGCTGGTGGCATAGTCGAGGAAGGGCGCATAGATTTGGTTCAATGTGAAGGAGACGGTGTGGTCGTCCAGCGCCTTCGCTTCGACAATGCGCGAGACCGGGCCAGCGCTCACGCTGCCGCTATAGGTCGCGTCTTTGAGCTTGGTGAAATTGGTGATGACGGCCTGCGCATCGAGCTTCTGGCCATCGGTGAAGCTGACATCGTCACGAAGCTTGAAGGTGTAGGTCTTGCCATCGTCGGAGATCTTGTACTCGGTCGCCAACCAGGGAAGGTAGCCGCCATCTGCGCTGCGCGCCAGCAGCGACTCGTAGGCGTTGCGCAGCAGCAGCTTGGTTTTATCCTGCCCGTTGAGTTGTGGATTGAGCGTGGCCGGTTCGGTCTCAACGCCCCATGCCAGCTTGCCGCCGCTGACCGGTGTGCCATCACCAGCAACGCTCAGACCCGGCAGCGCGCTCGCTACAAGCATGGCTGCCGTCAGGCTGAGAAAATATCTGCGCATAAGCATTCCGAGTATCTCCTTGAAATAATCTCTTGAGAGGAATAGGCGCGGCTCAGGCTTGTTGCTGAAGCCAGATGTCATAGGCATTTTCGGGAAGGCGCTTGAAGGGGCGGAAGCCCGCTCCCTGGACCGCAACCGTCGCTGCAATCTGATCGTCGGGAACGTAGAGCGGCAGGCCTAGTGCCTGATCCAGCAAGGCAAAGTGCTGCAGCTTGGAATAGATCTCGAAGCGTCTTTTGGCATCGAGGGTCGAGGCGGCTTCGGCAAGCCATGCCGATATGTCCGCTGCTTCGGTCCGGCTGTAGTTGATCGATCCGCCCTTGGCTCGCGGCAGGTAATGGAAATAGAGGGTAAGGCCGTTTTCCTGGGTCGTGGTCGAGTTCGGAATGATGCCGTATTGGCCGTCGCTCTGCCTGTTGGAATAGGTTCCCGCATCGACATAGCGCAGGACGATATCGATGCCGGCGTTCTGGCGTGCCTGCGCCTGGACGGCTTCGAGAAGAACATCGCGTTGGTCACGCAACGTCGCTTGCGACTGCACGATCTCGATCGTCAGTCGCTTGCCGTCCTTGGTACGGAAGCCATCGCCGTCTCTGCTCGTCCAGCCGGCCTCGTCGAGCAATCGGTTGGCAAGATCGATGTCGAAGCCGTAGCGGCCCTCGATGCTTTTGTCGTAGAAATCGGTGTCGGCCGGCGTCAGAACACCCCAAGCGCGTTTGCGCTCACCGCGGTAAACCGACTGAATGATCCGTTCGACATCGATCGCAGCGAGGAACGCCTTGCGTATCTTGGCGTCGCTCGTCGGCGCATTGGTGACATTCAGGTAGAGGGTATAGGGCGTGCCGGTATTCAGTGCGCTTTGATAGGTGAAATCCGGATTGTCCCTGAAAAGTGCAGCGTCATTGCCCGAAATGCCTTCGATGACATGAACCTGGCCCGAGCTCAGGGCGCCGGTGCGGACCGCGGATTCAGGCAGGAAGCGATAGATGACCTCATCGAGATAGGCCGGCCCTTGGTGACCGGCATTGGCCGGAGCCCACTGATAGGCGGCGTTTCTGACGAAACGTGCCTCTTGACCCTTGATATAGCGATCCAGGATGAAAGGGCCGGTGCCTGCGATTTCAGGCCCACCCGCCTTCAACTGCGGCGATGAGAACGATTTCGGCGAGATGATCTCGATGCTGGTCGCGCCATCAAGGAAAGGTGCATAGACGTCCTTGAGCGTCAGCACGACCGTATGGGCATCGCGTGCGACCGCCTCGGAAATGTGGGAGACGTGACCGGCGCTGATGCTGCCGGAATAGATCGGCTCCTTCAATTTCAGGAAGTTCGTTACGACGGCTGCCGCGTCGAATTTCTCCCCATCGCTGAAGCTTACGTCGTCGCGAAGGTTGAAGGTGTAGGTCCTGCCATCCTCGGATACCGCATAGTCTTTGGCCAGCCACGGCACATAACCACCATCCGGGGAGCGGGCAAGAAGGCATTCGTAAGCATTGCGCAGAACCAGTTTTGCCTTGGCCTGGCCGTTCAGATGTGGATTGAGCGTGGTCGGCTCCGTCTCGACGCCCCAGATCAAGGATCCGCCGCGGGCAGGCGTGTCAGCCGCCAGCGTTTCGGTCGGTCGTAGTCCGGTGGACAGAGACAGAGCAACAATCCCTGAACTCTTCAGAAAATCTCTTCTGGTTACCACGGTGTTCTTTCCCATGTCATTTTGGACTGATTTCCAATCAGGCTGCAGCGGCGTTGCGTGCCCCGGCCAGCAGTTCGATGGTGCCAAGCCGATGCGCACCTTCGGAGACCGGGCAGTCGATCACAAATTCGTCGATGCCGAATCCCTTGTGCAGGCGCTGCAGTTCCAGATGAACGTCGGCCGGCGTTCCTCGAATGACGCGCGGGCTTCGCTCTTCGATCCGATAATCGGTCGCGCCTGACTGGCGAACATATTCGAGCGCCTGTTCGTGGCTGCCGACATTGACGCTTTGTCCGCCCTTGATTTGCAGGTGGAACCGGCGCGTCTCGCCCAGGAGACTGTCGGCAAGGGCGGCTGTTTGCGCCGTGACGACGCTGACAGCGAGCAGCGCGGCCTTGCCGCCCGCTTGCCGATAGGCCGACAACGATTGCGAGATTGCTTCGTCATCACCATGGATATGACCAGCATAGACGAAGCCCCAGCCGAGACGGGCTGCCAATCTCGCGCTGTCCGAGCTTGCGCCGAGCAGGAAGCGGACAGGCGGCTCGTCGGGAGCCGGAAAGGCTGCAAGGTCCGCAGTTCTGCCGTCTGCGCCATGGTCATGCCGCAAGAAGCTATCCAGTTCGCTCAACAGCGCTTCGAACGATGGTTTGCGCGAGGGATCATATGCCTTCTGGAGAGCGCCGGTCGAAAGCGGAAGCCCGCCTGGCGCCTTGCCGACCCCAAGATCGACGCGCCCCGGCGCCAGCGCCGCCAGCAGATTGAAGTTCTCGGCAACCTTGTAGGCGCTGTAATGCTGCAGCATCACGCCGCCGGAACCTATGCGGATGCGCCTGGTGTGCGCCAGCAGGTGGCTGATCAATATTTCAGGTGAGGAGCTTGCGAGCTTCGGGGAATTATGGTGCTCAGCGACCCAGAACCGCCGATAGCCCAATTCTTCGGCTCGTCTGGCAAGCGCCAAGCTCCGCTGTAACGCTTGCGATGCACGCTCGGCGCCATCAATCGGGCTCTTGTCGAGAAAACTCAGTGCGTAAGACATCTGTCCTCATAGGCGGTCGGCAATATCAATTGTTATAATCTATATTTTTAATGGATTATTAGATCGAGCAATGATGTTTCAATCGTCGGCTGCACAATGAAAGATCATGCCGTGCGAAGCCGTCCTGAAATTATGCATTCTGAGATGGCGAAGCACTTGATGGTATCGAGAGGCGGCAGGTCGGTAATTCCCGATGGCAGCTTGCCTCCAGATAGCCTTCAGGCACTCCCCGGAGGAGTCTCGGTAGCGGATATCATTGTCCGCTGCTCGAAGATTTCCTCCTTCAGCAAGGTGCAGAGCGTTGGATCGATCGGCGGCTGCGGAGGTTGATGAGATGGATCAGTTGAGCGTCGGAACGGCATTGGGCCGCTCGCAGATGGATCTGACGGATGAACTGGTTGCTCTAAGTTTGCGCGACGAGATCGATGCTGGCCCCGATCCGCTTCGCATACCGATTACGGACGAAGAGCTGGATGGGCTGGCGGAGCGATTATATCGGGAGTCGCTAGGCGATGCGCTTTGGGTCTTCGCTTATGGCTCACTAATATGGAGGCCGGATTTCGATGCAGTCGAGTCACGCGTTGGAGCGATCAGGGGGTGGCACCGCTCCTTCTGTCTTCGAATGACGAGATGGCGGGGATCGCTGACGCAACCAGGGCTCATGCTTGCTCTCAAGCGAGGCGGATACTGCAAGGCAATCGCTTTCAGATTGGACGACAGCGATCGGCTGGCTCAGATCAGGCGCATGCTTCGCCGTGAAATCGGTACCCTTGAAGATGCGTCGACAATAAGATGGATATGGGTGCAGACCGAATTGGGTCCTGTGCGCGCACTGGTTTTCTGGGCTGGTCCAAAGGGAAGGCACGTCACCTCCAAACTGCCATTGGAAGCTGTCGCTGGCATCCTGGCAAGGGCGTGCGGTCCCAGAGGGTCTTGTGCCGAATATCTTTATCTGACGGTGAAGCATCTCGAGGCCTGGGGAATTCGGGACATCAACCTGTGGAGGCTTCAAAAGCTCGTTGCAAGCGAGCTTAGCGCTATCCACGCATTGGAAAGCACCGACGTCGGGCCGATTTCATCAA
Organism: Martinezella hainanensis; assembly: GCF_900094555.1. Lineage (GTDB taxonomy): Bacteria > Pseudomonadota > Alphaproteobacteria > Rhizobiales > Rhizobiaceae > Rhizobium > Rhizobium hainanense. The sequence goes on from NZ_FMAC01000010.1 coordinate 45,332, forward strand.
GGCAAAGACTTTCCGATGAGGTAGGCACTACCGCTCCGCCTTCGGTTTCCGTTAGGCAATAACAGTAAGGTCGCCAGTCGGAGCAACGTGCTTTGCCTCGGAGCAAGCAGGACCAATACATTACCCGAATGACAAGCGGACGATCTTCGAAACGCGGATGCGCGTCCACGACGCATCATCTCCAACTGGGTGAGCCGGTTCTTGGTTTCGCTTGGCAGGCCAATATCTGCGGTCTGAAACCGTTTCTCCAGGCACGAATCTTGGCATCTATTCGCTATTGAAATCTGGCCGGCGGCGCGACGAAGGCGCGGGCTGAAACAAATACGCGTCCCGGCCGTCCTCGCAGCAGAACGGAAGCTCCTGAACGGACCGAGCGGAAGTTGTCCCCCCCCCTTGAGCGCTGGACGAAATCTTTGTGGAACTTGCAAGCCCTGCCGACATGGTATAGCGAAACATGATAATAAAACTCAAGAATTATTGAGGGCATGACGCTAGACCGCAGACTTCGAACGGATGCGGCAGACGCAGAATCCGGCATCAACTGTCGGATCGCCGGGATCAGGACGTGAGTATGCGATGACCGATATGCTGTATTCCCTTCACGCGGGCGAAGAAAAGCGGCTTCATCGCTTCTTCCGTCGCAGGCTGAAGAGCAAGGATGATGTGGCAGATGCGACACAGGAGACATTCCTGCGAATGCTGGAGGCCTCGCACGCGACGCTCATCGAAAATCCACAAGCCTATCTGTTCCAGGTGGCTCGATCCGTCGCGCGGGTCATTCTGACCCGGCAGACCAGGGAGAGCGCGCTCTTTGCTCCCGACGTCGCCGGTATGGAAGAGCCCGACGAGCTTCCCTTGCCGGACAGGATCGTCAATGCACGGCAATGCTTGCTGATCATGGCGAAGGCGATCGAGGCGCTGCCGAAGCGTTGCCAGCAGGTTTTCATTCTCAGCCGGCTGCGCGGGCGGTCCAATGGCGAGATCGCCGCGGAGCTGGGCATATCCCGTAATATGGTCGAAAAGCACATCATCAGGGCGCTACTGCACTGCCGCAAGGTTCGCGCCGAAATATTTTTCTGAGACAACGTCAGGAGATGGACTTCATTTCGGCTCTTGGAATGCGAGCCGGGATGGATGCATGGCTTTGTCGAACTATAGACAGGCGAATGGAGTCATGAGCCGCAATCGCAAAGAGAAAATCGAGGATCGACTGGCTGAAGCTGCCGCCGGTTGGGTTGCACGGCTGCAATCCGCCGATGCGACGGATCAGGACAGGGCCGATTTCCAGTGTTGGCTGCGCGCTCATCCCTCTCACGCAGCTGCCTATGACGAGATGAGTGCGCTGTGGGGCAGCCTCAAGGACGCGCCGGTCTCGCTTGATGGTTTGAAGGCGCGCCGCCTCTCCCGGACAAGGGTAGCGGGATTGGCAGCGGTGTTCGGCCTGATCGCCGTCACATCCTGTATGCTCGGGCAGTTTGGCCTGATCGATCGCTGGCGCGCCGATTATTATACCGATGTCGGAGAGGTGCGGTCGATCACGCTGGAGGACGGTACGCAGGTGGATCTCGATACCGACACGGCGATTGCCGTGCGTTATTCCGCAGGCGAGCGGCGCATCCAATTGCTGCGCGGTCAGGCCTTCTTCGATGTGGCCAAGAACCCGCTGCGCCCATTCATTGTTGACGACGGCGGTTTGAGCGCAACCGCGCTTGGCACGCATTATTCGGTCCAGACATCGACGGGCTCGCTTTCGCAAATGGTCCAGGTCGAGGAAGGTTTCGTCGAGGTCAAGACGGGTGGCAGCGATACCGTCCTTGGAGCCGGCGATACCATTGCTGTCGATCGCTCCGGCAGGGCGACGCTTGCAAAGGCGGATATCGCGAACGATAGCGCCTGGCGGTATGGGAAACTGGTGTTTTCCGCGGCGCCGCTGGCAAAGGTGGCGCAGACGCTTTCGCGTTATCGCCATGGACGCGTTGTCGTTCTCGATGCGCAGGCGGCAGACCGGAAGGTGTCCGGGGTCTTCGATCTGACCAATACCGACGAGGCTCTTGCCATCATCGAGAGCAATTTGCCGGTTTCCGTGACACGCGTCACGGACATGCTGGTGGTCATCCGCTCGAAATAATCAAAATTTTTTGCGCGTGACGTCAGGAGGTCACCGCCGTTTTCACTCTTCGTAAGGGAATGGCGGGTCCGGGGATGCGCCGCTCTCATATGCAGGGATGAATGAAGGGGGCCGTGTGGCATCGATGAATTGGAAGGCGAGGCGCAATGCGCTCGCAGCGACTGTGTGCGCAAGCACCTGGGTATTTGCAAATGTCGGTTTGGCGCAAACAACGGATAAGCCGGCTGCGGTAGGGCAGGCGACGGTCAATGTTTCCATACCGGCGGGACCGCTGGAAAGTGCAATTCTGGCCTTCGGACGACAGGCGAATATCCGGCTGCTCTTTCCGACGGCAATTACCGCCGGAAAGAGCACGCGCGGCGTAAGCGGAAATTTGCCTGCAAGGGCCGCGGTGGAGCGGCTGCTCGCTGGTTCGGGGCTTGCTTATAGTTTCACCGGTCCGAACACCGTGCGCATTTACGACCGGGCCAATCAATCGGCCGAAGCCGGCAGCGTGGCGGCGGACGGCTCGACCGTACTCGAACCGCTTGTCATCAAGGGTCAGGACCAGGGCATCAAGGGCGTCATCGAGACGGAGGGTTATGTCGGAAAATCCGGCCGGACGGCGACGAAGACCGATACGCCGATCGCCGAAACACCTCAGTCCATTTCCACAGTGTCGCAAAAGCAGTTGCAGGACCTGCGGCCGCAGAACCTTTCCGAGGCGTTGAACTACGCGCCCGGTGTGCGTTTGGGGCAGTATGGTGCCGAACCGAGATACGATGCCTTCAAGGTTCGCGGCATCGATCTCACCTATACCGGCATCTTCCGCGACGGGCTGCGGCAGATCGCCAGTCCAAACGGCCTGTTCCGCCTGGAGCCTTATGGGGTTGAAGCCATTGCCACATTGCGAGGCCCATCGGCCTCCATCTATGGCGCCAGCAGCTCCGGCGGTATCGTTGACATCATCTCCAAGCGGCCGACGGAAGAACCGTTGCACGAGATCGAGGTCCAGTACGGTTCTTTTGGTCGTCTTCAATCGGCGTTCGATTTCTCCGGCCCTGTCACCGACGACAATACGCTGCTCTATCGTCTGACGGGCCTGGTGCGTGACGGACGCAACCAGATCGAGGCGATCAAGGACGATCGGCAATATATCGCACCGGCCCTCACATGGCAGCCGGATGAAGATACCAAACTGACGCTGCTTGGCGAATATATGAACTCCACGACCGGCGGGACCTGGGGTTACATCAACGAATATGGCGCAGCTGGAACCTCGGTTGGCGCGACACCCGTCTATGGTGGCGATGCCCGCTTCAACGATTTCAAGCAGAAACAATGGCGGATCGGCTATGAACTCGAGCAGGCGCTGAGCGATTCCGTCACCCTTTATCACAAGCTGCGTTATTCCGACATTTCGGCGCACCAGGAGTGGGTCTTTGCCGACTATCCCGGCATCGTCCTTGAGGATAATAGCGGGCTTGCCACGGATACCTATCTCAAGAGTGATTTCGATACTGGGCCGCTCAAGCATCAGCTCATTACCGGCATCGACTACAGTTACATGAAATTCACCTCGCGCCAGGGCAGCGGTCCGGATCTGTTTACCGACAGCTATTCCTATGTGCCTGATATCAACTACAGCGAAACCCAGAAGCAGAATTCGCTGGGCATCTATGCGCAGGATCAGATCGAATACGATGCTTGGCGCTTCACCGCCGGCCTTCGGCACGACTGGCACAAGAGTGACTATGCGCCCGGCAACGCAAGCTATTCGCGCGACGACAGCCGGACGACATTCCGCACCGGCCTGGGCTACGTCACGCCATGGGATATCATGCCCTATGTCAGCTACGGCACATCCTATGTCGCCAATCCGGGCGTGATCCGGACTGTCAACAGCGTTGCTCAGCAGGCCGAACCCACACTCGGCAAGCAGATCGAAGTCGGCGTCAAATATCAGATCCCGGACCGGAACGTCTCCATCACTGCCGTGCTGTTCAACATAGATCAGAAGAATGCCACTGTTTACGAGACCTCTTCAGGCCTCAACCTGTTGCGGCAGCTCGACCTGAAATCCCGTGGTTTCGAGCTCGAGGCGACGGCCTCGCTCGACAATGGCTTGAACCTCATCGCCGCCTATTCCTACAATGACGTGGAAATCACCAAGCTGACGGCGGAAACCAAGGGCAACACGCTCAACTCCTCGCCCTATCACACCTTCTCGCTTTGGGCGGATTATGAGGTGCAGGATGGCGCTCTGGAGGGTCTCGGTATCGGTGCCGGCCTTCGCTATGTCGGCTCGAGCTTCGGCGACAATCTCTATACGCCGGTCCTCGACAACAAGGCCCGTACCTTCGTCGATGCTTCGCTTCGCTATGATCTCGGCAAGCTCAATCCCTCGTTCGAGGGCGTGCGCCTGCAGGTCAACGCAACGAACCTGCTGAACGAAGTCAAACAGGTCTGTACCACTGGCTATTGCTACTTCGATGAAGGCCGGAAGGTTGTCGCCAGCATGCGGTATCGCTTCTGATGACCACGGTTCCGTCCGGTTCCCATGCGCCGTCCCCGGCCGGGGTTTTCGTCGCGGTCGGGGGACTTTATATCGCCCAGAGCGTCATCGGTGGCTTGACCATGCTTGGCCTGCCGGCGGTTCTGCGCTCACAAGGCTTGCCGCTCGATCAAATCGGCTTGCTCTATCTTACCGTCATTCCGTGGGCCTTTAAATTCCTATGGTCGCCCTATGTCGAACGGTTCCGCCTGCCGGCGGTCGGACGCAACCGGTCCCGGTCGATCGTCTTTGCCGGCGGGCTGCTTTGCGCGGCCGGCCTCGTTTCGATCGGCCTTACCGGTCCTTATCCGCTGGCGCCGGTGTTGAGCGTGCTGCTGCTGGTCGCGCTGATCACATCGACGGTGGACATCGCCTGTGACGGCTATGCGGTCGAAACGCTCGCCAAGGAGCATCATGGCTGGGGAAATACCGCGCAGGTCGGCGGTTCCTATCTCGGTTCGGCACTCGGTGCCGGCTTGTTTCTCATACTGGTCGAGAGGATAGGCTGGAGCTATGCGACCTTTACCATGGCATCGCTGGTCATCCTGCTCGGGCTGCCGTTCGTCTTCGGGCCGGCAAGTCGCAGTGCGGTCGAAACGCGATCGCATGCGCCGTCGCTGCTTCTGGCCCTCAAACGCCCTCAGGTGCAAAGAGGCCTGATGATCGCCGCGATCTATGTGGCGGCCCAGAAATGGGGGCTGTCGATGCTTGGGCCATTTCTGATCGACCGCGGTTTCGACCTTGCCTCGATCGGCATCCTGAACGGTGTCGGAAGCATGATCGTCGGCTTCAGCGGCGCACTGCTGGGCGGGATGCTGGTGCGGTTATGGGGCGGGACGACCGTGCTGATCCTGGCCATTTTGTTGCAGACAATGCTTCTTGCCGCCTTCGCGCTCTTTAGCTTCGATGGCAGCCTGCCGCGGGCCTTCATCATACCGATCGCGATTGCCAGCTCGTCCGGAGTGATGTCCGTCGGCTTCGTCGCGCTCTATTCGCAGTTCATGGGCTGGTCCGACCCGAAACAGGCCGGAGTCGATTTCACGCTTTTCCAGTGCGCGGATGGAATGGTCAGCATGGCCGGTGGCCTGGGCGCGGGCTGGATTAGCGAACACTTCGGCTATCCCTTCTTCTTCACCGCCGCTGCAATCGTCTCCGTCCTCGCGATCCCGGCGATAGGCCTGCTGATGCGGGGAATGAATGACAACGCCGTTGTTCTGGCACAGCTTTCCGACGGCCGGTAAAGCATGGAACGGGAGAAAGAATTGCGATCCAACGCCATCATCAGCAGCGATCAGGCAGAGGCGCTTGTTGCAAACTTTGCCGATCGCTTCCGCGATTTTGCGCAGGTTGCGGCAGAGGCCGGAAAGGCAACGCTCATTTCCCGCTACGGTCGCGCCGATCTTGCCGCTAAGGCCAATCAGATCTCGATTGCGGTCTCGGCCAAGGACGACATCGACCTCTGCTATATCAAGATGGCGGTCGCCGAGTATTTCTCCTCAGCCGTCGGTCCAGGCGTTGTGCATTGGTCCGGGGACGGCGAAATTACCAGCCCTTTGCCGCCGTTCTTTCGCGAGATGCGGGTTGTCTTGGTTGCGGATGTAACGCCGCAAATGCGTCGGTTGCGGCTGAGCGGCCGGGATCTGCACCATTTTGCGGCCGATGGTCTGCATGTCCGCCTGCTGTTTCCGCCAAAAGGCTCTCCGCCGGTGTGGCCGACGCTGGGAGTGGATGGAAGGATCGTGTGGCCGGGCGGAGCGGACAGGCTCACCTCCAGGGTCTATACGATCCGCTCGCGCAATATCGAGCGCGGAGAGATCGAGATAGATTTTGTTCTGCACGATCATCCCACGCACACACAGAGCCCTGGGGCTTCGTTTGCCGAACATGCCCAGCCGGGTGATCTTGTCGGATTGTTCGCGCCGGCCGGCGGCGAGATCCCGAGGGCACAGTCGCTCATCCTTTGCGGTGACGACACCGCCTTGCCGGCGATCGCGCGCATATTGGGAGAGCTTCCGTCGTCGGCGCATGTCCGGCTGTTCATCGAGATCGATAATCCGGAGTGCCACTACGAGCTGCGCAGCGGTCCAAATATCGAACTGACCTATCTTTATCGCGACGGCAGGCAAGCAGGTACGACCCGCCTGCTATCCGAGACGCTGAGCCGTCTGGAGGTCGATAATCTAGCGGATGATCTCTATTTCTGGGCCGGCTGCGAGTTCGGCGACTTCGTCGAATTGCGCAGACTTGCGCGCCGGAGCTGGAAGCTGCCGCGCGAACGGCATCTCGTTGTTTCCTTCTGGCGCCGAGGTTTTGCCGAAGGGGAAGCCCCCAGTGCCGATGCACGGCCTGCATCAGGTGCCAAGTCGAGATAGATCGCTGGGCGGCGTTCGGCCAGGCCAAGTGCAAGCGTCGTCTTGTTGATCTTGCGCAGGCCTACTTGCGCTTCTTCGAAGGCGGTCATTTATCCGTTTTCCGCTTCATTTTGGGCACTACAAAACGGATTGGCCAGCGCCTCCCACATATGCGGATATCGCGCCCGCCGTTCAATCGGCGAGGTCGGCGCTTGCAGCTACGTCATCGGTGCCCAGCTCGATACCCGCCCAGACCAGAGGGGTGTCAGAGCGTTCGATGATCTCGGGACTTGAGCAGTCAGTCCATCGGCATCATCCATTTGCCTGCACATCCTGATGATTGACGGAACCAAAAGCGCACGCCCGCGTAGACTTAGATGACGAGCTTTGTTCGGTTCTGACGAGGAGCGGAATGCCTTGAGCCACTTCAATACCCAGGAAGGGTAATTTGTTTTCATTCCACGACGACACGCAGAGTAACTTCGAAAGGGGGACCCGATGTCGAGTTACACGCCTCTGGTCCTGTTTTTCATCTCTGCGGGGCTGCTGATTTGCATGATTGGTATCGGCTTGGCTTCCCTTATTCAGTAAAAAACATTCCTGCTGACGCCTCTTGATGAGTGGGGTTTGGTGGTTGGAGCCAAGGAGGTTCGATGGCAATGAACGTCTAACGCCGGAATCCTGGATGTGTCGGACGCCATTCGCGATCAGGCGAATTTCGGCTCCGACCATCCACATCGGATTTTTCATGGAAGTACTGGAAGCGTGTTATGGATGTTTACGTCAGTGGTTTTGAACATGGGTGAGAAAGTAATCGAATTTTTCCGCCAAGTATCGAAGACGCTTTGGAATTGCTGCACTTCTATTGTTGGCGAGATGCTCTTCATGGGGCCGTCTCGGACGCGAAACATGGGATCATATGGGCATATCACGGTTGGGGAATAGCGGTCCGCGCAAAACCAGTCTCTATGAGGAGCTCTTTGGGCGACTGAAGGCCGAGATTCTTGACGGAACGGTGCCCGAGGGCGCTGTGCTGACCGAGGCAGCCCTTGCAGATCTGATAGACAGCAGCCGCGCGCCGGTACGCCAGGCGCTGCAGCTCCTGTTCGAAGATGGCCTCATTGCCCGGTTCGATGGTCGCGGCTTTATCGTCGGCGCATCGGGCACACCGCCGAAGCGGGTCAAGCTCGGTGACTATCTCGGCAAGCTCTTCGACGAAGATGGCGACAGGCCGATGTTCGCCTGGCAGGCGCTCTACGAGGATGTCGAACGCATCGTCGTTTATCGCTCTTTCTTCGGCCGCTATCGCATCAATGAAAACGAGCTTGCACGCCATTTCGGCGTCGGGCGTGGCGTGGCGCGCGATGTGCTGCTGAAGTTGGAGACGCTCGGCATCACGGAGAAGGACGACAATTTCCGTTGGTCTATCGTGCCGCTCGACGGTCAGCGCATTCGCGACCTCTACGAGGTGCGCGAACAGATCGAGCCGGTGGCGCTCGCAAGCGCCTTGGGCGGACTTTCCGAAGAGCACGTCGAAGCGATGCTTTCGCGGTTGTCGCTGGCGCTCGCGGATTACCCCGATGTTTCTGCCTCGACTATGTACGAGCTGGAGCTGGACCTTCATCTGCGCAGCCTGCAAGCCTGCCCGAACAAGGAGTTCTTGAGCATCCTGAAGCGGACACAATGCATCCTCACGCTCAGCAAGCATGTCGTCGGCAGCCGCATCAAGATGCCGGAATACGAGCCCTTCCTCGCCGAGCATATCGGGGTCTTCAAGATGGTGCAAAAGCGCGACGAGGAGGGACTGCAGAAAGCAATGCGCGATCACATAAGCAATTCGCAGCCCAATGTGCAGGCGCGTGCCGCCTATATCCGTGAGCACTATCAGCCGGACGAGTACAGCTTCATTACCTAAAGCGCGTCGCGATCTTTCAGATTCGCTTCTCGCGCCTTAGGCCTTTGATTTTGCGCATGTCGTTGTTGCAAAACCGCTGCACACTTTTGCGCGGCATGTTTTAGTTCGGGACGGCGTCAGGTGATGGCGCCGACCTGCCAGGGAACGAATTCATTGTCGCCATAGTCGAACGTCTCGCTCAGCGTCTTCTTGCCGGAGGCGACAGCGATGATCTCCTCGAAAATCCGCTCGCCGGCCGCCTCGATCGTATCGTCGCCGCTGACGATGTCGCCGCAGTTGATGTCCATATCCTCGCGCATATGGTTGTACATCTCGGTATTGGTTGCGATCTTGACGCAAGGCGCCGGCTTGAAGCCGGAGACTGAGCCTCTGCCCGTGGTAAAGCAGATCACATTGCAGCCGCCGGCGACCTGGCCGGTGACGGCAACCGGATCGTAGCCGGGCGTGTCCATGAAGACGAATCCGGGCTCATCGACGATCTCCGAATATTCGTAGACGGCCTTCAGCGGCATGGAACCGCCCTTGGCGACCGCACCGAGAGACTTTTCTAGGATCGTCGTCAATCCGCCGAGCTTATTGCCATAAGAGGGGTTGTTGTTGAGCTCGGCGCCGTTGCGGCGGGTATAGTCACGCCACCAATCGATCCGGGAGAGCAGCTTTTCGGCGACGGCAGGAGTAACCGCCCTGCGCGTCAGGAGGTGTTCGGCCCCGTAGATCTCAGGCGTTTCGGCCAGAACCGAAGTGCCGCCATTGCGTACGAGAAGATCGGAGGCATATCCGAGCGCGGGATTGGCCGAAATGCCTGAATAGCCATCCGAGCCGCCGCACTCCAAAGCGAGCTTGATCCCCGAGAGCGGCTGAACGGTGCGCTTGGCGGAATTCACCTCTGGCAACATGTCCTTGATCATTTCGGAAGCTGCTGCGATCGTCTTGCGCGTGCCGCCGAGATCCTGGATCGTCATGGTGCGCAGCCGGTTTCCTTCTTCGAGCTTGTAGTGCTCCAGGATGGGTGCGATCTGATTGGTTTCGCAGCCAAGACCGATCATCAGGATGCCGCCGAAGTTCGGATGCCGCGCATAGCCCTGAAGAGTGCGGGCCAGATAACGATAACCCTCTGACTGGGTGTTGATGGCGCAGCCGCCGCCATGGGTCAGCGCCACGACGCCGTCGACATTGTCGAAGCCGTCAAGCCCACCCGTGCGATTGAAATGCTCGGCGATATATTTGGAGACGGTCGCCGAGCAATTGACCGTCGTGATGATGCCGATGAAGTTGCGGGTACCGACCCCGCCGGCGCCGCGGTCGAAGCCCATGAAGGTCCGACAGTCCTCGCGTGGCAGCATGCCCGCTTCTTCGATATCGACGCTGAACTGGTAGGGATGATCGGATTCGATCACCGCCAGGTTCTGCAGGTGAACATGGCCGCCCGCTGGAATGAACTGCGTCGCAATGCCGATCGGCTGGCCGAACTTGCGGATTTCTTGACCTGCCTGGATGTCGCGGACCGCAACCTTGTGGCCGCGCGGGATCTGATCTGCAGCAATCAAGCCGTTAATGCCGGTCGGGCTACCAGCGCGGATCATCGCACGAGCGACGGCGACATCATCGATGGGATTGAGCAGGATAACGGGGGAAACGGCGGACATGGGAAATTCCGTATGATTGGATTAATGTCTATTGCTAGCAATAGACAATTATTCGAGGGAAGACGTCAAGCAGGATCGACATTGGTGGCTGGCTTCTCTTTCAATCATGTGGTTGGCGCGCGAGCCAGGCGGAAAGATCGGCTTCCGCACGTTCGAGCGCGCTGTGATTGAGCAGTTTTCTCAGAAACGCCACGGCAACCGCGCGCGCTCTGAGATTGAACCGCCCTTCATCATCCTGGCCGCCGAGCGGCTGATAGACGCCGAGTTTCACGTATAGCTGCTGCAATCGGTTCTGGACGCTGCGAACCGAGAGGTTCCGCCTTTGGGCGATTGCGCGATCGGTCAATCCAAGCGCGATATCGATCAGAATCTCATATTCGGCCTCGGTGAAACCATTGACATTGCCGAGGCTTTTTTGCTGCATGCCGCGCACTTCGCGGTCGATCACGCATTGGCTTTCGATAAAGATGCTGCGAAGCGCCAGCTTCAGGCGGTCGTCGGAGGCCGATTTGAGGACATAGCCATAGACGGCACCGACGGGGACGATGCGGGAGACGCCGCGAACATAGGCCTCGTCCGAATAGTTCGACCAGAAGAGAATGCGCGTCTCCGGTCGCTCCTTCCATATGGTGCGGGCCGCCTCGATGCCATTGCGCTGGCTCATCTGCAGATCCATGACGATGTGAGCGGACTTCAAATCCCGCGCCAGCCGTTCGCCCGCATTGCCGTTTTCCGCCTCCAGCACGCCATCGCATTCGGGAAGTGCCGCACGGATCGCTTCATTGAGATAGGAGCGATGAAGCGGATCGTCCTCGATGATCAGAACCTTCATGCCGCCGCGCCTCCCACCGATTGCGCCTTGGCCGGCAGGCTGACGCTGACGGTTGTTCCACCGGACGCAGCCGCCGCCTTGATCGCGAAGCGCGCGGAAATCAAGCGCGCACGCGTCCGCATGTTTTCGATACCTCCGCCCGATGATCTGCGGGTATTTCCAAGTCCAATGCCGTCATCCATGACATCGATGGTGATCGCCCCCCCGGCCGCTTTCAGATGAACCGAAATGCTGCCAGCCTGGGCGTGACGAATAGCGTTATTGATGGCCTCCTGCGCGATGCGGAAAAGCGCAATGGACACCGATTGCTCAAGGCAGTCGATGGCGCCGCCAGTCTCATCGTTCAGGACCCAGGCCAAAGTGGCTTCGCTCTCCTGGATCGACCGTTCGAGGTGGTTCTCCACCGCCTGCGCAAAACCGAAAAGCTGAAGGACCGAAGGTTTGGCTTCCTCGATGATCTGGCGAAGATCGTGCATGCTGTGCTGCAAACCGCGAAACAGCGGCTCAAGCGCTTCACCGGTGACATCAGGCTGACGGGCAAGTCGTTCCAGACGCCGGGAGAGGCGGGTCAGATCGGCGAGAATCTGGTCGTGCAGGTCCATCCCGATGCGCTGCCGTTCGGCCTCCAGTGCCTCGGTCAGTTTCAGGGCGCCGAGGCGCAAACCCTCTTCACGAGCACGGGCCTCGGCTTCCACGATCGCCGATCGCTTGGCCTGGTCGGCGGCGCGGATGGCAAAGAAATGGGGTGCCAGAAGGTCGGCTATCACACGAGCACTTTCGATATCCTGCATGGTGTAGAGGCCTGTCTGGTGGCTTGAGCAGGACAAAGCGCCGATGACATGGCCCTGAACTTTAAGGGGCACATGCAGACGGCTATGCAGCGATTGGTGAAAGATCGGATGCGAGAAAGCGCCTTGAAAATGGAATTGCGGATCGCTCCAGGCATCGTCGGTCAGCAGGTAGTCAGTCTCACCCCAGAGAAGCGTGCGGATGGGACTATTGCTCACAGGCGCCGGAAAACGGCGACCCCAATCTGTCTCCAATCCGCTCTCGTAGGCGGTATGAAATTGCTCGTCCATCAGGATGATGCAGACATCGAGATGATCATGCGGGATGACATGGCTGATTTCGGCGGCGACCGCCCGGATGACCGAGTGAAAGTCGAGCTGGCCGGCAAGAAGCCTTGATATGTTGAGATAGTGGTCGAAGACCGATTGCGGCGCTAGATCGCGCAAGACAAGCCCTCCCAGGCAATGCGTCGACCTATGCTCCTCCGGCCGTTCGCAGCATGCAAATTTCGGACGCTATTAAGCGCCGATCCGAGCGATCCGTCTTGCGGATTTGCGCATCTTTTCTGCGGGATCCCGCAGGGTCTCGCCCTTTAAGCGCCTGTACAAGCGTCAGAATCTCGGACATCCTGTTTCTACTGACAGGGGAACCTTCAGTGCAAATATTATTTTCGATCGTTCGTTGAGGAGCGCGTTCGAAAATCTTGGCCTGGAAGATGAAGTACAGGCTCTTTGGGAGGAAAAAATGAATATTGCCAAGATGCTTATGGCATCCGCCGTCATCGCTTGCGTCGCTGCGCCGGGTGCTGCCTTTGCCGATACGTCATCCAAGAAAATTGCATTGTCGAACAACTATGCCGGCAATTCCTGGCGCCAGGCCATGTTGACCAGCTGGCAGAAGGTGACGGGCGAAGCTGTCAAGACCGGTGTCGTGGCCGCTGCCGATCCGTTCACCACGGCGGAAAACCAGGCGACCGAGCAGGCTGCCCAAATCCAGAACATGATCCTGCAGGGCTATGATGCGATTGTCATCGACGCTGCATCGCCGACGGCGCTGAACGGTGCCATCAAGGAAGCCTGCGATGCCAAGATCGTCGTCGTTTCCTTCGATGGTATCGTCACCGAACCCTGTGCCTGGCGCATCGCCGTCGACTTCAAGGGCATGGGCGCAAGCCAGATTGAATATCTCGCCAAGAAGATGCCGAAGGGCGGCAACGTGCTCGAAATCCGCGGACTAGCCGGCGTTTCGGTCGATGACGAGATCTCGGCGGGTATCCACGAGGCGGCAGCCAAATATCCGCAGTTCAAGATCGTCGGTTCGGTGCATGGCGACTGGGCACAGGATGTCGCCCAGCGGGCCGTTGCCGGCATCCTGCCGAGCCTTCCCGATATCGCTGCTGTCGTGACCCAGGGCGGTGACGGTTATGGTGCGGCCCAGGCCCTTGCCGCCGCCAAGCGTCCGATGCCGACGATCGTCATGGGCAATCGGCAGGACGAGCTTGCCTGGTGGAAGAAGGAAAAGGACGCCAGCGGTTATGAGACCATGTCGGTCTCGATCGCGCCCGGTGTCTCGACGCTTGCCTTCTGGGTCGCCCAGCAAATCCTGGATGGTCAAGAGGTGAAGAAGGATCTGGTCGTGCCGTTCCTGCGCATCGACCAGGACAATCTCGAAACCAATCTCGCCACCACCCAGGCAGGCGGAGTCGCGAATGTCGAATACACGCTCGACGACGCCAAGAAGGTCATCGCTGCGGCGAAGTAACCGATATCTGCAGACCGTAGAGACTGGCGCCGCCGATGAAAAGGCGGCGCCTGCCGATACAACGCCCGACCGGACGATCCATGATTGCAGCCAAAGACAATGCTTTAGTGAAACAGGATGCCGGCCCGCAGGCAGTCGTTTCCGCCCGTGGCATCAAGGTGCATTTCGGTGCTGTGAAAGCGCTTGATGGCGCCGATCTGACAGTTCATGCAGGCGAGTGCATAGGGCTCGTCGGCCATAACGGCGCCGGCAAGTCGACGATCGTCAACGTCATCAATGGCGGTCTCAGCCCGCACGAGGGCAGTGTCACCTATGACGGCGACAGCACTGTGCACGGCGTCAACGCAGCTCGCGCGCATGGCATACGCTGCGTCTTTCAGGAGTTGTCGCTCGCCCCCAATCTTACCGTTGTCGAGAATATGCGAGTGGTCCATCGCGGCCTTGCCGGCTGGAGCTGGCGGCGGCAGGCGGCGATAACCGTTCGCGCCAAGCTCGATGAGATTTTCGCCGGCCACAGGATCGACGTCATGCGGACCGTTGGCGAACTCTCGATCGCCGAGCGGCAGATGGTAGAGATTGCGATTACCTTTTGTGCTGTTGGCGAGAAGCCGAAGCTGGTCATCCTCGATGAGCCTACGTCTTCGCTCGATGCAGGGCTCGCCGCGCAATTGATGGCCTATGTGCGTGGCTTCGTGCAGGCCGGCGGTGCCGTCATGCTGATCTCGCATATTCTTGGCGAGATTCTTTCGACTGCAAGCCGCATCGTCGTCATGAAGGACGGTCGCGTCGTCGCCGATCGTATTGCTCAGGACTTCAGCGTCCATAGCCTGGTCCAGGCAATGGGCAGTGTCGTCAAGGAGCAGGACCGCACGCGCAGGAGCGGGGAGGGTACCACAGCGCCTCCTCTGCTTGCACTGCCGGCGCGAGGTGGCAAGGGTCTTGGCTTCAATGTCCGCAAGGGTGAGGTAATAGGACTTGCCGGTCTGGCCGGTCATGGCCAGACTGACATGCTGCTCGATCTCCATCGGTCACTTTCGAGCAACTGGTTGCCGGGCAGGCAGGGTAATATCGCTTTCGTCGCCGGCGACCGGAGCCTGAACGGCACTTTTCCGCTTTGGAGCATCCTGAAAAATCTCAGCATTGCCTCGCTGAGCGATTTTTCGCGACTGTCCGTCGTCGATGGCGGGCGGGAGGATCGCCTCGGAGCAGACTGGAAGGGCCGTATCGAAATCCGTACGCCGACGATGGCAAACGGCATTCTGTCCTTGTCTGGCGGCAATCAGCAGAAGGTCCTGTTTGCCCGCGCCTTGGCAACGACGGCGCCGATCGTGCTGATGGACGATCCGATGCGCGGTGTCGATATTGGCACCAAGCAGGAGGTCTACAGGATCTTGAACGACGAAGCTTCGTCCGGCCGCACTTTCATCTGGTATTCGACCGAGATGGACGAGATACGGCTCTGCGACCGCGCCTATGTCTTTCGTGACGGTGCCATCGTCGCGGAGTTGGTTGGAGAGGAAATCACGGAGGAAAATGTGCTGGCGGCTTCCTTTGCCGGGGAGGGCGCATGAGCCGCCCATCATCCGCTACCTTGCGCCTGCTCATCCCGGCGCTATCGCTTGTCGTCCTGCTCGCCGCGGTCTTTTATCTGCAGCCGCGCGCCATGAGCTATATCGGTCTCAATCTGCTCTTCAATCTCGCCGTGCCGATTGCTCTGGCGACGATCGCGCAGATGATGATCATGTCGGTCAACGATCTCGACCTGTCGATGGGGACCTTTGTCAGCTTCACTGCCTGTGTGGCGGCGACTTATCTGCAATCTTCTCCGCTCCTCGGCATCCTCATTCTGGCGGCCGCAGTTGCCGTCTATGCCGTGATTGGCATCGTCATCTATATCAGGGATCTGCCATCGATCGTGGTGACGCTCGGCATGAGCTTCGTCTGGGGCGGCCTTGCGGTTCTGTTGTTGCCGGCACCGGGCGGCACTGCACCCGATTGGGCGCGCTGGCTGATGACCTCGAAGCCGCCGCTTGTTCCCATGGCGATCATAGCGAGCATCGTCATCGCGGTGTTTTCCCACCTGATCGTCATGCGATCCTCCTTCGGAGTGCTGATCCGCGGCGTCGGCGGCAATCAGCGATCGCTGCAGCGGGCCGGCTGGTCCGTCGTCAGCCTGCGTGCTGCGGCCTATGCGCTGGCGGGCCTCTTCGCGGTACTTGCCGGGATTGCCCTGGTGGGTCTCACCACCTCGGCGGATGCGAATATCGCGCTGCGTTACACATTGCTGTCGATCGCCGGCGTAATCCTCGGCGGTGGAGAGTTTACCGGCGGCCGCGTCTCTCCGGTGGGTGCCGTCATCGGCGCGCTGACGCTGACCCTGGCGGGCTCCTTCCTGTCGTTTCTGCGCATCTCGCCCGACTGGCAGATCGGCGCACAGGGCGCGATCCTGATCATCGTCCTTGCCCTCAGGCTCTTGCTCAATCGCGTCGAAAAGCGGGAGAAACAATCATGATCGCTCTTCGTGCGCTTGGCCGCAAACCTTGGATCTGGTCCTTCGTCGCGGCAACCGCGGTGTGGATCATCACCGTTCTCTTCACCGGCGGCGCCAGCTCCATCGGTCTGTCGCAGGCCGCTCTCACCTTTGCGGCATTTTCCGTCATCGTCGGCATCGGGCAGATGTTCGTCATCACGCTCGGGCCGGGCAATATCGATCTTTCCGTACCGGCCACCATGACGCTTGCCGGTACGATCGCGCTGAAGCTCATGAATGTCGAAGACAGCATGATCGTGCCGGGTCTGCTGGTGTCGGTCGTGATCGGCCTTGGCATCGGCCTTGGCAACTACGCGCTGATCAAGCTTTTGCGCATTCCGCCGATCATCGCGACGCTTTCCATGAGCTTCATCATTCAGTCGACCGCCATCTGGAGCAATCGCGGGCTGCGCATCAAGCCGCCCGAGTATCTGGCTGATTTCACCACATCAGGTGTGTTCGGCATACCGAATGTCGCCATTGTTGCTCTGCTGCTGTCGGCGCTTGCCTGGATTCTCCTGGAAAAGACGATTTATGGCCGTTGGATATCGGCGATCGGCCAGAGCATGTTTGCCGCGCGCATGGCCGGCATTCCGGTCGATGGAACGCGGCTTGCGACCTATGTGCTCTGCGCCATCCTGGCGTCGATCTGCGGTTATCTGCTCGCGAGCTTCTCCGGCGGGGCTGCCCTCAACATGGGTGCGGAATATCTGTTGATGTCGATCGCCGTCGTCATCATCGGCGGGACAGCTGTTGCCGGCGGTGATTCGAACGTGCCGGGCATCTGGGGCGCCTCATTGTTCATGTTTCTGGTCGTCTCCATGCTGAACACCTATGGCTTCGGCGCCGGCCCAAGGCTCGTTCTCACCGGCCTGATCATCATTGCTGTCATTCTCGTTGCCGGCGGCCGCCCCATTGGCGGGCGCTGAATTCCTCCCCCCAAGATCCCTACAGGAAAATTGCGATGCCAAACGACATCTCGTCCGTTTACGAAATCTACGATACGCGCTTCCGCAATCTGATCGTTCCGAGCGCGGGCCTGGAGGAGCTTTATTCGGATTGCCGTTGGGCAGAGGGGCCGGTCTGGTTCGCAGACGCCGGATGCCTGATCTGGAGCGATATTCCGAATGAACGCATGCTGCGCTGGGTGCCCGGCGGGAATGTCTCGATCTTCCGCGCGCCGTCGAATTTCGCCAATGGCAACACGCGTGATCGCCAAGGGCGGCTCGTATCGTGCGAACATGGCACCCGCCGGGTGACACGCACGGAGATCGACGGCTCCATCACCGTTCTTGCCGACGGCTATAAAGGCAAGCGGTTGAATTCACCCAATGATGTGGTCGTTCGCTCGGATGGAACCATCTGGTTTACCGACCCTACCTACGGCATTCTGTCGAATTACGAAGGTTACAAGGCGGAGCCGGAGCAGCCGACACGCAACGTCTACCGGCTCGATCCGGCGACGGGAGAGCTAGACGCGGTGGTGGATGATTTCCGCCAACCGAACGGCTTGGCCTTCTCGCCGGACGAGACGAAACTCTATGTCGCGGACTCAGCGGCAAGCCACGACGTCAGCGCTCCCAGGCACATTCGTGTCTTTGATGTCGTGGATGGCAAGAAACTCACAAACGGCAAAGTCTTCTGCAACATCGACACCGGCATTCCGGACGGCTTCCGGGCCGACGTCGACGGCAACATCTGGACAAGCGCTGGCGACGGCGTTCATTGTTTCGCGCCGGACGGCAGTTTGATCGGCAAGATCAAGATACCGCAGACGGTCGCCAACCTCACCTTTGGCGGACCGAAACGTAATCAACTGTTCATAGCTGCGACACGATCGCTTTATCGAGTGTATACGGCGGCGACCGGGGTACAGGCACCCTAGTTGCATGTCGGGAGTTGTTGCCGATAATCGCCGACGACTTCTGTATGATCAATAATCGCCCGGCTGCGGATGTAGAGCCAGCTGAAGATCCCGCAAGCCACGGCTGCCGTCTCGGCTCCCGGTTGCGGCGACGGCTGTGAAGATGCGCTCGGCATCGTCGTACATTTTGAGATTGAGGTAGCAATATCCGCGCAGCACCATCAGATCGACGCGCTCTTGCTGCAGCTGCGCGCGTTGGTCGAGATAGAGCAATGTTTCGTGATAGCGCTTGCCCTCGAAGGCCGAAAGTGCGCGGTCGGCCAGTATGGCCACCTGCAATTCAGCGGCGCGTTGATGGTTCATCGGTGCCTTGGTCGCAGCGACGGCTGCATTGTTGGCAAGGCCGGCCCGCAGATAGGCGAGGCTCTGTCCATAGGCTGCCTCTTCGCGCGATTTTGAATCCGCGTTGTTCAAGGCGACACCGAAGGCTTCCACCGCCTCCATCGGTCGATTGAGGTTCATGAGGCACCAGCCACGGGAAAGCGCACTGGCGGGCGTCAGCAGCTGCGCATTGACGGTGGTATTGCATCCTGCTGGCTGTCGTGCCGAGCGGGTGGCCACCCGGTTGCGGGTCTCCGGTTCAGCATAATTCGGGGAAGGAGCGCGGCGGGCAGGGGCTACCCGCTGCACAGGGATCTGTGCGTTGACGTAGGGCTGCGTTACCTGAGGCTGCGGTGCGGCTTGAGAGGCCATCGGCGGCGCAGGCTGCTGCCCGCCTTGCTGCGATGTTGTCAGAGGCAAGGTCTGAGGGGCAGGCTGTCCAGCCTGATTGGGGGATGGCAGCGGCTCCGATACCGGCGTGCGCGGCGCCGGCTCGCCGAGCACGGCGATGCGTTGGGAGCGACCGGCCCAAAGTCTTTGAACTTCGGCGACGCCGACACGATCGTTCAGCTGATTGCGGGTAATGGCAAGGCCGTAGGCGGAAGGCTCGTCGTCAGGCTTCCAGCGCAAAGCCGTCTCAAACCAACGCGCGGCGGCTTGCGGCTGGTTCATCGAGCGCGCAAACCATCCGAGCTGCTGGGCCGTCGGAACATATTTCTGCTTCACGACTTCTGCGGCAATACGGCCGAGAACATCTTCACTGAGGTTGGCCGGCGGTTGCAGAGCCATCAGATTGGCGGTCGCCGCAAGGTAGGTCGCCATCGCATCCTTGGATTCATTGCGCCACTTGTACATGGCGTCTTCGGCTTCCTGGGGCTTGCGATCGGCGATCAGCACCAGGGCAAGGCCCTGCGAGATCGTTGCCGAATCTTCCTTCTCGTGCGCGGCCTTGAACCATTGCTCTGCATCGGCGTAGTTGCTGCGACGCAGATAGTACCAGCCAAGCAGCGAATCATCGGACGCAAGACCCTGGCTGCGGGCGACACGTTCGACTTGCGAGAGATAGTCCTGCGATATGGTCAGCTTCGGATCGTCATTGCCCTGCGCGACGAAACGGCGAGCCAGATCGATCCTTATGCTGTCGAATTCCCGCCCGCCATTGCCGTCTGGCTTTTCCAGGGACAAGAGATCCTGCATCGGCTGATAGGGCAGCAGAGCGGCCGCCTTCTGGATGGTCGCAAGCCTTTCCTGAGGATTGGTGCAGGTCTTCAGGATATATTTGTAGGCATCCTGGCCGCGGGCAGCACGATCGGTGCTGATGAAGGCTTCGGCGACGCGCCAGAGAACGTCGATGTCGCTGCAGGTCAGCAGGCTCGGTGTCCTGGCACCGATGTCGATTACAGTCTGGTATTGCTTCAGATCGGAGGCGTTGCCGAGCCGCGTGCGTGCCTCCGCGATATCCAGACGTTCCAGCAGATCGGCGGGTGGCTGCCATCCGGATTCGGCGCCCTGACGGTCGGCAATGGCCTTGCGCACCTCGGCATAACGGCCCTCGGAATAGAGCTGCCACATGGCTTCGAGCTGCTTGTCGCTATTTTGCGGGATCGCCAGCGGATCGGCCGGCGGCGTCCAATTCGGGTAGAGCGTCTGCAGCCGGGAGATCTCCGCCTGGAGCCGCGCCTTGTCGCCACGGCTTGCAAAATAGCGCAATGCGCTTTCATCGACCTTCGGCTGATTATCCGCAGCCTGTGCCGGATTGCTCTGCTGAGGCGATGGTGGCTGCATTGATTGCGGCTGTGCCTGCTGCGGGGAGGCTTGGGCGATCGAATCTGCGGCGGTCGTATTTGCCGACTTAGGCGGAGTGTCGGAGAGAACCGCCGAGGGCGCAGTCGCTTGTATATGGTCGGCGAGCGCCTGCAGGTCGACGGGCTGTCCGGAGCTGCCGCCGGCCGAGCTGTTATCGGCGGCCAGTACCGTTTGCGGCTCGAGACGTGCCGATTTTGCCAGCTTGATCTTGTCTTCCGGCGAATCGTGATCCTTCGTCGCGAGCGTAAACCCCGCCACGGCGACGGCCATGAAAGCCATGATCAAGGTGGACTTTATAAACACTCCGGATGCTTCTCCGTGACGAAAGCCAGGCTCAACAGCTGCAAGGTGGCCGGATAGTAAAGCGATGGGGCGAACTGCCGAACCGAAGCAGGCAGTTTTGTTCCGCTCACCACACACGCCACAACATCGTTAACAATTCTATAACCCGGGTCGGCAAGCCGATCCTTCGGCTTGCCCGTCGCCAGATCGATCGTTGCAGGCTCATCATCCTCGACGGTCATGCCTTGCTGCAGACGCGAAAACAGCGCCTTGTCATCGATCCCGGCGCGCGTCAGGTAAAGAGGGATCCTGACCGAGTTATAGCCGAATTCCGCCTCGAATCCGCCCGCTGGCTCCGGCTTTGCCGTCAAGCTGACCCAGTCGGCCGGGAGCTTGCGTGGACCGAATTGCAGTGAGCGCAATAGGGCAAGGCCGTCGTCGTGGAGCTTCTGCCAGCGATCGGAAGGCACCAGCAGCGCCATGACGGGGATCGCCTCGAAGACCCAATAGGATGGGTTGATGATCGGTCCGTCTTTGCGTCCTGGCGGCCGATAGCCCTCGACGCCAGGAATGAGCAGCGTTCGTCCCCCCGAACTGATGACGAGGTGGGCAAGGATTGATCTGGCCATGCTCGCTGCCGCCTGCAGGTAGTCCTTGTTGTTCCAGGCCGATCCGGCCAGGGCCAGCGCGTAGGCGATCAATAGATCGCCATCGGAAGCATTATTCGTGTCCGTCACATGCGGGGTGACGGCCGGATCCCATTTCCAGACGGCAAGGCCGTCGTCGCGCAGCAGCAGCTCGGTGCGGGTAAAATACCAGATCTGTTCGAAATCGGCCGGATTATTGGCGAGGTAAGCAAGCAACATACCATAGCCTTGTCCTTCGCTGTGGCTGATGCCGCCATTGCCGTTATCGATGATGCGTCCGTTCACATCGAGGAATTTCGCTTTGTAGGCAGTCCAGGCTTGCGGATCGATTGCCGTGCGTTGAGCGACAGCCGGTTGCGCCGCCGCAAGGATAACAGCGCCGCAGATCGCAAGAACAAGGCGCCAGAGTTTCATTCGCGCCTGCCGATCTTGGAAAGAACGCTTGCCGTGCTCACCCCGAGCAGGAAGGAACCGACCACGAACAGGAAGGCGTAGGACAATATGTTGCTGGAAAGCCAATTTGCTGCGATCAGCCGATAATTCGTCAGCGACCAGGGTTGGGAAACGACAAAGGTGAACCGGCTGACAGGCACGGTATCGATTTTCCCCGTCTTGCCGGAATAGACCGTGATGCGGCCGCCAATCTGCGACCAGGTATTTTGGGCGGTCATTGCCTCGGCGCCCGCCCGCAGGTCTCCGGCGCTTGGCGCGGTGACAACGGTCCAGGTTGCGTCGTTGGTCGGATTTGCCTCCTGGGCGATCAGGAAGCTATTGGCGTTCGATGGCGTGAACACCTGCTCGGAACTGGGAATGAAGCGCAGCGAGCTCAAGGTGATATCAAAGTTGCGGTGCATCCATTGTTGAAAATTCTGCACTTGTCCCTGCAGCAATCCGCCGCTGATGCGTGAGCGCCAATCGGCAATCGTCACGGAAGCCTCGGGTACGCCGCCTTGGCCCGGGGCGGGTGGGCGCCAGGCCACCTGGCTTGAGGCGGAGATGTTCATTTGAGTGAGGATCGTCGACGGCAGCTGCGACACGGAACCAATGAACAGCGCATTGCGGGTCCCGACGGTGCTCGGCGAAGCCGTGGGTTCCAGCGCGATGGGGTGACCGGCGACAAGCGCCATCTGGCCGAGAAGCGTCGCGGTCGCAGACAGCGTGTCGGTGTCTGCTCGGTCGATGAAGAGGGCGGTCGGTTCGGTTTGGCGATTGTAGGGATAGCCGGTGCCGGCAAGGGCTGCGAGGTTGGGTCGCTGCGCAACCCTTGCGAAATCCGGGACAGTGAACTGGCTCGTGTCGAACAGTGCGAAGCGCGGCGTCGTGTTTGACGTCGCTGCCGGCGCGCAGGCGGTATCCTCGTCGGCCAGCAACATGGCTTCAAGCGTAATCGTATTCAGGCCGGGTTTGAAATGCCGCATGGTGATGCGGATGGGCAATTGCCGAAAAATGCCGCCGCCAGTCACCGTGATCGGCTTGGTCGTGGCGATACTGCCGTTGACATAGACGTCGATATGGCTGCCCGGTCGCACATCCTTGGCATAGGCCGCATCAAGCAGGATGGTGGCCTCGCCATAGGCATTCGCGTAGAAATCGGACGGGATTGCCACGTTGAAGCTTGTATGAAAGCGCCGTCCGGAGAATTCCGTTGTCCTGACGCCCAGCTGTTCGAAGGACAGGCTGGTGCCCGAATAGATCAGAGGTGCGTCTGGTGCGGACCATCGTTGCGTTACCAGCAGATCGCGGCGAGTATCGGGATCGCGATCGGTCGGCGAAACCACCATGTCGATTGCCGATGAGATCGCCTGCCAGGAAGGACCGCTGATGAGGAGAAGCTGTTGACCGCTGCGTGGGTCCGTCGCAAATGTCGCCAAAGCTCCATTTTGCGCTGCGGCCGGAACGGCAAATACGGGCTGTAGCTCCGCTGGTGTGCCGACGACGACCGTCATCTTGCCCGGGCCTGGTGCGGGTAGGGCATCAGTGCCGAACGAAAAGGTCTCGTTCGGCATCCCGCTCAAAAGCGCTAGTCCCTGCGCCAGACGCAGGATCGGCTTGGTCGTTCCTGGTTGGGCCAGGGCCGGCACGACCAGATTGAACTGTGTCTTGCCGGTGCCGTCGACACCGATCGCGCGGATCGCGTCGGTGGTGGAGAGTTTTTCCGCTTCACGACCGGCGAAGCTGAGATAAGTTCTTGCGGGATCGATATCGGACCAGAGCTCGTAGGTCGATGGAATGTCGCAGTCGACGCGGTGCCGCTGAGTCGCCTCGAAGGTCAACAGGTTGGCACCGGGCTGCAGGAGCCCGCGCGGGATATCGAAGCTGACATCCGACTCATTGTCCGAGGAGCCGATCTGCTGCTGATGCACGGCGCGGTCATTCACGAGGACTGTGAGCTGCGATGCTTCAGGGGCAACGACGACCGCGTTCTGATAGGCAAAGGTAAGTTTCGCGGATGCCGCCGCCTGCTCCGGCGTCAGATAAATCGACCAGGACTTGCGATCGGCTTCACCCTCCAATCGCAGCTTTGCGAAAGGAACGACATAGCGCCGGAATGCCGATGAATCGGTGCTGGTGGTCGCCTGTTTCGCCTTTGGCGCCGCTTGTGGCGTTGTCTGGGCGGGAGCAACAGGGGTTGCGACCTGTGGCGCTGCCGTTTGCGGAGTAACGGGGGGCGGCGTCATGACCAGAGGCGGGACAGTCTGAGGAGCCGCGGTCTGTGGTGCAACGGTCTGGGGCGCCATGATCGGAGGTACCGCTGCCTTCGGCGGCTCCGTCTGCGGCGCAGTTGTTTGCGGGGCTATGATCGGGGGTACTGTCGGCGCTTCACCCTTCGGCCGCTCGCCGGACATGTCGAAAGGAGTCGTCTGCGCCTGCGCGGTAACGGCGCCAAGGAGAAGCAGGAGGGCAGGGAGGGTGCGCTTCATCAGCTTCTCGCCTTCGCATCCTGCCGCTGCTGTGTGCGATCCGAGCCAACACCCCTGAACAGATAGATCAGGCCGCGACTGGTCTGATAGAGCGACATGCTCAGGAACCAGAAGGTTCCACGGATGATGCCCGGATTGCGCCGCCGTGCCTGCTGGAACTTCGTCCATTGATCGGAATTGGCGAAGACGAGGTCGGCAATCAGGCGATGGTCGGCAGCACCCCTTGGAACATATTGGCAGCCGATGGCCGTAATGTCGCCCATCTGCTCGACATTGCGAACGACGACCGACAAGGTCACCATGTCGGCGCCGCTATAGGGCTGGAAGCGTATGATCGCTTCCGAGCCGATCTTGACCGGCTCCATATCTTTGTTGAAGACGTTCAACCTGGCGCCATGGACGGACACGTCCTCGATGGAAGCGGAGTTCCACCGGCCGTCGATCCCGAACTCGCTGCGGCGATCGACCCTGACGCGCCGCGAGGAGGCACGTTCGCCGCGCTCGGAGACGACGCCGAGCGCACAGCCGGAAAGGACAAGGTTGATGATGTTCCAGCCGCCGACGACGAGGGTGACGTCGGCCTTATAGGGCTCCGCATAGATACGATATATGGTGACCGCGAGCGCGATGATCTGAACGGCGAAGATGACGAAGAACGGGCGGCTGATCTCCGAAAGCCGGCTGACGGCGATCGACTCGTCCTTGGCCGTAACCTTGAAGGTCGGCTTACGGGGATTGAGCATGACCGAAACGACAGCCGGCAAGAGATGCACCGTCTGGACATATTCGTAGAGCTCGGAAATCCAGGGCCAGCGGAACGACCCATAAAGGTAGTTCTGCATCATCAGGTTCACGAGCATATAGGCAAGCGTATAGGCGAGGAACTCGCTGCCCGATGCCGTGAAGATCTCCAGATCGAAGAAGAGATAGAAGAGTGGCGCAAACAGGAAGATGACGCGCGGAAACGGAAACAGCCAGAACAGCGTCGACGACATGTAGCAGAGCCGTTGCGGCAATGTCAGGCCGCGCTTCAGGAGCGGGAAGCGGAAGCGCAGGATCTGCATCATGCCTTGCGCCCAGCGGCTGCGCTGGCCGATGAAACTTGCGAAAGTCGCCGGTTGCAGGCCGGCAATCAATGGCTTGTCGACATAGATGCTGTTCCAGCCCGCACCATGAAGCGCAAGCGCGGTTTCGCAGTCTTCCGTGATGCTGATGCCGCTAAAGCCATTTTGCGATTGCAGCGCATTGCGGCTGAGCACGGCGGCCGAACCGCAAAAGAAGGCGGCATTCCATTTGTCGAGGCCGCGCTGAATGATGCCGTAGAACATTTCGTTCTCGCTCGGCATGCTGTCGAAGGTGCGCAGGTTGCGCTCCAGCGGGTCCGGATTGATGAAAAAATGCGGAGTCTGCACGAGAAAGAGCTTCGGGTCATCCTCGAAGTAGCCGACGGTTTCGCGAAGGAAATCACGCGCGGGTGCATGGTCGGCATCGAAAACGGCGATCAGTTCGCCGCTCGAATGTTCCAGTCCGTTGTTGAGGTTGCCTGCCTTGGCGTGCTCGTTGCGATCGCGCGTCAGATATTCGACATCCAGATCAGCGCAGAGCCGCTTGAGTTCGTCATGGCGTGCGATTGCGGCCTGCGATTCCAATATCTTGGTCGAATTGCGCTTCTGTAACGTGCCGCCATCGTCAAGGAGCCAGACCCTGAGCTTGTCGGCCGGATAGTCCATCGCCTTGGCGGAGGCGAGCGTGTTGGCAAGAAGATTGGTGTCTTCGTTATAGGACGGCACGAAGACATCGACGCTCGGAAAGTGCTTGGTCTCGGAGGTGCGCGTGGTGCGCGACGGCAAGGGCGTGGCGACGATGAAGAGGCTGAGCATCAGCATCGCCACGTTGTACATTTCGGCGAGATAAAGCAGCAGACCGGGAATAAAGTTTTCCAGCTGGTTGACGGGTGGCAGCGTATAGGACGTGCGCCAATAGACATAGCGCAGCACGATCGCCGTGCCGAAGGCAAGCGCCACCAGCCGCCAGGTTCCCTGACGCTTGAGGATTTTGATGATCGCCATCAGGGTGACGACCACGGTGCTGGCAATCAGCTGCGTTTGAAGGTTGACCGGCAACGTGATCAGCACGATCCCGCATAGCGCTATCACGGCCCATATCAAGATGCTGCGTGCAGTGTGCATCGGTGTCCCTTCAAAGGTATTGCCAGACGCCATCCTGGCGCCCCCAAGCAGTGCCGCCTGCTAGCGGCACACCTGAGATATGCCAGTTGCTCCGTTACAGTCCGGTAAAGGCACGATGATATTGCTTGCGGTATTTGCCGGCGGCGGCACGGCCATCGAACTTGCTCCACTTGCGCCGTTCGTCTGCGACGGGTCGTTCTGACCATCCGGCAGCGGTACGCGCGGGCCGATCATCGGTGGCAGTGTTGGCGCCGCCTGCGGCTGAGGCTGCATTATGACCGGTCGGCGTATGACAGCGGGGCGCGGTGCGACCGGGCGGTTCTGATAGCCGATGCTGATCGGTGCCGTGCGATAAGGTGTTGCGTCGGGATAGACAAGCTCGCCGGGTTTGCCGAGAACAGCATCGGCGCCACGTGGACCACCGAACGGGTTCAGCGCCGCGCCAGCAAAATGGCCTGCGATCGTATAGCCGTAGACCGTGCTCAATAGCTCGCGTTCCGTCGCATGGGCGTCGCAGAGCCGGATGCGCACCTGCACCATGCCGAAATTGCGCTGCTCCTGCGGCTGCGCAAAGCCAGCTTTTACCTGTTGCCAGGCATAAAGGCAGGTGTCGCCGGCCCGGCTCTGGCCGGAAGCGTAGCCAAAGGGGCCATAATTGTTCTGGACGAAGGTCGCCGAGCGGGCGAGCCGTACGCCGGGCACTGCGGCCGCCATTTCGCGCGCGATCGCCCCATCGCTGATCGTATTATAGGGCCGGCTTCCGAGTCCGGGATTGGAGCCCGTCAGCCCAAGAAATTGGACTTTGAGGAAATTCTGCCCTGAGACGGAAGACGAGGTGGAGAGCGCGATCGTCTGCTCGACATCCTTGGCATGCCTGCGCTCGACCACATTGACGATCGCCGGTCCGCCGGGCGGCGGGAAGGCCAGCGCCTTGTCACTCGTGACCGTTTCCACACCGATCGATTGACGAACCGGGCCGGTCGTCGAGCAACCAACGCCGAGGCAGGCCAATGTCATCAATGCTATCGTCTTTGAAAAATGCATCTTATCGGATCGCGACAATCGTGTCTGGTCACATTCATCGGCAAATTGCGCGACGGTCTTTGGAATCAAGTCCTTGTATTCACTATAGCAAATAAAGGTGATTATGGTTAACCGATGGTTAATTTTGACCGATTGGTGCTTCGGAAAGAGCCAGAAACGCGCGCCGAATGCGCTTCATTGCACAGAATGCACGAAGAACGACGCATTGCCGAAGGGCGCGCTGCAACTTTAGGCGGCAAGCCTATGAATTTTAATTCTATTTCTTTCTTCGAAATGAGACTTGGACGGCCCGGTTCAGCGCGACCGGGAGGGCCGACATGTGGTTCTCTCCGGCATATTCTTCAAAGGTGATCGTTTCTGTGGACGACGCCAGTTTGGCCCATCTCTCAGCCATCTCGCGGGCGAGTCCTATCGTGCGCGTTTCCTTTGCACGCTCCTGTCGTTTTTGCTCTTCGGCGGTGCCTTTATGGAAGGGCGCTAGGATTTCGCCTTCATACTGTCCGGCGGAAAGATGCAGCTCCAAATCGAGCGGCTCTTTGTGTCTGTCCAGGAATTCTCTCTCCATCGAAAGAATAGCGGCATCTTCCCAGTAGATCGCCGGGCTTGCCGAAATCCAGCGGCTGAAGGCATCTGGTTTGTGAAACAGCGCGTAGAGCGTGAACAGACCGCCGAACGAATGACCGAAAAGCGCCTGGCGTGAGCGGTCGATCGGAACCTGCTGCTCTATCCAGGGTTTGAGCTCGTCTTCGATGAGCGTCAGAAAGCGTTCGCCGCCGCCGGTCTTCACATCCGGCGTATCGGGGAAAAATGGCGGATAGACCCGCCCAGGCGGCGGGCTCAAGTCCCAGGAGCGGCGGAGAGGGTCATATGGCTCGTCGGTGGGATAGCCGATGGCGACGATGACGCCTTCTGCGACATTGGTCCCGTTCGGATAGCTCGCCTGCACTTTCAATGCGTCGACAGCGGTTGCGAAACAGGCGTTGCCGTCGGTCAGGTACAGGATTGGCCAACCCTCCGGCGGCGCCGGTTTGTCGGGACGGTAGAGAAAGATCCTGTGCGGATGATCGGCATTGTCAAACTTCAGGTCAACGAATGTGCAGCCGGGAAGAGTGACCGGCGCCGGCATGGCAGCCGCATTGTGTGATGAGGTGGGGGACATGGTCTCTCCGGCTGGCCGATCATGTGGGGCGCCGAAGCAACAGCACCGATATGTGAAAAGATGATGAAATTTCTCATATTATGGAGAAGGTGATCTGGCAAGCGAGCCAAATGCTCTGCTAGGCTTAATTTTCAGGTCTTTTCCGCAATCCGATGCTCGGCAACCGGGGCCATTCTGCAACATGAGAGTGGAAACCGATAAAAAATATGACTATTGTACTCATGTATTCTTGACGCCAGCGACGCCTGCGAACTAATTTGCGCCATCTTTATTCAAAATGGGCAGGCGCAAAGGGCTTATGAAGCAGAAGTCTCATAATTATATCAGTAATTTGGCACGTAAGAGATTCCACCATGCAAGCGGCGCCACCGCGCTTGCAACACTGTTTGTTTTAAGTGGAAATGCCTTTGCGCAAGACGCCGCGGCCGATGCGAACAATGGAAATGCCACCCAGCTCGCGCCGATCGTCGTCAGCGGCCAATCGAGTGACGCAAGCGACAATAAGAGCGTAGCGGCAAAGAAGAGCCAGGGCGCCACCAAGATCAATACGCCTCTGGTCGAAACCCCACGCTCCGTCTCGGTCATAACCAAGAAGGAAATGGAAGAGCGCGGCGCGCAGGACATCATCGAGGCTGTGCGCTATTCAGCCGGCGTCCAGACCGGCTCCTATGGTTTCGATCCGCGTTTCGACCAGGTCTACGTTCGCGGCAACGACATTACCACCGACGGCGACTATCGCGATGGGTTGCGTCAGCCCTACATGAACTACGCCATGTTCCGTACCGATCCCTATGCGCTTGATCGTGTCGAGATCATCAAGGGGCCTGTCTCCGTTCTTTACGGCGCCGGTTCGCCGGGCGGTATCGTCAACAAGATATCGAAGCTGCCGACGGACGACACGATCAGGGAGGTCGGCGTCCTGTACGGGACATCGGATCGCGCCCAGACGATGTTCGACTTCGGCGGCCGGGTCAATCAGGACGATGACAGCATGCTCTACCGTATCGTCGGCCTGGCAAGGAGGGGCGATACCAATTTCGACATCGCTGACGATCGCTATTTCATCCAACCATCCTTCACATGGAAGCCTGACGAATCGACGAAGTTTACGGTTTACGGATCGGCGCAATCCACGGAGACGGACGCCAATCCTGGCGCAATGATCGGCCCCGATGGCAATGTCCTTGATTATCGTGACAGTGATCCAGACTACGACTATCAGAAAACCAAGCAGCAGCAGGTTGGCTACCAGTTCGAACATGAGTTCGACGGCGGCTTTACCTTCCGTCAGAACCTTCGCTTCTCGCATCTGGATTTGAAGGCACGCTATCTCAGCACCATCGACTGGGTCGGCGACGTCGCTCAACGCAGCGCGAGCGCGATCAGCGACAGGATGAATGTCTTTCAGGTTGATAACCAGCTTGAAAGCAAGTTCAATACGGGTGCTGCTGCCCATACCATGCTGTTCGGCCTGGATTATACCCATATGAACGATTCCTTCGCATATGGATTTGATTCGACGACCAGCTCCGCCTATGACTTCGATCTCGACAATCCGAGATATGGTGTATCCGGCCCGACGCCGGACTATAATTACAGCCGGGTCAACGCCAAACTGGAGCAGTTCGGCGCCTACGCCCTCGATCAGATCGAGCTCGACAAGTGGCGCTTCACGCTCGGCGGACGTCAGACCTGGGTCAAACAATCGACCGACACCACCATCGTCTCCACCGATACGACCACCAACGACAGCCTCAACAAGAATGCATTTTCTTATCAAGCTGGTGCGCTCTATCTCTTCGACAACGGGATAGCTCCCTTCACCAGCTATTCGACGTCGTTCAATCCGGTCACGCAGCGGTCCGCATCCGGCAGTATCCTCGATCCCACCAAGGGTCAGCAGTATGAACTCGGCGTGAAATATCAGCCGCCAGGCACGGACATTCTCCTCTCTGCTGTCGCCTATCACCTCGTCGAGAAGAACAAGCCGGTTCTGGTCGATCCTCTGACGCTCGTCTATGCCTCGCTCGGCGAGGTGACCAACAAGGGTATCGAGCTGGAAGCCAGAGCGAACATCACTGATGGCTGGGATGTGGTTGCGGCTTATGCCTACAACCATTCCGAAATCACCCGCGGCGACGATCAAGGTAATGCGCCTGCCGTGACGCCGAAGAATATTGCCAGCCTCTGGTCGAACTACACGTTCCAGGATGATTCGGCCGCAAAGGGCCTGACCGTCGGCGCCGGTATCCGCTATACGGGCGAGACCTATACCAGCACGGCAAACACGGCGAAGAATGATGCAAGCGTCTATCTGGATGCGGCTGTCTCTTACGACTTCGGCGCGGTCGATCAGAAATACAAGGGCCTGACCGCATCCGTCGATGTTCGCAACATCGCCAACCGGCGCCTGACTGTCTGCAACGAAGGGTATTGCTACCTCGGGCAGGGCCGCAACATCACGGCTTCATTGAAGTATCGCTGGTAAGCTTCCTTGTGGGCGCCGCGTTTTGCGCGGCGCCCGTCTTTATTCCGAGACGCCGGCAAACAGGAGAGATATTCTCCTTAGCGTTTCCCGCCTAGTTTCTCTCAGATCAAGTTCGATCGCTCTTCCTGCAAATCGACTTTCATAAGTGCCGCCTGGAAGCGCAAGCACACATCCATCAGATACTTGTTTCGGTCGCGTTGGCTCGATGCGCAAGCCAGTCGTCGGCCTCAACGCGCACCGCGATTCCATCCGTTTGACTTGCCGTTTCGGCGAGACGCTTTGGAAAGTGAACGGCCGTTTTCTACCACTATTATGCGGTTCTGCGCCGCTTCATCAGCAATATCAGTAGCAGCGGGGCACCGACGAGGGCAGAAACCAGGCCGGCGGGCATCTGGTAGGGAAAAGCGATCATTCGGCCGAACCAGTCCGCGAGCACCATGAGGCCACCGCCGGCGAGCGCTGCGCCGGTAAGCTGGGGAGCGGCGCGGCGCAGGCCGAGCTCGCGTGCCAGATGCGGACCCATGAGGCCGATGAAGCTTAAAGGCCCGACGACGAGGGTGGCGGCCGCGGTCATGGCTGCGGCCAGAGCAAAGAGGCAGGCGCGGGCGGCGTTGACGCGAATGCCGATTGCCTGTGCTGCCTGGGTCCCAAGCGGCAGCAGGTCGAGCCAGCGGTGAGCAAGAAAGGCAAGCGCAAGGCCCGATACCGCCGCCATCATCGCAGAAATTGCTTTAGGCGTATCAACAAGATAAGTCGATCCGCTCATCCATTGCATCACGATCATTGCACGCGGGTCGCCGCTCGCGGCCAGCACGCTGATGAAAGCATCCAGCATGGCTCCGAGCGCAATGCCTGTCAGAAGTACCCGCTCCGGCGCGAAACCGGACCGGATACCGAACAGGAAAATGGCGATGAGGACGGCGAAAGCGCCGATACCGCCGAAGCCCAGTTGGGCGGCCATATCGGGAGCGGGCAGAAGGAAAAGCGCGGCGGTGACGCCAAGGGTAGCGCCTGCCGAAATACCCAGCACCTCGGGGCTTGCCATCTCATTGCCGCTGAGCCGTTGCAGGATCGCGCCGACGACGCCAAGCATCGCGCCCGCAGGAAAGGCACCAGCGATGCGCGGCAGGCGATAAGGCAATACATCGGGCCAATGGAGATAGGCGAGCAGCGTCCATGTTCCATCCGGCGCACGCCCGAAGAAGACGGCACCGGCCAGCAGAAGGACGAGCGCCGGGATCGATGCAGCCAAGAGTACGCGCGGCGTCCGCAAGGCGCGATTTGCATTCTGAGAGAGGGATGGCGCGCTGCGCTGCACGGTCTTCAAACGCGGCAACATCAGCAGCAGCAATGGCGCGCCGAGCAGCGCAGTGATGGCACCCGTCGGAAGGAAGGTCGAAGAGGCACCAGAAAGCAGCACGAGGGCCTCATCGGTCAGTAGCAGCAATCCTGCGCCGATAAGGGGCGACCAGATGAGCTGGCTCTTCATCTGTCGGGCGCCGGCAAGCTGGGCGATGCGCGGAGCGATCAGGCCGATGAAGCCGATGACACCAACGGCGCTGGTAACGATTGCGGCAAGCGCAATTGCAATGCAAACGGCAGCAATGCGCGTTCGCTTGACCGAAAGGCCAAGTCCGCTCGCGCTGCTGTCGCCCAGCTCCATGAGCGCCAATGGCCGCGCCATCAGCAAGGCCGCGACAGAGAGGATGGCGATTTTCGGGAGAAGGGAAAGCGGAATGGTCCAACTTTGCTGTGCAAGCGATCCGGCGCCCCAGATAAAGAGGCCGGAAAGGTAGCGATCGTTCATCAGGACCAGAATGGCGGCCAGCGCGCCGCTCCAGACGCCGACGATCAGGCCCGACAGCACGAGTGCCAGGGGTGAGAAGCCGCGCCTTGCGCCGATCAGGAAAACGACCGCTGCCGCTGCGGCGCTGCCGAACAAGGCAACGGCGTCGCGGCTGAGGCCCTGCAGAGCCGGAAAGGCGAGCATGACGGCAACGAGCGCAAGGTTGGCGCCTGCGGAAATGCCAAGTGTTGAAGGCGAGGCCAGCGGATTGCGCAGCACCTGCTGTAGCAGGCTTCCTGAGAGCGAAAGCGCGGCACCGGCCAGCAATGCGGTAACGATCCTCGGCAGGGTCGAATAGATGAGCAACAGGCGTCGCGGGTCGTAGCCGGCCTCCTGCTCGAACAGGCGCGAGAAGTCCGGGGCCAGTTGATGCCAGGCAAGCAGGCTGGCAAGCGCAAACAACGTCAGAGCCACGGCTGGAGCACCGAGGACTTTATTCGTTTCGGTGCGGATCATGCGAATTTTTCCAGATGGTCGAGCAGTATGCGCGCGAAGCGCTCTGCTTCCTGCACCATGCCGAACATCAAGGTGCCCGGCAGCACGGATACGCGCTCAGCCCGTACGAAGGGGAGGCTGGTCCACAAGGGGCTGTCCTGCAAACTATCGAGAACGTTGGGCGGCAAGAGCGGCTCGAAAGCGATCAGCCGCAGGCTCTGGTCGAGCGTTGCCAATTGCTCCAGCCCGATCGTCTCGAAACCCCAATAGTCGCCAGCTCCAGTCCATGCATTCTTCAGGCCGATTCTGGTCATGACGTTCTGGTAAAGCCCTGCGCCGCAGTAGATGCGGGCGTGACGGGTGTCGACAAAATTGATGAGTGCCAATGGCGCAGGATTGAGCTTCTTCACGCGGTTTGCGCATTTGTCGAAGAATTGTTCCGACCGAGTAAGAAACTCTTCAGCCTGTTGCCGCCGGCCGATGGCGTCGGCCAGCCGACGCGTCGCCTCGATGGAACGAGGCAATGCCTCGCCGCCCTCGGCATAGATCGTCAGTTCCAGGACCGGCGCAATTGCTTCCAGTTGCGGTTTCAAGGGAGCGAGATAGGGCGTCGTCAGAATGAGCGCCGGTTTGACGCTTGCCAGGACCTCGAGATTGATCTCGCCGGTGGTGCCGAGATCGATGACGCCATCAGGCATTTTCGGTTCGACGACCCATGTGTCCCAATCGGCTAGCGAAGCGATGGCGGCTGGCGTCACGCCGAGTGCAAGCAGCGTTGACGCCAAGCCGTAATCGAGGGAGACGATCGGGCCGACTATCCTTTCGGCTGCCATTCCCGTCTGCGGAACGGCAAAAAACGCCGCAGCAGCAAGCAGCGTGCGACGCGAGAGCGTCAGGGTCTCGAGGCTGCGTTCAGATGACATAGGCAAGCGGCGTTCCATGCACGGGATGGGCTGTGACGCCCATATTGGTGCCGTAGATCGTATTGAGCGTTTCAGCCTTCATGAGGCTCGACGACGGGCCGGCTGCAATCAGGCGCCCTTGCTTCAATGCATGCAGATGATCGCAGAAGTGTGCCGCGACATTGATATCGTGCAGGACGAGGATGACGCTCAGATCTTTCGTCCTGCAAAGCTCGCGCACAAGCCCGAGGATTTCCATCTGATGGGCGATGTCGAGGGCCGATGTCGGCTCGTCGAGCAGCAGGCAGCGGCTGTCCTGAGCGACCAGCATGGCGATCCAGACACGCTGACGCTCGCCGCCGGAGAGTGTATCCACCATTCGCCCTGACAAGGTATCGACATGCGTGAGCTTCATCGCGGTCTCCACCTTTTCCCGGTCGAGATCGGTAAAGCGCCCGAGCGCCCCGTGCCAGGGATAGCGCCCGCAGGCGACGACCTCTTCGACGGTCATGCCGGCAGCCGAACTGGTGTCCTGCGGCAGATAGGCGACGGCACGCGCGAAGGCACGCATGTCATAGGAGCCTGCGGCAACGCCATCAAACAGGATGCGCCCGCCGGTCGGCTGAATCTGTCGGGCCAGCAACTTGATCAGCGTGGATTTGCCGGAGCCGTTATGGCCGATCAGTCCGGAAATCTCACCCGCCTTGAAGCTGATATCGAGCGGGTGAAGAATGGTTTTGCCGTCGACTTCGAAACGCAGGCCCTCTGTCGTGAAGACCGTCGCGTGACTTTGATCGTTTCCGGTGATCGTTTCGTCTTTCATGATCATTCCTGAAATTCTGATTGCCGGCAGGCGGCCGGGTTAGTTTATTGAGGTCAATGGCTTGACGAAGAACAGGCACGGATCGCTTTCACGCCAGAGAGTCGGGAATATCTCGGCGCGGATGAAGCCGTTTCTATCGTAGAAGGTGCGGGTCTTTTCATATTGCGGTTCGTCCCTGCCGCGCGGCGCGAGCGTCTTCACCGTTAGAAGCTTGCAATCGGAAGAGCGCGCAAAAGCCTCGGCTGCGGCCAGCAATCGCTTGCCGACGCCGCTGCGATGATGCCGACGCCTGGTTGCTATCACGAGAATTTCCATGGCAGCCGGAGGATGGGCGCGTAGCGCAACGAAGCCGGCAACGGTATCCGCCTCGACGCAGCCGAACATCGGCAGGGTCTCCACAGCACCTGCGCAGGCTTCGATGACATCGGGGTCGGTAAACCAGTCGGTCAATTCCGACATGATGTCACGACAGATGGCGCCTTTGGATTCGGTTATCTCGATGGTTTCCTGCATCTATTTTCCCTTTCCTGGCGATGGAGTGCAGTTTGCGGCGATGGCGGCGAACCGCCATCAGGCCCGCATCTCCCGCACCCGTGTTGTTCGGTTTCGTCTATGGCTGCTGCCGGCAGCGCAAGCATGGTCGGCCTCAAGCGAGAGAGCGGCGAGGCACCGCGAATGAGCCTCTCGCAGAAGGCCGCAAACAAGGGCGCAGGATACGCCTGCCTCCTTGGCAATGATCTTCTGGGGTATATCGTCGAAATAGTGCTCCTCGTAGAACTTCCGGGTTCTGGCGGGCATGGATTCGACCGTGCAGCGGAAGGCCTTGTAGGCCTCGGCCTCGTGAAGATGTTCCTCGGGGCTTCCATAGGCCGAGGTATTGCCGCCAATTTCTTCTTCGACGAACAGGCCGCGCTCATATTGCAGGCGCCGCATATGATCGGTCGCGAGATTGCGCACCATGCGCATCACGTAGGGCGTTGGCGCCGCTATATCCTCCTTCAGCGGCTTGGAGACCAGCTGGAGGAGAACTTCTTGCACGACATCCTCGGCCAAGCTCATGCAGCCCGTGATCCTGCGCGCGACGGAGAGGAGCTTCGGATAGGCGTGAAGTGCTGTTTGGAGTTGCTCATTGGAAGTCGACTGCGAATGGTTGGCAATCATGTCGGGCTCTCGCTGAAATCCAAAGTTGCATTTCTATGTGCCCCTCTTTTTGAGAGGGAACCTATAAAACATGACAATGATAGTCAAGATAGCGGAGTCGAAAAGTGAAGCATCTCCTAAATCACGGTTTATCCACCTGATTTTATTCTAACTTTTTATAGGATCTAGAAGAAAATCCCGCTTTTATGATGCCGCCATTGCGGTTCTGCCGCAGCCCTTGATGTTGCGATAGCCCATTGAAAATCCCCGCTTTCTCCGTCGATGATCTGGCCGGAATGGATGAAGATCGTTTCGCCTGACGTTTGATTCATGCTTCTAAAGGTTGTGCTTCCTGGCGCCAGCATCACGTTTTGCGGGTCAGCCAGGAAGCCCTGGCCGAAGCATTTCAGTGCGGCCTCCTTCTGAACCCAACAGGCGAGAAAAACATCGTGGCGATGTCGCTCATTCAATTGATGCACCTGCTGGAGTTCTTGTTGAGAAAGGATCATCGGCATGATCTCGCAGGCTTCCTTCTCCGAAAATGCATCAAGGCGCTCGATATCGATGCCGATGTGGCCGCCGCGACAGATCGCGAGCGCAATGCGATCTCCCGTGTGCGAGAGATTGAAGTCGATATCGGGGTAATCACGCAGGTAAGGCCTGCCCGAGGGGGTAATCGCAAGACAAAGCGCTTGCGGGGTGCAGCCAAGCAGATTGGCGATGATACTTCGACACAGGACCCGTCCAGCAACGAAGAGGCGCCGTGCCGCGCATGATCGAAATGCGGCAGCGCGGTTCTTTTCCGCCTCACTCAGGATCGAGTCCGGCACGACAATGTCATCGGACAGACGCAGGCTGTGAAGCTCCACCTGCGCCGTCTGCTCCTCCGCTTGGTCGGTTTTCACCTATTCCGCTGCCTGTCCCATGTGAGAGGGAAGGTTTGACGGCTGCCCATGCGTTTCCCACTGCACGATGGGATCGAGCTGATCGAGATCGAAATGCTGGCGACCAAGCAATGCATTGGCGATCACGGCGCTGCGCCATGCGGCAAGGCTGAGCTGCGGTTCGGCAATGCCGTGGCTATGACGTCCGGCATTGAGGACGAAGATGCGATTGTCACGCGGACCGTCCCATGCGAGCGAGAAGTCGCTTTCTAGCACCGGCTCGCCGATGGAGCTGAGCTCAATACGGTTTTCGAGCGAATGCAGGAATTCCGGAAGCACAAAGCGATAGCCGGTTGCAAAGACGATCATATCGACCGTCAGTGTTTCGATGCTGTCATCGAAGCCGTTGCGCATGGTCAGCGTGATTTCGGGACCATCTTGTTCGGCCGCAATGACGTTGCGGAAGGGACGCAATGATATGCCGTGATCGGGGTGACCGGCGGCATCAAGCTTTCGCTCGTAGAGCCGGCGATAGAGCTTTTTCAATGTGGAGGCAGAAACGCCGTCGCTGGCCAGTACCTGCCGGCGCGTATGGGTGAGCCTGAGCTCCTCGGGAAGTCCGTGGAAGCGCTCCATATAGCTTGGCGTGAAAAGCTCATTGGTGAATGGCGTCGCATCGAGCGGTTCGAAATTCGGGCGGCGGCTAATCCAGTGAATGGTCGAAACGGAGTTCAGGTCCAGGAGGGCATCGACGATCTCGGCGCCGCTTTGGCCGCCGCCGATGACGGCAACGCGAGGCGCTTTGACATCACCGACACGTTGCGTCGCTTCGCTGCTGTGGAAGGTCATGGATTTTGGCAGCTGTTCGGCCCAGGCCGGACGAGACGCAACCTTGCCAACGCCGACGGAAAGATTGCGAGCGCTGATCGCGCCATCGTCGGTTGCGATGGAGAAAAAGCCATCATTGGCATGGACTTCTCGAACGCTTGCACCGAAGCGAAGCGAAGTCAGTCCGCGCGCGACCCATCCGA
Source organism: Martinezella hainanensis (assembly GCF_900094555.1). Classification (GTDB taxonomy): domain Bacteria; phylum Pseudomonadota; class Alphaproteobacteria; order Rhizobiales; family Rhizobiaceae; genus Rhizobium; species Rhizobium hainanense. Next base: position 83,659 of record NZ_FMAC01000010.1, read on the forward strand.
GATAATCGGCGAATTCCTTGCGAGGGACGGCTTCATATTCCGCATTAAGAAACTGGTAAAAGCGTTTATGTGCAACGAGATAAGAGAGGAAGCTCCAGGGACTTGTCGGGTTGGTGGCCGTCACCAGATCCTTGAGAATAGATGTCTGCATTTCCGCGCCCGGCAGCATCATTCCCGGATGCCATGCGAAGGACGGGCGCCGTTCGAAGAAGCGGACGGAAAGTTGCGGTATGGAATCGAGCTGAGCGGCAAGGCTGAGGTTAAAGGGACCGATTCCGGCCCCGGCGAGGTCGAGCACGTGCGATGTCATGATGCAGCTCCAGAATGATGTCGAAGAGGGGGTTACTTGACGGTGTCTTTGGACAGCGGCACCGGCGCAAAGGCATGGTCGAGCCGCCGGGCGAAACGCTGGTGGAAGGGCGTCTTGCCGATGATCGTCAAATGGTTGGTGCCGGTGACGATTTCCGACGCCGTGGCATTGGGCGAATAGCGCCGCCAGTCGATGACGTTGAGGGCGCGCGTGAGAGAATCTTCGGCCGCAAAGGCATGGACGCGGAAATCGGATTGCTCCAGGCGGTAGTTCCGGAAGATCATCGCATTGTCGATGAGGATCCAGAAGGTGTGTTCTTCCGAGCCGATATCCGGACCATCCGTCGGCAGTTTGACGTTATGCTTGACGACATGGTGGAGGAACTGTTCGTAGACCTCCTCGTTCATGGCGGCAAAGAGCCTCTTCCAGTCCTCGCGCATCGGTGTGGTCGCAAGCCAGCTCTGTACGGCGGCATGGGTGCGATCGCGGATGCCGTCTTCGAAGCGCGGCATGATGCCGACGGTGAACTCCTCGTCCATGTCACAGACGTCGACCATGCCGATCATGCGCAGATCGATGTCGTTGCCGAGCTGCCGGGCGGCCTCATAGGCAAGCAGCCCGCCCCACGACCAGCCGAGGAAAGCGCAAGGTCGGCCATTGGCCTTTTTGCGCACGGCTTCGGCATAACGCGCCGTGATATCTTCGACGCGGGTGCTCAGCGTCTTGGTTTCGGTCAGCGAATAGCAGATGAAGCCGGTCGCCGGCTGTTCAGGGCCTAGATAGTCGACGAGCCGCATATATTCGCGCGTGCTGACGAGCAATCCGGGGAAGCAGTAGAGCACCGGCCGGTCGCCATTGCGTCGGAGGTAGACGACATCGACGCCGGTCTCGTCGTGGCTGCCGTCGATTGCCAGTGCCAGGTCGCGCACCGTCGGATGGTTGAACATGTCTGCGATCGACAACGGCCATTCGGGATGGCGCATCTTCAGGCGCGAGACGATGCGAACGGCCATCAGCGATTGTCCGCCGATATCGAAAAAGTTTTCCGTGACGCCGATATCGCTGATATCGAGAATGTCTTTCCAGGCTTCGAGGATTGCTTTTTCCTTGTCGTTGGCCGGCGCCACCATCTCGCGTTCGATACGCGGCGCGGGCAGGGCGGCGCGATCGAGCTTGCTGTTCGGCCCCATCGGCAGCCTGTCGATCAGCATGATGGTTTGCGGCACCATGTAATCGGGCAGGGCGGTCATGGCAGTGCGGCGTAGCTCGGTCACGCTCAAACTTTCGCCCTCGCGCGGCACGACATAGGCGACCAGAGAACTACGACCACCGTCATTGTGCAGCAGGATGACAGCCTCGGCCACACGCTGATCGGAGCGCAGCACGGCTTCGATTTCGCCCGGCTCGATGCGGAAGCCGCGCAATTTGATCTGATGATCGACGCGGCCGGCGAATTCGACGATGCCGTCTTCCCGCCAGCGGCCGAGATCGCCCGACTTGTAGAGCCTGCCGCCTTGCGAGAAGGGATCGGGGATGAAGCGGTCCGCCGTCAACTCCGGCTGGCCGAGATAGCCGCGCGCCAGGCCGCTGCCGCCGATATAGATTTCGCCGATCACGCCGACTGGAACCGGCGCAAGGTCGGCATCGAGCACATAGATGCGCCGATCGCCAACGCCGCGGCCGATTGGCGCGACCGTCCCCTCGAAGCGGGTTCCGGCCGGAATTTTCCAGATCATCGGCGTCATAATCGTTTCGGTCGGGCCATAGCCGTTGATCAGCAGTTGCGCCTTCAGGTTCTCGGTGATCATGTCGAACACCGCTTGCGACAAGGCCTCGCCGCCGAAGGAATAGAGCCGCAACCGTGGTATCTCGCTGTTTTCGCCGGCATATTCGGCAAGGCCGCGCACATAGCTGGTGGGTAGGCTGGCATTGTTGACGCCGTGCCGCTTCATCATGGCGAAGGCGTCTTCCGGTGTGGCAAGCTTGTCTTGCGTCAGCACAACGCCACCGCCCGCCATCAGCGGCACCATCCAGCGCTCATGACCACCGTCGGAGGTGAAGGGCAGTACCGGATATTCGCAGGACTCCTCGCTCATCTCGTAGATGCGCAGGGTTGCCTTGCAATGATGCGCAAGTGGGCCGTGCTCGACCGCGACACCTTTCGGCACGCCCGTCGAGCCGGAAGTATAGATCACATAGGCAAGTTGCTGCGGGGCGATGGTCGTTGCCGGCACATCGACGCTCTCGGCAGACAGGTCGATAGCATCGAGATTGAGGTAGGGTGTCGCGATATCGCTCGGCAGGTTCGCGATGTGCTTTGCGCGGGAAATGACGAGCGAAAGGCCCGGGGCCGTCAGAATATGACGGTTGCGCGCCTCCGGGTGGTCCGGCTCGACCGGCGTGAATGCGCCGCCCGATTTCAAAACGGCAAGAATGGCAATGATGGCGTCGATCGATTTTTCAAGGGCGATGGCGACGCGCTTTTCCGGGCCGATCCCCATCGCGATTAACCGATGGGCCAACCGGTTCGCGGCAGCTTCGAGCTCCCCGTGTGTGGTCGACTTTTCACCCTGTGCTACGGCAAAGGCGTTTGGCCGCCGTTTCGCCTGTGCGGAGATGACCTCGTGGATCGGCGTGCCGTCGCCGGGCTCCGGCGCGTCGGGATAGGGCGCCGAGAGGCGCTCCAATTCTCCCGGCGAGACGAAGGGGATTTGTTTGACTTGCGTGGCAGGATTGGCGTTCAACTGGGCAAGGGCAATGGCAAGGTCGTCGGCGAAACGGATGATCTGCTTTGGATCATGCTTTTGCGGGTCGAAGCCGACACCAATCACAAGCTTGTCGACAGATGCCGGCGATACGGTGATGACCAGATCGGCATCGCGGCGTGCCGGTGATGTGACTGGACTGCTTACCATGGCCTCGTTTGGCACCGCTTTCAGCAGATGCAGGGGCGGGCGCACATCGAGAAGCGTCTTGACAAGGCCTGTCGTATCGAAGAGTTCATCTCGCCGTATCAGCGCATCGGCAAGGGCCTCGAAGGGCAGGGATTGCCTGATAGCCGTATCGATTTCCTGGGCGAAGGCTTCTTGAACGTCCTTGAGTGTCATGGTGCCGGCAAGTTCCGGCGTCAGGATCAACACGTCCTCGCTACGGGCGGCAACTTTCTGCCTTTCCGGGCGCGTGACCAGGCCGATCCTTTGAGTGCCGTATCCGGTATGGCGGCGCAGGGCGATCCCGAGGGCGGCGAGCATGGCGCGAGACGTGTCAGCGGATGGTACCGGCACCTCAAGCACATGCTCGAACCAGGCCTCGTCGACCATGTTCTTTCCCGCCGACGTTTGCGGCAGCAGTGATGCGATGTTCTCCTGAGTCGTCAGTCGTTGGAACCAGAAGTCGACCAGTTCTGGTGCCGGGCTGCGCGGGGCACCGTTGGCACTCATCCACGACGCGGCGTCGGGCAGCGTTGTCTCCGCGACATCCACCGCTTCATGACCGCCGATATTGCGAAGGAAATCGGTCGCGAGCAGGTCAAGCGTTGCGGCATCGGCGAGGATGGCGTGGAGGGAAAATAGCGCACCCACGGCGCGCGCCTCTTGGGTCAGGAGGATGAAGCGGGCCGGATTGCCATCGGTAAGGTCCACCGGGCGAACTCGTTCGACCGCTGCAGCCGCGGTCAGCGCCTCGTCCAGATGATCGCCAGAGCCCAACTCCGTCTCGATGATGTCGACGAAGCGGTCGCTCCTCAGGATCTGCTGGACTGCGCCACCTGCCCGCGCCTCGAATTCCGAGGTGATGAGGGGATGTTGCCGCGAAAGTTTTGATAGACCTTCGCGCGCCACAGCAAGAGAGACTGGGGGAAAGGCGATGGCGAGTATTTGTCGCCCGTAGATGACTTCGTTACCCGTCTCCGACAATAGCCAGATACGTGACTGTGCCGGCGATAGCGAGCATTTGGCGAGGTAATCCGTATCGTTTGCTGCCTTGGCGTTCCGATCATGGACAGTCATTTCTTCGCCATTCTCCCTGAATGTACCTAAATACATATCTAATCAATCGAAATACAATAACGTATACATCTCAATATCTGCGATAGATATTAAGTTTAATCGATTGATATCTCTGACTTCTGGCGTCGATAAACTCGGATACTCCGAAAATTACATCGATGCAGCTGCATGACGAACGGAGTTTTGGAAAATTCAGGAGATTTTCAAAAAATATTTTCCGAAAATATTTTGAATTTTTGCTGATGCCGTTCGTCACCGCAGAATTAGCGCTGTGCTTGGCCCGCCGATCTCAGCCGGCGTGGTTCCGAAGATATGGAGATGAATTATGGATGTTTCCCTGGCGATCAGAAGCGATGGGACAGCGGAGAAATCCTTTGATCTGCGCCTGCCGCTATCGGGTTTTGAGAGCAGCGTGCTTGCCTGCGACCAGCCGCTCATCATATCGGCGAGGCCTGCGCCGGGGAGCTTTCGCGTCGAGCATCACGGGGTGACGGTGGCCTCAGGTCATCTATCGGGGACGACCGCCAATCTTCTGATCTTCGATACAATCTCCACGGCAGCCTCGTCGCTTCCTGGCGAGGATATCGTCAACGCCGTGTCTGAAGCCGTTCTGGCATGCAATCCGCAGCTGGATTGCTTCGAGATCGAGCTCGCTGATGGCGGCCTCGCAACGCGTCTGGCGGAAGCGGGTGCCATCGAGCGGCGCGGCGATCGCCTGATCGTGCGTCCGCAATCGTTCTTCCAGCAGGCAAAATCCTGGCTTGGAAGCGTGCCGCGCAGCTATCCGGAAGTGCCGGTACTGACGAACGGCGCCCTTCATCCGCAGCGGCCGCCGAAGCCCGTCGGCCGTGTCTATAGCCGCTTCATTCCCTGGTTGAACACGCAACTCGGTTTTCATGTCGCCGATATCGAGACCGATCTTCCGCATTTCCATCGTTGGATGAATGATCCGAGGGTGGCCGCCATATGGGAGGACAGCGGCGATCTCTCCTATCATCGCGATTTCATCGCGGGCCGCCTTGCCGATCCTCGCACATTGCCGCTGATCGGCACCTTTGGCGGCGTGCCCTTCGGTTATTTCGAGCTCTACTGGGCGAAGGAAGACAGGATAGGGCCGCACTACGAGGCCGATGGCTATGACCGCGGCTGGCATGTGGCGATCGGCGAGGATGATTTCCGCGGAAAGGCCTTCGTCAGCGCCTGGTTGCCGTCGTTGATGCACTACATGTTCCTGGCCGATCCGCGTACCCGCCGTATCGTCGGCGAACCGATCCACCATCACGCCCAGCAAATCCGCAATCTCGACCGTTCCGGCTTCGCCAAGGTCAAGCACATTCAGTTCCCGCACAAGAAGGCGCTGCTGGTCATGCTCCTGCGCGAGCGCTTCTTCATGGATCGGCTGCTATCGCCGGATCTCAGCGGCTTGTCCACAGAGGATGGGCAGCCTGTCCTTGGCTCGCTGGCGCGGGGCGCCTGATGAAGACAGCCGTCGATATGAACGATCCGCGCATCAAGCGGCTTGTTCTGGCGGTCGCGCTCCCGGCGGTGGCAGGACTGGCTGCCAGTGCCGGGCATCATGCGATCAACGCGATCTTCCTGGGAGCGCTTGGCCCGGACGTGCTGGCAGGCATCAGTCTCGTCATGCCGCTGTTTCTGCTTGTTGCGGCAGCCGGTCAGGGGCTGGGTATAGGGCTTGCGACGCTGCTTGCGCGTTATCTCGGCGAAGGGGATCTCAAAGCCGCGTCGTCGGTCGCCACGACAGCGCTCGCGGCGACGATCCCGCTTGGCATTGCCTTGTCGATCCTGATCTATCTCGGTTTGCCGGACTTTGTCGGTGCCCTCGGTGCAAGCGGCAATCTTCTTGCCCCCGGGCTCGACTATGGTCGGCTGCTCGCTTTCGGCCTGACGCTCGGGCTTTTGCAGGCTATCTGCGATTTCATTGCGATTGCCGAGGGCAATTCGCGTTTTTCGATGATCGTGTTGATCGCGAGCTTCGCGTTGAACGCGGTTCTCGATCCCATCTTCATTTTCCTCTTCAAGTTCGGTGCGTCCGGTGCGGCATTGGCGACCATTGTGTCGTCCATCGCCGCCCTTGCGTGCTATGTCGCCTACTTCCTGCGTCGATGGGGAACGGTGAGCGTGACCGGCGGAGCGATACGCTGGCAACTGCTTTGGCCGATCGCACGGATCGGCCTTCCCGCTGCTGCAACAAGCATCGTTACGGGCCTCGGATTTCTGGTCCTGATGCGGGAGGCAGCAGTCCATGGCGGCGATACAGGCGTTGCAGCCACTGCAATCGCCATCCGCTTGATGACCCTGGGACAGCTCCCTCTGTTCGGCTTTTGCCTCGGCGCTCAGAGTGTCGTCAGCCATGCCTTTGGCGCCGGCGATGCCGAGCGGTTGAAGGCCGCTATCCGGTTCATGCTGGCCGTGACACTACCGGTCGCATTGCTCTATTCCGCCCTGCTGTTCCTGGCCGCGGAGCCAATCGCACGTCTGTTCACCGATAGTCCAGACGTTATCGGCGAGGCGGCTACGTGGCTGCGGTTCCTCTTTCCGATCTTTCCGCTTGCGGCCTTTCAATCCGTCCTGCTCGTCATGCTGCAATCGCGGGGCAGGGCCGGCCTGTCTGCGCTCGTGGGGCTTGCGCCGCAGGGCTATCTGCTGATCCCGCTTCTGCTCATGCTGCCGCTTTGGATGGGCTTTGCCGGTGTCGCCGCTGCTGCTGCCACCGCTGCCATTCTGGCTGCCATCCTCGGCGCTTTTGTCGGATGGCGCGAATGGCTCGCCATTCTGCCCGCCGATGCACCGGGCCGCCTTGCTGGCCAATCGACACTTCACTCCTGACCATGAGGAACGCCATGAACGAGACGCCGAGATTCGATGCTTACCGCCACGCCATTCCAGAGCCGCTGATGCCGCCGCGCGACGATCCTTTCGATGCGGCCGTGCCGCCGATCTACCAGACATCGCTCTTCCTGTTCGATAGCTACAAGGAGCTGGAAGACGTCTTCGCCGGCCGTTCGAAGAAGCCTATCTATTCACGTGGCGACAATCCGACCGTGCGGCTTTTGGAGCGCAAGATCGCCGAGATGGAAGGCGCGGAAGAGGCGCGCGCCTTTTCAAGCGGCATGGGTGCGATTGCTGCCGCGGTTCTGGCGTTCGTTGGACCCGGCGACCGTATCGTCACCGTGCGGCATGTCTATAGCGATGCCTTCCGCTTCTTCGAAAAAGTGCTGAAGCGCTTCGGTGTCGTCGTCGACTATATCGACGGCACCGATACGCAAGCCATGCTTGCCGCACTTCCCGGTGCCAAGTTGGCCTATCTCGAAAACCCGACCTCGATGGTTTTCGAGCTGCAGGATCTGACTGCCATCGCCGAGGCCGCTCGCCGCCATGGCGTCGTGACGATGGTCGACAATTCCTGGGCAACGCCGCTCTTCCAGAAGCCTCTCTCCGTCGGCATCGATATCGTCATCCATGCTGCCTCGAAATATCTGGGCGGACAGAGCGACACGGTGGCGGGTCTTGTTACCGGCTCCAAGGCACATATCGATCGCATCAACAGCGAAATCTACCCCTATACGGGTGCGAAACTCGCGCCGTTCGAGGCATGGCTCGTCCTGCGCAATCTGGAGACGCTGCCATTCCGCATGCGCCACCACCATGAAGCCGGGCTCGAGGTAGCTTCCTGGCTGCAGGCACATGAGGACGTGACCAATGTCATGCACCCGGCGCTGGGCGAGCATCCCGGCAAACGAACCTTCAGCGGGTTTGGCGGGCTGTTTTCCTTCGAGGTCTCCGACCGCATCGACGTCGCCGACTTTGTCGACGCCTTGGGTCTCATTCGCATCGGTGTCAGCTGGGGTGGCCCGGAGAGCCTCGTGGTCCCTGCCAAGGCAGCACTAAGCATCTCGCCCGAAACCAATGTCTTTGCACGCTTCGGCGTCACCGACCGCACGATCCGCTTGAACGTCGGGCTGCACTCGGCCAAGGAAGTCATTGCCGATATCGAGCAGGCACTTGCAGCCGCCAAGCGCTAGCTAGCCGCGGCGCGTCTACATCATGAAAGGGGTGGAGTGACACAGTCGCTCCGCCCATACTATTATTCATTATTGATCTATTCCCGCCCAGACCGATTGAGACAAGATGACCATTCCTTCCAATGAAACGCTGAGCGCGCTTGCCGCCGAATACGGAACGCCGCTCTGGATTTATGATGCTGCCGCGATCCGCCGCCGCATCGCGCAACTCTCCGCCTTCGATGTCATTCGCTACGCGCAGAAGGCCTGTTCGAACATTCATATCCTGCAGGAGATGCGCAAGGCCGGTGTTAGGGTCGATGCCGTTTCGCTCGGCGAGATCGATCGGGCGATGCGGGCGGGCTTTTCAGCCGGCAATGCGTCGGGAGCTGCGCAGATCGTATTCACCGCGGATGTCTTCGACCGGCCGACGTTGGAACGCGTCATTGCCGACAAGGTCGAGGTCAATATAGGCTCCATCGACATGCTGCATCAGCTGGGTGAGCGCTCGCCCGGCCATCGGGTCTGGCTGCGCATCAATCCCGGCTTCGGGCATGGCCATAGCAAGAAGACCAACACCGGCGGCGAAACAAGCAAGCACGGCATCTGGTTCGAGCAATTGCAGGAGGCCGTGGCGCTGACGCGCCAGTATTCTCTGAAGCTTGTCGGGCTGCACATGCATATTGGCTCCGGGGTGGACTACGGGCACCTGGAGCGCGTCTGCGGCGCGATGATTGAATTCTGCCGTGCCCTGGATGTGGATATCGAGGCGATTTCCGCCGGAGGCGGCCTCTCCGTGCCCTATAGGGAGGGCGAAGAAGAAATCGATCCAGCTCATTATTTTTCGCTCTGGGATAAAGCACGGCGCGAGATCGAGGCGCATTTCGGCCATTCGATCCGATTGGAGATCGAGCCAGGACGCTTTCTGACGGCGGATTCCGGCGTGCTGCTTGCCGAGGTGCGGGCGGTCAAGATGATGGGCCGCAATCGCTTCGTGCTTGTCGATGCCGGTTTCAGCGATCTCGCCAGACCGGCCATGTATGGCAGCTACCATCATATCTCCGTTATCCCGGGCACGACGCCACGAGACGCCGGCGGTGCAATTTTCCCAACCGTCGTCGCAGGCCCGCTCTGCGAATCGGGCGATGTCTTCACACAGACGGACAATGGCACGGTAGAGACGCGCGATTTGCCCGAAGCCCATGTCGGCGACTATCTCGTCTTCCATGGGACCGGTGCGTACGGGGCGACGATGTCGTCGAACTATAACAGCCGGCTTTATGCACCGGAGGTCCTGATCGACGGCGAGACACATCGATTGATCCGCAGGCGCCAGACACTCGATGAGCTCTTCACGCTGGAAGCCATCTAGGTACGGCTGATTTCAAGGTGAAGGAACAGCTTCCACTTCGGCCAAGCGGGGGCTTTTCTGCGGTTGCGAAATGAATATAGTGACCACGACCTTGCGTCGTGGCGCTCGGACGTTCTCACATCGTTACCGGCCGCAAGGCGCGAAAGTTCTGCACCGCTATGCTGGCCTGGCTTGATCAGAAAACCGAAATCGTCGAACACACCGATCAATCGTCACGCTATTTCGAGCCGGCTCACGCCGCTTACTATAGCGGGAAGCCCGGCCAACCGCTGAAGCTCATGCTGCAGGCGCGCAGCGACTTTCTGTCGATCTGGCGTCGCGCCGATTATCGTGAGCACGTGGCGGAGTTCAAGCTGCTTGGTCGCCAGCTGATCATCGTCAATTCGCCTGAGGCAATCCGCTATGTGGTCGCCAAGCGACATGAGAATTTCGAGCGCAAGACGCCGCAGATGCGCCGCGCGCTGGAATATCTGCTGGGCGACGGCTTGTTCATTTCCGACAAGGAGACCTGGAAGCAGCGCCGGCCTCTGGTCTCCGACATCGTGCACAAAAACCGCGTGCCGGCCTTTGGCGCGATCATGCAGAGCACGGCCAGCGAGCTTGCCGACCGCTGGCAAAGCTTGGGCGAAGGCGCTGAGGTCAACGCCTTGTTCGAGATGGCCGGGCTGACGGCGGAGATCATCTCTCGCAGCGTCTTCGGCAATGATCTCGGCGAGGAAAGCGCCAATGCCGTCACGGAAGGCTTTGCCAGCTACCAGTCGCTGGTCGATTCCGTCAATTTCGGCTATTTTCTCGGTTTTGACGAGGGTCTGCCGATCATCAGGACGCCGAGCTTGAGCCGGTCGGTCAAACGCATTCACCGTATCATCGATCAGGTGATCGAAGATCATCTTGCCGGCAAGGGTGACAACAGTTCGATGGTCGAGCTGCTGATCCGACGGCAGCAACGCAATCCCGAGCTGAAACTCGATGTCGTGGCGCTTCGAAACGAGGCTGCCACCATCTTCATGGCCGGCCACGAAACCACCGCTGCAACCCTGACCTGGGCCTGGTACCTGTTGGCAGGTGCTCCCTGGGTGGAAGAGGCTGTCCATGCTGAAATCGAGGCTGTTTGCGGCGACCGGGTCCCTTCGATTGACGATGTCGCAAGGCTCGACTGGTGCCGTGCAGTCATTGAGGAGACGTTGCGCCTCTATCCCCCCGTACCGATCCTGGCGCGTCAGGCGGCCGAGCCGGACCAGATCGGTGACGTGAAGGTACGCAAGGCTGCGCTGGTGCTGATCGTGCCGTGGATACTGCATCGCACGGATTCGCTCTTCCCCGAGCCGCATCGCTTTCACCCGGAGCGTTTCCTCGGCGAGGCACGGCCGGCACCCTACAGCTATATTCCCTTCGCCGCCGGTCCGCGTGTATGCCCCGGTCTGCAATTCGGCCTCACCGAGGCGATCCTCTGTCTGGCGATCCTGGCTCAGCGTTTCCGCGTTCGGATCAGGGACGGACATAAGGTTCAGCCACAATGCCGCCTGACACTGCGTCCGCGTGACGGCATGCCCGTGACATTGCATAGGCGCTGAGGATGACGAGCGCGGACGACACCGACAAAAGAGTCGCCACCGGCAAGCGCAAGGCGTGGACCTATGAGCCTCCGAAAGCTCCGCCCTTTGGCGATTTCTTAGCTGGCGGCGACCGGCGCAAGGCATTTCTGCGCTATTGGCTTTACGAGAATATCGACAACGCCGTAGATCTCTTCCTCTATTTTGCCTTCATGCTCTTGCCGGCGAGCGTCTGTTCCGATCTCGGCGGCTGGCTTGGGCGCCTGCTGGCACCGCGCTTTCATAAAGGTGCCTACGCGCGCGCTGCAGCCAATCTCAAGATGATAAGGCCTGAGCTTAGCGATACCGAGCTTGAGCAACTTCTCAAGGCTTATGCTGATTCTCAGGGTCGACAGATGGCGGAATATTCCGTGGTGCCGAGACTGGCACGACGGCACGTCCGCAAGATTGGCACCGAAGGGCTGGTCGAGCGTTGCAGCGAGGGGCCGGTGATCTTCATCGCGCCCCATATCGGCAATTGGGAGGTGCTTTGGTATTGCCTTCTCGACATGGGACTTGACGTCACCATGAACTACGACCCGCCCAAACGCCGCTCACGCCAATATATCGTCAACCGGCTGCGCAAGGGCGCCGGCCTCGGCATTCTGAAACCCGGCCGCAGTTTCGTGCGCCCGGCACTGAGAATTCTGGAAAACGGCGGAAATCTGCTGATGTTCTGTGACGAGGGTTTCAACGGGTATATCCGGGCTCCGTTCTTCGGCAGGCCGGCCCATCTTGAGGGCAACTATGCGCTCATCGCGCGAATGGCTCGCAAAACGAATGCATTGATCTATCCGGTTTATATCGTTCGGGAAAGGGGAGTATCCTCTCTATTACGATGTTTAGAGTCATTTAAGCTGCACGGTATGGAAATCACCAAAGATCAGCACATTAAGGATGCGGAGTGTATGAATGCGGTGATTGAGCCAATTATACGCGAATATCCGGCACAATGGTACTTTGTCGACAATCGAATATCTCTGAAGGGGGAATGAAATCGGTAATAAGCGGAAGCCCAGAGATAATTGAAGGAGTGTTACTTGGAGGGAGAAAGCTGCTAATATGAAGGACGTAGAGGCCAAGAATCTGATAAGTTCCACCCCGAGATTCATTAAGATTTGCAAAATAGACCATAAAAAGGGACATTGGCTCGTTTACTACGCAGCAATGAGTTAATGGTTCGATGCACCTGGATTAATGTCCCGTTGATTCGCGACACACCTGTATGTATGCGGCGCGCATCGGTTAATCGACCGCGCATGTCACCGCCAAGGCTCTCCCGATATTCGGAAAACGGATTAAGATTAGTTTTGGTTATTTTCCAACCAGGAGGTGCAGGCAATCTGAGTTTGAGCAATCGAGTTTGCTTGCGTCGGATGCAGTCTGATTTGTATGTTTTTCGATAAAATACTGCTCGAAACGACGCGAGCGGAGCCTTATGAAGGTAGTGGGTATGGAATGAAATTTATATTTGACTACAGTTATTAATTGTTGTTTATTGCAAAAATACCATTTTTGGTATATCAAAAGGCTACGCCACACGCTAGCATAAGCAAAAATTGAACGTTCCGACGGATGGAAATAATATGCGTGAAAAATATATGTTGGCTTGAATGGTATTTATCTATGTAACGTTGTCTTTTGAACACAAAATCTTGACGCGACAAGACCTGAAATTTAATTATCTAAGACGTATTAGCTATGCCAAATGTACTAATTCTTACCACGTATCCTCTTGTTAATCCAAGGCACGGTGGGCAGGTGCGTGCTCAAAACATTTGCAGCCAATTTCAGGCCGCTGGTTGGCGCGTCCTTAACATCGCTGTTTTTGAAGAGGATTCCTATTTAGAGGTCGCGCCTTGGGATGTGCCGTTTCCTGCGAATTCGCCACACAGAGAGTTTCGCGGCAAAAATGTCATGTTTATAGGAGATTTGCAGACCTCAAAATTTGTTCGCGACGAAACCAACCAGGCTCTCATACTCTCGAGGATTCCGGCTGATTTAGATGTTGTTCATGTTGAGCAGCCGTGGCTCTGGCCGGTAGCTGCGGCATATCGTCAACAGGTTAACTCAAAAGTATTGCTGTCTTATGGAAGCCAAAATATCGAGCATGAGCTAAAGAGAAGCATACTAAATTCATTGGCGGGAAGCAGCTACAAAGATATAATAGAAGATATTATTAATGAGATAATGCTGTTAGAGCAAAGTGCCACCCGCGGAGCAGATGTGGTAATGTGTGTCTCGTCGTCTGATGAACTGGTTCATCGAAAGTGGGGCGCACGGCAAGTTGTAGTTGCTCCGAACGGAGTGGAATATCGGTCACCAGATAGAGAGCGTTTAGAGTACTGGCGACTTAAATTTGGTGCTACAAAGTTTTTAATCTATGTGGGAAGTGCTCATCCGCCGAATTTTACACACTTTAATGATATTGTCGGCGGCAGCCTAGCGTGTTTTCCTCCCGACGCTAAGCTTGTTATTGTTGGCTCTGTATCGGAGCATATTTATCGTGAGTGTTTAAAGGGGTCTTTTTCTTCGGTTAATATGTCACGACTCGAGTTGTTGTTCGAGCTGTCGAATGCTGATCTTGATGCTGTCAAAGCAATAGCTCATGGCTATTTTTTGCCAATCCCATTTGGAGGGGGTACGAATCTAAAGACGGCCGAAGCGTTAATCTCAGAGAAATTTATAGTAGGTACTAGGTCAGCCTTTAGGGGATTTGAGCGATACATAGACAGTCCGGGGGTTCATGTTTTTGAAAGCCCTGCCGAAATGCATAAATTGGTCCAGCATGTGTTTGCCCAGGATCCGAGAAAAGTTAAGAACCTGGATTCTCTAAAACCTTTAACCTGGGAGAGCTGTATCCAGCCGATGTTGGCAGCAATATCTGGTAGAATTGGGGCAGGTAGGTAATACCAAAATGACTATATGGTTAGACGTGACAACCTTGCTTGGGTGGAATCGGCCGCCGGTAGGGATCGTAAGGACTGAATTGGAACTCGCCAGATATGTCCGCACAATTGCTAACAAGCTGCGCTTGGACATGTGTGTCTATAATAGCGAAGTAGATGAATTTCGAAGATTGTCGGTAGCTCAAGAAAAGAAGATTGATGCTTTCCTAAGCGGGGAGCTCTTTTTGCCAAGTGAGCAGCCATATCTCTCAGACGTATTCACAAAGATTGATTGCGTTACTTACGTACCCGAAGCCGCCCTTTTTCGTTTCTTCTTTGGAAGTTTCGGCCGTTTGCGCTACTCGGTTGATCCAATAGAGAATGATTGTCTAAGAGGATGGATTTGCGATGCGGCTAAACCGCGCTGCAGGTTTGATCTCGAAATAAGAGCAAACGGCAAACATATCTATACGACGCGATCCGACAGATTTCGAATTGATCTCAAGAACGCCAACATCGTCGATGGGAGCTGCGCATTTGAGATTCCAATAATGGAACTTTTAGAGCCGTTACATAGCGCAAACGTTGAAAATGTTGAGCTTGTAATTGGTGGGAGAAAGCCAGTTGTAATAGCTCGCATAGGATTGAACAAAAGTTTGCTCCACGAGCACTCAGAGCGAAGGAAAAAACTTTCTGATGGAGAAAGGGTAGTCCTCGAAAGCAATGATGTCTATCTTACCGCTGGCCTCGATTGGGACAATAAAAATTTCAAAAAAATATATACACACAAGACAAAGTATGGTTTCGCCGTTGCGGGGTTTTGTTACGATTTAATTCCTGTAAAATATCCGCAATGGTGCATGGCAGATGTAGCTTCCTTCTTTTCGAATTACTTTGTTGATCTGAGTTGGTGCGCCGATCACTTGTTCTGTATATCGGAGCGAAGTCAAATAGATTACGTGGATTTCGCGACGCGAGCGGGCTGCCGAATACCTAAAACCTCGACAATTCGCCTAGGTTCCAACTTTGCCTCTGAGCAATCCGTTAATGTTAGTCAAAATATTCCAATAAAAGAAGAAGTTCAGAAAGTCCTAGGAACGGACTACATTCTTTATGTTTCCACTATTGAACGCCGCAAAAATCATGAGGTGCTTTACCGAGCATATACTAGATTGATTGATCGCGGTATCATCAACCTGCCAAACTTGGTGTTAGTTGGGATGCCTGGCTGGGGAACTACTGAACTGCTCTCTGATATAGCTAATGATCCCCGCACCAAAGGTCTAATTGCGATCTTAAATCATGTAAATGACAGCGAATTATCTAGTTTATACGCGAACGCAAAGTTCACAGTGTTTCCTTCGCTCTATGAGGGTTGGGGACTTCCTGTTGCTGAGTCGCTCGCGCATGGAAAGTTTTGTTTGTGTTCTGATCAGGGTTCCCTAGTTGAAATTGCGGGAGACCTTTTGGAATATATTGATCCGTGGAACGTACAAGAATGGGCCGATCGTATCCTAATACTAATACAAAATCCTACTATCTTGGCTGAACGGGAAAAAGAAATTCTAGAGAAATTTCAATCGGATAGTTGGTTTGACTGTGTATCTAAGATTTTTAAGACAATAGAACCCAATAAGTTTCTCAAGATCTCTGACCGTGCTGCTTCGCTTCCGTAGAAGCAAACCAAGAAGTTTCTGAGGTGATGCTACAAAAATCGCTTTTCTCCCAAAGGAGTTAATGAGGAATAATTTTTTGAACTAAGTTTACTTTGGATGGTGATCGATCGTATGCTTGATTCATATTGGAGCCTCTTTAGATGCGGTACTCATTTATAAATGCACTGGTACGCAAGCAGCAGGTTATGAGTGCTGTAATTCTCAGGGATATGCGGACGCGTTTCTTTAATCATGGCCTCGGTTTCGCGTTAGTTCCGTTGTGGCCGTTTGTACATATAGGTGTCCTTATAATTATCCGTACTGTAACGGATAGGATAGCACCGTATGGCGATGGCACTGCGGTGTTCTATGCCACCGGATTAGTACCGACGTTGATGTT
Source organism: Martinezella hainanensis (assembly GCF_900094555.1). GTDB lineage: Bacteria > Pseudomonadota > Alphaproteobacteria > Rhizobiales > Rhizobiaceae > Rhizobium > Rhizobium hainanense. Next base: position 99,905 of record NZ_FMAC01000010.1, read on the forward strand.
TAGCTATGTTTCTAGGTTCATGGGACTATCACTTGTCATGAACAAGCCGATGTTAGCTTTCCCAGCAGTACATATAATGGATGTTATGATGGGGCGCGCATGTCTCGAGCTTGCTGGGGCGTGCATCACTCTATTTCTTATGATTAGCATTCTATGGTTGTTGGGGCAGAATCCCTTCCCGATTGATATAAACCAAGCAATTTTTTGCTATTTTTCGACGATGTTACTTGCTCTTGGCTGCGGTACCCTTGTCGGGATAGCATCCTTGGTTATGCCTATTATGGTTACTGTATATGCACTTATAATTATTATTCTATATCTATCATCGGGTACTTTGTTCGTCGCATCGAATTTACCTGCGGGAATTGGTGAGGCGTTAGCTTTCAATCCCCTGCTTATTTGTGTTGAGTGGATGCGTACCGCATTTTATGCTAGCTATAGTGATCGCCTAGTTGATAGATTTTATGTGCTTGCATGGGGTGTATCCACTCTCGCTGCGGGGCTTACGATTGAGCGTGTCTTCAGGCGACAACTGTTGGAGGCATAGGCCTATCTATATTGCATAGCAACATTTTGTTTTAATGGGTGGAAACTCTGTAACATCCGATAGTGATGCTCAATTGTTTCTTAGATTTTCAGATAAATCTGCATATACAATCGTCGGGTTAACTGTAGCCCATCTCGCGGAGAATTTCAGAATTCTGGGAGAGTGTTGTACGAGTTGCATACGATGTAAGGTGGGGAAGAATGAATAAATTTGGAATTGCGGAGAAAAGCATTAAAGTCATAGTCCCTCATTCTTGTTCACCAGATACATGGACGGTGGATTATATAGTCGAAAAGACCAATGAGCTTTGGAACCCTTTCCTGTGTTTGATGGGATTGCGCTTTTGGTTAGCTGCCAAACAGTCTGGCAATGTAATTGAGGTCGCGGACGGGACGGTACTAGAGACGGATACAATATATCTATGCAGAGATTTTTTTGCAAAATATCTGCTTGATACAGCACTATTTTCCGAGGCAAATCTCAGGGAAAGTGGTAGCATTTTACTTGTTATTGGGGCCAATATCTCTGCCGGTGGTCCGGTCGGTCTTTCACTTTCATCATGGTGGACTGATTTACTTCTTAATGTTGAGGAAAATAACATTTCTTTTTCGAAGGAAAAATTCATACAGTACGGGAGTGTAAATCCTTTCGAAAAAAGTATGTCTCAAGCCGTTATACCTATAAGTATGTCAAAAGAGATATTGCCAAATAAAAAAAGCCGCAGAGACAGAATAATATTTGTTGATGAGCCGCATGAGGAAGTGATTAAGCGACTTAGGGACAATTCAAATGTATATTCCGTGCTCTTTAAGCATTGCTTAGATATTTGTGGTGAGCTTAGAAAATATGGTTTTACATTTAGAACTTTTTCCAGAAATCTCGTAAATAGAGATCTGCAAAATTTATATAAACGAAAGAGTTATCTGGACGTAGTTTCTAGAGATTCATGGGTGCCGTATCGCGAAATTGTGGATCTCTATGCTACAGGAAATATGTTTTTTAATTTCTTCCCCGAGACATTTGGATTTCCAATTTATGAGAATATGCAAATGGGTAACGCTATTATTTCCTACTCTGAGATAGCGAATTTACTTAACTTAAGATCAATGCAGAATTCTGTACTCGTTTCACTATACCAATCTCCGAAAACGTGCGCGAGAATAATAAATGAATATTGGGATCTATTTCAGGAGAATGGTTTTCATGAGTTGATCTCGGCTGAAGCAAATGAACGTTACTCTACAGAGACCTACGCGGAACGACTTCTGCGTCAACTCAACCGATAAAATACTGACGGCTGGAACTTAAATGTTCGAGGGGTGAGCACATGGAATGCTGACATCATCTATGTCGCGGATCAATCGGATAACTATTGAGGCAAGTGCGCCATACGGGCCGAAGGATTTTGCGGTGCAAGCCCAGATTTCTGTGGAATGAGTTCATCTCGCAGGAAATCTCAGCTATCGAGGATAACTGTGGATCGACTTTTCTTAAGAAGTCTATCTACCACACGGAATTTTATGGGCTTTCGCGTCTCATGGCGGGCAGCTTAAGCTTTGATTTGTAGCTCAGCATCTTAGTTAAAAACTCGCATTAAGCAGGATAAATAAACTAAGGCTTTTGGAGCTTGGATAAATATCTAAGTCTTTCTATTATTTTTGACGCGATGGCGTCAGTTGACGCAATCGCGGCAACATCGTGGATGGCTCTAGCTGCCTTCTGCTCTCGCGCTATTGGTTCAAAGAAAACTCCTCTAAAGGCTTTCACAGCGGATTGAAGATCGACTTCCGCCCAAACGTGTCCTTCCTCTACGAAGGCATAATTTGATTTATTGACTGCTACCATCGAGTAATCGACCAACCAGCAATTGTTATGGTTGCAAATGTCCATATTACCTGAATAGGCAGTCGCTATGACAGGTATCCCATTAGCAAGACAATCCAGAATATCAATTCCCAATCCCTCCGCTCTATGGAGTGAAACGAGGCAGCTGCTTGATGAAAGTAGATGTTCTTGCTCGGAGCGGTCTATAGTCTGGTCTAATAAGCGAATGCGGCTATCACTTTGACATCTATCAACGATTTTCCCCCATTCTGCTTTTTGCTCCGGCTGATTGATTTTATCAGTGTTTTGACATTTCACGAGCAATTTGACTGGTACTTCTATCTCAAAGGCATGCATGAACGCCTCAATAACGGCCGCAGCATTCTTCCGTTGAGGCCACGAGAGTGCGTCAAACGTTGATAAAAATACAAATTCTTGGGAGTTCCTTTCTGTTGGATGTTGACGTTTAAACGATGCAGGGGGTAGGCCTATTCGAAAAACATTCGCTTTGGCCTTTTTGAAGGATTGCGTTATAAAATCCGAGGCAGCCCAAATTTCGTCGACCAGTTTAATTCCTGGAAGATGTATTGACGAAAGTGTCTCAAGCTCCCAGTATGGGTATAAAATATTATAGGAATTCTTGATTTTTTCGCCGTACCTGATGTAGAATTCTGGAACTTCTTCTGCATTTATGTGAATTATATTGATGTCTGATTTTTTTATTTCTTTATTATATTCAACCTCGAGCGAAGTGCTGAGGTTTCCGATATGATAGTCTGTCAAGGTGCAGTTAGCGTCGACGTTCTTTTCTATTAAGTCTCCCAAGCGACGGCAGCTTTCGCTAAGTCCAAGAACCTTCGAAAAGGGCCCTATAATCTGTAGGTTTACGTTAAAATTACTATTAGATTTCACCTGTTTATCAACGAGGATATGTGAGTCTAAGCGCTCTAGGATGACTGTGAACACATCAAGAATGGTGGTGTTGGGAACAGACTTCCCCCAACTTTGAACCCGCGTCAGAGTGCGAGCCATTTTGCGGGGGCTTTCCTTTAACTCAGAAATCAACTCTCGCAGGCCACCCTCGGGCAAGTAGCGCAGAAGAAAGAAATTTTGGCAGGACAAGAGAAATATCCAGATATATACGTCTACTCTGGTTGAGTGAAAAAGGAGACGAAGTGGGTTTACACCCAGGTGTTTCATGGAAAAAATAATTATGAAACGATTAACCGGAAGGGAAGTACCAAGAAATCTTATCCGCCGCCTCAATAGCGCTACATCTTGCGGGTTCGCACAAATTTCTGGAAGCCTTAACCCTCGACCACCTTCAGCAATCCACCAATATGCTTGCGTAGTTTTCCTAAATGGAATGTTCCTCAAAAATCGCTCTAGTCGAGCTGTAGTCTTTTTATACGTGGTCCGCACAGGCTGTCGTTTTTTTTCGACAAGCTCCAGTATGCTTCGTATGTCTTTTGGGGTGAGGGGGACTGCAACATCGCGCGGATAATAACTTAGGTATTCACTAGTAAACCATTCGTAAAAGTCGATTTTATTTTCCGTTTTATTATGTTTTCTCTGGATGAAATTTGTAAAATCAAAATCGTCGAAGATGCTTCCTCCCCCGTTGACGTGTCTATTGGCTATCCAATTGGTCAAAGTATGTGGTTGCTCTGTGAAAATGGAATTTGTATTTTCAATTGCTCTTTCGTTGATGTTGCATATGTAGGTAAGGATTTTATCATAAAATTTTTTAAATTCCGGTTGTTTTCTTAGGCCCATTGCTTCATTTGGAAAGAACTCACCATCCTTTACGTGAAGCCAAATTGGCTTGGAACCAGGAACGAATATTTCCATTGAACTTTGTACATCTGCCGGTGAGATCGGTTCCGTCAGAAAGACTTTGAAGCCGTGGCAGCCATTTCCAAAACCGGCGAGATATAAATCCTCTCTGAAGTAGCCACTGAACCATTGCCCCAAATATTGATCTCCAACAAAGAGCTCAATCTGCAAGCTATGGTTGTGATCTGCGACATCGAGTAGCCAGCCAGTGATGTAGTTCTCAGTTACGCTATCTAGATATCCCAGAATCTTCCGCTGTTGCTTGCTCATACGTTCATCCTCGACACCTACTACCGGGTGACATCAGACGCATGGAATGGTCTACGATGGTAGTTCCCGCGCAATTGATTAAAAGAGAAGACTTTTCAATTGATTGACTTCTCGAAAAAAATAGCGCCAATTATCAACGGTGATCGAAGCCCGGCTAAAAACAAACATTGCGGGAAATCGGCACTACACGCTTTCAGTAGAGAGTTCTGCATTAAGCGATTGCCTCAGATAACATCTGGCAGGAGCCAAATTCAACTGTCAATTTTATTGTGGTGTAAAAATGAGCCATCATCTGCATGGCCGATGTTGGCCTAGTTAAATTGCTCGGTCAGCCTTGAAGGCAAGCTTAGATCGACGAGTATCAATGTCAGGAGGTGAGTGGATCATTGAGGGGCTCTAAGGCGGCGGCAACGACATAGTCCACCGCTTGTCGTCATGGGGATGCGACCAACGTCCTTTGGTGATGTCAGGCGAAGGCAGTATTGCCAAAGTGGATTCAGACGAGTTATCTTATTAGCAATTTTTCTTTAGTTTCTCACTGAGTACATTTTCTTGGCGATGCCGCACAATAACGAGGCCGGTTATTTTCTCCGCTTACCTCGCCGCCTCTCAGGCTGACTGGGTTGGCGCCGCGCCGATAGGAGTTATGACGTAGCCTTTATCAAAGGATAGCGCCCTGCTATCTGCCGCAGCACGGGCATGCCCGACACGCTGCCTGCCTTATCTGCCCAATCCAGGAAGGCGTGGATGCGGCGGGCGACCTTTTCGGGGTGGTGCTGGCTGATGTCGGCGATGCGATGGTCCAAAAAGGGATTGAGGAAGCGGGCGAGTGTCGTTGCCACATAGGCTTTTGCCTCGTCACCCATGCCGTTTGCGGCAAAGCCGGGCAGTACTTCGCGTTCATAGAGAGTATCGAGCCTGACCCTTATCTCCTTGTCGGCCAATAAGGCGCGCACGGTTTCATCTGCCGGTCGGTCTTCACGCTGCCAGATTTCGGCAAGGAAGGTATGACCGAGATTGAGAATATGCAGTTTCAGGCGCTCGTAAGGTTCGAGATCGTCTGTCAGCACGATGCTTGGATGGTCACATGGCACGCGGACACCCGGCGCGCGTTTGATTGCCCACAGGGCATAAGGTTCCGCAACGGCGCCGATCGGCTCAATCGGCTCGGATACGATGCGATCGACCAGGGTTTCGGCGAAGGCGACATGGTCATCGAGCCAGGTATAGAATTCAGCCGTCACATCGTTGAGCCGGGCACAATCGATAATCGTCTTTTTCAAGACGCGGCCATTGCCTGTCATCAATTCGCAAGGAAGGATAACGAGGGGACGGCCGGAGGCTTGCCAGCGCTGGACGAGCAGAGCAGCAAGCTTGGCTGGGAAAGATCGCGGAACCTGCCCAGTCGTGTCAAAGTGGTCTTCCTCTGGCCATGTCTTGTAGCCGGTTTCTCCGGTATTGGAGATGACGAATTCGGCATCCTCGGCAAAATGCCTCGACAGCTCCTCCCAGTGTTCGATTGCTGAAAGACCGCGATCGACACTGGTAACCTGTACGGTGCGATCGACGGGTTGCCCGTCCAACATGCCGCGGATGATGACGGGATAGCCGGCTGGATTGTTAAAGGCAGCGACGCGCCCGCTGCGGCTGCTGGCGCCTGAAACCTGAACGACGGTAATCGGGCCGGCATCCTGGCGGGATTGCCGTGCCTCGTGCACGAAGAATGCCGCATGCGCCTGGAGAAACCGGCTGGTGCCAAACTGGATGATCCGCGAGCTCACGCCAATGTCCTCATATATTCGATGTTGATGAATGAGATCGCCTGATTGGGGTAGCTTTCAAGCAATTTCCCGGGGACCTGTTTTCTATGGATAAAAAACAGCGAACCATCAGACAGTCAAATGTTTTTATGGGCGTGAACGCACGTTTGCGATGCGGCCACCTTCTCATGGAAGGCACGAGCTCGATTGCCTATTGAAGGAACCATCATGCACCGCTATCGCCATCAGATTGGCGATTGGCCATAGCCCTGCAGTGGATGATCCATTGCAAGCTACCGAATACGCATCTCGTCATGCATGGTTCCTCCTTGGTGCCTGAGGAGTTGCAGGAGATCATCAACAGATATGGCAGCCAGATGACGCCGGCCATGGCCGCGCCGACCAAGCTCTGCAAGGAGCGCTTCGAACAGTTCGACACGGCTTGTCACGCTTTGCGCATCCAGCCGTTTTCCGTTGCCGAGATGGCCAAGCGCTACAAATCTGGTTCGCTCGACCCGGTTTTGTCTTAAAGCCGGGTGCTCAGCGTGCTGCCGGGCCTGCCGCCTGGCGCACGCTTTCTTCGCTTAGCGTCTGGCCGTGGAATTTCGACAGCGATGCGACGACATCGTCGATTTCCTTAGCCAGTCGCTGTGCGTCCCATTGCAGGGCCGCGGCGGCGATGGCGCCGATTTCGCGCAAGCCCTGGATCGTCAGCAGGCCTTCGATCGCCATGGTCGTGCGGCGGAAGACGATGTCGGACAGATGCACGATCATCTCCTGCCGCGCGATCCAATCGATCTCGAGTGCACTATGTCGCTGCGCACCGCTGATGCGCTGGCTGTCGCTATAGCCCGAAGGGCGAGTGAGGATTGCCGCCGCAGTCGTACCGTAGCGGCCGAGCAACTCATCCGCTCTGCTGGCTTCGACGCCGGCTTTCGCCGCAACCGATCTGATCCAGCTTGCACGCTCATTGGAGTTCACCGGAAAATCGCGCCCGCCCCCGATCGCAAGCCGCTGCGTGGATGTCTTGCGGCCGATTTGAAGGCGTTTCAGCACCGTATCGGCCACTTCCTCGGCAAAGCCGCGGAATGTCGTCCATTTGCCGCCGACCAGCGAGATGATCGGGAAGGGCCGTCCAGCCTGCGGCTCGAAGACGGGTGCGGAATGATCGCGGCTGATGAGGCCCGGCGAGGAGGCATCCGAGGCGGGCAGGGGGCGAATGCCGCTATAGCTATAGGTCACTTGGTCGCGGTCGAAACGGAGGCTCGGCAGAAGGGACCGTACGCTGTCGAGGAAATAGTCGATCTCCGGTTCCTCACAGCGCACATTGTCTGGATCGTCGCAAGGAATATCGGTCGATCCCACAAGCGCTTGGCCCAGATAGCCGTAAATGAGGCAGATGCGGCCGTCATCGGCTTCGAAATAGATCATATGGCCGTTCAGGCTGCGCACCAGTTCCGGATGATCGAGCAGGATATGCGATCCCTTGGTGCCGCCGATCAGATGGGCCGGCGCGCCGAGAGCCGCGTTGACGTGATCGATCCAGGGGCCGGCGGCGTTGACCACGAGCTTTGGCTTCACGGAGAAGGCATAGCCGTCCGAACGCTGAAAGGTCAGCAGACCATCGGCGGCGGAAACAAGCCGCGTCGTATTGGCGGCCAATGAACCCTTGTTGGCTTCGAGCCCGTCATTGATCAATTCATAGACCAGCCGTTCCGGCCGGCTGATCTTGGCATCGTAATAGATGCCGCCGGCGACGATTTGAGGTGTGACATGCGGCATTTCCTTGAGAGCACGGCGCTTCAAAAGGAACCTGTGGCGCGGCATGACGCGGTTACGCGAACCGAAGAAGTCATAGAGCGCGAGCCCGATCTTGATAAGCAAGGCGCCGCGGCTGCGCGGGGCGGTGGTCGAGCCCGTCAGCGTCCGAAGAGCTGCCCAGATGCCGCGGGTCCAGGAGAAGATGGGCACGAAGGTCGGCAGTGCCTCGACGCAATGCGGCGCATTCTTGAGCAGAAGGTTCCGCTCGAGCGCCGATTGCGCGACCAGGCCAAACTCGCCTGTTTCCAGATATTTCAGACCGCCGTGGATCAGCCTGGATGGCGCTGCACTCGTTCCCGAGCCGAAATCTGACTTGTCGACGATCAGGCAGTTGACACCCTGCAGCGACAAATCGCGAAACAGCCCGGCGCCATTGACGCCTGCGCCAAGGATGACAACATCGACGTCTCCGTCTTGAAGTTGCGAGAAGCGTTGTTTCAGATCGGCGGCCATATCGGTCATAACATCATCGTCCTGCTGAACTGCCACGGTAGACCCTGTCTGCGCGGCACAATTTTCGGTCTAGCCTTGGGAGTGCTGGGTTGCGAGATCGCCGATCCGCGGCCAGAGCGGCGTCATCGCCTCGGCAATGTCGCGGAAGAGGTCGTAGCGGTTGCGATAATCGGCGCTGCGGGCGGAATCCGGATGATAGGTCCTGGCGATCTTGCCGACATCGCGCGGGTCGTTTTCAGGGCTGGAGTAGACGCCGATGCCGGTGCCGGCGCAAAGGGCGGCGCCCCAGGCTGCAGCCTCGTCGATTTCGGTGACGGTGACGGGCATGCCGAGTACGTCGGCAAACATCTGCACGACGATCGGATTGCGCGAGACACCACCTGCCAGCCTTGCCTGATTGAAGGAAAAACCGTCGCTTAGGGCGTCGACGTGAATCTTGTGGTTGAAGGCGATGCCTTCCAGAACGGCGCGTAGCATGTCGCCGCGATCATGCCAGCCACCAAGTCCGAAAAAGCTGGCGCTTGCCTCGGCGCCATAGGGGGAGCCGAAGAGGTAGGGGTGGAAGAGCGCGCTCGATGGTCGGTTGAATGCGGCCTCAATCTCGGGAGCAAGCACGGCATGGATGGACCGGCCGGCGGCCTCGGCACTTGCAATGTCACTGGCACAAAGCTTGTCCAGGAACCATTCGTAATTCGCCGACGATGCCGGCGAGATCGACATATTGTTCCATTGACCTGGCGCAATGGCATTGCGGCAGAACCAGCGCCCGTCGACGCGCGGCTCAGACGAGAGCGTCTCGTTGATCGAATAGGTGCCGGCAATGACGGCAACGACACCGGACGCATAGCCGCCGGCGCCAAGCGCAGAGGCGGTCACGTCATGCAGACCGGCAACGACCGGCGTGCCCTCGGCAAGGCCGGTCTGCTTCGCAACAGCTTCGGTCACATATCCCACAACCTCGTCGGATCGCGAGGCCGGCGGCAAGGCGCCAGTAACCTCGGGAATGCCGAAAAGCTTCAGCGCATCCGGGGAATAATCCTGTGTTGAGACATTGGTGAAGGAGGTGCTTGCCTCGGTCCGGTCTGTGCCGATGACGTCGGTCAGGCAGAAGCGCAGCCAATCCTTGCAGCTCAAGATATGGGCGATCTGGCCAAAACGCTCAGGCTCATTGGCTTTGATCCAGGCAAGCAGCGCCGATGGGGCCGAGACGTGCGGCAGTTGGCCGGTCAGCGACAGTGCCTCGTCGGCAAGCGGGCTTTTCAGCCATCGTTCCACGATCGATCCGGCACGGCTGTCGAGCGAGAGAATGGCGCGTCCGAGCGGCTTGCTTGCCTTGTCGAGCAGGTAGATGCCGTCGCCATGCGCAGTGGTGGCAATCGCCTGGATGTCGCTTGCCGGGCGGTTACTGAGCTTGATCGCCTCGGCAATGGCGTCGGCGGTCCGGCTCCAGAGCTCGTCCATGTCGCGCTCGACATGGCGCGCCTTCGGCATGAACTGGGTCACCCGGCGGCGCGCAACGGCAAGCGGCGTTCCGTCGATGTCGAAGACGACGGCCTTAGTGACGGTTAAACCGCTGTCGATTCCGAGCAGACTCGGCATTCCCATGACTCCTGATCATGAGCGACGAGAGGCGGCCCTTGCCGGGTTCAGCCTCAGGATCGCTCCTTGTCGCCTTTGGCGACGACCACATTGATATTCTTGTTGCGCATGCGCTCGAGATGGGCGGCAGGCGTCTTCTCGTCGACGATCACGACATCGAATTCGCTCAGATGCGCGAAACTATGCAGCGCCCGCCGCTCGAACTTCGTATGATCCATCAACAAGATGCGCTTGGCGCCGCTTTCGAACATCGCGCGCTTGATATCGACGATCTCGGGCGACTGATGGAATACCACGTCGTCGATGATTGCCGACATCGAGATGAAGGTGACATCGGCCCGCAGCCGATTGATTTCGTTGATGGTCATCCGCCCCATGAAGGCATTGCACCAATTATAGTATTGCCCGCCAAGCGCCAGGAGCGTCACATCATGCATGTCCTTCAGCGCATTCATCAGCGTCAGCGAATTGGTGATCGCCGTCAGTGGAACCTTGGCCGGCAGCTGCGATGCCATCTGCAGGACGGTGGTGGAATCGTCGAGGAAGATTGCCTGGCCGGGCTCGATGAATTGCATGGCAGCCGCGGCGATCGTCTTCTTTTCACTCGCTTGCCGATTGGCGCGATAGACGTCGCTCGATTCGATCAGGCTGGTGGCTGCGGCCGATACGATGCCACGCGTCTTGCGAAACAGGCCTCGGCTGACCAGCTCATCGACATCGCGATGTGCCGTCATCAGGCTGATGCCGAAGCGCTCGGTCAGATCCTCGATGCGCATCGAGCCTTCCGCCATCACGGCTTCGGCGATCATCTGGCGCCTGGCGATCTGGCGCGAATGACGGCTGTCGCTCGGCAGCTCGTCTTGCAGGAATGATACGGGGCTTGTCTTGTCTGTCACTTTGGCCTCTGACGCTGAGCCTTGCGGAGATTGACTTGCTGCAGCGAACATTACGTTATGGAAAAAATTATAAAGAACAGTTCGCTATCAGGATTTCTGCAAGTTCTGTCTGATGTTCAGCCAGGGTGCCGCCGACTGCGGTCAAGGGATGGGGACGCCGGTTTTCGGCGCCCCCGATGTCATTACTCGGACAGAACGAAGGGTGCCGTGTACTTGTCGACATTGTCCTTGGTGATCAGGATGCAATCGAAAAGCTGCTTTTCGCTGGAGGCACCGGTCTTGCCGGTCTTGATGAAGCTGTCGGCCTGCTTGACGGCTTCGGCCGAGAAGGTGGCAACCGGCTGCAGGACGGTATATTGCAGTTCACCGGCCTTGATGGCGGCAACAGCATCCGGAGAACCGTCGAAGCCACCGACCTTGACGTTGGCAAGCTTGCCGGCTTCCTTGAGAGCGGCAATCGCGCCGAGCGCCATTTCGTCATTGCCGGAGATCACGCCGATAATGTCAGGGTGAGCCTGCAGGATCGACTGCATTTTGTTGTGGCCCTGGGTGCGGTCCCAGTTGGCGACTTCCTTGGCAACCTTCTTCAGGTCGGGATACTGGGTGAGAACGGTTTCATAGCCATTCGACCGGGTGGCGGCGTTGTTGTCGGAGGGCGAGCCGAAGAGTTCGGCGTAATTGCCCTTGTCGCCAACGGCTTCCACCCACTGCTGTGCACCGATGGCCGCACCCTGGGCATTGTTGGAAACGAGCTGAGCCTTGGCAAGGCCTTCCTGGTTGATTTCAGCGTTGACGAGGAAGACCGGGATGCCAGCGGCAACAGCCTTCTTGACCGCGCCGACGGAGCCGTCGGCGTTCGCCGGATCGAGGATGATGGCGACCGACTTGTTGGTGATGGCCGTGTCGATCAGGTTGCTTTCGGTGTTGGTGTCGCCCTTATGCGCGCCGACTGTTGCCGTGTAGCCGAGCTTTTCGGCGGTCGCCTTGGCGATGTTGCCTTCCGTCAGCCAATAGGGGTTGGACGGATCGTTGACGATGATCGTCATCTGGCCGGCGGCCCATGCGGCTCCAGTCAGAAGCGGTGCCACAGCAACTGCTGCCATGACGATGCGCAAACCTTTTTTGAACATTAGTCTCTCTCCCTTTTGATGAGCTCTGATGATGCCGGCGAACCGGCGGTCCTTTCTCCAATCGGAATTTCACCGATCGGTGACAAGTTCTGGTGCGGCGTCAGCCGGATTTGGTCCGGCGTCCGTATTGGATGCTGTTCATGAGCACGGCGAGCACGATGACCGCGCCGGTAAAGACCGTCTGCCAGTAGGCCGAAACACCGATGATGACGAGGCCGTCCGCCAGGAAGCCGATGACGAAGGCGCCAAGCATGGTGCCACGCACAGTGCCGCGGCCACCCGTCAATGCGGCGCCGCCGATGACCACAGCGGCGATCGCCGTCAGCTCATAGCTGGTGCCGGCGTTCGGACCGGCCGAGGTCAGCTGCGAGGACAGGACGAGGCCGGCAATGGCAGCACAAATCCCCGACAGGACATAGACGGCGATTTTGACCTGCTTGACCGGAACGCCGGAAAGATCGGCTGCACGCTCGTTGCCGCCTGACGCGTAGAGCCAGCGGCCAAAGGCGGTGCGGCTGAGAACGAGGCCGCAGATGACCGCAAGCACAGCAAGGACGATGACGCCGATCGGCACGCCGGCAAGACGGTTGAAGCCCAGCCAGTTGAAGCCGGTATTGCCGAGTTCCGGGCGGCCACCGAGATTGTTGTAGGTAAGCCCGTTGGTCATCAGCAAGGCGATACCGCGGGCAACATAGAGTACGCCGAGCGAGGCGACGAAGGCTGGAACGCGCAGATAGGCGACGAGCACGCCGTTGACCGCACCGACGAGGCCACCGAGGATGCAAGTCAGTACCACGACGGCCCAGACCGGCGGATAAAGAATGACGCCAAAGCTCGACAGCGTGACGCCCTGCATCAGGAAGCCGGCGATACAGCCGGCAAGGCCGAGCGTCGAGCCGACGGATAGGTCGATGCCGCCATTCAAGATGACCAGCAGCATGCCGATAGCAAGAATGCCGAAGATCGCGACATGCGAGGCCATCGTCAGGAAGTTGCTGAGTGAGAAGTAATAGGGCGACAGGAAGGAGAAGACCGCGATGATGACGATCAGTGCGAAGAAGGCGCGCCCTTCCAGGATCAACCGCACGAGGCTGAAGTTTCGCCGCTGTCCGTTCGCAATTGGCTTTTTATCTGTGATGTTCGTGACTGACATAATCAGTGCTCCATGAATGCGGCTAGTGCGCGACCACTGCTTCGCCCGAGGCGGCCATGATCTTCTCTTTGGTGACGTCCGGACCGAATTCGGCAGAGATCTTGCCGCGGTGCATGACGATGATGCGATGGGCGATGCTGAGGCATTCGGCGACTTCCGACGTCGAATAGATTACCGCCAGACCCTCCTTGGCGCGCTCGGCAAGCAGCTTGAAGACCTCCGCCTTCGCGCCGATGTCGATGCCGCGGCTCGGCTCGTCGAGCAGGATCACGCGAGGATCGGTTGCCAGCATCTTGCCGATGACGACCTTCTGCTGGTTGCCGCCCGACAGCGAACCGATTGCCGCGTCGCCGCCATCGGTCTTGATATGGACTTTGCGGATGGAGTCGTTCACCAGCGTCCGCTCCCGGCCGCTCGAGGTGAAAAGACCCTTGGTAAAGGCGCCGATGCTGGCAAGCGAGAGGTTCGAGCCGACGGTCATCGTCTGAACAAGACCGTCGCGCTGGCGGTCTTCCGGCACCAGCACCAGCCCTTGCGCGATGCGGCCGGCAATGCTGAGGCCGCCGATATCTGTATCGCCGAGCAGGACGCGGCCGCCGCTCGACCGCAGTCGTCCCGCCACGCATTCGAGCAGCTCGGTACGCCCAGCACCCATCAGGCCGTAGATGCAGACGATCTCGCCGGCCCGAACCGCAAGCGACATGCGGTCGACGGCATTATAGGCAGCCCCCGACGGGCCTGGAACGGTGAGATTGTCGATCGTCAGCGCCGCGTCGCCGATTGTATGGCCGACCGGCGGGCTGCCGAGGTCGAAATTGTCGCCGACCATGTTGCGCACGATCCATTCGAGATCGATGTCCTTGCGTTCGGCATAGGCGGTCATGTTGCCGTCGCGCAGAACGACGGCGTGATGGGTGATCTGCAGCGCCTCTTCCAGGTGATGCGAGATATAGACGATCGATACGCCGCGGCTCGTCAAATCGCGAATGACCTTGAACAGAACCTCGACTTCGCTGGCGCTCAGCGCCGAAGTCGGCTCATCCATGATAAGAATGCGCGAATTGACCGACAGCGCGCGAGCGATCTCGACGATCTGCTGCTGGCCGAGGCGGAGATCCTCGACCGGGGTAAGCGGATCGATATTTTCTTCTAATTCCTCCATCAGCGCACGGGTCTGGCGCTCTTCCTCGGCAAAGTCGACGACGCCGCTCTTCATGATCTCGCGACCCATGAAGATATTGTCGCGGACGCTCAAGTTCGGCGCCAGGCTCAATTCCTGGTGGATGATGGAGATGCCGCAGGCGCGAGCATGCGTGGAAGAGGCAAAGGAGATCGGGTCGCCATCGAGAATGATCTCGCCCGATGTCGGCTGGATGACGCCGGATAGGATCTTCATCAGCGTCGACTTGCCGGCGCCGTTCTCGCCAAAGAGCGTGGTGACTTCGCCGCGTCGAATATCGAAATTGACGCCCTTCAGCGCATGGACGCTGCCATAGGATTTGGCGACGTTGCGGGCGGCGAGAACGACTTCGCCCGTGAGCGTGCCATTGTGCTGGACCTGGCTCATTTCACATCGACCTTTACCGGGGTGACGAGCCAGTTCTTCGGATTGATAAGCTTGAAAACGCCAACGACCGTCGCCGTCTTGCCGGTCAGCTTCTCCGGGTCCAGGCCACCGAGGGTCGCCTTCTTCATCTCGTTGTTGATCGCCGAGCCCGCGTCCTGATATTCGATCTGGTTAGTGAACTGGCCGAATTCAATCTTGCCTGTGGCGTCACGAAGATCGGTACCGTTGATCGCCGGACCCGTTTGGACGCGAACGGTGATGCCGTCAGGCATGCCGTCGACCTTGAACTCGTTGAGGTTGGCCTTGCGTTCGCCGAACGTGCCAGTGAGAGAGACGGGAAGAACGGGGCCGGTCGTGGTGGCGACGCCATACTTCACGCCGGCCGCCTTCTTGTCGGCGAGAACGGCAGTGGCGAGCGTCATCGCATCGACGGCGCGCTTTTCGACATCCGTCTGCACTTTCGGGAATTCCTCGACACCATAGGCCTCCGGCTGGAAACCCTGCTCGCGCACGTCGTGTGCCGAGCCGATCTTGACCACCTTGGTATCAGCGGCGATGGCGCCGATGACGATCAAAGCTGCGGCGATGCCTACGGCGATCTTGAGCTTGGAGCCTGTCGGCTTGGCGGTTGCGTATTGAGCTTGCGTATTCATGTTCAAACGACCTTGGGCATGTCAGCCGGATTTCCTGATGGAGAATGGGAGAAAGTGCCGTGATCAGGCTTAACGGAAGCCCTGCTTTCGCGTTCGAACCATTGAGCGCTCCGCTTGGCTTCGGGCTGCGCCGTCACCGGAAAGGAAATTCAACATCGGGAGCCTCCTCAGCGTGCGGACGGCTGTCTCCTCCAGCGTCCATCTCGGGTTCACAATTGCCGCATCCATGCGACATTTGTGATATAAGTGTGTTAATTACTGCATTTCATATGTTATAAATCTTTGGGCATGTCAACTGTGATCTAGCAAGCCCTGCATTCGATCGGCCTCCATGCATCTCAGCACTTCCTGCCTTTTCACCTCCGAGACTTTTACTCCGCCGCCCTTGATTCGAAGTTCGAAGATCAATGTTGGTTCGACTCATTGGATATAAAGATATATCGATAATGTATTGATATAATTGACAATTATGAACGGGTCGCCTTCAGATTCCAGATGACTTCCCTGATTCCGTCTTGGGGATCTTGATTGTTGATCTGTGCTCCTCCAGGGCATTGCAGCAGCTATTCTTCACTGCTGCCCGTCAACCAATCGCGCCCATTTTATATGAAAAAAATTACAAAGCCAGAAAAATATTACTGTAACAACGATATGATTATGTTATAAAGCCGCAAGCTGATTGATGGGTCGCGGCTATATGTCGGATCCGTTGCGTGGCTGGTGTCGGGTGCGCGCTGGCGCTTCGTTCGCGATCCTCCCTTTGGAATGGGGAGTATGATGGCGACGATAGGTGCGGCCTGGCTTAGATTATGCCCTTGGCCGCGTGGGGAGGAATGAAAATGTTTGTGATCTTTGTCGATGTTGCAGTCGCAGGGTGCCGCATGGTGGAGCTGGCGCGCAATGTCTAAGAGCGACGGGATCATCATCGGGATCGATGCGGGTACCTCGGTTTTGAAGGCGGTTGCCTTCGAATTATCCGGCAGGCAGATTGCTTCCGCCTCGGCGCGCAATCGCTATGAGACGGGTGAAGACGGCTCTGTCACGCAGTCACTCGGCCAGACATGGTCGGACTGCGTCAGCGCATTGCGCGGGCTTGGCGAAAAGGTCGACAACCTTGCGGCCCGAACGGCAGCGATCGCCGTAACGGGGCAGGGCGACGGCACCTGGCTTGTCGGTTCCGGCAATGCTCCCGTCGACGACGCCTGGCTCTGGCTCGATGCCCGCGCCGCGTCGACGGTTACGCGTTTAAGTGCCACGGCTGGCAATCGCGCCCGTTTCGAGGCAACCGGCACCGGTCTCAATACCTGCCAGCAGGGTGCGCAGCTCGCCCATATGGATCGCTTCATGCCTGAGCTTCTCGATCGGGCAGAGACGGCACTTCATTGCAAGGACTGGCTCTATCTCAATTTGACGGGCATCCGCGCAACTGATCCGTCCGAGGCAAGCTTTACCTTCGGCAATTTCCGCAATCGCCAATATGATCCCGTTGTCATCGATGCGCTCGGCCTTCAGCGCCGGCGCTCGCTTCTGCCCGAGATCATGGACGGCACCGAGATCAGTCATCCTCTGACGGATGCTGCAGCCAAGGCCGCCGGCCTGCTTGCAGGGACGCCGGTCTGCCTGGGTTATGTCGATATGGTCATGACCGCGCTCGGCGCCGGCGTGCGCACCGGCGGCCAGAACGCCGCCTGCTCGACGATCGGATCGACGGGCGTGCATATGCGTGCCAAGGCGGTGCCCGATGTCCAGCTCAATGAAGAGGGAACGGGCTATGTCATTGCTTTGCCGATCCCGGGTATCGTCACGCAGGTCCAGACCAACATGGGCGCGACCATCAATATCGATTGGATTCTCAAGATTGCGGCCGATCTGATGTCTGCCGAGGGCAGCAAGGTTTCCTATTCCGACCTCATTCCGCGCATCGATGCCTGGTTTGCCGAAGCGCGTCCATCGAACCTTCTTTATCACCCTTATATTTCCGAGGCGGGCGAGCGCGGTCCCTTCGTCAATGCACATGCGCGTGCCGGTTTTACCGGGCTTTCGACGCGGCACGGCTTTGCTGACATGCTGAGGGCCGTGGTCGAAGGCCTCGGCATGGCAACGCGGGATTGCTACGCGGCCATGGGCGACATGCCTTCAGAACTACGCATCACCGGAGGGGCTGCCCGTTCGCGCGCGCTGCGGGGTTCGTTATCCGCAGCCGTCAAGGCGCCGGTGCGGATTTCGGATCGAGAAGAGGCGGGTGCCGCGGGTGTTGCGATGATGGCAGCCGTTGCGATCGGCGCTTATCAGGACATGGATAGCTGCATAGCTGACTGGGTGACGCCGCTGCTGGGTGACGCCGAGGCGCCTGATCCGGCAAATGTCGAGCGCTATGACCGCCTGTTCGATGCCTACAAGGACGTGCGTCAGGCGATCGCGCCGGCCTGGGACAAGCTGGCCCAGCACTAGCTGATACGGGGCCGGCTGGCGAGCGCGGCCCTTAAAGATTGAGTTGATGATGCCTCGGGCATCCCTAGGAGCATGACATGATGGAATCGGAAATCTTTGATCTTTTCGTGATCGGCGGAGGCATCAATGGTGCCGGCATTGCTCGTGATGCGGCCGGGCGTGGCCTTTCGGTAATGATGTGCGAGAAGGGCGACCTGGCGGAAGGAACGTCCTCGCGCTCCGGCAAGCTGGTGCATGGCGGCCTGCGCTATCTCGAATATTATGAATTCCGCCTGGTGCGCGAAGCGCTGATCGAGCGCGAGGTGTTGTTGAACTCGGCAAGCCATATCATCTGGCCGATGCGTTTCGTGCTGCCGCACAGCCCCACGGACCGTCCTGCCTGGCTCGTGCGCCTCGGCCTCTTCCTCTACGATCATCTTGGCGGCCGCAAGAAGCTGCCGGGCACACGTTCGCTTGATCTCAATCGTGATCCGGAAGGGGCTCCCATCCTCGACCAATATTCGAAAGGCTTTGAATATTCCGACTGTTGGGTTGATGACGCCCGGCTTGTCGTCCTCAATGCGCTCGATGCGTCTGCCAAGGGTGCGCAGATCCTGACGCGTACGACTTGCGTCAGCGCGCGACGCGATCAGGGCAACTGGGTCGTTCAGATGCGCGACGAGCGTTCCGGTGACGTGCGCACCGTTCGCGCCCGTGTGCTGGTGAATGCAGCCGGCCCCTGGGTCAATGACATTATCGGCCGTGTCGTCGGCTCGAATAGCCAGCGCAGCGTCCGGCTCGTCAAGGGCAGCCACATCATCGTGCCGAAATTCTGGGCCGGCCAGCAGGCCTATCTGGTTCAGAACCACGACAAGCGCGTGATCTTCATCAATCCCTATGAGGGCGACAAGGCGCTGATCGGGACAACCGACATTCCCTACGAAGGCAAGCCGGAAGAGGTGAAAGCCGACGAGAAGGAGATCGATTATCTGATCGCGGCCGTCAATCGCTACTTCAAGGAAAAGCTGCGCCGTTCCGACGTGCTCGAAAGCTTCTCCGGCGTCCGGCCGCTGTTCGACGATGGCAAGGGCAATCCTTCGGCAGTCACCCGCGACTACGTCTTTGATCTCGACGAGACCGGCGGTGCGCCGCTCCTAAGCGTCTTCGGCGGCAAGATCACGACGTTCCGCAAGCTTTCCGAGCACGCCATGCAGCGGCTTGCAAAATTCTTCCCGAAGATGGGCGGCGACTGGACGCGGGGTGCCGTTCTACCGGGCGGCGAGATTCCGAATGCCGATTATGTCGCCTTCGCCGATACGCTGCGAGCCGCCTATCCGTGGATGCCGCGCGATCTCGTCAACCACTATGGTCACCTCTATGGCGTCCGTACCAAGCAGATCGTCCGCAATGCCGCGTCCCTCGCTGAGCTCGGCCGGCATTTTGGCGGCAATCTCTATGAAGCCGAAGTTCGCTATCTCGTCGCGTCCGAGTGGGCGCAGGCGGCCGAAGACGTGCTGATGCGCCGCACCAAGGAAGGTCTGCGCATGACGACTGAGCAGAAGGCGGCTTTCTCCGCCTGGTTCGATGCCGAGCTGGCGCTCGCCGCCTGAACCAAGAGACCTTTCCGGGAGACCGTAAATGCCCCTGACGCTTTCACTCAACACCAATCCGCTGGTGAACCGTTTTGCCGAGCCTTCCGATCTCATCGAAACGGTTGCGCGCGATCTACGCATCCGCGACCTGCAGCTGACGCATGAATTCATCAATCCGAGCTGGCAGGCACCGACCATTCGCCGCCTGACGCGTGATATGCAGGCAGCACTGAGGCGGACGGGCGTTCGCGTGACGTCGGGCATGACCGGTCCCTACGGTCGTCTCAACCATTTCGGTCATCCCGACAAGGATGTGCGACGCTATTATGTCGACTGGTTCAAGACTTTTGCCGATATCACCGCCGATCTCGGCGGCCATTCCGTCGGCACGCAGTTCGCGATCTTCACCTACAAGGACTATGACGATCCGGCGCGACGTGAGGAGTTGATTGAGATCGCGATCGATTGCTGGGGCGAGGTGGCGGAACACGCCCGGGGTGCCGGCCTCTCCTATATCTTCTGGGAGCCGATGAGCATCGGCCGCGAATTCGGCGAGACGATCGAGGCCTGCCTTTCCCTGCAGGACAGATTGACGACGGCGCCGTTCGCCATACCGATGTGGATGATGGCCGATATCGATCATGGCGACGTCACCTCGTCCAATCCCGACGATTTTGATCCCTATGCCTGGGCGCGTGCGGTCCCGAAAGTCTCGCCGATCATCCACATCAAGCAGAGCCTGATGGACAAGGGTGGACATCGTCCCTTCACGGCGGAATTCAACGCCAAGGGCCGTATCCAGCCGGAGCCGTTGCTGAAGGCTTTTGCCGAGGGCGGCGCCAGGGACAATGAAATCTGCCTGGAACTCTCGTTTAAGGAGCGTGAGCCCAATGATCGCCAGGTCATCGCGCAGATTGCCGAAAGCATTGCCTTCTGGGCGCCTCATATCGACACGGGCGCTGGCGACTTGCATATCTAACCGCTGGAGTGGTCGAGTCCCGATTCCGCAGGCACCTTATTCTCCGAAGGGAGAGATTGCCGGAATCGGGAGTGTGCCGGAAAAGACAGGCGAGGGATTATGCAAAAGGAAATGAAAGGGATCGGTCGATGACGGATGCGGATGCTTCGCTCGCCGTGCGGGCAGCCTGGTTGCACTATGCCGGCGGACTGACGCAGTCCGAAGTGGCAAAACGTCTCGGCGTTCCCTCGGTGAAGGCGCATCGTCTGATCGCGCGCGCCGTTGCCGAAGGCGTCGTCAAGGTGACCATCGATGGCGATATCGTCGAATGCGTCGAGCTCGAGACGCAGCTCGCAGCGCGTTTCGGCCTGCAATATTGCGAGGTCGCGCCGGATCTTGGCGAGGAGGGTTTCGAGTTTCGCGCACTCGGGCAGGCGGGTGCCGGCTTTTTGCGACGTGAGATCGAAGGCGGCAACAACAAGGTGATCGGCCTCGGCCACGGGCGGACGCTTTCGTCTGCCGTTCATCACATGGCGCGCGTCAGCGCCAAGGATTTGCGCTTCGTCTCGCTGCTTGGCGGGCTTACCAGAAACTATGCGGCCAATCCCTATGATGTCATGCACCGCATTGCGGAAAAGACCGGCATGCAGTCGCATGTGATGCCGGTGCCGTTCTTTGCCAATACGCGCGAAGACCGCGACGTGCTGCTTGCCCAGCGCGGCGTGAAGGAAGTCTTTGACCTCGCAAATGGTGCCGATCTCAAGCTCGTCGGTCTCGGCACGGTCGATACTGATGCCCAGCTCGTCTTGTCGGGCATGGTCGAGCCGAAAGAGATCAAGGAGATCACCGCGGCGGGCGGCGTCGGCGAAATTCTCGGCCATTTCTTTGATGCCGATGGCAATATCCTTGAGACCATGCTGACATCACGCACATTGTCTGCCTCTTTGCCGCGCACGAAGGGCGAGCGGCTGGTGGCGCTTTCCGGCGGGTTGCCGAAGGTCGAGGCCATCCGCGCGGTCCTCAAGAGCCGCTGTCTCTACGGTCTGATCACGGACGAGAAAACAGCGCGGGCACTGCTGAAGGACCAGATGTGATGCAGTCTGCGTGAAAACACGATTTCATCTCAATGTAACAACAGAAATGTTGAATTGTGAGACTTTGATGTTATATTCTTCCAAGTTCCATTTCGGGCCAATTGCCGGAGTGCAAGGTGAAACGCGAAGAGCGCCAGCAATCGATCATCAATCTGCTCGTAGAGCATAAGACCGTCGATCTCGACGATCTGGCCGATCGCTTCATCGTGTCCAAGATGACGATCCATCGCGATCTCGACGATCTCGAGCAGGCTGGTGTGCTGCGCAAGGTTCGCGGTGGTGCGACCATCGATGCCGGTACCCAGTTCGAAAGCGATTTCCGTTTCCGTGAGCGCCAGGGCCATGACGAAAAGCTCGCCATGGCGCGCGCAGCGCTCGATCTGGTCGAGCCCGGCATGACCGTCATGATCAATGACGGATCCATGGCGGCCGTTCTCGGTGAAATGCTGCTGCAGAAAAGGCCCCTGACGCTGATCACCAACAATGCCGCGATCATAGACCGTATGAAGAATGAAAGCGGCATCACGCTGATCGCGCTCGGCGGCGTCTATTCAGCCAAGTTCAACGCCTTTCTGGGCGTCGTCACCGAGGAGGCACTGTCGCGGCTGCGCGCCGATATCGCCTTCCTGTCGACGCCGGCCGTTTCCGGCAAGCTTGCCTATCACATGGACGATAATGTCGTGCGCACGAAGCGGGCGATGATTGCATCGGCCGCCAGGAGTTGCCTACTCGTCAACCATCAGCGCATCGGACATACGGCCCTGCATGTGATGGCCGATCTTGCCGATTTCGATGCCGTGATTACCGATCAAGCGCCTGATGCCGCCATTGTCGAGCAATTTCGCTGCGACGGCATCGTCCTTACCATCGCCTCGAACCAGGATATGACATGACAGAGAAGCCTCGCTATTGGATCGGCACAAGCTGGAAGATGAACAAGACGCTGGCCGAGGCGCGCGCCTTCGCGGAAGCGCTACGTGCCGCCGATGCCTTGCGCGATACGCGCATCCAGCGCTTCATCATTCCGCCGTTCACGGCCGTCCGCGAGGTCAAGTCGATCCTGTCGGAAAGCTCCGTCAAGGTCGGTGCCCAGAATATGCATTGGGCCGACCAGGGTGCCTGGACGGGGGAAATCTCGCCGCTGATGCTGAAGGATTGCAATCTCGACATCGTCGAGCTCGGCCATTCGGAGCGTCGCGAGTTTTTTGGCGAGACCAATGAGACCGTCGGCCTGAAGACCGAGGCCGCCGTCCGCCATGGATTGATCCCGCTCATCTGTGTTGGTGAGACATTGGCCGATCGCGAAAGTGGCCGCGCAGCGGAGATCCTGAGCGAGCAGGTCATCGGCGCTCTATCGAAGCTCTCGGATGGCCAGAAGCAGGCCGAAATTCTGCTCGCCTATGAGCCGGTCTGGGCGATCGGCGAGAAGGGGATCCCCGCCGAGCCTTCCTATGCCGATGCGCGCCAGGCCGAAATCATCGCGGTCGCGCAAAAGGCGCTCGGTCGAGAGATTCCATGCCTCTACGGCGGATCGGTCAATCCGCAAAACTGTGAAGAACTCATATCCTGCCCGCACGTAGACGGGCTTTTCATCGGCCGCTCGGCCTGGAACGTCGAAGGTTATCTCGACATTCTCGCCAAGTGCGCCGCCAAACTCTGAGGAGCATACAATGAAGCTTGCTATTGCTGGAGACAGCGCCGGCGAAGGCCTCGCCAAGGTTCTCGCCGATCATCTCAAGGATCGTTTCGACGTGAGCGAAGTATCACGCACGCAGCAAGGCCCTGATGCGTTTTATGCCAATCTCGCCGACCGCGTCGCTTCCGGTGTCATCGACGGCACCTACGATAAGGCGATCCTCGTCTGTGGTACCGGCATCGGCGTCTGCATCTCGGCCAACAAGGTGCCGGGCATTCGCGCTGCTCTGACCCATGACACCTATTCGGCGGAGCGCGCCGCGCTCTCGAACAACGCCCAGATCATCACCATGGGCGCCCGCGTCATCGGCACCGAGCTTGCCAAGGCCATTGCCGATGCGTTCCTGGCGCAGACCTTTGACGAGAACGGCCGTTCTGCCGGCAACGTCAAGGCCATGAACGAAGTGGATGCGAAGTACAACGCCCGTTAAGGGCAGCTTTGGTCTGAAGCCGTGAAATCGAGTGGTGTGGCAAGCCTTGGCTGCATCGCGCCGCTTGGCGGATGGCTGCCTCTCAAACGAAATCAGCCTCCAAAAAACCGGGCGGAATCGCTTAAGTGATTCCGCCCGATATTATGTTGTGGTCCTGCCGCCGGATCGTGGGTCGGCGGCGTGCGACCGGGACTGCGTCAGGCAGCTGGTGCCAATGGTTGCGTGGCCGCCTGGTGGCGCGCCCAGGCAATACCGTCGTCGAGTGAGGTCGCGCGGTAGGCCAGATCAGTACCGCCGGAAAATGCGGCCATGAACCGACGTATCTTGCCATAGCTATTGTCCAGCACCGCGTGCGGCCGTCCAAGCAGGATCGAGCAGATGTGGACATGCAACCGGTCTGTGACGATCGCCCGGCCACGAGAGATCTGACGGATGCCGCGCCGCAGTCGGTTATGCGCCGCCGCGTCGAGTTTGCGCAGCCGTATCTCTGCCGGCTTGAGGGTCAGCAAAGCCGTTGCCGCGCCGAACGCCTTGGAGATGCGCACACGCTTGGCGGATTCAGTCGTCCAGTCCTCCTTCGGAATATCGGGATAGGCAGAAAAATTGGCATCTCCCACCTTCTCGAGATCGGATCGCAGCATGGCCAGCACCGGAAATTCCGGTTCGTCCGGCTGGATCGTTCCAATGCTGAAGGCCATATCTGGGCAAAGACGCACTTCGCAGTCGAAGTGCTTATGGGCAAACTCCTTCGATTCTTCGTCGCGTACCAGCAATACGAAGTTCTTGTGGCGTCCGATGACGCGAGCACTTTCCTCGATCCGCGCCTGAGACTTGTAATGGATGGATTGCGGGAACTGGATCACCTGCCGATTGGGGAAGCGCTCAAGCACCCGTTCGCGAAAGTCCTGATGCGCATCCCAGATGTCGCCGAAATTGCCGCCGCCATGGATGAAGATCGGGCCTGTCGGCATGGTGCGCTCGAGTTGCTCGGGCGAAAAATCGTCGATCCGCGAGACATAGGTCGGCCGCTTGCCATATCGCCTGTTGAGATAGGCCATTTCGCCCAGCCAAATGGCGGAGTCGCCGCAATTGCGGATGTCAGGAAAATCGAGGATTGCCAGAGGCTCATCATTGCTGACGTAGTCTTTCAGGCAATCGTGGATCATGTTGTCCAGTTTCGCGATCAGCACTTGATTTGATTGTAATGTCATTTCCCCATTCCCCCGTTTAGATGACAGGTCAGTCTCGGCCGACATCGGCCGCATGTTTTCAGGCAGGACGAAGTTTCGGCAGCACCTTGCCGATGATGTTGCGAACCTCCGTTTCAGGACCGGCCGGCCGCTTCATCACCGTCCACAGCAGGAGTGTCGAACCGCAATAGAGCAGGCCACCGAGCAGGATCAGGATTGCGAGGTGTGTGACGAGCACGAGTTTGTCGTCCGTGTAGGCGAGATGACTTGAAGCGAGCGAAACGCCTGCTGCCATCACGGCCACGCTCGCGAGCGCCCGAAGGTTCACCGACAATTGCTTGGCGACACTGATGCCGGTGAAGCGGCGTACGAGCATCATGTTGACGAAGGTACTGAAGAGGCCGGTGAATACGCGGCCGGCGATGACGCCTGGAAGTCCGTAGAGGATGAGGCCGCCGATCATGATCGGCACGCGCAGGCAGAACATCTGCGTGTCGCGAAGGAAGAGCACGCGCGTCTCGCCCTTTGCCATGCCGAGCGGCTGCACCAGGGAGCCCAGCGTCTGCAGTGCGAAGACAGAGGCGAGTGACTGGATGATGAAGATGACCGGCGTCCATTTGTCGCCAAGCGCGAGCCTGACCAGCGGATCGGCAGTCACTGCAACGCCGATGCCGGCCGGAAGGGCGACGGCGGCAACCAGTGCCTGCACACGCTGATAGGCGGCGGCAAGCCTGCCGGGATCATTGTGAATGCCAGCGAAAGCCGGATAGATCGTCTGGGTGAGGGGCGCTGTCGCCTCCCGCGTCGGCATCATGGCAAGGTTGCTTCCGACCGAATAATAGCCGAGCTGGATGCCGCCGAGCATCTTGCCAACAAGCAGATAGTCGAAGCGCCAGTTGAGCGTGCTGACGATCTGGCCGGCGGTAAGCCAGGCCGAGAAGGAGAAGAATTCCCGCATGTGCTGGAAGGTGATCCTCGGCCGGAACGGCAGCACGAGATAGGAAACGACGACATTCGTCGCCTGACTGATCAGCGTGCCTACAACCAGTGCCCAATAACTTTGATAGATGATCGCGATCGCAACCGAGGCGACAAAGCCGGCGAACTTCTGCGAAACGGCGAGCACGAATTCCTGCCAGAAGATCAGATCGCGTTGCAGCATGATGCGGCGGGGATTGGTAAGGCCGCCCATGAGCATGCTGATGCCGAGAGCGAACATGACGCCCGTCAGCCTTGGCTCGTTGAACAGGGCGGCGGCCGGATAGGCAAAGATCGCAAAGAGGATGCAGATCGCCAGTCCTCGTGCAGCATTCAGCGTCCAGGCCGCGCTGAAATGCGATTCATCCGGCGCGTCATGGCGGATCAGCGCCTCCGAAAGGGAAAGTTCGGTAATGGTCGTGACGATCATGAGGATCGTCATGCCGAGAGCAACCACGCCGAAGTCGGCAGGCGCCAGGTAGCGGGCCAATACGAAGGTGCTAAGCGTCGCAAGCCCGTTCACGATGGTTCGAGACAGACTTAACCACATGCTTCCCTTGACGAGCCGTCCCGTGATGCTGCTCATACGATACTGAAGTCCCACTGCGCTGTGATGCGACCTCTTAACCGCACAGATTTTCCGTGCCGTACCAACGTCTTAGAGCTGGAACGGCTGCGCAAAATTATGCAGAATTATATGGTCACTGTGGATGGGGCGGACCCCGGCGTCTCAGCGGGAACTAGTTCAGCGAATCCTTAAGTCAACATTTTCGGTTCATTTTCGCGTCAGTTTTAATTCATTTCCGCATCATTTTGTTCGCAGTGCAGCATTTGCGTTATAGAGGGGGATGATGTGGACGCGTTCCGCCTATAGGAACCATGCCTGTTTACAGGAAAAGATGTGCTTCGATGCGGATGGCCAGAACGCAAAAGCCCGGACGATCGCAAGACCGCCCGGGCTTTTCTATCTGACCCTTGAGCCGAAGAACCTGTCAGTTGCCGCTTCTCAACGCGAGCCACCGCTTGAACTCGACATTCGTATCGGTCTGGATGGCGCCGACGCCGGCGTCAAGCAGCGCTCCCCAGACGCCTTCGGGGTCACTGAGTGCGCGGCTGTCGTTGAAGTCGACATTGTGGGAGACGTCGAGTGTATTGATCCAGAGGCGGATATTCTGGCGTTCCAGTTCCTCGCGCCCGGCGGCAAGATCGGCAATGTCGGTAAACTTCACCTCGATCATTGGCGCCTTGAGCGGTTCGATCATCCTGAGGTCCTCGGTGAATTTTCCGGGCCGGACGGGAAACATCGGCATATGCGGGATCGAGCCGAACCAATCGGCATCCAGCACTGGGAAGCAGCCGCTTTGCGGTTCGACATCCGACTTGATGATGACGTGATCCTCGGCACCTAGCCGTCGCACCGCGGCAATCACCAGGGGCAGTTCACGCGGGAATTTCGTGTCGATATTGACGAAGACGCGCCCGCGCGCTTCCTCCAGCGCTTCTTCGAGCGTGGGGATGCGTTCATCCGTCGATGCCGCCGTTTCTCCACCGGCGCCGGCGCGCAGTCGCGCGTCGCGGACCGTGGCAAAGTTGCTCGTTCCGACGACACCCTTGGCGGAAGTGGTGCGGTCCAGCGTCTTGTCGTGGATGACGACGAGATGGCCGTCGGCAGTTGCCTGCGTGTCGATTTCGACGAATTCTACGCCAAGTTCGGCTGCCGCGCGGATTGCCGCCAATGAATTTTCAGGAGCTGCCGACCAGAGTCCACGATGGGCAATCGTCAAAATGTCCGGGTTGGCCCGTGAGAGCAGGTCATAGATATCGGCATTGCGGGATAAGGGAGAGATGGCGGTCTGGCTGTGCATGGGAGGAGCTTTCGTGAGCTGTCGATTTTCAGGCGGAATGAGCTGATTTGAGGTTGGAAGTCGGATGTGGACGCCAATGGCTGCGGCCGACGCGGCGCACCGGTATCGATTGCGTCCATGGCTATTAATACACATAAAGTGTAATATTTATGACGCGCGGTGCGAATATGTGACGGTTCGGATTGTGCACAGCCGGACGAGCAGTTAAGTCGGAGTGACAGGATCAGGATTGCAGTCATGGCAGCGCTTGAAAAATCCCCACTGGCAAGCGAAAACGAGCGCCTCATCCTCGATATTGTCCGCCGGCATGAGCCGATCGCGCGCGCGACGATTACCGCCCACACCAATTTGACGCAGCAATCGGTGCATCGTCTCGTCGAGACATTGACGGCTCGCGGGTTGCTTCGTGCCGGTGCACCGTTCAAGGGCGCTCGGGGGCAGCCGAGCCCGACTATCGAATTGCAGCGGCAGGCGGTCTATTCGCTTGGCATTTCCGTCAATACCGACGCCGTGACGTTGTCACTTGCAGACTTCGGCTGCGATATAGTCGATCAGGAGGTGCTGAAGGGCGTACCCGCCGACCGCACGGCAACGCTTGCAATCCTTGCCGAGAAACTGAGTTCGATCCTGGCGCGCCATGAGATATCGCGCGCAAATCTCATCGGACTTGGCTTTGCCATGTCGGGCTTCTTCGTCGGCGATGATCGTCGCTTCAATGCTCCGGAGCCGCTGCGCGACTGGTCTCTGGTCGATCTGCAGCCGGAACTCGAGCATGTGTTCGCACTGCCGGCCTGGTCGGAAAACAACGCAACGACGGGTGCGATCGGCGAGAGCCTGCGCGGTGTCGGGCGCTGGTGCCAGACCTTCGCATACCTGTCCTTCAACTACGGGTTTGGTGGCGGTCTTGTTCTTGAAGGAAGGCCCTATCTCGGCTTCCATGGGAATGCCGGCGAGTTCAGCGTCATCTACAATCCGGATGAAGCATTGCACCGGCCGGCTTTGCAATATCTCATCGCCAGATTGCGCGAGAGCGGTGTCGACATAGGTTCCATCGAAGAGCTGAAACAAAATTTCGATCCTTCCTGGCCGGCCGTCGAGAGCTGGCTCTCCGAGACCATGCCGATGCTCGACCGTCTGATCGCCACGCTTGCCGGGGTCATCGATCCGCAAGCCATCGTCTTCGGTGGCCAGCTACCGTCCGAACTCGGGAAAATGATGATCGAGCGCGCTCAGCTGCCGTCGCAGCGTCCGCATCGCTATGGTGCCGCACCGCCAGGACCCCGGCTGGTTCTCAGCGAAGCCAAAGGGGATGCCAGTGCGATCGGCGCAGCTCTGCTTCCATTGAAATTCCGCTATTTTCTGTAAGCGTGCCGACCGCCTGTCATGCAGGATTACCGGATGGCGCCGCTTGACTATCCGGTATTTGCCAGCTCTCCGGCAGGTCGGCAAAATAACCCCACGAGGCCCAGGAGAGATCGCCCCGATTGCTTGGTCGCGTCGCCAGCCGCCATTCCGGTGGATCTGAGAACCCATGCCAAATCTGCCGCATCAAAAGCATGTCCTCGCCATCACATGTCGCATAAAATTCGACATCAAGACTGCGAAGGTCACTTGCTTCGATGCCGAATACCGAATGGCCGGCATCGAATATGGAAGCCCAGGTAATCGTCTTTACCGCCCTGTCCTGAAATCCGGCGAACTGTAAGTCCGCCACCTTATCGGGAACGTCCCACGGGTCCGCTTCCCAATCGTTCGACGTCGAGTTCATGCGATCCACTTGCTTCATAAGCCGTCCACTCGATCCGCTTTTCGGCATTGAGAGCCGATAGTCTATGGCGATTTGGCGCGGTCTGCCAGGGAAGCCTCTTTCATTGTCGTTGCCTTGTGAGGGGCCGTCAAATACGCATATCCGGCAGACGGATCACATTTGTTCGGACGTGCTGGAACAGTTGGTCGAGGGGATTTCAGTTCCGCATCATCTATGTTTCAGTATGCTGTCAGAACCGCTTGCTAATGCACAGCCGTATTTTCTGGACGACCGTATTGGCGCGCAAGACTGCAATCATTGTCGGTAATGGCAAGCTGGAACGCGATATCGCCGGTATCGTGGACGAGGCGCAATTCGTCATGCGTTTCAACGAGCCGATCCTTTCCGGAGGCATGAGCGGCGAGCGCACCGACATGATCATGCTGGCTGCCTCGAGCAAGATCCTGTATCGGCGGCTTCTCGAGCCGAGCTTCATGGATAACGCCGCGCTCAAGGCCGCAAAGGTCTTCATGCTTGCCTATCACCCTGATATCATTCGAAAATATCACCCCCGGCCTAACATCTTCCAGCGTCTGCAGGGTCGACGGGCTGACTGGACGATGCAGGCAATCGAGTTGTTGGGCAGGGCCGGTAAGGAGATCCGCATCATGCCGCCGCAGACCTATATGGACGGCTGCGGCGAGCTCGGCATTTCCGGGCCTCGCATGCACAGGGTCTTTCCCAGCACCGGTTTCCTTGGCATCTGTTATGCACTCGCAAGATTTCCCGCGTCCGAATGGGACGTCAAGCTATGCGGCTTTGGCTGGGAGGGGTGGAAGCGGCATGATTGGCAGAATGAGCGAGCCTGGGTCGAAAACAAGATTGCCAACGACCGCGTCAGCTTGATCGCCTGATCCAACCGATGTTCTTCAGTCACAAAGTTCTGCCGGCTTACTGGCTATTATCGCTGCCAAGCAATCCGCGAAGCTCTGGCAGCTTATCATTCACCAGCCAGCCATAGTAATTTTCTTCCGGCAGCTTCTTACCGCCCGAAGCGTCCGCCGCCTGTCGTAAGGCAAGCGCGCGGCGGCGCGGCTGGCCGACATTGTAAAGTGTCGCGGTCAGACCGGGATTGTCGGTGATGTCGAAGCCTTGGGCGCGATAGGCGTCGATGGCATCCCGCACGATCGCGGCGATATAGATCACGCTGCGATCGGGGTCCATGATGTCGCGGTAGATCGCTTGCGGGTCGTCGACCGAGAGCTTCGGCAGACCGCTCGTCGCATGCACTAGATCGGTGACTTCAAGGGCCGTCAAAGGGCTGATCTGTCCAAGGCCGAAGGTCTGGCCCGCAAAGAAGGGCTGGAAGAAGGCGCGCTGAAACGTCATGTTTTCGTAGGTGACGCCATCGATAACCTTGCCGCGAAAGGTCTTATCCCACGTCTCGTCGCGGCATTCCCACAATTCGGCACTGCCGGTGAAGGCGTTGCAATGGGCAAATTCCGGCTTCTTCAGGAAGGTCTGGACGGTGACGTCCTTGTAGGCGAACTTGAAATCGGACTGCGAATAGGCGAGCGCCTTGACGTAGTAGGACTTCACTCTGTTGACGATCGTGATGTTGTAGGTGTGTTCACCGACAAGGGCGCCAACGATGTGGATGGGGTCGATCTGGTAGGCCTGGCCGGCCTTCTTGATCGAGGCCATCAAGTCCTTGTCGTCGCGAAGCACTCCGACGATCTTCTGGTATTTTTCGTCGTAAGTCGTGTTGAAGGCCTTGGCTCGCAGCACCGAGGTATTGGGTATGGGTGGCTGAACGCTGTTGCGGTTGCCTGGCGGTACGCGCTGGAGCTCGTGCGCGAAACTGGCACTCGTCAATGCAAGAACAAGAAGAAGACCGAGTGCCGGGATTGTCGACAGGCGTGTTCGCATTCGCAAAGTGACTTTCCAAAATATTCCCCGGCGCAGGGACGATCTTCATACGCGATCACTGCATGAAGACAAGAGCGGATGCTTCTTCTGCCCCGCGAATCACAATAAACTTCAAGAAAGGCAGCTTTTGGCTGCAGAGGCATGTGGGACACCGCCGTTGAAGGTTGCAAGCCCTTTGGCCTTGATTTCCGAGAGGGTGCCGGTGAAACATCTTGTGATCGCAGGAAGCGTCTTGCTTGCCGCCGCCCCGGGGGAAGCCTTGCCGACGATGGCGGATGTTCCCGCACTCGCCAAGGCGGCGGTCGCGCGACGCATAGAGGTTCCTCCCTCAGCCATCCATATTCTGGCAGTCAAGCCGAGTGAACGAATGCCGGGCTTCGTCGTCTGCGGTCGTGTCGATACGGGGACTGCGAATGACAGCACTGGTGCTGAAAGCGGAGAGCGCTTCTTCGTCGTTATCCCCGGCGATTTTGCCATCCTGGATCAGGACGGTAAGGGTCTTGTTGATAGCTATTGGGCTGCCAATCACTGCGAGTGAGAAGCCAATGCCTTGCTGATCATGGCAAGCTCCTCCGGCGTACGTCCCGATTCCAGCCGTACCCAATTGTTCGGATTGTCGGCCGTCTGGCGCTTGATGAAGGTATAACCCGTTCCGCTCCAGTTTTTGACCGTATCGGTGAGATTGTCGAGGATGAGATCGCCGTCGTTCGTGCGTGCCATCAGGACAAGATGTCCTTCGTTATGGGTATCGAGAACGACCGTCAGCAGCAGGGCAGAGCGTGGCCAGCCAGCCTCCACGAGCAATTTCTTCTTTAGGAGAACATAGTCGTTGCAGTTGCCGGCGCCATCATCGGGATAGGTCCACCAGTTGATGATGCCGAGCTTGTAGATGCCGTAATGATCATTGTCGCCGATGCCCTCGATCTCATGATTGACCAGGCTGTTGATCTGCTGCAGCTGCTCCCGGCGGTCATGATCGAGATTGGCGAACTCCGTGCTCTTTTGGCCGGCCAGACATTCTGCTGGCTGCGCGTTGCAGAAGTTGGTCCAGCCGACAGGCACGCTCGCATCCGTCACCTCACGCGCAAACTGGTGTGCGTGTGCCGCGGCGGTATTCGCCACAGGTTTTGCCGTAGTTGCCGTCGAAAACAACAGACCGGCGACGAAGAGAAAGCTTGCAGCGACTAGAAGTGAACGCATACTCGGCTCCATGAGTTGGGCTCATGAAATCCGACGCGGTCAAATTTATTCGGAACAAGATTATTTGCATTTTATCGAATCCGCGCTTTTGGCCGGTGCGGAATTAGCCGATATCCATCTAGGCATCGAATTTATGATTTCCGATCGGTTATCAAGCCTGTTTCGTGGCGGATAAGAGTTGAATATCGCCGAAAAAGCCCCGTAATTTCATCCACATATCGCACTATCGGAAGAACATCTGGTGTGTTTATGATTTGTTTGTCTTAAATGCGAATCTCCATCGTGGATGGACGATGGAACAATCAGGGAATTGCTCGGGAGGCCTTATGATCGACGATATTCTCGACCGGATGACGCTTGAGGAGCAGGTTTCGCTGCTGTCCGGCGCTGATTTCTGGACCACGGTGCCGGTCGAGCGCCTTGGCGTTCCGAAGATCAAGGTCACGGATGGGCCGAACGGAGCTCGCGGCGCCGGCTCGCTGGTTGCCGGCGTCAACGCCGCCTGCTTTCCCGTCGCCATCGCGCTCGGCGCGACATGGAATCCGGCCCTTGTCGAGCGCATGGGCGTGGCGCTTGCCGGCCAGGCCAGGAGCAAGGGTGCCTCGGTGCTGTTGGCGCCGACGGTCAATATTCATCGCTCCGGTCTCAATGGCCGCAACTTCGAATGCTATTCGGAAGATCCGATGCTGACGGCCGAGCTTGCCGTTGCTTATATCCAGGGCGTGCAGAGCCAGGGCATTGCCGCGACGATCAAGCATTTCGCGGGCAATGAATCCGAGATCGAGCGCCAGACGATGTCGTCGGATATCGACGAACGCGCTCTTCGCGAAATCTATCTGCCGCCATTCGAGCAGGCTGTGAAGAGGGCTGGCGTCATGGCGGTTATGTCCTCCTACAATAGGCTGAACGGCACCTACACGAGCGAGCATCCCTGGCTGCTGACCAAAGTCTTGCGCGAAGAGTGGGGTTTCAACGGCATCGTCATGTCGGACTGGTTCGGTTCGCATTCAACGGCGGCGACCGTCAATGCCGGGCTCGATCTGGAAATGCCCGGTCCGGCGCGCGACCGTGGCGAGAAGCTCGTGGCGGCGGTACGCAACGGCGAGGTCGAGCCGAAGACGGTGCGCGAAGCCGCTCGCCGCATTCTGACGTTGCTTGAGCGCGTCGGCGCTTTCGAGATGGCGCCCGATTTAAGCGAGCATGCACTCGATCTGCCGGAGGATCGTGCTCTGATCCGCAAGCTCGGAGCCGAGGGTGCGGTGCTTTTGAAGAATGACGGCATTCTACCGCTGCAGAAGGCGCGGCTCGGGCATGTGGCGGTTATCGGGCCGAACGCGGCCGAAGCCCGTGTCATGGGCGGTGGCAGCGCCCAGATCGCCGCCCACTACAGGGTCAGCCCGCTGGAAGGTATCCGTCAGGCGCTGTCGAATGCCAACAGCATTCATCACGCTGCCGGCTGCCGCAACAATCGCCTGATCAATGTCTTCTCCGGTGAGATGCGGGTGGAGTATTTCAAGGGACGCGATCTTGCAGGCCCAGCTCTGGCCACTGAAACCGCGAACAAGGGCGAGTTCTTCTGGTTCGACCTGCCATCCGCCGAGCTTGATCCCAACGAATTCTCCGCCCGCATGACGGCGTCCTACACGCCGGCGGAGAGCGGCGAGCACGTATTTGGCATGACGAATGCGGGCCTTGCCAGGCTCTATGTCGACGGCAAGCTCGTCGTCAATGGCTATGACGGCTGGGCTCGCGGCGATAATTATTTCGGTACGGCCAATGTCGAGCAGCGACAGGGTATCCATCTCGAGGCCGGACAGAGCTACAAGGTGGTCGTCGAATATTGCTCTTCCGCGACGACCGAGGAGGGGATCAATCTGACGGCGGTACGCTTCGGCGTGGAAAAGCCTCTCGGCGAAGAGGCGATGCTGGATGCCGTTGAAAAGGCAAGGAATGCGGATGTGGTGCTGCTCTTCGTCGGCCGCGATGGCGAGTGGGATACGGAAGGGCTCGACCTGCCCGACATGCGCCTGCCGGGTCGCCAGGAGGAGCTGATAGACCGTGTGGCAGCGGCCAATGCCAATACGGTTGTCGTGCTGCAGACGGGCGGCCCCATCGAGATGCCGTGGCTCGACAAGGTTCGGGCCGTGTTGCAGATGTGGTATCCCGGCCAGGAACTGGGGCATGCCGCTGCCGATGTGCTCTTCGGCGATGTCGAGCCCGGCGGGCGCCTGCCGCAGACCTTCCCGAAGCGCCTGTCGGATAATTCCGCCATGGTTGGCGACGCATCCGTCTATCCCGGCAAGGATGGACATGTGCGCTACGCCGAAGGTGTCTTCGTCGGATATCGCCATCACGACAAGCGCGTCATCGAGCCCTTGTTCCCCTTCGGCTTCGGTCTTGGCTACACGCGATTTTCCTGGGGCGAGGCGCGGGCATCAGCGACAAAGATGGGCGCGGAGGGCATCACCATAACGGTCGATGTCACCAATATCGGCGACAGAACCGGTAGCGAACTCGTGCAGCTTTATGTACGGCCTCTTGTTTCGACGGTCGAGCGGCCGGACAAGGAGTTGCGCGCCTTTGCCAAGCTTCAGCTTGCGCCGGGCGAACAAGGGGCGGCCTCGCTTGTCGTGCGCCCACGCGATCTGAGCTATTTCGACGAGCAGGCGGGAACATTTCGAGCCGTCGCCGGCCGCTACGAACTTCTGGCAGCGGCCAATGCTCTCGATATCCGCTCTGCCGTTACGATCGAGCTCGCAACGGAATGGATCGGCGAGGTATCGGATCGTTCGATCTGATGTTTCGGGCAGCTGCGGCCGATAAATTTGCGCGAGGGATGAAGGAGCGCGTAGGTATGCGCTCCGGAATTGTAGTGGCATTGCGCTGACGTGTTTGGATCCTGCTAGCGGCGGCGCATGCGCTGGGGCGGTACCCGGCCGGAAAATGCGGAAGCCTCGTCTTCTTCGGCGATAGGCTTTTCATGAAAGATCTGTCCGACAGGCTTCGGCCGGCCAAGGAAGAAGCCTTGAGCCTCATCGCAGCCTTCGACACGGAGGATTTCGAGCTGGTGGTTGGTTTCCACACCTTCCGCCAGAACCGGAATCTCGAGGCTCTTGCCGAGCGTGAGCACAGCGCGAACGATCGCTTTTGCCTGAATGCTGTGATCCACCTCGTTCATGAAGGAACGATCGAGCTTGATCTTGTCAAAGGGGAAGGAACGCAACGTATCGAGCGAGGAATATCCGGTGCCGAAATCATCGATCGCAACGGTCACGCCGAGAGCCCGGATTTGCCGCAGCACATGCAGCGTTCGGCTCTTGTCGGCAATGATGGTGGATTCGGTGATTTCCAGCTCCAATCTCGATGGCGACAGGCCGGTTTCGAGAAGGATCGTATGGACGAGCTTGGCAAGATCGGCGTGCGCAAACTGTACGGGCGAAAGATTGACGGCGATCTTGTAGGGCTGGTCCCATGAGGCGGCCTGTTTGCAGGCCGTGCGCAACACCCATTCGCCGATGACCAGGATCGTGCCGCTCTCTTCGGCAATGGGGATGAATTCCGAAGGTGGCACGGCTCCGCGCTCGGGATGATGCCAGCGGACGAGGACCTCGTAGCCACAGATCTGCCCCGTGCGAACGGAGGTCTGTACCTGATAGTGCAGATCGAGCTGATCCAGCTCGACAGCACGACGCAGGTCCTGTGCGAGCGTATGGCGCGCGCGCGCGGCCTCATCCATCCTGGATTCATAAAAGCAGACGGCGCGGCCGATATCGGCCTTGGCGCGATACATTGCAAGATCGGCATTGCTGACGAGGCGCTCCTGATCGATGCCATCGTCGGGATAGACCGCGACGCCGATGCTGGCGCCCGTCACCGTCTCAAAATCGTCGATCCGGATCGGTTCAAACAGGACCTTCTCCAGCCGGGCGACGAAATCCAGCAGCTCGCTCTGCTCGCCGAAGCGCTTGGCCGCGGCGAACTCGTCACCACCGACACGGGCGACGAATTCGCCATCCCTGACGAGGCGCAGTAGCCGGCGTCCAATTGCCTTCAATGCCTGGTCGCCGGCCTTGTGTCCACGCAGGTCGTTGATCTCCTTGAAGCGATCGAGGTCGATGCCGATAACCGCGAGCTTCACACCGTCCTCCTTGGCGTTGTCCATCTCGCGTTGGAGATGATCGGCGAAACTGCTGCGATTGGGCAGGCCCGTCAGCAGGTCGTTGAGCGCCATATGCTGGAGCTTCTCGATGGATTCGCGCGAGGCTCGTTCATCGATCATATAGCTTGCGACGCCAGTGCCGATGATGAGCAATCCTCCACCGGCAACGGCAATAGCCATGGCCTGCAACGCATAGGTGTCCGCGATGGCGGCGCCAGTTGCAAGCGGGGTGACCGATACGGCGGTCATTGCCGTAAAGTGAAGTGAGACCACGGCGATGACGAAGAGGGCGAGGCTGGCGATTAGGGAAAGCCCCCAAGGCCGGCGGACTGCCTGATTGAGAGCAAGCGTCGAAAAGATCACCGAAAGCACCACGGAGCCGATGACATAGGCCTGGTTCCACTCGACGATGCCGTCGACGTGGTAGGCCAGCATGCCGGTGTAGTGCATGACGGTGATGGAAAGGCCAACGACGGCTCCTCCGAATTCCGGTGCGATGCGCGGCAGGCGCGACAAGGCGATCGTAAAGCCGCCG
This sequence comes from Martinezella hainanensis, assembly GCF_900094555.1. Taxonomy (GTDB): domain Bacteria; phylum Pseudomonadota; class Alphaproteobacteria; order Rhizobiales; family Rhizobiaceae; genus Rhizobium; species Rhizobium hainanense. The sequence goes on from NZ_FMAC01000010.1 coordinate 137,217, forward strand.
GCGCAGCCGATGGCAGCCAGCAGAAAGGAAGCCATTGTCAGGATGGGATCGAAAGTGACCGGTGCGTCGACTTCATATGCCAGCATGCCGATGAAATGTGTGCACCAGATCGACGACCCGGCCGCCACAGCTGTCAGGAAGATCCAGCCGCCACGTTGAAGTTCGCGCGTCTTTTCGGCTCGCCTGAGCAAATTGAGCGTAATCCAGCCGCCGCTGACACAGACAAACGCCGCGAGAAGAACGAGCCACAGATTGTGTTCCGTAAAGATGCAGGAAAGAACGCGCACGCAAAGATCCCAACTATAGCCATCAGGGTGAGAGCTGTTCCAACGACGGCGGTCGCACCCGAAATCGATAGCGATTGCTTTCGCGGGTAAACACTGAAAATCAGGTAAAGATAAGGGAGCGGATTTGCAATTTTTACGCTATTTTTGCGCATTCCTGTCGCGCAAATCTTGCATGCCGGCACATGTTTTTTCCATGAAATGGTCGGTTTATGCTCGATTTCGGGTCGCCGCGCCGAGAGTACAGTATCAATTTTCTATTTGCTTCACCTGCAAGATCGGCGAATCTATTGTGGATTCTTGGTAAATTTCTCCTGAATATCTGCAGTATAAATGGGAAAGTTGCCCTTATGAGAATTTAAATATTTCCGATCTATAATATTAATAAGTATATTTGAAAGTGATAATACTTTCAATTCGCGAGTGTTTTGGAATTACAACTTATACTATAGAGAGCTTGCTCGTGAAGAGATTCAGGATTTATCCACAGTCGCTCGGTGCATTGCGCAAGCTTTCAGGGACGCTATTTGCGGACCGGTCGGGGAATTTCGGGATCACGACGGCACTGGTTGCCGTTCCGTTGATCGCGGTAGGTGGCCTGGCGCTCGATGTCACCAATGCTATGCTTGTGCGCACCGAGTTGCAGAATGCCGCCGATGCGGCTGCCGTCGGCGCAATCGCGGATTCGTCTCCGGCTGTTGCTGCTGCCATGGCAATGACAAGCGACGGCACCGTCGCGATCGGTCAAAGTGACGCCAACAAGCTCTTTCTCGGCCAGGCATCAAGCGATCTCCAGAACATACCGGTCAGCGTCAGCGCCGCGATAACGCGCACGGGAAATATCGTCTCATCGACTGTTAATTTTTCGGCGAACGTGCCAACGACGCTTAGCCAGGTTATCGGAAAGACATCCATTCCCGTCAGCGGTTCAGCATCCGCGCAGTATCAGACGGCAAATTTCATGGATTTCTACATGCTGCTGGACAACACGCCATCCATGGGGATCGGTGCAACGCTGACCGATATTCAGACAATGGTGGCAAACACGTCAGACAAATGCGCCTTTGCTTGCCACGACACTACGACGCAAAACAATTACTACAATCTTGCAAAGAACCTTGGCGTGCAGACCCGCATCGGCGTCGTTCGGCAGGCGACGCAGTCGCTTACAGATACGGCTGCGAAGAACCGAGTGACACCCGATCAATACAGAATGGCCGTCTACACATTCGGTGCTGACGCCAAGACCATTGGCTTGACCAACGTATCGTCGCTGTCATCCGATATGGCGCAGGTTAAAAGTACCACCGGTGCGGTAGACCTGATGACTGTGCCCGGACAAAGTTACAATAACGACCAAGATACGAGTTTCGATACGATGCTGACGCAGCTCGGGCCGATTATCGGAACAGGCGGCAGCGGCACGACCAATACCGATCGCCAGAAGGTCCTCTTCCTCGTCACCGACGGCGTCGGTGACAGCTACAAGCCCAACACCTGCACCAAGCCGACAACCGGTGGGCGCTGTCAGGAGCCGCTCGCCAATTCCTTCTGTCAGCCGTTGAAAAACCAGAACATCAAGATCGCCATCCTTTATACGACCTACTTTCCCCTGCCGACAAACGGTTGGTACAACCAATGGATCGCGCCGTTTCAATCGCAAATTGGCACTGATTTGCAGAATTGCGCTTCACCCGGCCTTTATTTCGAGGTCAGCCCGACACAGGGTATCACCGATGCGATGAACGCGCTGTTCCTGAAGGTCATTCGCACGCCGCGCATCACAAGTTGATAGCATGGGCAGGCAATAGGCTGTCCAGGTGATGTAGATCGATGCGGTTCGGCGTCTCACGGAGCAGTCAAATCGCTCCATCACCTTGATTTTGCATGAGTGCGGACGGAAAGTTGCTGCGCATCTTTCCTGGAGTTGTCTAGGTCAAGACCAGCGACTTGAGCAGGCCCACGATCTTCTGACGCGTCCGCGCATCCTTGATCTTTGCAAAGGCGCGATTGAGTTCGATACCTTCTTCGGACGAAAGGAAGCCGACGAGATCGTTGCGGATCGCGCGTGCTTCCTCGGTCGAAACAGGATTATCGAAAGCTGCATTATCGAAGAAGTGCGAGATCGGGACACTGAGACAGTCGGCAACATGTTGCAGGCGACTTGCGCCGACGCGGTTGGCACCTTTTTCGTATTTCTGAACCTGCTGAAACGTGAGGCCCAGTTTTTCGGCGAGCGCCGATTGGCTCATGCCCAGCATGCGCCGTTGCGCACGAATGCGTTTGCCGACTTCGACATCGATCGGGCTAGGCGGCTTTCTTTTCGAAATATCTTGCACGAGTTCCTCTTTCAGACCGGGAAGCCGCCTATCGAACTCGCAGGAGGTGATGCGAATGCCCTGGAACTCCTGCAAGTCTTCGCTGGCAAAGCTTACGGACTATGACTGCCGAGTGCCGTGGAAGACGGCAATCGCGATTCACCTGGATCGCGATCCAGCGCTGCATTTCATGCGTATTTGGTACAATGCCTGCGCGATTTGACCATTCGTTAGCGTGTCGATAGGAAGCAAATGGCGATTTTCGCCTGGCCGAAAGCCGACTCAGCGATTGACCTGCCGCACCGTGTCGATGAAGGCCCTAAGCTTCGGAGCCAGTTCGGCACGGCGTGGAAAGTAGAGGAAAAGGCCTGCTTCCGTCACCGCATAGTCACTTAGAAGCTGGACAAGTCTGCCGGATGCGATTTCCTTCCTCACCAGCGGCTCGAAGGCATAAGCCAACCCGACGCCTGCAATAGCCAGTTCTATGGCCGAATGCGATTCGGTGACGATAGCCTGGCCGCTCACCGTCACCGCGACATCTCGCCCATCCTCGACGAATTCCCATTGATAGAGGCCTCCGGAGCGGATCAGACGGTAGCCGATACAATTGTGATCGGAGAGATCTGCAAGCGTGTTTGGACGCCCGAAACGCGCGATATATCCGGGCGAAGCAACCACGATCGATCGGAAAGGCGGGGTGAGGCGAACAGCGACCATGTCCTGTGCGATCATTTCACCGACCCGAATGCCGGCGTCGAAACCTTCCGCGACAATATCGGTCAATCTTTCGTCGGAGAAGATTTCCACTTCGACTTCGGGATAGCGTTCGGCCATCGCTGCGATCACGCGGGTGACCGCCAACGGCAGACTGATACGAGAAGCGTTGATACGCAACAGGCCGCTTGGCCTGCCCTTGACGGCCTTGATGCGCTCGATCCGGTCATGAATGTCCTGTAGCGCTGGCGTTATGGTGGCGATCAGGCTCTTGCCGGCCTCCGTTAGAGCCACACTGCGTGTTGTGCGCGCAAAAAGGGGCTGTCCGAGCCGTTCCTCCACCAGCCGAACGGCATGGCTGACGGCTGACGCGCTCATGCCCAGTTCGCTGGCGGCGGCGGCAAACCCTCCGCGGCGGGCCACGGCAGCGACGATGGGCAGATGTGGCAGTAGATCGCGGTCCATTGCTGCACGATATCGCATAATGCATGCGAATTAAATGATCTTATCGAATGGCCCGAAAGCAGCGAATCTAAGCGCATCGCGTCATTGCGGGCCTGTTCGCTCCCTGAACATAGCCCTGTTAGCCAGAGAGGAGCATGGCGATGAGCATGGAATTTTATACGCTGGGCAATAGCGGGCTCAAGGTAACGCAGCTCGCCCTTGGCACCATGACCTTCGGCACCGAATGGGGTTGGGGGGCAGACAAGGAGACGGCGCGGGCGATCTTCAATGCCTATGTCGATGCCGGCGGCAATTTCTTCGATACCGCCGATGCCTATACCGGCGGTACATCCGAGGCGTGGCTCGGTGAGTTCATCGCTGAGCGCGGCTTGCGCGACGATGCCGTCATCGCCACCAAGTTTACCATGAACCTTACTGCGCAAACGCCGAATGCGGCCGGCAATGGCCGGAAGAATATCCTGCGGGCCGTCGAGGGATCACTGAAGCGGCTGAACACTGAGTACATCGATCTCTATCTCATGCATTGCTGGGATCGCCTGACGCCGCCGGAGGAGGTGATGCGCACTTTCGACGACCTTGTCCGCTCGGGAAAGGTGCGGCACGTCGGTCTGTCCGATGTTCCGGCATGGTATGCCAGCCGAGCCCAGGCGGTCGCCGAGCATCGCGGCTACGAGCCGATCTCTGCACTTCAGCTCGAATATTCGCTGGCCGAACGCAACATCGAAAATGAATTCGTGCCGTTCGGAACGCGTTACGGCGCCGGCATCATGGCCTGGAGCCCGCTTGCGAGCGGTCTGCTCAGTGGCAAATATCGTCCAAGCAGCAAAGGGGAGACCGCCGGCCGGCTCGAAACGGTGCGTGGCACGACCAATCCGGGGTTCCAGAAATTCAATGAGCGCAATTGGGCGATCGTGGCCGAGCTGGAGACGGTGGCGGCCGAGCTCGGCCGCAGCATGGCGCAGGTGGCCGTCAATTGGGCAATGACCCAGCCCGGTCTTGCCTCGATCATCATCGGCGCCACGAAACTGGAGCAACTGAGCGACAATCTCGGCGCCCTGGAATTCAAAATACCGCCCGAGCTGCGGCGGCGTCTGGACGAGGTCAGCGCCCTGCAGCCGACCTTCCCTTATTCCTTCTTCGGGCCGGAAATCCAGGGCAGCCTAACGGGCGGCCAAACGGTCGGCGGCAAGCCGGCGGGTTACTACCCGGATCTGAATATCTCGGGGAAGTTTGCGGGCGTCAGCTGACGGCCCAGCGAATATGGCAACGCGCCTGTAGGTGCCGGCGCGTTGTCATGAAAAGATGCGAGTGCCTTGTTTCCTCCCGTTTCTGCTGCTAGAGACCCCGCCGTGGCTTCGAAAAGCCATGAAATCCGGTCGCAGCCCACCCGGTCAAAACAAGGGATCATACAATATGAAGACTATCGTCATCTGCTCCGGCGGATTGGACTCTGTTTCGCTCGCCCAGAAGGTCGCAGCCGAACATCAGCTTATCGGACTCGTCTCCTTCGACTACGGCCAGCGGCATCGCAAGGAGCTGGAATTTGCCGCGGCCTGCGCCAAGCGCCTCGGCGTGCCGCATGAGATCATCGACATCACCGCCATCGGCAAGCACTTGACCGGATCGGCGCTCACCGATGACATCGAGGTGCCGGACGGGCACTATGCCGAGGAAACCATGAAGGCGACGGTCGTGCCGAACCGCAATGCGATCATGCTGGCGATCGCCTTCGGGCTTGCGGCTGCGCAGAAGGCGGATGCGGTTGCAGTTGCGGTTCATGGCGGCGATCATTTCATCTATCCCGACTGTCGCCCCGGTTTCATCGACGCCTTCCAGCAGATGCAGAACCATGCGCTCGACGGCTATGCCAGCGTTTCGCTCTATGCGCCCTATGTGACGATCTCCAAGGCGGATATCGTTACCGACGGTGACAGGCATAAGACCCCCTTTGCCGAAACCTGGTCCTGCTACAAGGGCGGGAAAAGTCATTGCGGCCGCTGCGGCACCTGCGTCGAGCGGCGCGAAGCCTTTCATCTCGCCGGCATTGCGGATCCGACCGAATACGAGGATGCCGATTTCTGGGTCGCCGCGACATCAGGCTTTTCGGCCGAAGAGGTGAAGTGATGTACCGCATCACCAAGGAATTCCACTTCTCCGCCTCGCATCAACTCTCGCACCTGCCCGATGATCATCAGTGCGCGCGCATGCACGGGCACAACTACATCGTCGTGGTGGAGCTTTCTGCAGCCGAACTGGATGAGAACGGTTTCGTGCGAGACTATCATGAGCTACAGCCGCTAAAGCGCTATATCGACGAAACCTTCGATCATCGTCACCTGAATGAGGTCTTCGGACACGATCGCGTCACATCCGAATATCTTGCCAGGCATTTCTACGACTGGTGCAAGGAACGACTGCCGGAGGCATCCGCCGTGCGGGTCAGCGAGACGCCGAAGACCTGGGCGGAATACCGGCCATGAGCGAAGCGCGCATTCGGGTCAGCGAGATCTTCGGGCCGACGATCCAGGGCGAGGGGATCCTGATCGGCCTCCCGACGATCTTCGTTCGCACCGGCGGCTGCGATTATCGCTGCTCCTGGTGCGATACGCTGCATGCGGTCGATAGCGACTATCGCGACCAATGGCAGCCGATGTCGGTCGATGAGATCTGGCAAGAGGTGATGAGGCTTTCCGGCGGCAAGCCGCTCACCATCTCGCTCTCCGGCGGCAATCCCGCGATCCAGCTGCTCGGCCCGCTGATTGCGCGCGGTCATGCTGAGGGATATCGCTTCGCGCTGGAGACTCAAGGGAGCTTGGCCAAGGAGTGGTTCGCCGAACTTGATGTGCTTGTGCTCAGCCCTAAGCCGCCATCGAGCGGCATGGCGACGAACTGGGCCGCCTTCGACGACTGTCTGCGCATGGCAGGCGAAAGACCGCAAATCGCCCTGAAGATCGTCATATTCGACGATCTCGACTATGAATATGCGCGAGAGGCGGCCACTCGCTATTCACATCTGCCTGTTTATCTGCAGCCCGGCAATCACACGCCGCCGCCAGCCGATGCGGAAGATGCCCTTGTCGATATCGACGGCATTGTCGAGCGCATGCGCTGGCTCGTGGAGAAGGTCGGCAATGACCGATGGTTCGAAGCAAGGGTGCTGCCGCAATTGCATGTAATCATCTGGGGAAACAGGCGCGGTGTTTGAGTAATTGCGGTCGGGCCATATCGTGCCTGCGCCATCGAACGACATCCGAAATTGCACTTGGTGGCCGAAACCAGCAAAGCCGCATCGACGCTACGTCATGATTTTTCGTCGTAAGAGTCGTTGTCGCCGGCATTCGATGTCGCTGGTTTGAGTTCGGCATCGAAGAGCTCGGCAAGCGTCTTCAGGATCTGCAGGACGCCCGGATGATCGCAGGTATAATATCTGAACTGGGCGTGACGGCGCACTTTCACGATGCCGGAATGATGCAGGCGGGTCAGGTGTTGGCTGAGCGCCGACTGCGATATGCCCAGCTTCTTGGCCAGGCTGTTCACATCTTCCTCATGGCCGGACAGATGAATACAGACCTCCAGGCGCTTGGGATTGGAGAGCTGGCTGAGAAGATCTGCATGATAGATGAGACGCTCGTCTTCTGTGGACTGATCTGAGTACATCGCGCGGCCAATCATTGGTGTTACACTATAGAGCCCCCAGCATCGCGAGACTATAAACGCAAAAGTTGCAAAATTATGGTCTAAATTATTGCAAAAACGTTGCGCGTTCGCGGAGCAAACGGCCCTCCCACTTAGGCTGATCGCAATTGATCAACCCTTCCTTAGCCGACAACTAGGGTCCTATTGTATTTTGGGAATATGTCGGTCCAATCGATTTGCGATGAATCTGTAACAAAATCGAACGAACTGCCTTGTTTTTGTCCGGCTTTTGACATCGCAGTGCTAATTAAGCGGTCTATCTTCTGCGCTAACGAACAGGAGGTAACCATGACCCAAAGGGACTTGACGATCGCCGAAGTTCTCAAAGATCCGCTGATCCGCCAGGTCATGCGCGCAGATCGCATATCCGTCACCCGGATGGCAGACCTGCTGCAGGACGCGGCGCGCCGGCAAGAACACGCCTTGTCCGCGAATTTTTCATCGATCACGCATGTGGCGACACGTTCGGTACCGCAAGCCGACTTGCGTTGATATCCCGCTATCCGACAGCGACAATCGCCAGATGATCCCGGGCGATTGTCGTTGCGGCATTTGCGTATGTGAGCCTCCTTGCCGGTATTCAAGCAGCCCAAAATCGCTGCCTTTTTCCGGAGCCTCGATAAGCTGCCTTCATTGCTGCGTCACTCCACGAATCGTTTCGCAACGTGGTCGCGGCTGGCGTTAAAGCGCGCCGCTTCGGTTGAGCGAGATCGCGTAGACGCTGGTGGTGCCCGTCATGAAAAGCTTGTGCTTGCCGCGACCGCCGAAGCAGAGGTTGGAGACCGTTTCCGGCACCAGGATCTTGCCCATGAGATGACCATCGGGCGCGATGCAATGCACGCCGTCGGCCGCCGACGACCAGAGATTGCCATCGCTGTCGAGGCGCATGCCGTCAGCGCAGCCCGGCGAAATCACATGGAACACCTCGCCCCCGGACAGCCGCCAGTTTTCGCCGACATTAAAAACCCGGATGTGCTGCGGATCGCCGCCATGCATGCGACCGGTATCGGCAACATAAAGCTTCGTCTCGTCTGGACTGAAGGCAAGCCCGTTCGGGCAATTGAAATCCGTCAGGACGGCCTGCATGGAGCCGGAGGGATCGACCCGGTAGACATTGCATGGCAGTTCCTGCTCACTCCTATATCCTTCGTAATCCGTCGCAATGCCGTAGTGCGGATCGGTGAACCAGATAGCGCCGTCCGAGGCAACGATCACATCGTTGGGCGAATTCAGGCGTTTGCCCTGATAGCTATCCGCGACGATCGAGATCGAGCCGTCATATTCGGTACGCGTGACGCGTCTGCCACCATGCTCGCAGCTCACAAGGCGGCCCTGCCGATCACGCGTATGGCCGTTCGAAAAATTCGAAGGTTCGCGAAAGACGCTGGTGCCGAGTCCCGGTATCCAGCGCATGATGCGGTTGTTGGGGATGTCCGAGAAGAGCAGGCAGTTCATATCTCCGAACCAGACAGGCCCTTCCACCCAGTCGAAACCGGTGGCGATCTGCTTGACGGGAGCATTGCCAAGAACAAATTTCCCGAAGGCCGGGTCCATGATCTCGAAGAACGACATTGTAACAATACCTCCCATAAGGTTACATCGAGAGATCGATGTGTTATCGATAACATATTCAATTGAGTCCGCAAGTCGGGAGGATAGTGCATGAGCCATGTTGTGACGTCGAGTGTCTTGAGCGACGAAGGGGTGATGACATTGTTGACCGCTGCGATCTCGGCTGCTTCGCAGATCGGGCAGCCGCAATGCATCGTCATCGTCGATCAATCTGGCGTGACGCTTGGTTCCTTCCGCATGCGCGGTTCGCGTTTTCAGTCGCTGAAAAGCGCCACCGCCAAGGCGCAGACGGCTGCTTCCATCGGTGGGCCGAGCCATTCGCTGCCGGAACATGCGCGAGTGCCGCTGGCAATCGCTACCCATGGCGGGATGACGGGTTTGCGCGGCGGCTTGCCGATCCGCGTCGGCGGCACGCTTGTCGGCGGTATCGGTGTTGGTTCTGGTTCCGGAGAGCAGGACGAGCAGGTTGCCCGTGCTGCCCTTGATGCGATTGGCGCCGATCTCGACTAGACCGGCTGTGAGCGCGAAATCCGTTTCCGTTTTCGATCGGGTGGATTTCGCGCCGTTTCCGCTTTAGGCGAAGGCGATCTGTGCCTTCATGGCCTTGCTTCGATCCGAAGCGATCTCGAAGGCGCTGATGGCGTCCGCGAGCGGTACGGTATGGGTAATGAGCGGTCGCACATCGATGAGGCGCTTGCGCATCAGATCGACGCCGACGGCAAACTCCTCGTGAAAACGGAAGGAACCGCGCAGTTCCAGTTCCTTGGCCGTGATCGCCAGCATCGGCAGGCTCATGTCACCGCCGATACCAAGCTGTACGATGATGCCTCGCGGTCTCAGTGCCGAAATGCCGCCGGCAAGGGCAGCTGCAGCGCCCGAGCATTCGTAGAGCACATCGAAAGTGCCCTTGTCCGCGGAATAGGCGGCAAGCGCTTCGGGCTCGTCCTTCGTATTTATGACCCTGTCGGCACCCGCTTGCCTGGCAAGCGACAAGGTGAAATCCGAAAGATCGGTCGCCACGATCTCGACGGCACCCGCGCGGCGTGCGGCGAGGATCGAGAGCACGCCGATCGGGCCGCAGCCGGTCACGAGGACGCGCTTGCCGAGCATCTCGCCTGCACGCCGGGTGGCGTGGAGCGTGACGGCCAAGGGTTCTGCCATGGCCGCTTCACCCGGGGTCAGGCCATCGGCCGGCACGCATTGGATGGCATCGGCGACGAGCGTCTCGCGGAACGCACCCTGGATATGCGGGAAGGGCATGGCGCTGCCATAGAAGCGCATGTTGAGGCATTGATTGGGTAAGCCCTGCAGGCAATAGCGGCAAGTCCGGCAGGGGCGGGAGGGAGAAACGGCAACAAGCTGGCCGACCTCGAGGCCTTCTACGCCGGGGCCGAGCGCAGTCACCGTCGCGCTGACCTCATGCCCGAGGATCATCGGCTCCTTCAGGCGCACGGTGCCGAAGCCGCCGTGATGGTAGTAATGCAGGTCGCTGCCGCAGACGCCGCCGGTTGCGAGCCTCAGCTTGACTTCTCCCGCACCCGGTTCTTCCTCCGGATAATCCTCGATCCGCACATCCTTGGCGGCGTGGGCGATGATGGCCTTCATGTCTTTCTCCTCAAAGAACGGGTGTCGGCAGGGCCTGGCCGGCGAAATGAGCAGCGAGATTGTCGCGCACCAGCTGACCCATGGCCTTGCGTGTTTCCACCGTGCCGGATGCATGGTGAGGCTGCAGCAGCACATTGTCGAGCGCCAGGAAGCGCGGATTGAGCTTCGGTTCGCCTTCGAAGACGTCAAGTGCGGCGGATCCGAGCTTGCGGGTCTCCAACGCGTCAAGCAGTGCCTCTTCGTCTATATTGGAAGCTCTGGAGATGTTGATCAACATGCCTTCCGACCCGAGGGCCTCGATTACCTTCCGACCGACGATATGCCGGGTTGCCGCGGAGGCGACGAGCGTGACGAACAGGAAATCCGATTGCGTCGCAAGCTCGACAGGATCGGCCACGAAGCTCATGCCGGAGGCGTATGATTTTGCCTCGACGTCCGAATAGGCAATCTGCATGTCGAAGCCCTTCAAGCGCTTGGCGACTTCGAAGCCGATGCGGCCGAGGCCGAGCACGCCGGCACGCCGTCCCCAGACGCGGCGCTTGAGAGGATAAAGTCCCTTCTGCGCCCAGCTGCCGTCGCGCACCCATGTCTCCGCGCCGATCATGCCACGCGACAGGCAGAGCATCATCGCAATCCCCAAGTCCGCGACGTCGTTGGTGAGTACGTCAGGGGTATTGGTGACGCGGATACCGCGCTCGCGGCAGGCCTGCAGGTCGACGGCGTCAAAGCCAACGCCATAGACCGAAATAACTTCCAGTTTGGGGCAGGCCTCGATCATCGCGCGGTTGGCGCCAAGCTCGCCGCGCGTCGCAATGGCCCGGATCGATGGTCCGACGTCGGCGAGCAACTTTTCCTTGTCGGCAGCCTCGAAATAGCGATGAACCTGAAACGCTGCGTCGAGCGGCTCTTGATCCCATTGCGGGTAGGGACCAATCTGCAGGATCGGTGGCTTGTTCATCTTATGCATCCTCCCTTGACATCAAATGTTATCGATAACATAAACAAGGGAGGCGACCATTGTCGAGATAAAAAACGGAGGAAACGATGTCTCTTGGTCTTTTCGATCTGAAAGGGCGGCGTGCCCTGGTGACGGGTTCTTCCCAAGGTATCGGGCTCGCGCTCGCCAAGGGCCTGGCCGCCGCTGGTGCTGAGCTGGTGCTCAATGGCCGCGACAGGGAAAAGCTCGCCAAGGCGGCTGAAGGCTTCGCCGGCAAGGTGCATGTGCTTCCATTCGACGCCACCGATCACGAGGCCGCGCGTCAGGCGGTCGATGCTTTCGAGGCTGAGACCGGTGCAATCGACATTCTCGTCAACAATGCCGGCATGCAGTTTCGCACGCCGCTGGAGGACTTTCCCGCCGATGCTTTCGAGCGGCTTCTTCGGACGAACATCTCAAGCGTCTTCAATGTCGGCCAGGCGGTCGCCCGGCACATGATCAAACGCGGCGCCGGAAAAATCATCAACATCGCAAGCGTACAGACGGCGTTGGCGCGTCCTTCGATTGCTCCGTACACGGCAACCAAGGGTGCCGTTGGCAATCTGACCAAGGGCATGGCGACGGATTGGGCCAGGCATGGGCTGCAATGCAACGCCATCGCGCCCGGCTATTTCGATACGCCACTGAATGCTGCGCTGGTTGCCGATGCCGATTTTTCGGCATGGCTCGAAAAGCGTACGCCGGCCGGCCGCTGGGGCCGCGTCGACGAATTGGTCGGCGCCTGCATTTTCCTCGCTTCCGATGCCTCCTCCTTCGTCAACGGTCATGTGCTCTATGTCGACGGCGGCATCACAGCTTCGCTCTGATGGCGCCGCACCACGCCGCTTCGTCGTCATGGGCGTCAGCGGCTGCGGCAAGTCCTCAGTTGGTTCCGCGCTCGCGGCGCGCCTTGGCGGCATCTATGTCGATGGCGATGATCTTCATCCAGCGGCCAACGTCGCCAAGATGAGTGCCGGCATTCCCTTGACCGATGCCGATCGATGGCCCTGGCTCGACAAGATCGGTCAATGCCTTGCTTTGGCGGACGACACGGCATTGATCGGATGTTCGGCGCTGAAGCGCATCTATCGTAACCGGATTCGCGAGGTTGTCGGTGCACCGGTTTCGTTCATCCATCTCGCTGGCTCAAGAGAAACGATCCTGAGGCGTATGCAGGCAAGGCGCGATCACTTCATGCCGCCGGCATTGCTCGACAGTCAATTTGCCGCACTCGAGCCGCCCGGAGCCGATGAACTCGCGATCACCGTCGATATCGATCGGCCGCTGGATGTCGTCGTTGCGGCCATCATTGCAAGCTTGGAGGAAACGCAATCATGAGCAACAAGGTGGCGCTGATCGGCGCAGGCGCAATGGGCGGCGCGATCGGCGCCCGCCTGGCGGAGACCGGCAACCAGTTGACGGTTTTCGATCTCGACAAGGATAAGGTTGCGGTTTTGACCGCAAAAGGCGCCACGGCTGCCGCTAGTGCGGCCGCGGCAGCCGCCGTTTCCGATTTCGTCGTCCTCAGCCTCAATTCCCCGAAAATCGTCCATGCCGCGGTATTCGGGCCTGAAGGTGTTGCCGCGGGCGCAAGAGCAGGCACGCTGATCATCGATATGTCGTCGATCGATCCCGATGCGACGAAGGCGCTATCGATCGAAGCGGCGGAAAGGGGATTGCGCTGGGTGGACAGCCCACTTTCCGGTGGGGCGCCGAAGGCCCTGATCGGACAGTTGACCCTAATGGCCGGCGGCAGCGAGCAGGATGTCGCGGACGCGCATCAGGTTCTGCGCCATGTGGCATCGAACTACACCCATATGGGTCCCGTCGGTGCAGGTCAGACCACGAAGCTCATCAATCAAGTTCTTTGCGCGTTGAATTTTCTTGCCGTCGCGGAAGCCACGCAACTGGCGCTCGACGCGGGCGTCGATGCCGCGAAAATCCCGCAGGCGCTGAAGGGTGGGCGGGCCGACAGCGCCATTCTGCAGGAATATATGCCGCGCTATGTCGCTAAGGATTATCGCCGCACCGGCCGGATCGACAATATGGTCAAGGATCTGAACGGCGCTCAGGATCTCGCCCGCAGGACCAATACCGCCATGCCGCTGACGGCTGTCTGTGCGGAGATACACCGCATGCTGACGGCATCGGGGCTCGGTGGTGAAGACCAGGCAGCACTGATGGAATTCTTCAAAGGGCCGAACAAGGAGATCGCCGGATGATTACCCGATACGCATTATTCGAAGGCAAGGTCAGGGAAGGAGAGGCAGAGGCGTTTCGAACGGCCGTCATGGAAACCATCCTGCCGAAGTGGAAGCAGTTTCCGGGTGCCCTCGACGTGCGAGTGACCTTTGCCGAGGCGCGCGATGAAGGCGCCCCGGAATTCCCGATGATTTTGGCCGTGAACTATCCGGACATGGCCGCCGTGGAGAAGGCTCTTGCAAGCCCGGTCCGCACCGAGGCACGCGCGGCGACGGAGGAGGTTCTCTCGCGCTTTTTCGAAGGACGCATCCATCATCATGTGACGTTGGCACATGAGTTCCAGCTATAGGCCGCTTCGGCACGGCATTTTCCGGCGCAGGGCAACAAGGCTCCGTGCTCGTTTGGCGGGACATCTTGGAGGGCCTCTTGCCATTCAGGGAAGAGACATATTACTCTGATGGTAACGATAACATAGGCCGTTGATGAGTAACGATCGCAAAACGCCCACCATGGCAGATATCGCCCGCGTCATGGGAGTTTCTCCCATGACGGTGTCACGCGCTTTCAAGGCTGACAGCCTGGTCAGCCCGGAGACCCGCGAGGCGATCCTGCGGACAGCGGAGGAACTGGGCTATGTCTTCGACAGCACGGCTTCCAACCTGCGTTCGCAAAAGTCCGGCTTTGTCGCCGTTACCATTCCCTCCATCAACAATGCCAACTTCGCAGATACGGTCGGCGGCCTCTCAGACACCTTGTCCAAGCGGGATATGCAGATCCTGCTTGGCTACACGAACTACAATGTCGAGGAAGAGGAGCGGCTGATCGAACAATTGCTCCGCCGCAAGCCGCAGGCGATCGTGGTGACCGGTGGCACGCATACCGAACGCGCTCGTAAACTTCTGCAGACTGTAGCGATCCCCGTGATCGAGACCTGGGATATCCCCACCGATCCGATCGGCCACTATGTCGGCTTCTCCAACAGGGCCGTGATGCGCGATATGGTCGATCATTTCGTCGCACTCGGCTGTCGTCGCATCGCCTTCATCGGCGGCGATGTCCAGCGGGATTCACGCGGCAGTGAACGCAGACTCGGCTTCATCGCGGCGATGCAGGCGCATGATCTTGATGCATCGAGATTAATCGCAGCCGGATCGCCGCCGATCTCGATGCGCGAAGGCGCCAATGCCATGGCGAAGCTGATCGAACTCTATCCCGATACGGAAGCGGTCGTCTGCGTCTCGGATCTTGCCGCCTACGGCGCGCTCACCGAATGTCGTCGGCTCGCAATTCCCGTGCCCGAGCGCTTTTCCATCGGCGGTTTCGGTAATTATGAGATTGGTGAGGTCTGTGTGCCGACACTGACGACGATCAACGCGTTCGCGCGTGAAATAGGCGAGCGGACTGCGCAGTTGATCCTGGATATTCTCGATGGCACGCAGCCGGTCCCCGATGTCAGGATCTTGCCGCAACTGATTGCGCGCGATAGCAGCCGCCGAACGCAGTCTTCTGCCAAATGAAATGGCACGGCCCGCTGGCCGTGCCATTCCCGTTGCAGGGATCACTTGCCCCAGATTTTCTTATATTCGTCCTTGTAACCGTTATCCGGATCGAAGGTGTTCTTCGGGCCGCCATCGGACTGGATATTGTCTGCCGTCACCACATGCAGCGGCGAGAGATAGCCGGACCACTTTTCGCCGGCGAAGGCCCGGTTGAGTTCGTCGACCAATTGCCAGCCCTGGAGATTGAGCGGCTCCGCCACAGTGACCTTCTGGTATTGGCCGGCACGGATGCGCTCATAGGCCGATTGCGAGCCGTCGCCGGCTGCGACGTTGATCGGCGCATCGGTGCCACCCTTGCCGGCCGAGGCAAGCGAAGGACCCATGAAGTCGAAATAGAGGTCGTTGATGGCAAGCGAATGGGTCCAGCTGTCACCGTATTTCTGCAGGAGAGAGGTGGTGAGCTGCGGCATGCGCTGCGATGTCTCGGCGATCGGCGTATCGACATATTCGAGCACCTTGCCGCCGAGCCTTTCGATCTCCTGCTTCATCCTGTCCGCCTTGGCGATGGCGATCGCATAGGTGGAGTCGGTGAAAATGATGACACCCGGCTTGCCCTTGGCATCGACGAATGCCCAGTCGGCAGCCGCCTTCGAGACTTCCATCGCATCGGTGCTGACATTGGCGAAGAGACCGTTCTTATCGTCGGGGCCGATAGTTGGACCGGCATGCCAGGCGACCAACGGAATTTTAGCGGCCTTTGCCTGTTCCAGCGCCGGAGCCTGCTCGACGGCATCGAAGCCATCGATGATGATGCCGGCAGGCTGCAGTGCTATCGCCTGGCCGAAGGCGGCAGTGCGTCCGCCGATGGAGCCCGCGCCATCGAGAACTTTTACCTCCCAACCAATCGCCTTTGCCGCTTCCTCGACACCGTTGCTGACGCCGAGAATGCCGCCGTTCTTGAGATCGCCGGCGAGCACGACGATGGTCTTGCCTGCCTGCGCCTTGGGACCGGTGGTCGGGCCGTCCCATTTGGTGACCGGGGTTGCATATTTGTCGACGACGGCCTTCGCATCCGCCATCGGATCTGCATAGGCCTGACCGGCGCACAGCACCAGGGCAGCGGTTGTTACCTGCAGGAATTGTCTACGGTTCATGTCTTCTCCTCCCTTTGGACATTCGAACTTCAGATGATCTTCATTTCTCCGCCGGCTTGGCGGAAAGTTGTGGTGCTTGGGCAGGGGCCATGCGTCCTGCATGGCTGCGACGGCGCTGGGCGTAGCCGGCGATGCCGATGGCGACGAGCAAGGTGACGCCGTTGAACAGAGGCTCGACATAGAAGGAGCCGCCGAACTGCTGGATGCCGGCAATACCAACCGCCAGGATGATGACGCCGATCATCGTGCCCCAAACATTGACACGGCCCGGCTTGATGGTAGTCGATCCAAGGAATGCGCCAACGAGTGCTGGCAGAAGATATTCAAGCCCGACGCTTGCCTGACCGATGCGCAGCTTGGAGGCAAGCAGCACGCCCGCAATGGCGGCAAGGGTGCCCGAGGTGACGAAGGCGCCGATGACGAAGCGGCGGACGGGGATACCGTTGAGCGCAGCAGCCTTCGGATTGGCGCCGATCGCGTAGATGTAGCGGCCGATCGGCAGATATTCCAGCACGATCCACATGACGAAGGCAAGGGCAAGGACATAGATGCCGGTGATCGGCAGGCCGAAGACCATGGTGCCGTTCAGCGCATAAAATCCTTGCGGCAACATGCCGACCACCTGCCGTCCGCCCGTATGCCAGAGCGCGATGGCGTAAAGGACCGTGCCCGTGCCAAGCGTTGCGATGAAGCTGTCGATCTTGGCGATCTCCACGAGAAGACCATTCAGGAAGCCGGTCAATGCGCCAAGCGCGATGACGATCAAGACGGCGACCGGCCAGGGCAGGCCGAACATCGTCTGCAGGCTGATTGCGAGCACATGCCACAGCACGATGCCATAGCCGATCGTCAGGTCGATGCGTCCCGCCGCCATCGGGATCATCGCGGCCAGCGACAGGATGGCGATGATCGTCTTATCCGAAATGATCGAACGCAGGTTGAGCATCGTCGGGAACGTCTGCGGCAGCAGAATGGAGAAAAGCAGGATCAGGAAGACGGTCAGGATCACGAGACCGTAGACTGGCAGCAGACGCTGGATCTTCTGGCCGAAGCTCATGGCCGAAAGCTCGGCGCGGGTCGGTTCGAGCGCGTTGGATTCGATCGATTGCATGGGTGTTTCCTCCGGTTCAGGCCGCTTCTGATGCAGATGCGGCGGCGATGACCGCCGGCGTTGTTAGGTCAGCACCACTGAGTTCGCGCACGATCCTCCCGCGCGAAAACACCAGGGCACGATGGCAGATATGAGCGATTTCCTCGAAATCGGTGGAGACGACGAGAACGGCGAGGCCCGCCTCGACTGCCTCGGCGATCAGCCGATAGATGTCGGCCTTGGCGCCAACATCGACGCCGGCTGTGGGGTCCTCGGCGATCAGCAATTTGCGGCCTGTCGCCAACCATCGTCCCACGACGACCTTCTGCTGATTCCCGCCAGACAGCGCCTCGATGGCAAGGCTTTGATCGTTGGGCCTGAGGCCGACACGGCTGCCGAGCGAATAGGCGGCCTCCGCTTCGCGGCGCGGGGACAGGAACGAAAACAGGCTTCTGCCGGAAGCACCGGGATTGAGAAAGGTATTTTCGCGCAGGCTGAGCGACATGGCGACGGACTCTTCGGTGCGGTCGCGGGCGATCAGCCCGATACCCGAAGCCATCGCGGCGACCGTGCTGGAGAGATCCGGCTCCGACCCATTCAGGCGCACGCTGCCTTGCGACGGCTCGCAGCCAAACAGGGCGCGTCCGATCAGCTCCTGTCCGGCGCCGCGCAAACCGACAAGACCGAGCAATTCGCCCTGTCGGATATCGAAGGATACCGGTCCGGCGCCGCGGCAGGAGAGCTCTTTCACCGAAACGATCGCCGGCCCGGCGCTTCTCTCCGCCTTGACGAACAGCTGGTCCGCCTTACGCCCGACGATCATGCGGATAAGCTCGTCCGGCGTCGTCTCGGAAACAGGCTTCTGGCCTACCAGGTGACCGTCACGCAACACGGCAACGCGATCGGCAATGCGGAAAATCTCGTCGAGACGATGCGAAACATAGATCATGGCCACGCCGCGCTCCTTAAGTGGGCGGATGGCGGCAAAGAGCTTTTCGACTTCATCGGCGGGCAGGCTGGCTGTGGGTTCATCAAGCACCAGCACATCGGCTTCGACAGCGAGCGCGCGGGCGATTGCGACGAGCGACTTTTCGGTGCGGGTCAGCTCCTGGACGCGGGTCGATGGATCGAAATCGCAGCCGACGAGCTTCAGCGCCTCGGCGGTACGCCGTTCCGTCGCCCGCCAATCGATCAGTTTGCCGCGCAGAGAGTAACCCTGTGCAAGCCCGACATTCTCACCCACCGTCATCCATTCGATCAGTCCGAGATCCTGATGGATAAAGGCGACCGGCTGGCGCTGGTTGGGTTGGGGCGGGCGATGATGATAGGGCTTGCCGCGAAACAGGATCTGCCCGCCGTCCGGCTTGTAGATGCCAGCCAATGTCTTGATGAGCGTCGATTTGCCCGCGCCATTTTCTCCGAGAAGCGCGAGAATTTCGCCCCGCTGCAGGTCAAGAGATACGTTCGACAGCGCGCGCGTTCCGCCAAATTCCTTGGTGATATCGGAAAATTCGAGCAGCTTTTCGTCGTCCATCCTGCTCCTCCCAAAGCTTCGATGGGAAGAGGCTATGTTATCGATAACATTCCGTCAAGAGGCTCAAGGGTTGCCGAGGAATACGCGACCACTTGGTTCAGACGCATGTGGAAATTTGCGTATTAACCGGGAAGGTGGTTTAGGTATAAAATATATTTCGAGAGATCCGATCATATTATGAAATAATATAAGTATAATCAAAATATATACGACTACGATATGCTGATATATCCGTGCGGTTGCAATTGTAATATTTATTGCGATGCGCATTGATTTTGCTTATCATTCAGAATTATTTCACGCCGGGATGCGGGCGAGGATTTGCTTTCAGGGAAATAATTGAAGTCTGAAAGATGGTCCGCTGATGCAGCACAAAAGGGGATCATTTGACCTACGCGACGCACTCGGTGTTCAAGGTCGAGAAGGCAGATGCGGAGGAGATGACGGCGCATTATGCGAGAACATTGTTTCCCGCCATTGTCGAGCCTCTCCATCCACGCGGCACGATTTCGGTAGCGGATCGCCACTACACGATCGGTTCCTGCAGCGTCTGGCGCGGCAAATGCCATTCCGGCATGAGCGTCAAGCTGTCCGGCGGTCCCGATGCTTACGGCCTCTATCTGCCGACCGCTGGCAAGATGTTGATCGACGCTGAAGGGCGGCAGCTGGAGTCGCTGCCAGGCAGGGGGCTGCTGGCCGATATGTCATCTTTTGAACATCTGACATTGTTCGAACAGCGCGGCCACATGGGTATCGCATTCGAAAAGTCGGCCATGGTCCGACAGCTTAGCGAATTGCTGGATGCACCGGTTCCGGATGATCTGAAATTTACCGGCCCGGTCGATCTGATGTCGGGGCGAGGGATGCAGATTGCTGCACTTGGAAATCTGATCTGGCAGGATCTCACGGCAGGCGGCGCAGAACGATCCTCCGCAGCATTCAGCCAATGCCTTTTACAGGCGATGATGATCGCTCTGCTTGAAACCGTACCGCACAACTATTCAGCGCAATTGCAACGGCCGGCATCGCCGGCCATCCCAAGGCAGTTGAAACGGGCGATGGAATATATGCACGCCAATGCCGGCGCAGACATCAGGATGGCCGATATTGCCAGGGAAACTGGCACGAGCGTGAGGTCCTTGCAGGCCGCGTTCCAGCAGTTCAAGAACACAACGCCTCTTGGCTACCTGCGGAATATACGACTGCAGGGCGCACGCAGAACCCTGATGGATTCGGGGCATTCGCGGCTAGTTGCCGACATCGCGCGCGATTGGGGATTTTCTCACATGGGTCGCTTCGCAGCGCTTTACTATCAATCCTTCGGCGAAATGCCGTCCGAGACCGTCAGGCAGCCTCGGCGAGAGAATAGATAGCGCTGCGATCTGTTTGCGCGAGGAGATTGCTTCGCCGCAGCCAAGCCTATTCGCCGACCGCGTTTACGATACGGCAGAGGTTCTTGCTGACGCCCGGCGCCACTTGTCCAGCTTGCACGATGAACAGCGCATCGACACGGCTGCCTTTGCCGTTCTTGCGCACGACGACCCGGAGCGTTTGTGGTCTGCCGGAGCCGCTCGTTTCCTGCTGCGCGGTCAGTGTGCCGAGCTTCTTTTCGACGTTCACGTCGACGAAGCCTTCTGCCAGAACGGCACGGGATACCTTGTCAAAGGCGGCGTTGGGGTTGATGGAGGGGAAGACCATCCAGGTCTTGTAAGTGATGCCGGTGACGAGCGGCACGCCGCTGCTCTCATAATGATCTGAGCAGGCATCGGCAAACGCCGGAGTAGCCGAAAGAACCCCAAGCGCCAAGACGCAAGCTATTCTTGTGAGCATGATTATATTGCCTTCTTGCTGCCGCGAAAGACCACAGGATCTTTCCGGCGATAATCCTACTATTTTGGAGAGAAGCCATCCACTATTAAGAACCCGCATAAGTGGAAGATTTCGACGGAAAAATCATCATTCGTGCCTTGTAGAAGTGGCATCGGTGGAATTAGGTCGACACGCTCGAATTGCAATGGGGCTTGCGTGTTTTCTTTCCGCATTCTCTATCGCTGCGGTTGCTCGTGATTCGCATTGCCGCGGATAATTCGGCGCAAAACCGTTTCTCAACCATTGTTGGGGGAGGCGCGTTTTGGTCCTCGGGACTGCAGTCGGTTGCCATTTGGACACAATGGTAAACAACCGAACTGTCACAATTCATTATTTATTAGGCCCGCATATTGCCTCCCGCCTTGTGGTTGTTATTTCTGCCTAGCTTCTAACATCCGAAGGAGATTCCGGAATGCGGAAATGGGCGGCGATTTTACCCTTGGTTGTCTTCAGCGCCTGTGCCGGGCCGTCTGATGGGCCAAGCGCCCTCAACATTCGCAATGCAAGAATGCCCGATACGCAGCGAAAGATTCCGGTTGTGCCGCTTTCCGAGGCTCCGATGGGTGCGCAGGTTGTTGCGCCGTCCTATTTGCCCACCGATCAGGGGCTTACAAGCCTGCGTTCGGGCGGCTTTTCGGATGCCCGCTTGCGTCCGGGCGACGTATTCGACGTAACCGTGCTGGATACCGGCGAGGATGGATTGCTGTCCGCCACGCAGAGCAAATCGCTTAATCTCGGCCGCTTCACCGTCGATTCCCGCGGTTTCGTTACCATGCCCTATGTCGGCAAACAGCGCGTCATCGATTCGACCCCGGAAGGTCTGCAGTCGAAGATCGTCACTGCCCTCAAAGGTTCTTCGGTCAACCCCCAGGCCGTCGTGACGGTCGTCGACAAGCCCTCCAGCGCAGTAACGGTCGACGGCAAGGTCCGCTCGGCTGGCCGCTTCCCTCTGACAGCGCGCGGGGAGCGCGTGCTTGACGTCCTCGCTCTTGCCGGCGGAGCATCGTCCGCACCGGCCAACACGACCGTGACGCTAACACGCGGTTCGCAACGGGCGAGCGCTCCGCTGGATCGCATCCTTCAGGATAGCAAGCAGAACGTGCGCCTCCAGCCCGGCGATCAGCTGTTCGTCAATGGCACGTCGCAGACCTTCACGGCACTTGGCGCCTTCAAGAGCGTCGGCGAATTTCCGCTGGAACCCGGCCAGACCACGTTGGCGCAGGCGCTTGCCCGCGCCGGCGGGATGCTCGATGATCGTGCGGACTCCCGCAACTTCTACCTCTTCCGGAACCAGAAGACCTATTCGCAGGTTGCGTCGAGCCTGGCCAAGAGCGCCAGCGCGCCGACCGTTGTTTCGGTCAAGCCGGTCATCTACAGCGTCAATCTCAAGCAAGTCTCGAATTTCGTGCTGATGCAGCAATTCAAGATGCAGGATGGCGACACGATTTACGCCAGCAATGCAGACACGGTCGATTTTGCCAAGCTGTTGACCGTCTATCAGAAGAGCGTGCCGACGGCTGCTGGCCCGCTGCCGGGCAGTTCATCGTCGAACTGACAAGGTTCGAACTAAACTGCCTCTATCAAGGCAAGGGCCGCCATTGCGTTTGGCGGCCTCCGGGAAGGAGCGGGGTCCGCGAGATGCCGCGCGGCTGCCTTTATCGCGGCGATCGATTGCTCGGTCTCGTTGCAATGTTCCAGAAGCAGATTCATGACGCGCCCGGCCGAAAAGAGGTCGGCGCTGAACTGCATGGCGACGTCGCCTGAAGCCTCTGGCCCTGCAATCTCTGGCGCGGAGAAGCCCGGTGTCATCGCCCTGGCTATATCGAGATCGCTGTATCGGGCTCCACATTGTACAGCCGTGCCGAAATCAGCGATTTTGAGCTTGTTGAAGTCACCATCCGCAAGCAGAAGATTAGCCGGAGAAATATCTCCGTGGACATAACCGGCGTGGTGGATCACGCTCAGTCCGACGAGCATAGATTTCGCCGCCGCGCTGACATCCGCGGCTGAAAGAGAGCCTTCCGCCAATCGTTGCCACAAGGACGGCCCGATCCATTCCATGATGAGCGCCGGACGCCCATCGGGCAGGCGGATCGCGCATTGGGCAGAGGCAAGGTCACTGCCGCGAAGCATCATGCCAATCCTTGCCTCACGCAGCAGCAGGGCTTTGGCGGTCGCCTCGCTTGAGCGATCCGCCCGGATGGTTTTCATGGCATGGAGCGTGCCGAGATCGCGATGGCGTAATCGACTGATCTCCGTCCGTTCGTTGCGATATATAACCTGCTCGACGAGATAGGTATTGCCGATGAAAGCTGGCTCACTATCGGGCAGGGAAGGCAGGCGTCGGTCCAATGCATCGCGCAATCGGTCGATCAGTAGATCGCGCATCCCCTTCGGCCGTTCGGCTTCGCCATCATGGGTTAGAAGATGCTGCAGCTCAGCAAAGCTGGCCGCAATCCTTTTCATACCCTCATCGCTCGTATCTCCACTCATGTCGCGCCGATGACGATCGCGCTGACATTCTCGCGGCAATTGGCGATCAGCGCTTCCTGGATCAGCGCTTGGGCCGCTTGTTCCAGCGGTGTCTCGATCAGGATCTCGGCGATGACGCGATCGGTAAGCGTGCGTGAGAGCGGACCACTGGCAAGCAGCAGCCGGTCGCCCGATTGAAGCCGGTCGCCAACGACTTCCGAGACGAATTGATCCTTCAGTCCCAGGGCTCGGCCAAGTGTTCGCCGCAGCCCGATATCGATATGGTCGTGAGTCAATAGCCGCATCATCCCATCACGCAACAGATAGCAGCGCGCATCCCCCGCCCATATCGCGGCAAACTCGCCGTCGAGCAGCGTTGCGGTTACGACGCTGGCGATGGGAGGCTCACGTTCGGCGGTGGCGCCCTTGGCCCGCAGGATCGCATGGGCATGGCTGAGCTTGCCCTTGATGTCCTGGACCAGGAGCTGCAGCGCGTCACGCCGCGGAATGCCGGCGAGGATTCCCGTCGTGATCCGCGCCGTTTCGATGGCGCCAATGCCGTCGCCGACGCCGTCCGCAATGGCGTAGATATGCGGTGCTGCACTTATAAGGAGTGCATCGGCATTCAGCGAGAGCCGTGTTCCTGCGTGGCTGGCATGACTATGCGCTATCGCAAATTCTGGTCGTGCTGCCTTCGTCGTTTGTGACGGTTCGACCGGAGTAGGGGCATCGGGGTGCACGGCCGGTTCGGCAGTCTCAGCTACCTTGTGAACGTCTGCCGTGACGAGCTTGACGAAATCCTGCGCCGTGGGAGCGGTCACGGTACGAAACCCCTTGCCGTGGCGGGTACCGGGATTGATGCGCCACCATAAGGACGCGGGCGCCGGGGCATTGCCTATGGTCGCGAGCTGCGGCGGCGTCGATTGCTTGTCGATGAATGGCGGGCGGAGCCGCTTGATGCCCTCGACGAAACGTTGCATCTCGAAATCGGCCTTGTCGGAGGTCTCCGCCAAGGCTTCGGCAGCGGTAAACCAGCTATCGTCCTCGCACAGATCGCGCAGTTGTCCGGAAAAGCGCTGCAATTGAGCGGCGATGATCAGAGGGAAACTTCGGCCGACACGGTCACGGCTCGGCAGAAGGACGCCCGCAACAGCGGATGGCGCCCAGACACCCTTGCCGACGACGAAGCGCCAGGCAGTCGTCGCGTGAAACAGTCGGCGCCAATCCGATCCCAATGCTGCTTCGAGTGCGATCAGACCATTGTGAACCCATTGATCGAGTTCACTCTGCAGCCGTGAGCCGAGCGCTGAGGAAACGAAATCTCCGTGCGTCGGCAACTTTCCAAAAAAGCCGATCGCATCGGCTTGCATCGGCGATTGAGTGCGGGCGAGCGGTTCGTTCATCGGCGGACCGTCAGAATTGCGCCGGGCAGCTGAAATCAGACAATGCCTGCAGCCGGAAGGGATTGAGCACCGAACCGAACTGCACGTCGAATTCCGCCGTCTGGCCCTTGTCTTCAAATCGAGCCCGGAAGAGATCGGGAGCCTGAACGGTCACTTTGGCGGCATCGAACAGCCGGAAGGGCGACCAGTCGCCGGTCTGGGTGATGGCCGGTTGCAGATCTCCGGGGAAAAATCTGACATTGGACTGGTTAACGGCGCCAGCCGGCGGCCAGGCGATGGATTTCGGCACAACCTGCCCATGATAATAAACGACGTGCTCGCCGACGATATCAACCATCACCGAATTGGCATTGTCCGACAGCGAAACGGGCTTGATATTGATCGATATAGCCGGCTTTTCGCTTCCGGCCGGGAAGAAGGCATGTTCGATCTTGCTGGCATTTTCGAACTGCGCGATTGCCTGGCTCGGAATGCTGTCGCCACCGAAGGTACCGCGCCAACCCCAAGGCTGAGCGCTCGTGTCGACAAATGCATCCAGCCGGTTCTTGAAGAAAGACTGGAACAGGCCTTGCGGTCCGAACAATCGAATGAAGTCCGCCATGGCGATATCCTGGCCTGATTTCCGGTCGAAGGGGTAGCGGCCGGTGACGATGCGGGCGCAGAGATCGGCGCCTTCCGCAGCCCAAAGGTCATTGATGCGGGCGCGGGCCGTCTTGACTGCCAGTGAGCCGATATCAGCGGCAACGGCCACCATCCACGCATCGGCGGGCGCCGGCAGCCCACGGGCCTGCTGCAGCAGGTCCTGATTGGCATTGGCAAGTTGCCCGCCAGCGTCGAAGACGCGTGCCACTTCTGCCGTCGAGTTGGCAGCACGCGACAATTGGCCGTAGATGTTCTGCAGGATCGGCTGGAGACTCTGGATCTGGGAACGCGGCTTATCGCTGCCGTTGGCCTTGCCGTCCGGTGATGCCGGTTGCGCATTGGCGGCGTTCGCCTCAAGCGCGGCTCGCAGCGGACCATAAGGATCGGGCGCGCTGACCGCGCCAGTGGTGGCGGCTGTCAGAGCTGCGTCCGGAACATCGTCAAGCGAGGCAACTTCGGCACCTGCAGCAGGGCGCAGGTCGGTGGCGGCAGCGATGGATTTCAGCGCCATTTCCAGAGGGCTTGGATTGGCCGCCAGGATGCGGGCCGTCTCGGTCGCATCGGCAAGATTGCTCGAGGGGCGCACCTGAAGGTCAGCCAGCAGCGAAGACCATTGCCGCTGGAATGCGTCGAAATAAAGCTGCAGCGTCGCCTGGGAAATCGCATCCGTGGTCATTCCCGAAGGAGCCACAGCGCCGTCGCCGCGAACCCATTGCTCGTTGAGCGCTTCCGAGGCTGCACTCGCGACCATCGGCAACACCACATCACGATAGCCCTTGCCGGTGAAAATTCCTGGAATGCCCTCGCGCAGCGTTGCCTTGGATTTGCGCTGGAAAATCTGGGCTCCGAGCGGCCCCAACGCGTCCATGGGAAGCCAGGCATCAAGCTGGCGGGCCTGCCGGGAATGGATGAGGATATCATAGGCTCGGGCTGCAAGACTTTGCGCGTGGATTGTTTCCCGCGCCTTGGCGATCAAGGCATTGTCCAGCTCGACCTGCGGCAGACCGCCCGCAGCCATCGCCTCGACATGTCCGAGGAGTGCCTTGCGTGCAGCGGATCGTCCTTCCTCACGATAAAGCGCTGCAAACATGTCTTCCGATTGCTGAGAGACGAAATCCCGGTCGATCGGTCCCATGCCACCGAGCATGCCGTACAGTTTCAAGGCATCGAAAGTCTTCTGGACATCCGATGTCTGCTTGAGCTCATTTTGAAGTGCCACGAGCATGCGAGGCAGAAGAAGCGCGTTCAAGGCTCGCTGATAGGCGCTGCGCTGGCGGCTGGCGATCTTGTCCCCCTGGTCCAATCCGAAGCTCGTCGGCCAGACACGCGCCTCGTCGAAACCGCTGGTGACCGCACGCAGATTGTCAAGCGCCGGCAGGATTCGCAGAAAATCCGCATCGGTCACGTCGCGAACCTGAATGCCGCTCGCCAGCTTCTCGTAGTTGTCGATACGACGTTCGGCGGCAGCGATCGCGCGCGAGTTCTGAAAATAGGTTGCCGTCCAGCCGGTAAAGACGATTGCCAGCGCGATAGCGGCTGCGCCATAAGCAATCCGCCTGATCATGGCTTGCCTGCCGGACAAACGCCTGTCACGGGCAACCAGCGATGCTTCGCCGAAGATCACCTCCTTGAACAGGCGCGACAGGAAATAGCTTCGGCGTGTGCGTGGGGTATCCGTTTCCCGGCTCTGCGTGCCGGACGCGAAATAGACGCCGCGAACGAGGGGAGATTCGATGAGGCTTGAAGACGCACAGAGCTCGGTCAGCAGCTCGTGCAGGCGCTCTCCCAGGGAGGCAAGCTCTGCCGGGAAACGGAAGATGCGACCGCGGACCTCGACATTCGGCTCCTGCTGCAGGCGTTCGATCAGCATGGCATCGACCCGCTGCTGCAGCAGCGCGAACTCTTCCATGAAACGCTCAGGCAGGTTCTCGCCCTTATAGCTCTCGTCGAGATTGAAGGTGGTGCCCCAGACCTGCTCGCGGTCGGTTTTGGCAAGACCATCGAAGAATTCGACAAAGCCGGTCAAAAGATCGGCCTTCGTCAGGACGACGTAGACGGGCACGCGCGCATGCAGGAACTCGTCGAGCTCCGACAGGCGCTTGCGAATGGAACGCACCTCTTCCAGCTGTATTTCGTGATCGCGGCTGAGAAGGTCGCCGATCGAGAGCGTGACGAGAGCGCCGTTGATCGGTTGCGAGCGGCGGTATTTGCGCAAGAGCCCGAGAAAGCCTTCCCAGCCTGCCTTCGACGCGCCGTTCAGATCATCCTGCGTGGTATAGCGGCCAGCAGTATCGATCAGGATCGCCTCGTCGGCGAACCACCAATTGCAGTTGCGGGTGCCGCCGGCACCCTGCACGGAGCTGCTGCCCATGGCGTCGCCAAGCGGGAACTTCAGCCCCGAATTGGTCAGTGCCGTCGTCTTTCCAGACCCCGGCGCGCCGAAGATGACGTACCAGGGTAGCTCGTAGATATAGCCGAAACGCTTCTTGCTGATACGGCGCAGCAGCAGCAGGGCTTCCTTCAGGCGGCTGTGAATTTCGCCCACTTCCGCCTGCTGGCTGGCGGCATCGTCGGCAATGCCGTCGACGAGCGCCTTGTCACGCCTGCGGGCGCGCAGTGTCGTGATCAGCAGGTAGATCAGCCAGCCGGCGATGATAACGCCGATCGCGATCATTCGGGCCGTGGCGCCTGCCAGCGGCTTGAAGCTGCCATAGCCGGCCATATAGCCATAGAACCAGATGACGACGCAGATTGCCGCAACCCAGATCAGCGATATGAAGCGCTGGCCGAGGAGGCCGGCATAGGCCGAAACGTAGGAGCGAAGCGTATAAAACGCGCCAAGCGGATTCATCGGGCTCCTCCCGTCGTCGCAGCGGATGACGGCGGCGAATTGCCGGTCTGCGTTTGCGGCGTTGCCTGCGGATTGAGGGCGGCATCGCCAAGGCGCTGCGTCGGATCTGTCAGCACCAGGATCTCCGTCCGGCGGTTAGCCTCGCGCCCCTCCGCCGTGTCGTTGCTTGCGAGCGGATCGCTGTCGGCGCGTCCTTCCGTCAGGATTGCATCCTTGCCGGCATAAGCGGCAAGGATATCGCCGACGGACTTGGCCCGAGCCTCGGAGAGATGCCAGTTCGACGGGAATTGAGCGGTCCGGATCGGCACATTGTCGGTGTAACCGACGACGACGGCGCGGAACTTTTCTGAGGCCAACGCCCCGCCGATGCGCTGCAGGAGATCGCGGAATTTAGTGCTGACTTCGGCGCTGCCGGTGTCGAACAGGCCGGAATTGTTGATGCGCACCAGCAGCCTTCCGTTGGAATTCGAAAGAGTGACCAGCTTGCGGTCGACTTCCGGCTGCAGGAAGGCGAGCAGATTGTCGAGTGGCGTCGGCTGCGGTTTGACCGGCGGCGTCTCCGGCTGCCTCTTCACGGGAGGAGGCGTCTGTACGGCGATTTCCTTCGGCTTGGGTGTGTCGATCAGGACACTCGGCGTTTCGCGCGGCGGCAGGTTGGCCAGGCGTTCGAAGGTTGTATCGGAGGCGTTGTTGAGCGACAGCGTGAAGAACATATAGCCGAGCGCAAACAGCAGCGCGAGCACGGAAAGGATCGTCCAAAGCGCGACGGCCGTGCGCAGCGGCTTGTGACGCGCCGAAGCACCGCGCCAATGTGGCGACAGCTCGCGCTCGAAAACACCGTACTGACCCAACAGCGTCTTGTAGAGGCTGTCGCGGATGCGCCCCAGTTCCAGCGATCCGCGCGGCGAAACGCGCGTGCGGCCCTCGAAGGCGAGGGACAGGCAGAGATAGATAAGAAGCAGCAGGTCCTTGTTGGTGCCTGGGCTCTGCTGGAAATGGTCCAGGAGATCGAAGACGCGATCGCCGCCGGTCACGTCCATATGAAAGGTCGAGACCAGGCCGGATCGCGCCCAGCCGGCCCGCACGCCCCAAGGCTTGCTCAGAACCACGTCGTCGATGGTCGCACAGATGACGTAGTGCGCTGCGCGTGCCCTTTCCGGGCTGATACGCGCGCTGGCAAGATCGCGCTCGTAGCGTCCGACCGCGTCGATTGTCCCGCGCCGCAGCTCGGCAATATCCGGCTGCTCTTCTGTGTTGCGCAGGCTATGGGCGAGATTGAGCAATGGCGCTGCCGAGCGCACGATTGTGGGAACGTCATCGCCGCCGAAGCGAAAGCCGCGGATCAACGCATCGACGGACCAGCCGCCGGCTGCATTGCCCGATTTGCCGTTCGGCTGCTTATCCAGTTCCTCATCCAGAATATCGGCCATCTTGCGGGCGGCTTCGTTTTTGCGCGCGCCGTCCTCGGTCAGCTCGATGATCGTCGGCAGCTCGTGCCAGGGTGTTGAGCGCGTTGTGTTCATTCTCTGAGAGCCCACAGTTCCATCTCCAGGCCAGGGAAGTCGCCCGCAAGATGCAGGGCGATCGCACCGGAGGTATCAAGCTGTTTCCAAAGAGGATTCTTCGTATCGAGTTCGAAGTAGATCGTGCCCGAGCGGTAGGGCAGCTGGCGCGGCAGTACGGGGAGCGGCCTGACGGGAATGCCGGGCAGCGCGACATTGACGAGCTCGGCAATCCGCTCCACAGGCCCGATCTTGATCTGCGCGGGCAGCTTGCGCCTGACATCCTCGGCCGACATCTCGGCGCGGACCGCAAGCACGAAGCCGGCATCCTTGAGCAAAGAGCGGTCGTTGATGGTCCCAACACGCACGTCGTGACGACGCTCGATGAGTTCGATTGCGACGGCTGCCTGTTCCAGAACTGCGGAAAGAGATGCCCGCAGATCGTTGAAAACAGCTGCAAATGTTGCTTTCAGATCGTCATGGCGATAGGGCGGGAAGTCGCTGGCCCGCTTGCGGTCGGTCGTGAAGGTGGCAAGCTCGCCGGCAAGCTGGATGCATTCCTCATAGAAGGTCATCGGATGCATGCGCGACGCATTTGCCGCGATATGGCGCAGCATGGGATCGGCGCGATTGAGGATATGCAGCAGAAAATAATCGCCCACTTCGGCGGTGCCGCGCACCGTCGGATCGCCGATACGTTCGGCGATTGCCTCGGCCCGGTGACGCACGATGCCGAGCAATTCGGTGATGAGTTCGTTCAGTCGTGCCTCGGCCGCACAATTCAGCGAGGGGGCGATATAGTCCGGATCGAGAATGACCGACCGGTCGGAGCGAACCTCGATGATACGGGCAAGGCCGATCAGATCGTAGCCGGCGAGTTCGTCGCCGGTCTTCAGGTAACGCAGGCTCAGGCGGCCGACATCGATCGGCGCCATGAAGTCGGTCTCCAGGTTTGCATCCGGCGCCTCATATTGCGAGGCGGTGATACGAACGCTGTTGCGCATGGCGCTGCCGTTCATGGCGACGTCGGCCCTGCCGGGCTGACGCGTCGGCAGTGCCAGATAGACGACGGCATTCTTGGTGGTGTCGTCGAGTTCGAGCGGCGGAGGCAGATCCGCATCGACAGGCGCTTCGAAGGGTGTGCCGTCGGGTAGGATACCGCGAAGATTCGACAGCGCAAACTGGCCGATCGCGAGCGCACTGCGATCGATGCCGATGTCAGCAATACCCCAGGGGTAAGGAGCAAGCCCCCGCGCAGTCGTGCGGACCAGCCGCTCTGTCCAGCGATCGGCCTGCTGAAAATGCTGTACGCGAAGGAACATGCCCTCGCTCCAAGCCACGCGATTTTCGTTCTTCATCGGGTGTTGCCCGTCCTCTCTGCCAAACTGGTGGTATCGTCGTCGTCGTGGCCGTCGGCGGAGGCGCTGAACGCCTCGGCCAGCAGATCGCGGACCGAAATGCTATTGCCGCCCTTTTCGAACTGCGCGCGGTAGGCCTTCCAGTAGTCGCCGTTGCCACGCCAAAGCGCCTTGCGTTGGGAGGCATCGACATGCGCTTCGACCATGCGGGGCTCGAACATTCGGTTGGCTTCGCGAACAAGATTTTCGAGGCCGGCGTTAAGCGCGGATTGCCTCGAAATGAGCAATCGAAGACGGTCGGCAAGCTGCTCCGTCCGCTCGCGACTGAACAGTGACGCGGACGAATGGGGCCTGTTGTCTTCAATTCCGAAAATGGACGCCTCGTCGTCGAGTGTCTGCTCCAACGTCGAGACGAGCGCTTCAAGCTGCCGCAGAGGATCGAATTGCAGCGCAAAACTCGTATCGTCCGCGCCTTGATCCGCATCATCGGCAGCACGCATATCATTGGCCGGGATGATCGCTTTGGCAGTCTCAGCGGCCTCTGATCCGGAACTGCGGGCAACGGCCACGGAAACATGTGTTGCCGCGCCATGTTCCAGCTGGCTGCCCAGCTCGAATTCCGAATTCCAATCGTCCGGAAGTACCGGCTTGATGCCGTTGACATCGGGCGGACCATTCCAGCCGATATCGACGTTTCTGCTTGGCGACTTGCGCTTTTTTGACGACTGCGGCAGCGCTCCGGTCCACTCATCGCCGTTGCGCTGGCCGAGCACGCCAGTTGCTGTGCTACCGCCGGGCGCGATGTCGGCCAGGATCGAAGAGATCGTCATGGTTTCATCGCTGAGGCGCAGGTCGTCCGCCGGATCATCGATATCAGGGTCGGCTTCCCCGGTGATGACGACGTTGAAGACGATATTGCCGAATGCGACCTTCGATTTATCCGCAAGCCTTGCCGTCTCGCCTTCCAGAATGGTTACACCGTCCACACGAGTCCCATTGGCGCTCTGGTCGCGCAGGAGGAAGCCGGCACGATCACGCTCGATCACGCAATGAACCTTTGAGATCGACCGCTGTTGATCTGTAACCTGCCAGTCGCAATCCGGCGACCGCCCAAGCGTGCGCTTGCCACGCTCAAAGAACCATCCTTTGCTGGAACCTTCCCCAGATGTTTGCCGCAGTTCAAGTCGCATGCAGGCCTCCCCGGTCGGATTGCCCCTGCGCCTTAGGTGGCTCCGCGATGATGGCATCACCGCTGTCGCGGTCCGCCGCGGCAACGCGTGCCCAGCTGTTCCATCCAAGCCTTGGCGGATCACCGTTTTCGCCGAGCTGGCAGAAAGGAATATGCTCTTTCTTCAGGACCACTTGGATGTCGAAATCGAGCGACGGGTCGACATAAAGCCGCGTCAGGGCAAACAGCGCATCGATATTGGCGCTGCCCGGAGAAAGAGACCGGTAGTCCTCATAATCGACAGGCCCGATCACGACGCGAAAGCTGCCACCGAAATCATGGATTGCGGCGCCCGCCGTCGAATTGATGCCGAGCTGCACGCCCTGCGGCTGCCCCATGCGGCTGCGCTCGCTCTCGGGAATGGTAAGCCATCTGCCCTTGAACAGTTCGATCGCGACCGGCAGGCCGCTGAACTCCTGCAGCATGGCCTGCAGGTTGACCGCATTGCGGGTCTGCGCCGCGAAGAAACCGGAAAATCTGAGGATCAGCTCGTCATCGGGGCGAACCTGTTCCTTCAGCCGCGCCGTACCGAAGCCCGCCAGCGAGAACAGCGTCTTGATGAAGGTATTGCCGTTCCTGTCCGGGCTCCATCGCAGCCGCCGGGCAAGTCGATACTTCTCACTCGCATCGACGAAGAGTTCGGCGAGGCGGCTTGTGAAGAGATCGAAGAAGCTGGCGAGGCCATGAGCCCGATTACGCTGTTCGCGGATGACCAGCTCGTTGTAGCTCGGGGGCATTGCGCCGAGCGGGCCGAGCAGACCGGCCATGCTGGCCTTGACCGATCCCGTTGCGCCCTTCTTCTTGAAGTCGCTGACGGCGAGCGGAGCCGGCGAAACGCCGATGGGTGAGGACACCGTCAAATGATCGTCGGCTGCGTGCTGAGCAACGCGAAATGCCGTCGACGGTTCGAAACGACCGGGGTCGCGTTCGAGCAGTGCAGCAAGCATTTCGTTATCACTTGGGCGGATCTGATCCATCGCTTGCGATCACCCCTTCGTCACAATAGCGGCCGCTCGGCGGCACGGGCCGGCCAGACGGCGATAGGTTTCGATTGTCCCTTCATCGAGATCGAGAGGCGGGTGAAGCTGTTGATCGAGGTATAAAGCCCGAAGAACCGGTCGAGAATGCTGCCGAAAAGATAGGCCGAGGGCCTGTCGATGGCGGCCGGATCGAACTCCAGCCGGACATCCGTGCCCGTCACCATCCCGCCGCTGCCAAGCCGGGTCATCGAGCTCTTAGTCTCGACCCGGACAAGAGCGTCGGCAAGCAGCCTGGTTTCGCGGCTATCCCGGAAGGCATAGAGCGCCAGAATATCCTTCAGCGCGGCACCATCATTATCGAAAATGGAGAGATGATTGAGCTGAAGGTGCGACATGAGCCGCCAGTTACGGCCTTGCTGCTCGTTCATCCGCACCGAGGGCGTCGGCGCCATCAAGGCTTCGACGGCGCCGACCGCCTCGCTGCCGGAGGCCAGCTGCAGATAGGGGTGACCGCCGCCGAACGGCAGTTGCTCCGGCAGTTCGCGGTTAAGGCACAACGCGTCGATACTGGCGATCTTGTCCAAGGGGCCACTTGCCCGACGAGCACGGTCGACGAAAGTGATTTCCATATCCGAGGTGTGGTCGTCGGCATCGAACCGGCGCGCGCACTGCCAGAAGAGCGACGAGGCTCCGCCCTTCAAGCTGCGGCCGAAAAAGGGTTGGCACTGTTCCTCGTCTCCGGTGCGTGCGGATACGACCACCTTCTCGATCGCATAAATCTCGCGCGTTTTCTGTCGCCTGGCATCCGGCAGTACCCGATATTCCGTACGGGTACCGTCGAGCGCGATCGGTTCGCAGTTCTGGCGAAACAGGTTGATGATCGGGGTGGCATTCAAGACGAAATCGCGAGCGGAAACGGCGCGCTCCAGTTTGGCGCTGGTTTCATCGAGATAGATGAAGATTTCGAGCGTTTCGCCACGCCAGGCCTTCAGGCCGACGATATCGATGAAGAGGAATTTCTGCGGCAGCGCGAAGAATTCCGTCAGCAGGCGATAGCCGGTAAAGCTTGAGCTGGGGTAGGGCAGAATTGCCTCGTCCGGTTCGAAGCCGACAGCCTGCAGCGCCTTGGCGGGCAGCATGACCGGGGAGCGGTCATCGGCATGATGGGCAAGCGCGATGCCGAGCGTGTGATTGACCAAAAGTTCGTGAATGGCGACGGCCTGCTGCCAGGACGAGCTGATGTGAAGCCGCAACCTGTCCAGGCCGATCTCACTGAATGCCTTGTTGGCATCCCGCGCCCGGATCGACAGACGCAGGCAACCGGCGGCACCGGCGTGAGAAGATGGCGGCGCGCTGATCGGATGACCGGTCAGGGAAGCCGAGACGATCTCGATCGGTGCGACCTGCGTGTCCTGCGTCGTGCGGAAACGGCAGCTCTCGCCGCCGATCGGCTCCGCGAAGATCTCGGTGTGACGCGGTACGGTCTGGACGGATGCCAGCGTGCTGCTCGGCGCAAAGCGCACGATGCTCATCGAGGGCAGCGGTGCCAGATAGTGCGGATAGAGCGTTTCCAGCAGCCCGTCTGTCAGTTCCGGAAATTCGTCATCGAGCTTCTGGCGCACGCGGGCCGCCGAATAGGCAAAACTCTGGATCAGACGCTCGACATGCGGATCATCGGCAACCTCGCCGGTGACGCGCAGACGACCGGCAATTTTCGGGAAGGCATCTGCGAAACGTGCGGCGCGCCGGCGGATGGCCGAAAGCTCGTCATTATACCGCTGCAGGAAGCCGTCAGCCATTGTTGGCCTCCACCAGGAAGCGCTGAGTCGAGGGATCTATGGTCGATTCAAAGCTGATAGGTGGCATGCCCTCGTGCACACGGAAAGTCGCGTGGATGCGCAGTCGCAAGGCACGTTCGCCGTTTCCGCGGCTCTTGAGAATGCTCACCCGCACGTCGGAAAGCCGTGTTTCGAACAGCGCGATGCGCCGCTCGATCAAACGAGCGAGGCGGCTTTTGGCTTCATCGGTGACGAGATTTGCTGATACCATGCCGTCGACGCCGAAGGACACCAGCGCATCGCCAAGTTCTTCATGGATGGAAGGCGGGGCAGTCGGACGCCGGCGCGTATTGAGCAACGCCTCAAGGTCGCGGCGAATGCATTCGCGCAGTTCGCGCAGCTGTTCGGCTTGCGTCAACGGCGGATCCTGCAGGCGATCGGGGTCTTCGTCGATCAGTCGATCGATGATCGACCTGGCAACGATCCTTTCCCTCGGCCTATAGCGCTCCAGTGGATCAACCATGGGCGGCACGCCTCGTCTCGCCGGCGCTCGAAGCGGCTGCGAGGGATTGCAAGTCATGGAAGGAAACCAGATCGTCGCCCGCCAGGAAACATTTCTGGCCACGGCCGGTCGTAATGCCCGTCGCTTCATCGACCCACTCGGTCTCGCGGCCTAGCAACAGTTTTGCACCTGTCGTGCCATGATAGATCGCAGGCAGAAGCACTGGTGCGCTTGCGCCGTCCACGAGTTCGAGCTCGGCCCTGCGGAAGGCGAGATCACGGGGACGGGCGATCGGCTCGACGCGAAGAGCCGCAATTCTGGAGAAATCAATCCAGAGATAGGAGCCGCCGGTCATGATGACTTCGAGAGCATGCGGAATGCGATCGTCGAGATCGCGCAAGTCCGAAACGAGCTGGCCGTTCCAGTTCAATGGCCGTTCGCCCCTGATCTCTTCCAGGGATTGCAATGCCGCGGCCGTATCAGAAGAGTGATCACGATGGGCGATTGCCAGTTTCAGGGCTGCTTGGTCGAGGGCCGTCGGTCCGTTCGGGAAATCCGGTGCGGCGGCATCGTCAAACCAGGCCGAACGCGCCGCCATCGCGCGAAGCTGATTGCGCAGCATGGCGAAGCCCATCATATCTTCCGGCGCGAACGTCGTCGCAAGGTTGCACTGCGCGTCGGCTCGGGCATAGTCGCCGGCAAGGATCAAGAGATCGATCAGGATATGCCTGCCGTCCTTGTCCGTCGGCGCCGCCTTGACATGTGCCTTCGCCTGCTCGATCGCATCATCGAGCGCGTTTTCGCTGAGAGCTTCGGCGATCTTGGCGGAGAGCGTCATGCAGACATCCTTTGCTGCGTGTTGGCGGAGCTGGAGAACGCATAGGTCGCATTCGCGGTCTCCGCGATGAGGTGAAAACTTGTCGAGACGTCGTCGAGCTGAAAATGCGGCTGCAGCCGCACCGTGCAGGCGAACATTCCGGGTTTGCCGGGAATTTCATCGACGCTGATGCCGGCCGAGCGTAGCGGGAAGCGCGTGCGCAGCGACAGGTCGGCGTCGTCATTGCCAAGCGTGTAAGTCGACAGCCAATCATTCAATTTGCGTTCGATCGACGTTCTGTCGGCCAATTTGCCGATGTCATCGCGCATGATGACCTTGAGGTAGTGCGAGAAGCGCGAGGCGCAGAGTACATACTGCAGCATCGCCGCGATGCGAGCATTCTGCCGAGCGTGCTCGCTCGAATAATGCGGCGGCGCATGTAGCGACTGATTGGAATTGAAGATCGCTGACGAGGAGAGGTAGGTGGTCGCCACGGGCACAATACCGAGCTCGCACAGCTGCTGCTCCTGTGCGTTGGTTAGCCGTATTTCGACGGGAGCCTGTTCCGACAGACCATTGCTTTCTATGCCGAGATCATAGGGAGCGAGCTCCTCCGTGCTCAGCATGCCGCCGTCGATTGCGTCCTGCGTTACGCCGCGAATATCGGCGAACCAGCCGGATTCGATGAAATTGCGAATGACGATCATCGCGAAGGCGAATGCAGCGTTGCCCCAAAGCAAGGTACTGCCATCGGCGGCAATGCTTTCGCGGAACGGGAACTGATCGTCGCGCTCACGCGAAAAGGCCTGATAGGGCGCGCGCATCAGGATCCGCGGGGCGACCAAGCCCAAAAAACGGGAGTCCTCTCTGGCTCGAAGCCCATTCCAGCGAATACGGGTGGGATCGTAGGCGAGCCAGGAAAAGTCCTGGACGCGGTTGAGCTCGTCAAAGTCCTGCAGGCCGATTGCCTGCGGGGCGGCGGCGGCTACGAAGGGGCAGAAGGCGGCGGCGGCGGCCATGCCGATCTGAGTGAGCGCCCCGACCGTATCGCCGCCGGCCGGACCCTGCGGGGAAAGCTCGTAGTCTCCGACCAGCAGACCGAAGGGCTCTCCGCCAGGCATGCCGAACTCGCGGCTGTAGATCAGCTCGAAGAGATGGCTCTGATCGAATTCCGTCGTCCGCTCGAGATGCCGTGTCAATTGTGCCCAGCTGACGCTGAGGATCTTGACCTTCACGTCTTCCGATCGGCCGGTGTGACGCATGAGCATGGCAAGCCCGCGCCACCGCGCTTCCATGGCCTGGAACTCGGGGTGGTGCAGGATGGCATTGACCTGCCTGTTGAGTGCATCGTCGATCATGGCGATCACGCGATGCACCTGACGCGGCCAGGCTGCTCTCGGTTCCATCGTTGTCGCGGTCATGGCGCTGACTGAAGGCGCGCGGCGAGGAGATCGCCGCGCTACCTCTCCTAGTTCTTGCTCGGAATACGGGCGACCATGCGGAGCGACGTGGTCAGCTCTTCCATCTGCAGCCAGGGGCGCATCCAGGCGACGGCATTATAGGAGCCCGGCTTGCCCGGAACTTCCTGGACCGTGACCTTGGCGTCGCGCAACGGATATTTGGCGCGGGATTCCTCGCCGGCATCGTCATTGGCGTTGAC
Organism: Martinezella hainanensis; assembly: GCF_900094555.1. Taxonomy (GTDB): domain Bacteria; phylum Pseudomonadota; class Alphaproteobacteria; order Rhizobiales; family Rhizobiaceae; genus Rhizobium; species Rhizobium hainanense. The sequence continues at coordinate 175,388 of NZ_FMAC01000010.1, forward strand.
GTAGTTGGCGATCCAGCGGTTGAGCCAGTTTTCGCAATCCTGCGCTTCCATGAAGGAGCCAATCTTGTCGCGGCCCATGACCTTCAGATAATGGGCAAAACGCGAGGTGGCCATCATGTAGGGCAGACGCGCGGAGACCGCAGCGTTGGCCGTTGCTTCGGGCTTGTCGTAAAGCTTCGGCTTATGCGTCGTCTGGGCGCCGAAGAACACGGCATAGTCGGTGTTCTTGTAGTGGCAGAGCGGCAGGAAGCCGAGTTTGCCCAGCTCGGCGTCGCGACGGTCGGTGATGCCGACTTCGGTCGGGCATTTGAGGTCGAGGTCGCCATCGTCGCTCGAGAAGATGTGCATCGGCAGGTTTTCGACCTTGCCACCGTTTTCCGCGCCGCGGATCGCCGTGCACCAGCCGCTCTGGGCAAAGGCGTCCGTTAGCCGCGTTCCCATCACATAGGATGCATTCATCCAGCAATAGGAGTTGTGCTCGAGCTCGCCGGTCTTCGAATGGTCGGTTTCGTCGAAAGCGAAGTCGTCGATCGGGTTGGTCTTCGGGCCATAGGGCATGCGTGCCAGTACCCGGGGAAGGGCGAGTGTCACGAAGCGCGAATCCTCGCTGTCGCGCAGGCTGCGCCATTTCGCATATTCGACCGTTTCGAAGATCTTTTCGAGGTCGCGCGGACGGGCAAGCTCGCGGTAATCGTCGAAGCCGAACATGCGCGGGCTGGCGGCCGAAATGAACGGCGCAAAGGCTGCGGCAGCAATCGACGAGATCGCCTGCAGCGTCTGAACGTCATCGAAGGAATTGTCGAATTCATAGTCGCCGATCAGGGCACCCATGGGCTCGCCGCCCGGCGTGCCGAACTCGTCTTCGTAGATCGACTTGAAGAGCCGCGATTGGTCGAATTCCACGGCCTTTGCGAGATCCTTGGAGACGTCGCGTTTGGAGGCATTCAGCACGCGGATTTTCAGATTGACGCTGGTCTCGCTGTTCTTGACGAGATATTGCAGGCCGCGCCAGCTGCCTTCCAGCTTGGCGAATTCAGGCGACTGCATGATCGCGGCGAGCTGACGTGAGATTTTCCGGTCAAGCTCGGCAATCGCCTTGTTGAGCGTGACGGTCAAATTGCGGTCATAAGTGACCGTGCCCTTGAGCGCCTGGTCGGTCAGCGTTCGGAGCAGATCCTGGGCACGATCGGGTTCGGTTTGCCGGGTTGCGGCCACGATCTGCGATAGCAGGTTTTCCTCAGGCGCAAACTCGGCCTCTTTGGTCTTCAGTTGGCTTTCAGCGCTCATTTTTCGATCCTTGCGGAAAATGCAGGCGATAGTGGTAAAGCTTGAAGCCGGCCGCTATCGATTGCTTGAAAGGGGATTGGGCGACCGGCTCGCGCTGATCGCCGACGACGATCAGCTTGCGGCGGGCTTTTCGGCCAATCCGAGCTCGGACATCAGCTTCGACAAATCGGCCTTGTTCTGCAGAACGTCTTCGAGCAGTCGCTCCAGCTCTTCCGAGCGGTCCGCCTTGCTCATAAGGTCGCGAAGCTGGTTGCGCGCATCAAGCAACGCCTTGAGCGCCGGGACCTGGCTGACGACGGAGCCTGGCTCGAAATCCTGCATGCTCTCGAATTTCAGCGAGACGGGAAGCTGCGAGCCGTCGCCCTCGAGCGTGTTTTCGACCGAGATGTTCAGGCCCGGCGTCATGCGGCGCATCACGTCGTCGAAGTTGTCACGATCGATCTGAACGAACTTGCGTTCGCCGAACGGTTTCAGCGGTTGCGTCGGATTGCCCGAGAAATCGCCGAGGACGCCGACGACGAAAGGCAATTCCTTGACGACCATGGCGCCTTCGGTTTCCACTTCATACTTGATGTGGACCCTGGGCTTGCGCACTCGCTCCAGCTTTTCGTGAACACTCGCCATAAAACTTCTCCTTCAATGCCAGCGGCAAATTCGCTCTTCACATGTGGCGCAACTCAACTTTGGAAAGGGCTGGTTGCAAAAAGTTCGGAAGATCGGTTGTAATTGTCACCCGTTCTTGTTCGATTTCAGCTGAATGCCCGCTGCCGTCAGCACGGCATTGCGGGCCTGCTGTTCCGGCAGCAATTCGGCTAGTAGTTCCGAAAAATCCATGCGGCCGCGCCTCACCATCGTCTCGATCGACATCGAGATCGGGGAATGCGGCTCGGTACGACGGAAGTAGCGCGAGACGGCGAGCAACAGCTCGAAGGCTTCCTCGCGCGAACCGATCTGTTCAGCGTTCAATGGGCGCGGGCGCCCTTGTATCTGTTCGCCGGTGCCTTCCTGCTGCTGCGGTTCCGCTACAGCTTCGACGGCCTGTGATTCGATGCCGGCAAGCGCGCGTAGCGCCAAAGCGGCCTCCTGCAGCACGTTGTGCGTATTGGAGCTCGGCGGCGCCATCTGCCCGCAGCGCTCGTTCAGAATGGAAACGAGGCGGTCGAAAGCGGCAAGGCAGCCATTGACCATTTCGAGATGCGAGCTCATTGCAGCCGTACCGGCTTCAAGGGTCGCCTGGCTAAGCTGGTCACGCCGTTTCACTTCATTGGGACGCTGCGACAGCTGAAAGTCCCAGAGGGAAAACTGACCGAATTTCGCGCCCGGAATGAGCGGCGACAGCCTGATCGCCTGAATGATGGTTCCTTCGCCGCCGATGCCATTGAGACCCGAAAGCGGAGCAAGGCGCTCTTCGATATCGTCAGCGCCGACAGAATGAAATTTCTCCCAATGCTTGTCTAAAAGCGACGCGATTGCCTGGTAGACATCCCTCAAACCCTCGAAACCGCGTAGACGTAATTCCGCCTCTGCCAGCCATGCTAATACTTCGAGGTCCTTACTTTTTGAAGAAATAATCTGCAATCCGAGATTGCTAACATCTGTCCAAAGAGGGGAAAGGCTAATATTTTCGCCTGTTGATATACCTCGTTCTGCAGCGCGAGCCTGATTTCTTGCGTCCTTTATTCTATAGTATATTTCACGCATAGAAGTATTATTGCGAAGATTTTCTCCGCATGGCGCGTTTTCTTCAAATGGATTTTCTATGTCGCGGACGTTCAGCAGGGAATTAACTCCATATCATGAACTACATCATTAGAGGGCGTGATAGTTAGGTCGATATATTCCTTTGTCAACCATGTCTATTCTGCAACAGATTTGTGACGATTCCATTTTTTGACCGCATGAAAAATTTTTTGTAGTCCATCTGGACGCATAGGAATAACCGCCCTAGTTGTTGCCGCGATTTGTAAGGTGTAGTTGAAATGAAACTACAGGGAGGAAACTTCTAGGTGTCGAACATCGATCTCAATCGTCTGATCAGAACGCTTGAGCCCGCATTGCGCGTCGGTCTCGAGGCTGCGGCATCGCTCGCAGCGCGTGATCGCCATGCAAATGTCGATGTCGCGCATTGGATACTATCATTGCTGGATGTATCTGAAGTTTGCTCTTTGTTTGAAGAACTTAGCGTTTCTTCCGCAACGCTGCGCACCGAGCTTGATAGCGCCATCGCCGACTTGCCGAGAGGCGATGGTGCCACACTGGTACTCTCTCAAAATTTGCTCGCTCTGATGCGCGAGGCGTGGCTTGTCGCGTCGCTTCAATGTGGGCGGGACAGCATCACGCTCGCCGATCTTCTGACCGCGCTGACCGATGATCAGTCGCTGAGAATCATGGCGCGGGGCATGGCGCCATCGCTGCGTAGCCTTGATCGCACCGTGCTTGAAAAAAAGTTGAACGCGGTTTCCACTCCCGACGGTGCGTTCTCGCCATTACAGAATTCCGAAACTGTTGCCGCTGCCGGCGAAAACGAGTTTTTGCGCCTGTACACGCGCGATATGACGGCGGATGCAAGACTTGGCCGTGTTGATCCGGTCATCGGCCGCGATCGCGAACTGCGCCAGGTCATCGATATCCTGATGCGCCGCCGTCAGAACAATCCGATGCTGGTAGGCGAGGCAGGTGTTGGCAAGACAGCCGTTGCCGAGGCACTGGCCCTGGAGATTGCCGCCGGCAATGTGCCGGATATGTTGAAGCCGGTACGGATTCTTCTTCTCGATCTCAGCTTGTTGCAGGCTGGCGCCGGCGTGAAAGGCGAGTTCGAACGCCGCTTGCATGGCGTTGTCGCGGCCGTACGTGCTTCGGTGGAGCCGATCATCCTGTTCATTGACGAGGCACATGGCCTGATCGGTGCTGGCGGACAGGCCGGGCAGGGCGATGCCGCCAACATTCTGAAGCCGGCGCTGGCGCGCGGCGAGCTCAGGACGATCGCAGCGACGACTTGGAGCGAATACAAGCGCTACATCGAGAAGGATGCGGCGCTGACCCGACGATTCCAGGTCGTTCAGGTGCTTGAGCCCGACGAAGAAACGGCAATCCGCATGTTGCGTGGTGTGGTCGGCAGCTTCAAGGCCCATCACAAGGTGCGCATTCGGGACGAGGCGCTGGCCGCTGCCGTTCGCCTTTCGGCACGCTATATTCCGGCGCGGCAATTGCCCGATAAGGCGATCAGCCTCATCGATACCGCTGCAGCCGCTGTCTCTCTGGCACACCAGACCGTTCCTGAAGCGCTGAAGGGATTGCGCAATGAGCTGGAAATGCTGGAGGTTGAAGCCGCCGCACTTTCCGCCGAGCCGCCGACATCGGATATTATCGCCCGTCTTGCCATCATCGAGAGCGAGAAGCGCGAAGTAGTAAGCGAGATCGAGCGTTTGCAGGCCAAACTCGATGCCGAAATCAGGCTGTCGGGCGAGGCAGATCGTATCGAAGCCGCGCTCGCTGATCCCAATGCTCAGCAGGTCGAAGATGGCGTTCGCTCGCGTGGTGACAATGTCGCTCTCTTTCCGCCGAACGGTTCATCCGTTGACGTCGCTCGTGCGGCCCTCGTGCAGGCCGAGCGTAGCCTCGCCGACGTTGCAGGCGAGACGCCGTTGGTTCCTCGCGTAGTCGACAAGGAAGTGATCGCCGGGATCGTCGCTCGCTGGACCGGTATTCCCGTCGGCAAGCTGCTGTCGGACCAGGTCGAGACCGTCAAGACGCTGGATGCAAGGCTGAAGGAGCGCGTGCTCGGACAGGATAACGCAATTGCACGGATCTCGGCTGCGATGCGCTCCGCACGCGCCGGCCTTTCCGATCCACGCCGCCCGCCTGCCGTCTTCCTGCTCGTCGGCATGTCGGGGACGGGCAAGACCGAGACGGCGCTTTCGCTGGCCGATCTTCTTTATGGCGGCAGCCAGTATCTGACGACCATCAACATGTCCGAGTTCAAGGAGGAGCATAAGGTTTCGCTGCTGCTTGGATCGCCGCCCGGCTATGTCGGCTATGGCGAGGGTGGCGTGTTGACCGAGGCCGTGCGCCGTCGGCCCTATGGCGTGCTGCTGCTCGATGAGATCGACAAGGCGCATCCGGGCGTCCAGGAAGTGTTCTACCAGGTCTTCGACAAGGGAACGCTGCGCGACGGTGAAGGCCGCGACATCGATTTCAGGAACACCACCATCGTGATGACCGCCAACACCGGCTCGGAACTGCTGGCAGCCTTGGCGGGCGATCCGGAAACCATGCCCGAGGGCGAGGCGCTGGAAGCGCTGCTGCTTCCGGAATTGCAGAAGCACTTCAAGCCGGCCTTTGTCGGTCGCACGACCGTTCTGCCCTTCATGCCGTTGAATGGCGAGACGCTGAGCGGGATCGTCGACATCCAGATCGGCCGCATCCGTGATCGCGTCGCCGCCTCGTACGGCACAAGCATTTCGCTTAGCCCCGAAGCCCGCGAGGCGCTAGTCGGCCGCGCCAAGGCAAGCGAAATGGGCGCGCGCGCCATCGAAACCATGATCGGGCGCGATCTTTTGCCAGAGCTTTCGACCTTTTTCCTCGATGCGGTTGCGACGGGGCATAGGGTTGGCGGTATCACCATCAGCTTTCACGATCACCGTTTTCTCATCGAGGAGAATGCGGTGGTCGACCATGAATTCGCTGGCCCCAAGGAAGGCGGCACGGCGAATAAGGCAGCCCCGGACGAACACAGCGCCCGGATGCGGCATTAGACGGAAGGGTAACCCCGCCCTGCAGCGACAGGGCGAATTCAAATCTCAACAGGAGAGTTCAGAGCATGCCGATTTATCTGCAGATCGACGGAATTCAGGGCGATGCAACCCACGAGCAGCACAAGAAGTGGATGGACATCGAAGTCATCCACTGGAATGTTTCGCGTAACATGAAGACGTCAGCCGGTTCGGCTGCGAACCGCGAAGCTTCCGAGCCGACCGTTTCGGAAGTAATCCTGACCAAGGTCAGTGACTCCTCGTCGACGAAGCTGTTCCAGGAGGCATGCTCGGGCCGCACCGGCAAGCAAGCCGTGATCCATCTGGTAACGACCGGCAACCCGGGCGATACCTACATCGAGTACACGCTCACCAACACGCTGATCGCCAGCTACTCGGTCGATTCCAACGGCGACCGCCCGGTCGAAACGATCAAGCTCAACTTCACCAAGATGGAAGTGAAGTACACGCCTTACGACGACTCGCAGACGCCGCAGTCGCCGATGATCGCGTCTTACGACCTGGCAACGACCAAGGCTGCCTAACATTAGCATCGCTTTCCGGCGCGTTGGTATCAGCGCGCCGGAATCGTGTCCGGTACCAAATCGCCGCGATGGCTGCGATTGTCATGTTCCGGCAAACACCCCTCAGTGGAGGTCGCCATGGTAGATTTTTCCGTTTCGTCGCCGGCGCTGCAGATGGAGCCGGTGAAGCAGACTGATCTTCCGCCCGTCCGGCGTGCTGGCCGTGGCCCATCTTACGACTATTTTTCCTACCAGAGCGGACCGCGTGAATTTGCGGCACGCGGTCAAGCCATGGGCGCCGCGGCATCGCTTTTCCGGATGTTCTCCGAAAAAGCCAACGAGATGTCGCTGACGCATTGGCTCCAGAGATGGCTGCGCAACAATGAAGCGCACATCATTCGCGAAATGGACATCAACCATCATTCGGTGTTCGTTGCGCAATTCAATTATTCCGTCAGCGACGGCGAAACACGGGTGTTGATGGCGCGCGGCGCCTATTTGCTTGGCACGGTGCCGAACCGCACCGATATCGGCAAGATCCTGACCCCGCAGGTACTTTACGGCCCAGGCATGCACGAGACGCTGCCGAACGGAACCCTGTTCCAGATGGTCTATCTCGTCGGCGGCCGCAAGCAACAGATTGGCAGCGCCGGCAATATAGGCTCGGCAAGCTCACTGGTAGGATAAGCGCAGATGAACGATCAGCCCTCGGCCAATGATTTCATCCAGGCGACCCGAAATCTTCGGGTCTCATCGCCGCTCGGTACGGACCAGCTCCTGCCAGAACGAGTGATGATAACGGAAGGTGTATCGTCGCTCTTCGACATCAGGCTCTCGGTTCGCGCCAAGCGCGAGGTCATTCAGCCGGAGGAGCTGATCGGTCGTCTGATCGACATCTCACTGGAGGTTCAACAGGCCGAAGATGGGGGCGATGGTGTCCGCCGTCCCTTCAACGGTCTCGTGACGGCACTTCAGGAGGGGCCGCCGATCACGCGTGGCCTGCGCTCCTATTCGATGGTGCTGAAGCCGCAGATGTGGCTTCTGTCCCAGCGTTCCGACTGCCGCATATGGATGGACAAGACCAGCATCGATATCGTCGAGACGCTCTTTTCCGAACACGGGATTCCTGCTCCGGATGTTTCCGCCGTCGTCACACCGCCTCCGCCGCAGCATTACTCCGTGCAATGGAACGAAACGGATCTGGATTATCTGACCCGTCGCTTCGAGGAAGACGGTCTTTTCTACTGGTTTTCGCATGAGGAAGGCAGCCATCGGCTGCATGTTGCCGATGGCGCCAATTCCTGGGCGGGGCCTTCTCCCTCCGCGCAGGGCGAGGGCCGTGTACGCCTTGCCCAAGGCTCGACGGATCGCAACCACATCAACGATTGGATGAAGCATTACGCTTACGTTCCCGGGCAACGCGCCGGCGCCGATTGGAATTTCGAGACGCCGCAGATGGTGCCAAGCACCACGACACCGTCACTGGTGCAGATGCCGGGCGCGATGAAGAGCGAGCTTTACGAATATCCGGCCCGCATTTCATCCGTCGCTGAGGCCGAGCGGGCGCAGAAGCTGCGTATGCAGGCGAGCGAGGCTGACCATAATAGGGTCGTGGGGCGATCATCGTCGCGCGTGCTGGAAGCCGGCCGGCGGTTTACGCCCTATGAAGTGGCACATCCCGAGCATGTCTATGAAGAGCATGTCATCGTTCGGGCCACACATTTTGCGGTCGATCCCTCCTATGAAACCAACATGGATCAGCCGGAATATAGCAACGAATTCGAAGCCGTGCCGTCGCGCGTCGCAATGACGCCGCATCGCAAGACCGAGCGGCCACGCATTCGCGGCACGCAGGTCGCGATCGTCGCCGGCCCTTCCGGAGAGGAAATCCATCCCGATCAGTATGGCCGCATCAAGCTCTGGTATCCCTGGGACCGCCGCGCCAAGAAGGACGGATCGGACACCTGCTGGGTACGCGTCGCCCAGAACTGGGCCGGCGGCACATGGGGCGGTCAGGTCATCCCGCGTATCGGCATGGAAGTCATGGTCGCCTTCATCGACGGCGATCCGGACCGGCCGTTGGTGACCGGCGTGGTGCCGAACCCGAGCAATGGCGTGCCCTACGATCTGCCTGGGAATAAGACCCGCATGGTCATGCGCTCCAATACCCATAAGGGTACCGGCTTCAACGAGATGACCTTCGAGGACGATGCCGGCCGAGAAAACATGTTCTTCCACGCCCAGAAGGACCAGACGACGCGCGTGCGAAACGACCGCACCAAACGCATCGACCGCCACGAAGTCGCTTCCATCGGCGGCAATCGCGCCGTCGAGGTGAGCGGCAACCAGAAGCACGAGATTGGCGGATCGGTGAATACGGTAGTTGGCGGTACGGGGCCGATGGCCATGGCGCTGATGGGGGCGGTGCAGGGATTGTCCGGTCATACAGCGGGATTGCTGGCACAGGCAGGCCAGATTGCCGGTGGCGGCGGCGCAGGTCTCACCGCCTTCGCGGGGACAGTTGCTTCCTCGGCACTGGGTTTCTTGGGGGCTGGTGGTCTTGGCAGCCGGGAAGGCGTTGTTTCAGGGCCTAATCCAAGGGCGGATGCCGGCACGGATCTTGCCGGATCAGGCACGGGAGTGGGGGATGCCGCAGGCGGTTTATTTCCGCTTCCGGGCATCATGAATACCGTCGTCGGTGCCTTCAAATCTGACACGATCGGCATCGCACGAGCCGAGCAGATCGGCATGAGCAAGGTCACGAATGTCGGCCAGACCTCATTGGAGAGCGTCGGAAAATTCAAGAAAATCGCAGTTGGTGAGGAGTTCGTTATCGAATGCGGCGACTCCAAGTTCATCATGAAATCCAATGGTGAGGTCATAATCCTTGGAAAAACATTCAATTTCGTGGCCACCGGTCATTTTCAAATGCGCGGCAAGCCGATTGATTTGAACTGAGGCGCTCCATGGAATTGATTAATCGGCTGCCTTTTCCGGCGATGGCATTCCGTCAATTCGACAAGGACGGGAAGCTCGATTGTGTTGTGGCTGTTCGTGGCACGTTCCGTCATAATCAGGGCCAGCCGCTGGAAATCATGCGGGAGCAGGAAGAGTTCCAGTGGGAGGATGCCTATGATGGCGATCCCCACAAGGGCATCATGCTGCGGCAAACCGATTTGACCCCGGAAAAGCCAGGCACGGATATCACTTTCCTTGGCAATGCCCATGCACCCGGAAGTCAGCCTTCGACGAATTGGATGGTTTCACTCCGTGTCGGCCATCTCGAAAAGAAGCTGCGCGTCTATGGCGAACGCTTCTGGAAGCCGGTTGTTCGCGATGCTTGGGCTGGATTCTCCGCGAAAGAACCGAAGCGGGTGCTTAAGGATTGGAGACTTTCCGAGACGGCGCCCGTGAGCGTTTTGCCGATGACATGGTCGAACGCCTATGGCGGCGAGGTGCCGGGCACAGGTGATCCGGACGCCGATATTCCCGCCGATGTCGAAGTATATAATCCCTTAGGCTGCGGCATCGTCAATCTTGATATGGAGCCGGGCTCCGCTCCTGTGCGAGCGCCGCAGATCACGATCGATAACGACGAGCAACTGGATTGGCGTACCGCCGCTCAGCCGGAAGGGTTCGGCCCGGTATCCCCCTGGTGGCGTTTTCGCCAGAAACATTCCGGAACTTATGACGCGCATTGGCTAAACGAGCGTCATCCATTGCTGCCAGCTGACTTCGATCCTCGTTTCTGGCAATGCGCCCATCCCGACCTGATCGCGACCCCGCATTTTCGGGGAGATGAGAGCTACCACCTCGAGAATCTCCACGCCAATTTGCCTCAAGCGTTTGGCCAATTGCCGGGCTTAACCTTCGGCGTTCATTGCATGCGCGAGGATACGAGCGATTGGCATGTCCTGAAGCTTGATGGCGTTCATTTCGATTGGCGCAGAGACGATCGGGTGTTGTTGACCTGGAGGGTGCGGTTTCCTCTGCCAGACGCGGCCGATGCGAGGCTTACGCTGACGAGAGTAAAACTGACTGTCGAGAACCTGGAAACGGCGACATGAGTGTAGCTGATGATAATCATACAGGCGAGCCCGGCTATCCGACGCCATGGACTACAAACCGTCCACTTGAAGGTCTTCGAGATGTCGATGACGCACGCATCGTGTCACTTTCTCCGGATGTTTGTCTGACACCGGTCGGTTCATCCATCGTTCCTATTCCGTATCCCGTTGTTGATTATTGCGGGCATGATCGTAACTACACCTCTTCCGTCCGATTTACTGGCTACAGAGCCATGGTAATGCGGTCTTGCACGATACACGTGCACGGTGATGCACCTGGAACAAAGAAAGGGGTGAAATCGGGAACCGTCGAAAGCATCTGTGAACCTATTGGGCATGCCTCACAAGTTAAGGCGGAAGGGTCCCATGTTATCAGGCATCTTGATCGCTTCTGGATGAATAATAAAAATACCCAGGGCGAAGCAATCTTCGTAAAAAATACCAAAACTTTTGATCCGCCTAAGGATGATGACCCAATACGCGGTTCGCTGCGGGCTACCACCACTACAGCAAGCCGTTCTGGGCAAAATGCCGCTCCTCCTGGTGCAGTTCTCGGTTTCGTCGCGCCTGCAGGTGGCGCCGCCTTGCTGGGAGAAGGTGCCGCAGTCGGAACAGCCGCTACTGGGGGCGCGGCGACAACTGCAGCTGGCGGAACTGCTGCGACGGCAACAGGCGTGGGCCTTGGAACTGTATTGCTTGGCATTGGCATCTTTGCAGCGGGCATGCTGATCCCCACCAATAAAAGGAATTTTTCGGATTTTCCTCCGCAAGACGACTACGAAGCCAAGCGCCTTCGAGAAGCGTTACAGCGAATAGACGGCCTGCCGTTTTGGGATAGCGGTGGCGCCATAGTAGAAGAAACGAAAGCCGAGCTTCGTAAGCGTAGGCAGACGCTGGCTACCCTTCAGCCAGTTCCCCTAGCCGACACTGTGCGAGTTAAAGAACGCGACGAATATCGAAAAAAATGCCAAGTAGACCGTTACGGCAAGATGAGGGATATCTGCGGACAATATGGCATGCAAGCACACCATATCGTGCCGGATTGGACGTTACGCTACGGTGCACGAAGCGACGGAGATAAGCGCATTCCAAATATGCCAAGTTTGAATGATGGCATGGCAATTTGCGTAATTGGCAATGCAGCAATGCAGGACACTGAGCATCACGAGGCGCATTTGGGGGATAGCAGCATCGAAAGCCTGGGGAAAGGTTCGTCCCCTCCTGGAACCGCAAAGTTGTCTGATGTTGTGACAATCTCGACCATGGCAATGATTGGTGCGAGACCAGATTGCGCGCAAGAGATAGCCGAAAAGGTTGGTGAGCAATTTGGACCGAAAAATGATAACCAGCTACTTCGCGCTGTTAAGGATATTGGAAAAAATCCGTTGGAGCCTGAAACGATAGGAGCTCTTAAGAGTGGTGCGACATACCCATGGAAGAAGGGCGGACAGTGAAAATGATAAGCTTATCACGTGCTGGAGTTGCATCTGAAGACGTATTATGTGTCGTTGCTGTGTTGGATAGCGCAGAGATTTACCAGCCTGACGCGCGTGCTTATCAGTATCGCCATCGAGCCGATTTTGGCGAGTATTGGTACTACGAAAATTTCCCGCTTAGTGTTCAGGATATCGTCTATTTTGATGATCACAATTCATCTCAGTCTTATTTTGTCCTATTATCAGCGGAAGGCGACGTTTATCATTTCGCATCGCCTGATAGATTCCAGGAGCGGATTGTCGGTGCAGGCACAACGGCGGACGATTCCAAATTCTACGGCAAGATGTTGAAAATCTCCCAGATTGGCGAGCGGCTTTACGCTTGCGGCGCCGGCGGGCAGGTTTACGTGCGTCACGGCCGCGATGACTGGCGAATGCTATCTGACGCGGTGCTGAATGATCCTGAAGCAAAGAAGCGGTTGTTGGAGAGTGGCCCTAGTTTGGGGCAGCCCGGCTGGAAAGAATGGATAATCCAGAAAGCTCTCAATCCAGGTACGCGAGAGGTAGTCTTCTACGATATCAAGGGGCTTTCAGAAGATGCCATCTATGTGTGTGGAACCGAGCGAACAAAGCCTGTCCTTTGCTTCTGGGACGGCAGTGAGCTGCATGAAATCAATATACCGCTGGCTGAAGCTGCGCTGACCGGCATTTATATTGAAAACGCCGAAAGTGTCTGGGTCTGCGGTCGTGAGGGTGTTATTTTGCATGGCAGCCGCAATCGCGGCTTCGCTCCAGTAAACGCCGACACGCGATTGAATCTGTTTCATTCTATCACGCCCTATCGCGGCAAGCTCGTCTTGCCAGCGAGCGTCAGGCCGGGCGGCCTTTACGAGCTTGATCCAAGCAGTGGCGAATTTCACAGATTCCAGCCGCCCCTGCCGCGCCTTATGAGTCGCGACGATCCTGAATCCATTGATGATGGGCCGTTCTTTGCGCAATCTGTCGGAGATGTTTTATGGGTGGTGGCTTCAAAGGACATTTTTCGATTTGACGGTCAGGCGTGGGAGCGGATCAAGCATCCGGACATTTAGTTATTGCTTCGATAAGTCTGGAAGTCACAAGGACGAGAACTCGTTAACCAACACCAAATAGACATTGGCGAGAGCGATTTAGCGGGGTCATATGTCAGCCGACGAATTTCTTGCAGCGCGAGGTAAGCCACGAGAGACAATGCAGGTTTCGGAGGCGGAAGCTGCGAAAGCCCATGGTAGAGTTCCTGCAGATTTGATAGCCTTTTGGGTGGAACACGGTGTGGGATATTACTCAGATCGTAACTACCATCTGTGCATGCCGTTCATCTTCGATGACTATCTCTCAGACATATTGGACAATGCGCCAAACCTGCGAAGCGAGGATTTTGCTGCCATTGGATATTCAAGCTTGGGAGCAATCGATCTGTGGCATAGGAAGGGACGTCATTTTACCCTTTCATTGGATGTTACTCTTCTGATGGATTTGACAAGCCGCAGGGAAACCGATCCTCCACCGCATGATTTGCACGAGCTATACAGTCTTGCAGGAATTGAGATGCCAGAGAATGCGGTAGAACTATTCCTGGTAGTGCGAAAGGCACCGGAGGATATATGGAATATTCTGATGAGCGCAACTTCGTCCGACACCTACAAATTTATTGAGGACGAAAATGGGCGTCAGCTCTTGCCGCAACTGCGCAAGATTCATGGTTCCTTGTCGGAAACGGAAATTTATCTTCGCGAGCATCCCGAGCTTGCCAATCTGGCCACCTCGTACCGGCGAGTGAATTTGGCCGAGCCGCTTGGCCGGCGTCCGAGCTCGGTGCATTATTCTTTTGCTGTCGAGATTGATGGACGCCAGGATATCGTCGACGAGGTCATTCCAGTTGTCGCGCCGAGCCAATAGGCGCGGATGTAGACGCCGGATGTGACGAAGTGGCGTTTTCTATGAATATCCGGCCGGCATTTCCTTAACAAAGGAAGCCTGCGTGCCAGGCTCAATTTAAGAGTTATGCTTAATCACCCCCACTCACCTCTCCACAAACGTATCCTGCATTGCCCGCAGAATAATCACCGCCGATGCCGCTCCCGGGTCGATATGCCCAAGCGACCTTTCCCCCAGCCGCGCCGCGCGGCCGCGGGCGGCGACCATGGAGCTTGTGGAATTCGCTCCGGCTTCGGCGGCGTCGACGATGGAATTCCACATGGCGATAACATCGCGTGAGCGTGCCTGTGCCTCGATGGCGGCTTCGGCGGCGGGGATCCAGGCGTCGAGCATGGTCTTGTCGCCGCGCTGGCCCTTGCCGCGTTGCTGGATGCCGGCGCGCATCTCATCGATGATCATGGCCTGGCAGGCTGGGGAAAGGGATTCATCCGTCTTCAATGCTTGCGAGGCGCGGCGGAAGGCTGTGGCATAGAGCGGGCCGGTCGATGCGCCGACGGCATCCAGAAAAGCGGAGGCTGCGACGGAAAAGATCTCTGAGGGTAGTGTCTGCGCAAGATCGAGTTTTGCCAATTCGGCATTCACCGCCATGAAGCCGAGGGACATGGTGATGCCGTGATCGGCGTCGCCGATTGCGCCATCCAGCTCGGAGAGCCGGTCCTTTTCGGCGTTGATCGCGATCGATATGCGCTGAAACATCGTGCCCAGGCATCGCGCCGCTTTTTCCGACATCGTCTTCCTCCCGGTCCCGGCCATTTCTATTGTTGCCGGGCGCATTCTTATAGGTTCATCCGACCTTCAAGGCGAAGGTGTCGCATGGATGGTGCAGCATTTCGGTCAGTTCCTGATCGAGATGCAGGATGGATATGGAGGCGCCGACCATGTCGAGCGATGTGCAATAGTGCCCCACCCAGTTCGCCTCGATCTTGATGTCCTTGGCGCTCAGCCGCTGCTCGACGCGGCGGAACAGGATGTAGAGCTCCATCAGTGGCGTCGCGCCGAACGAGTTGATCAGCACCGCCACCCGGTCTCCTGCAACAGGCTTCATCTCCGAAAAAATCCGGTCCATCACGCGGTCGGTGATCTCATCGGCGCTCATCATCTTTTCGCGGGTGACGCCGCGTTCGCCGTGAATGCCCATGCCGAATTCGATGTCGTCAGGCCCGATCTCAAAATTGTGTCGCCGCGTCTGCGGCAGCGAGCAGGGCTCCAGCGCAACGCCCATCGTAAAGGTGCGGTCATTGGCCTTGCGCGTTATCGCCTCGCAGGCGTCGAGCGACAGACCCTTGTCGCAGGCAGCGCCCGCAATCTTGAAGATGAAGAAGTTGCCGGCAACACCACGCCGTCCGTCCCGATCCTCGATCGGTGACGATGAAATATCATCCGTAGTCAGCACTGTGCGGACATCGATCTGCTGTTCCTGCGCCATTTCCGCAGCCATTTCGAAGTTCATGACGTCGCCGGCATAATTGCCATAGACAAAAAGCACCCCTTCGCCGCGGGAAGAGGCCTTGGCGCATTCTAGGATCGGCGTCGGTGGCGGCGAGGAAAAGATGTTGCCAATGGCGACGGCATCGGCAAGGCCCTTGCCGACATAGCCGAGGAAGCAGGGTTCGTGACCTGTGCCGCCGCCGATCACCAGCCCAACCTTGCCGACTCGCGGACCATTTCGCGCCACCAGCGCCCGGTTCGATCCCTTGATCGGCACGATATGCGAGGCATGCGCCTTGACGATACCCTCAAGCATTTCGTCGACGACATCGTCGGGATTGTTGAGGAACTTCTTGATGTGCGTTCGGTAGCTGCTGGGCAGGGCAACGCTGTTGTCCGTTCGCGGGCGCTGCTGGGCTTTCTGGTCGAATTCGGTGACACCGTCTGCATTGAGGATGCCTCGACCCGTGGCAGCATCGGTAATCAGGACGTTGATGTACCCGCCGCGCAAGGCGGCAAGGATTGCCGGCACCTTGTCGAAGCCGCCGGCAACGGCGATCCGCAGGCCGATGGATTTCAGCATGTCGAGGGATATGCCGATGGTGCGATCGTCAAGCGGCCCGGCAACCGGCTGGCCTTTCGCATCGATGAAGCGCCCGGCGAGAACGCCGACGGCATTCTTCGCGAGATAGTCCTGCAGCGAGACGGACTCGAAGAAGCCGCTGCTATGAATCGTGGAATTCGGCCGCAGAGACGCTACGCCGAAAATTGCCTTGTTGGCTTTGGAGAGCGTGGCAAACTGATCCTCGACCAGCGGCTCGCGCAGCAGGATCTCGCGAACCTCCGGGGTCGAGACGATGGCGGGCGCCGTGATGTTGATGAGCTTGCCATCGGTTGCGTTCGCGAAGGCGGCCGCGCAAAGTTCCGGCGTATAGGCGAAGCGCGCACGCGTGCCGCCGGTCGCCTGGACGATGGTGACGTCCTGCAGGTTCGGTACATTGGCCTGTTCGGCAACGGCAAGAACGGTTCGGCCCCAGGCGACGGCAAGCGTGTCGCCGGATTTCAGGAGCCTGGCAATGGCCTGCGCACCGGCGGTTCCGAGGCGGTCGATCAGCGGCCGGGAGCCGTCATCGCTCGGCACGACGAGACAGTCATGCAGGCCGAAATGCCGCTTGAGTTCCTGGGCGATGGAGAGCGAGCTCAGCCGCGACGGCTCGAGCGAGATATTGACGATGCCGCGGCTGCGGGCATCGGCGAGATAGCTGTTCACGGTTGCCCGAGAAATGCCCATGATCTCGGCGATATCGCCCTGGGTCTTGCCATCTTCATAATAGAGCCAGCAGGCCCAGACATAGGGGTCGTCGCCATAGCGCAGCGGCATGCTGTCGGACGCATCAGGCACGCCCGCTTTGCTTGCACTATGTTTACCGACCGAAGATGCCTTGCCTGTCATGACGATTCACTGTTCCCATTTTCCGCCAGAAGATGGAAGCATTGGCGCAGGTTTGCAAATGCTTCTTCTTCGAAGGGAGCGGCGCGCGACCCCGTGGTGGAGCACGAGATCGCGCAGCCTTGGGAGAGCCTTGTTACTGCAGGCGCGCGCGCGCACCCTCGGAAAGCTCCTTCAGGATGATTGCGCAAGAGGTCGCGCCTGCATCCAGCACGCCAAGCGAACGCTCGCCCAGCCTGCTCGCGCGGCCGATCCTGGCCACGAGGTTGAGCGTCGAGTCGCGACCGGCCTCGGCGGCTGCGACCAATGCTTCGAGTGCATCGGCGAAAGATTTGCCGGCTGCATTGGCGGCATCGAACGCTTCGATCGCCGGAACCAGCGTGTCGAGCAGCGTCTTGTCGCCGACCTTGGCGGAGCCGATAGACTGGATGCCTTCGAGCCCGGCATGCAGCGCCTTGCTATAGGCGGCACTGTCGATCGCTTCGATGCCGTCGAGCTTTTCTGCAATCTCGGTGAACATGACGCCGTAGAGCGGCCCCATGGAGCCACCGATCTCGGTCATCAGCACTGTGCCCAGCGTGTCGAGCGAGGCTGAGAGCGACTGGTTCTTGCCCTTCAGGCGCTCGGCGGCCATGCCGAAGCCCTTAGCCATGTTGACGCCGTGGTCGCCATCGCCGATCTTGCCGTCGATCTCGCTGAGATAGGCACGGTTCTCGACGATACGGTCGGCCATCGCCAAGACGATATCGCCAGCCATTGCGTTGTTGAATGTCTGCATGCGTGCGTTCCCCTCAGAGTAGCGTCGTGCACTCGACCTCGACGTCGAGAAGCTCTTTCAGCTCGTCGTCGAGCGCCATCACGGTCAGCGTGGCGCCGACCATTTCGAGCGACGTGAAGTAGTTGCCGATATAGGTCTTGTGGATCTTCAGACCCCGTTCCGAGATCTTCGCCTCAATCGTATCGTTGAGGATGTAGAGCTCGTTGACCGGTGTTGCGCCGAGGCCCGATACGAGGACGGCTACTTCCGTTCCGGCTGCCAGATTATGATCGTCGAGCACGATCTGGCACATGTCTTCGGCAATTTCGGCCGCCGTCTTCAGCGGCTCGACGCGAACGCCGGGTTCGCCATGATGGCCGATGCCCACTTCCATCGTGCCTGGCTCGATCTGGAAATTCGGATGACCGACGGCGGGCAGAGTACAGGGACCAAGACCGATGCCGACGGAGCGGCAACTGTCGATCGCCTTCTGCGCGGCCACACGGACTTCCTCGAGGTTTGCACCCTTGGAAGCCTTGGCGCCGCCAACCTTCCACATGAAGATTTCACCGGCGACGCCGCGGCGCTTTTCGCGCTCCTCCGGCGGTGCGGAGCAGACATCGTCGTTGGCGACCACGGTCGCGACTTCAATCCCGTCCTTGGCGGCAAGCTTGATTGCCATCTTCACGTTCATGTTGTCGCCGGCATAATTGCCGTAGAGGCAGATGACGCCACGGCCGCCGTTGGCTTCGCGGATAGCGTCGTGGAAGCTCTTGGCCGTTGGAGACGAAAAGAGCTCGCCGACCGCGACCGCATCCAGCATGTTCTTGCCGGTATAGCCGATGAAGGCCGGCTCATGACCCGAACCGCCGCCGGTGATCACGCCGACCTTGCCGGCATGCGGGGCATCCTTGGCGACGACGACGCGCGGATTTTCTGCCAGACGGACGATATCCGAATGCGCCTTGATGAAGCCTTTTACAGTATCTTCAACGACTTCATCGGGATTGTTGATGAACCGCTGCATGGTCTCTCCTGTCGAATTGTCGAGCGTTTGCGCTCAAAGAATGGTGTAGCCGCCGTCGATCAGCAGATCGGCGCCGTTGATCATGTCCGCGCCAGCCGAGGAGAGGAAAACAGCCGCGGCTGCTATCTCCTGCGGGAAGGCAAAGCGGCCGGTGGGGATGCGCTTCTTGGCGGCCTCGCCCTTTTCGCCGGCCCAGGCCTTCTTGCCGAGCTCGGTCAGCACGATGGTCGGCGAGATGGTGTTGACGTTGATGCCGTGCTTGCCCCATTCGGCGGCAAAGGTCTTGGACATGCCGATCACGCCGAACTTGGAGGCGCAGTAGGCGACATGCTCCTCGATGGCGACCGTGCCGGCCTGCGAGGCGAGGTTGACGATCTTGCCGCCCTTGCCGGCGGCGATCATGGCGCGACCCACAGCCTGCGTGACGAGGAACGTACCCTTGAGATTGATGTTGATCGTCTTGTCCCAATAGTCGAGCGGCAGATCCTCGGCAGGGGCGAGGAAGACGACGCCAGCGCTGTTGACGGCGATATCGATGCCGCCGAAATGCGAGACGACATCGCCAATGGCCTTGTTGACCGAAGCGGGATCGGACACGTCACAGACGAATGCCTCAGCGCCGCCGCCGATTTCGGATGCCTTGGCCTTCGCCATGTCGACATTGATATCGAGAACGGCGACTTTCGCGCCCTTGAAGGCAAATGCTGCAGCGACGGCCGCGCCAATGCCGGAACCGCCGCCCGTCACAAGCGCCGTCTTGCCTGAGAGCGGGAAGTTCAAATCGATGTCTGGGGATGTCTCGGTCATCTCTTTCAAGCCTCTGTCTTGGGGGGAAGCGGGGCGAAATTCGCCCCGCCGCATTGATCTTACTTGCGGGTTTCAAGCAGCTTGTCGACGTTCTCAGCCGTTACCGGGGTCCACGGAACATTGTAGTTCTTGTCCTTGCCGTCGTTGAACGGCATGGCCGGATACTGTTGCCAGATCTTGGATTCCGGCTTGTAGTTGCCCTTCTTGGCGGCAAAGATTGCGAGGTCGAGGGCGCCCTGGGCCTGCGCGCTGGCGTCCTGCAGGATGGAGGTCATCGTGCCGTCCTTGACGGCATGAAGGGCATCGGTGATGCCGTCGATACCGGCAATGGCGAAATCCTTGACGTTGAGCTTGGCAGCCTTGATCGCTTCGATGGCGCCGAGCGCCATCTCGTCGTTCTGGCCGATAACACCGTTGATCTGACCCGGGTGCGAGGTCAGCCAGTTTTCCATCAGGGTCTGGGCTTCGGCGCGCGACCAGTTTGCGGTCTGGTCTTCCAGCACCTTCACATTCGGGCACTCGGCAAGCGCCTTCTTGTTGCCTTCCAGGCGCGAGATCTGCGCCGACTGGCCGATCGGGCCTTCGAGGATCACGACATTGCCCTTGCAGCCGATCTTGTCGAGCACGGTCTTGGCTTCCATGTAGCCGGAGATGGTGTCATCGGAGCCGACATAGGAGGTCAGGAGATCGGAGTTGACGCGCGTGTTCGAGCCGACGACCGGGATGCCGGCGTCGTGAGCGGCCTGAACGGCGGTTGCCGCAGCTTCGATATCGATCGGCACGAAGATGATCGCGTCGAACTTCTGCGTGATCATCGTGTTGACCTGCTCCTGCTGCACGAGCGCGTCGTAGCGGCCGTCGAAGATGGTCAGATCGACGTCGCCGTTCTTGACGGCGGGATGTTCCTTCAGTGCTGCCGACCAGATCTGCATGAACTCGGCATTGAGGCCGTAAGGCGCCGCGCCGATCTTCAGTTTCTTGTCCTGGGCGAGGGCAGGCGATGCCAGAATTGCGGTCGCTGCAGCAAGAGCAATCAATAATTTCTTCATTATAAGTCTCCTCCGTTGAAAGTCCGGCCGTCGCCTCGACGCGCCGTTTGGTTTTCCGAGTGCGAACACTGGAATTTCTTTGGGCTCAGCCGCCCAGGTTTCTCTTTTGGTCGAGCATGACGGCGCCGACGATGAGTGCGCCCTTGAGGACCTGCTGGTAGTAGGATTGGATCCCCATGAGATCGAGGCCGTTGTTCATGACGCCGATGATCAATGCGCCGATCAGCGTGCCGGTGATGCGGCCGACACCGCCGGAAAGGCTGGTGCCGCCGATGACGACAGCCGCGATTGCGTCGAGCTCATAGGCAATGCCGGCCTGTGGCAGGGCGGAGCCGGTGCGAGCGGCAAGGATCATGCCTGCCAGCCCGGAAAGACCGCCGGAAATCACGTAAACGAGGAAGCGCAGCTTGCTGACATTGATGCCCGAAGTAATGGCCGCATGCGGGTTACCGCCGACGGCATAGATATAGCGGCCGAAGCGAGTACGGTTCAAAACCCACCATGCGACGATGAAGACGATGGCAAGCAGGATGACCGGCATCGGGATGGACAAGACGCTGCCGGTGCCGATCCAACGGAAATCCGGGGTCAGCGCCGGAACCGGCTTGCCGCCGCCATAGATCAGCGTCAGGCCGCGGGCGGCAGACAGCATGCCAAGCGTTGCGACGAAAGCTGGGACGGCGAAACGCGAGACAATGAGGCCGACGACGGCACCGCAGGCGATGCCGACGAGCAGGCCGACTGCGAGCGCGACATAGGGCGGATAGGGCGCACCAACAATGCCGGCAGTTGCCGAAGTGGTAGCAAAGCTTGCGCTAACGATGCCTGTCAGTGCGACCACGGAGCCGACGGAGAGATCGATGCCGCGCGTGAGGATGACGAATGTCATGCCGATCGCGAGCACGCCGTTGATCGAGGTCTGCAGCAAGACGTTGGAAATATTGCCTGCCGTCAGGAAATACTCATTCGAGAACGAGAGGACGATAGCGAGCAACAGGAAGGCGAGAAAGATCCCGTATTCCTGAATAATCAACCTGCGCCGGTCCGAGCCGAACCACGAGTTGGATTGATTGTTGTCAGTGGCGGACATTGCAAATACCTCTTGTTGCCGGGCGCTTCATTCTTGTCTTCGTGCGCTGTCGCATTCAGGTCGACAGATGCACGAGCGATTGCGCGTCGGCCTCCTCCCTCTTGAGAATTCCGGCGGACCGTCCCTGCCGCATCACCAGGATGCGGTCGGACATGCCAAGAACCTCGTCTATTTCGGATGAGATCATGATCACGGTACCGCCTTCGGCGGCGAAGTCGCAGATGATGCGATAGATTTCGCGCTTGGCGCCGACATCGACGCCGCGCGTCGGTTCGTCGAGCAGCAGCACTTTCGGCCTGCGCAGGAACCACTTACCGAGCACGACTTTCTGCTGGTTACCGCCGGAAAGGCCGGAGACCGGCATGCTGTCGCGCGCAGCCTTGATGCCGAAGCGCTGGATCATGTCCTGGCTGGCGCCGGCCTCGGCCCGACGATCCATCGAGAAGCGCGGGCTCATTTCAGGCAGGCTCGCTAGGCAGATGTTGTTGCGCACGCTGTCGATCAGATTGAGGCCGGTCAGCTTGCGATCCTCCGTAACGAAGGCGATGCCGTGCTGCATGGCTTCGGCCGGCTTGCGTACGGTAATGGGCGCTCCCGCAAGCTTGATCTGGCCGCTGCTGACGGCATCGACGCCGAAGATGCAGTTGAAGATCTCGGTGCGGCCCGATCCCATCAGGCCATAAATGCCGAAAATCTCGCCCTTGTGAGCGATGAACGAGATATCGCTGACCTTACCCTCTGCGCTAAGGCCGGTGACTTCCAGCCCAGGCGTTGCCGTTGGCACGTTCGTCTTGATGTATTCCTCGCCAAGCTCGCGGCCAACGATCATGCGGATGAGGCCAGGCCGATCGATATCGGCAAGCGCGCCGCTGCCGACATAGGACCCGTCGCGGAAGGCGGTGTAGGAATCTGCGATCTGGAAGATCTCGGACAGGCGGTGCGAGACGTAGACAACGCCTTTGCCCTCGCCCTTCAGGCGTTCGATGGTTGCAAAGAGCTGCTGCGCTTCCTTCTCGCCGATGGCCGAAGTGGGCTCATCCATGAAGATCACCTCGGCATCGTGGCTAAGTGCCTTGGCGATCTCGACCAGCTGAACCTGGGCGACCGAAAGGTTCATCATGAATTGCGTGGCGCGAATGTTGAATTGCAGCCGGTCGAGCAACGCCTGCGCGTTGCGGTTCATCGTCTTGAAGTCGATGCCGCCGAAACGCGCCGATGGCTCGCGGCCGAGATAGATGTTCTCCGCAACGGTCATGTGTGGGATGGGGCTGAGTTCCTGCTCGATGATGGCGATGCCGGCCGCAAGCGCTTCGGCAGGGCTTGCATAATCCACGTCCTTGCCGCGGCGGCGAATGGAGCCGGCATCGCGCTTGTGAATGCCCATCAGGATCTTGAGGAAAGTCGACTTGCCGGCGCCGTTGCCGCCGCACAGAGCATGGACGGAGCCGGACCGCAGCTGAAAGCGCCCGTCACGCAATGCAGCGACACCGCCAAAGGACTTCTTCAGCCCTTCTACTTCAAGCAGGAATTCCACTTTCTCCTCCGCACTCCGGATGCTGGAACAGCTCCCGACGACATCGTCGATCATCGCTCAGCGTCGATATTGACAATATTCGAAGTGCTTTCGACAAATGTCAATATGATTGTGTGGAATTCGTGTGATCGCGGTATTGCGCGTCATCATAATCGATGAGAATCTGCTTCGGGATATGTATTTAAATATATGATAATACGATATATTTTTTAGAATATATGTTCCGCGTGGTTGCAGAGAATGCGTTGGTCTGAAAATGCCGTTTTGACAGTGCGCGATGTGCGTGGCATCGATGGAATGCAGCGATTGCGCAGAAAAAAGTCAGTTGTGGTCGCGAAGAATCCGCTTAATCCTAAGATGTAGTGAGATTTCAGGCAGTGCCGCTGGCGACGGAGCGAGACACGGATGCGTCCATCGAAAATCACTGTTCTGTCCTGCAGCATGGACCCGGAAAGCCGGAGCCGCCGGATGGCTCGTAAGGCAGAAAGCTTATTGAGGGAGAGGGGCGCCGAGGTCGAGTTTATCGATCTTCAGGATATCGAGATGCCTGTATTCGACAACTCGAGCTGCTATGAGCACCCTTCCTACGACAGGCTATATCGTGCAATTCGCGATGCGGATGGCGTGCTGCTTGCCGTGCCCATTTACAATTGGTCAGTGGGTAGCGCTGCCAAGAGCCTGATCGAGCTCACCGGCGCGACAGGTGCCGGCGGACGAAAATCAGCCTGGTTCGACCAGATCGTCACCTTCGTATGTTCCGGCGGGCTCCCGCATAGCTATATGGCATATGGAAGCCTCGCCATGTCGCTGATGCTCGATTTCAAATGCGTGATCAATCCTTATGTCGTTTATGCCACGGAGAGGGATTGGATCGATGACGCCGTCCTGTCCGACACTCTTGCGGCAAGGCTGTGCAAAACGATCGAGGTCAAGCTGGAGCTGTCGTCGAGCTTGAGATCCAGAGCATATACCTCCGACTGGGAAATCTAATCGTCCTGCCTGTCCCGATTGCATTCGATACGTCCCGTGGTAAGACTATTCGTATTATGACTTAATGCTGACTGTAAGACTTAGCTGAGGTTGATCAGCGGGAATAGATCGGGGATCGGGAATGAGGACAAATGCCCGGGCGAGGCAAAGGCTGGCACAAAGGGTCATCGATGAATTGCGCATGCAGATTGAGACCGGCAAGCTTCAGACCGGCGACCAGCTTCCGACAGAGCCGCAGCTCGAAGCGGCCTTCGATGTTAGCCGGACCGTGGTGCGCGAGGCGATTGCCGATCTTCGTGCTGCAGGCCTCGTCAGACCCGTTCAAGGCAAGGGCGTATTTGTTTCCGAAACCTCGGCGCGATCCGGCCTGCTGCTGACGCCCATCGAGGTCAAAAGCATCCCCGAGACACTGGAATTGCTGGAATTCCGTATGGCGGCGGAAGGCGAGGCGGCGGCAATCGCCGCCTATCGCAGAACGGCGGAACAGGAGGCTGCAATTGCTGCCGCCAACCGCAAGATGGCGCTACTGATAGAGCAGGAGCTGTCGACCGTCGAAGCGGATTTTGAATTCCACATGGCGATTGCTGCTGCCACGAATAACCGATTCTATGTCGACGTGCTCCGACATTTCGGCGCCCGAACCATCCCGCGCGGACAGTTTCCGACATTGCCTGAAGCGAATGATCGCGCCTATCTGGAGAAGGTGCATGCCGAGCATGCGGAAATTCTGGCCGCGATCGCAGACCAGGACCCGGAGCGAGCGCGCCAGGCGATGCGGGCACATATGCTGGCAAGCCAGCGACGCTATCGCCTCCTGGCCGAGCTGCAGGCGCAATAATACTCGACACACTGTTATGGTCATATTATGTCATATGATACAAACGCCCTCTCGGAAGAGGCGCTCCGTATATTTGGTGATGCAGATCGAGGCGGGAAGACGACTATCGGGTCTTCGCGCATTCGATGGCAGCCGCATGATATTTGCTAAAGGATCCGAAGCATTGCCGGTTCAATCGGCAGTGACGTTCGGATGAGGTGATCCGTGGCTCAGACTTCTTCCAGTGTATCTCGCACATTAGTCTATGTCTCGACGGCAGTTGCCGGAACGATCGATGCGTACAGGATGGACGGGGCGACAGGCACGCTCACGCCAATATCCAGCGTGGATGTTGGCCCGATGGTCATGCCGATGGCGGTCAGTCCCGACAGACGGCATCTCCATGCCGTCATCCGTGTGCAGCCTTACCGGGTACTGACGCTGGCGATCGACCCCGAAAGCGGCAGGTTAAGGCAGGAGGCCGTTGCCGCTCTGCCCGACAGCATGGCCTACGTCTCCCTCGATCCGACGGGCGCGCTTCTATTCGCTGCTTCCTATGGCGGCAGCAAGATCGCCGTAATGCTAATCGGCAAAAACGGACTGGTCACCGCGCAGGCTCAGCAAGTGATCGCAACCGGGCGCAATGCCCATTCGATCGTCAGTGACCGGACAGGCAAATATGTCTTTGCCACCAATCTCGGGTCTGATGCCGTGCAGCAATTCACTCTCGACCCCGAGACCGGGATACTGAAGCCGAATGATCCGATCCAGGTTGCAACCGGCACCGGCTTTGGTCCGCGGCACATCGTCATCTCGCCCGACAACAAGGCCGTCTACGTCCTGACGGAACTGACCGGCCATGTCATTCACTATGCGCTCGATACTGACAAGGGCACATTGAGCGAGATCGAAAGTGTTGCTTCCGTTCCTGAGCATGCCGGGCTGTCGCCAGGTATCGCGCCGCCTGGTCCGGCGGTATCCGGTGTGTCTGCATCGGCTGTGGCTTCAGCAGACAATGGCAAGCCGAAGATCTGGGCCGCAGATATCGGCATCACACCGAACGGCAAATTCCTCTATACGACGGAGAGAACCACCAGTCGGATTGCGCTCTTCCACGTCGGTTCAGGTGACGGAAGACTGACCTACGTCGGAAACTATCCGACCGAACAACAGCCGCGCGGCATCCGCATCGATCCATCGGGCCGGTTCCTTGTCGCATCCGGCGAGAAGTCCGACAGGCTGTCGGTCTATGCTATCGACCAAGCCGATGGCGGTCTCGACGTGGTGGGCCGATATCCGGTCAATGCCGGCGCGAACTGGATAGAGATCGTGACATTTCCTTGAGACGCGTCCGCGCGCGTCAAGCGGCTCTCGGGCGAATATCTACGCAGGTTTTGCAGCCGCCCCGGCAATCAGGCTTTCGATCTCTGAGGAGGGAAGGGGCCGGGCGAACAGATAGCCTTGAAGCAGTTCGCATCCGGCGCTTTCGAGAAAGCGAGCCTGCTCCTCGGTCTCGACGCCTTCCGCTACGACTTCAAGATCGAGTGTTCTGCCGAGCGATACGATGGCGGATGTAATAGCCATATCGCCGAGCTTTTCCGGAATATCGGCAATGAACGATCTGTCGATCTTCAGCCGGGAAAGCGGAAAACGCCTGAGGGTACTCAGGCTTGAATATCCGGTGCCGAAATCATCGATCGCGAGGCTGACACCCAGCGTCTTCAGCTCATGCATCCGCTCTATGGCGCCCTCAACGTCACGCATGATCAAGCTTTCCGTCAGTTCGAGCTCAAGCCATTGCGGATCGAGATCCGCAGATTGCAGCGCGGATGCTACCTGGCTTGTCAGCGAACTCTCCAGAAATTGCCGGGCCGATACGTTGACGCCGACACGCAGTGCCGGCAGATCGCGATCCTGCCATAGCCGGGCTTGCCGGCAGGCTTTGCGCAGAACGATTTCACCGAGCGGAACGATGAGTCCCGTTTCCTCAGCGAGCGGAATGAAGGCGCCAGGCAGCAACAAGCCCTGGGTGGGATGCTGCCACCGCACAAGGGCCTCGACACCAATGACCCTGCCGCTGCGAACTTCTTTCTGCGGCTGATAATGGAGCACGAATTCGTCTCGCTCCACAGCTCGTCGCAATTCTTCGATACGGATCAGCTTGTTGCGGGCGTCCTCCGCCATGGCCGGTGTGAACAGTCGAATGGCGTTGCGCCCCGCTTCCTTGGCACGGTAGAGCGCCATGTCGGCATTCGCGAACAGTTCCGAGGCCGTCTTGCCATGCTCCATGGCGCAAGCCACGCCAATGCTGCAGCCGACGCGGATTTCGACCCCTTGTACGACCATTGGCTTGGATATGTCCGCGAGAACGTCGGCGAGCCTTTCGTATATCGGCTCGGGGGACTCTTCGAGAACGATGATGAATTCATCGCCGCCGATCCGAGAGACGATACCGCGACCGCCGATATGGGTCGATATGCGCTGCGCAACCACCGTCAGCAATTCGTCGCCAGCCGCATGACCTAGGGTGTCGTTCACCAGCTTGAAATTGTCCAGGTCGACAAAGGCAACGGCCAGAGACCTTCGCTTCCGTGATGCTTTTTCAAGCAGGGCGCTGAGCTTGCGGTCGAGCAACATGCGGTTGGGAAGCCCGGTGAGCGCATCGTGTTCGGCCAGATAGGCAATGTGGGCGATGTCCCGATGGCGATCGATGGCTATTCCAACGGTCTGCGCTATGCCAGCGAAGAATTCCATAAGTCCAGCCTCGTCGCCATCGGTCTGCATCGTTACCAAGGCCCCATGCCGGCCACCATCCCGCGAGAAAATGGGAAATTCCAGGATGTCGCCGGCAATCGGCTCGACTTGCTCGCCGTCGAGAGCGAAACTGACGCGTCTGCCATTGAGCAAGCCCTCAAGAAGCGTCCGGGCCTCCTTGAGAAACACATCAAGATCGACGCCGCGCGCCACATCCTGCAGAAGTTTCGTCTGGGCACTCATCAATTTCTCTGCCCGTTTTCGAGCTGAGATATCGCGGGACGCACCGACGACGCCGATGATGTTGCCGTTTCTGTCACGCAGCGGCACCCGCGACATCATGAGCCAACCTTCGCCCTTGAGGCGCCGCTCTTCGACGCCAAGATCGGCCTCGCCGCTCTCCATTACCTGCCGTTCGACTTCCTCGATCTTGTGGGCGTCGGCCATGGGGTGAATTTCGGCATCGGTAAGGCCGATCAGCTCATCGACATGCGTGAAGCCATTGTTGAGGACGATCGCCATGTTGGCAAAAAGGAACCGGCCATTCGTGTCCTTGGCATAGATATAGTCCGGCACATAGTTGATCATCGCCTCGAGCCATTCGTAACGCTCGGCGAGAGACAGATACCGAGCCTGAAGCAATTCAAACGGCTCGTGGACCTGCTCGTCCTCACCGTCTTGATCTCGGTGCGTAGGCTCTAGCGATCCATCCGGCGGCTGCATCATTTATGTTCTCTCACCCGGCAAGCGGACAATATCGGCAGCCAATGCTGCAACAATGAAAGCGTATAGGCATGTCGACTGTCCTCGCTGGCGAGGTGTGGTTCGTCTGTTCACATAAATGTTATCATATAACCGAATTTATAAACATCCGCTCAAGTTTTACAGGAAGATCGCGTCCGCCCGCAAAGAGTGCGCGGACGCTTATCCAGTGGAGGCCGATGGGTTTTCGGGATGAACCGTTGGCGATGAATGCCATTGCGGGTAGGGGGCAAAACCGGCTAAAGCCCAGGTGGTAGAAACGCAGGATTCGCAAGGATAAAATAGCATGCGCGTGGGCAAAGCCGTAACAAGCGGCAATCTTGTGCTTGCCGGCATGCTGATGATGCTTCTCGGCGACTTCCTGTTTTCGCTGAACGATGCCATGGGCAAGTGGCTGGTTGCGAGTTTCTCCGTTGGCCAAATTCTGGTGATCCGCTCCTTCGGTTCGTTCATTATTCTGGCGCCGATGATCGCGCGGCAGGGCAGCGATGCGCTTTTTCGCCTCGAACGGCCGCCGTTGCAGCTTCTGCGCGTCGTCATGACAACGCTCGACGTCGCTCTTTTTTATGCCGCAGTCGCCTATCTGCCGCTTGCCGATGTCATGACCTTCTATATGGCCGGTCCAATCTATGTGGCGGCGATCTCCCATTTCTTCCTCAATGAAAGGATCGGCTGGCGGCGCTGGCTGGCGGTTTTCGTTGGCTTTATCGGCGTATTGATCGCCCTCAGACCATCGGCGGCGATGTTTTCCTGGCCATCGCTCTTCGGCCTTGGCGGCAGCCTTGCGTTTGCATTGACCCTGGTGCTCGGGCGCCGGCTGCGGCAGACTGCCGATGCGACGCTCGTCGCATGGCAGACGGTCGGTGCGCTCATCGCCGGGTTGGTGCTCAGCATCGGAGACTGGCGTTCTGCTTCGGCGCTCGATCTCGGTGCCATGCTTGCTCTCGGCATCGTTGCCGGCGGCGCTCACATGCTGATAACCCGATCCTTGAAGCTCGCGCCGGCGTCACTATTGGCTCCGCTTCAATACAGCCTGCTTGTCTGGGCGATCGTGCTGGGTTTCGTTTTCTTCGGCGATATTCCCGACACCCAGATCGTTGTCGGCTCCGTTATTATCGTTCTTGCCGGGCTTTTCATTTTCCATCGGAAGAATCTGGTCGATACTGTCCCGAAAGACGCTGTTGCTCGGGACGGACATTGAGGCGTCGTTAGATCGCACGGTAGGCTGCCAAGACGCAGGGACTGACGTGCAATCTTGTTGATCGAAACCTTGCGTTCGACGAGGCGGTGTGAAAGGGCGGGCCATTCCATCCTCCTGAAACCATGGCCTTTATTGTCTTCGTTGCATTTGAAAATGGAATCTGCCCCTGTGGAGAAGCTAACCCAAGTGCATCGTGCCGGTGTTGAGGGTAGGGGATCACCCCGCTTCTTGCAAATGGGTCATGAACACCTCCGCCGGCGTCTTGTAACCCAGGCATCTTCGTGGTTGATCGTTGAGATGGCGGGCAAGTTGGGTAAGGTCGCGTTGTGACACGGCCGCCAGGTCGGTATCGCCGGGCATGAAGCGACGAATGCGCTTATTGGCATTCTCCACAGCGCCTTTCTGCCACGGTGCGCTGGGATCGCAAAACCAGCTGCGCGCGCCGATACCATCTTCCAGAGCCCGGAAGCCGGCAAACTCCGTGCCGCGATCAAAGGTGAAGCTCTGGC
>NZ_FMAC01000008.1:0-25909 GCF_900094555.1 Martinezella hainanensis
AAGCATGGCGCCGGCCGGCGTGCAGGAGATCAGTCCGGTTTCGAGATCGCCGGTTGCCAGCTTGCCGGCATTGACGACATGCAGGCCGTCGACATCCTTCTCCGGCCTGATCGACTGGATGATCGCATCGGAATTGAGATGCTTCGGCAGCGGCAGCTGCACGAGAATGCCGTGGATGGACGGATCGTCGTTCAGCGAGGCCACGAGCCTTGCCAATTCTTCCTGCGTCGTCTCGGCCGGCAGCGTGTGCTGCACCGACTTGAAGCCGCATTCCTTGGCCATCTTGCTCTTGGAGTTCACATAGGCATGGCTGGCCGGATCGTCGCCGACGATGACGACCGCAAGTCCGGTCTTCACACCGGCCTCACTTTCAAGCACCGCCGCCGCAGCCTTCACGGCCTCGATCACCGATGCGGCTGCCTGTTTCCCGTCGATCACTGTCGTCACGCTCGTCTCCCGATCATGAATTCGGTGGCAATCTACAGGCCATCCGCCCGACGGAATTGCCTGCCAACGCCCTATGGTGTCTGAAAGAGGTAATTGCAAGGGAAAAGGATGAGGCGATCAGCCACGGTCTTGATGCCGGCGCACCGCGTAGGTTTCGACCTTGGCGCGCAGTGATGCGAGTTCCTGGTGGATACGGCCCCACTCATCCACAATATCGAGCTGACTTGCATCATCAGCAACAAGAGCGGCCAACGGTTCAGGCGCGGTCGCCGGCAATGACGGGAGCTCCATAGCATCGCCATGATGCAACGCGCGGGCTGCCGGCATGATGCTTTCGTCGGCCTCCTGGTCTTCTGCCATCTCGACACCAGCAAACCATTTGCGCAGGAATACGACGCAAGATGCCAGGCCGATGCCTGCGAGGAAGCCGGCTGCCTGATTGCTCGCGAGATGATTGTCCAGCGGCGCGGCGGATGCGACGGCCTGGGACAGTACCGTCAGCGGCGGCCTGGCTTCAGACACCATCATGGCAGCATTCTGCTGGTCAGCCTCATAGCGGCTCTGTGCTGTCGCGACAGCATCCTGCAGCTGTGCGAGACGGCCGAGGTCGATATCGCTCCCCACCTGGCTGGCGGCAGTCATTTGCGCCGAGAAAGAGGCCTGTTTCTCAAGAGCTGCTTTCACGTCCGCTTCGCTGCTGACGGCCAGCCTCTGCAACTGGCTACGCATATTGGCCGCGAGATCATCGACGGTGGCCTGTTGCGCAAGCAGGCGAGGATGGCGCGGGCCGAGTTGCACGGAAAGTTGCGTAAGCTGCGATTTGGCGGCATTGTAGCGGCTGCGCAGATCATCAAGCCCTGGCGACGAAAGATCGCCTGACAATGCGCCGGTCAGCACCGATGCCGGCGTAGCCGATTTGACGGCTGTGAGACGAGCCTTGGCGGTGCGTACCGCCAGATCGGCTGCCTTTATCTGCACATCCAGCTGCTGACGCTGCTGTCGGAGTTCCTCCGCCGCAGCAATCTTGTCTTCGCCATAGCGCGCCTTGAATTCGGCAAGGGCGGCAGAGGCGCGGTCGAGTTCCTTGCGGCTGCGATCAGCCGCCGTTTCGATCCCAAGCGACGTACCGGCGGCCTTAGCAACAGCGGGATCATAGAGGGTGGCAAGAACAAGCCGGTTGGCAATATCGGCCGATCTGGCGGGATCGCTCGACGTAACGATCAGGCGCAGCAGACCCGTTTGGCTATCGATATCGACGGCAACGTCTTTGCGCAGCGTTGCCTGTGCGCGTGACGGCGCGTCGGATGCGTTGCCGCTACCGGAGAGCAGCTCGACGGCAACCCCGAGGGCGCCTGCGCGACTGCCGGTAAATTCCGGATCGCGATCAAGCTTCATCCTGGCGACAATGTCGGACAACACGGACGGAGCAATGACACGCTTCGCCGCGACATCCAACAGCGCCTGACGCCCGCGACCTTCGCCGTCCGCATGGAGAATAGCCTGCGACACATAGAGCGGCGGCGGGGCAAGCAAGGTTGGAATAGCCGCTCCCGTCAGCGCGGTTGCGGCAATAAAACAGAGAGCGCCGAGGCTGACGGACCAGCGTCTAGCTCGAGATGTGTATTCAACGACGACGGGGGCGGCAACCCGTCGCGGAAGCTCCGGCATGCCTTCAAGCAGATCGGGCACGAATTCCAGCAGATCGGGCGTGGCCTCCGATGCCAGCTCCGGCATCCCGCGGCGTTCTGGGCGGTAGACATGGGGGACATCTTCCGCCTGGTCCGCCGCCGTCCCGATCTCCAGCGGTCTTCTGCGACCAGACACCGGATAGGGATCGCCATTCAACCGTCTGCGCAGAATGTCACGCAGTTCCGTATCACGCGGGTCGTCAGAATTGGCAGCGCATAGGTCGACTGCGCTACCCAGGCCATCATCTTCGCCGTAGGTGGGGACATGCCGACCAGATCGCCGCGAAACCTTTGGGGTTTCCGCGTCGTCGAGGTGGAATCCGGTCCTGGCTTTGCTTTCAAACATGGCGGGTTATCTCGCGCACATGGTCCGAGACCAATGCAAATGGTTAACCCACTCTAAAATTTCATGCCAAAGAAAGAGTTAACGCCGCACCCGCAAATACTAGCTTGCTAATTTGTCCGGCGGCGCGATGCGTCGCTGCGGCAACGGATGCGGCTCGGCGCGAAGGACACGCCCCTTGCGACCGAACTGATGCCTGACGACCTGATAGAAGAATAGCGGTATGCCCAGCATGTAACGCCGCCAGAGCCTATTCGGCTCAAGTACCAGACGGAACAACCACTCGCTGCGTATCGCGCGCACGAGCCTTGGCGCCCGCGGCACCGTCTCGGAAATGAAATCGAACAAGGCGCCAACGGTCAGGACGAGGCGCGCATGCTGCGGGCCGACATGTTCGGCAACCCATTTTTCCTGCAGCGGCGTGCCCATGCCGACGATCAGCACATCGATCTTCTGGCGGCTGATTTCCGCAGTCACGGCATTGCTCCGCACCGGATCGAAGAAACCGTCCGATACGACGACAAACTGGTGCCACGGCGCATGCTGGCGCAATTTCTCCGCTGCCTTTTCGACGACAGAGCGCTTGCCCCCTAAGAGACCGATCCGCCTCGGCCGCTCCATGAATGTCAGCAGCGCGGGCACGAAATCCGTACCGTTCAGATTGGCAGGGAAGGGTTCTCCATGAGCGACGCGCGAGGCGATGTCGAGGCCAACGCCATCGGGAAGGACCAGATTGCGCTCAAGGACATTGCGATAGCTGTCGTCGCGCAGCATGACGAGCATGTTGTGAGCATTGACGAAGGAGATCGAGGTCTGTCCGACCGGCAGGGAAGCAAGCTCGTTGACGAAAGTCAGCGCGTCATCCCAACCGAGATCGCACACCGGCAGATCGAAGATCATGCGGCGTGACGCGACGACGGCAAAATCGGCTACCTGGTTCAATCCAACACCTCCTGCCCGGCATCGCTGACGCGTATGATGCCGGTACGCACAAAGCTCATGCCCCTCACCGTTCATCGGTGCGGCAATTGGGAGGCATGATCTGGAGGTCTTTATAGCAAGACAAATCCAACTTTCCGTTAGGAAGGAAGATTGGATTTGCTGGAAGTTGTCAGAGATCCGTTAAGCATATCGGGAAACGTAAGATACAATTTACGTTACCATATGAATCGGAATCTTGCGGCCGGAGCGATATTACTCGACCGGCACTTTGTCCTTGGCCGCATCCTGCACGATCTTGACGGGCTTGACCGTTCTCTTGCCCACGCTTTCCCCACCATGGGTTTCTTCCTTGGAAAGGTAGTCAAGCTGTTCGATCAGCACGTCGGCGACATAGTCCCCACCGAGCCGCTCGTTCATCCGTTTCTTGAGATCGCTGCGGAAGGCGGCAACATCGAAATTCTGCGTGTGGGCGATATCGATCGTCTTGTTGCCGACCAACAGCGAAAAGAGTTCGTCTGTCGTCAGCTCCGGCAGAGGTATCTGAAACGTATTCGCCTTGCCCTTTTCCATCATGAAGGAAATGCGCGTCAGGAAATAGCCGGTCACCTGGCCGTTGGCGATGACGGGAACGTTGATCGACTCGCCTTTGACGAGCTCCTGCTGCGCCTTCTTGGCGTCATCAGGACTGATCGCGGGCGCCGTCGCCACTTGCACCGAAAAATAGACCGAGGCCAATGTTACAGCGCAGACCCACAGGCCGGTGATAACGAGCTTGATCATCCGGCCTCACGGACGCGGAATTGCTCCTGCGAATAGGTGCCGTCGGCATCGGCGTTCTGCACGGCATTCTTCAGGATTTCGGCAACGGCGCGCACGGCCTCGAGATGCGCCTCGACGCGGCGGGCATTCAGAACCAACTTCTTCTTCAGGTCATGCAGCTGCTCGATATGGGTAGCCGCGAGATCGGCCGGATCGGTATCGCGAAACAGCATCGACAATTCGTAGAGGCAGCGGCTCTTGTGCGCGTTCGATACCTTGAGATCGAATTCCGGGTCGGTGCCGATCCGGTTGTTCTCATTGTCGATGATCATCTCCAGGCGGCCAAGGACAGACTTGATCCGATAGTCCTGCGACATCATTTCCATGTTTGTTACCTCGCTCATGCTTTCTGGGACGTCAACGAATTCTGGTTGGTGATGCTGGTGTTGCCGTCATTATCGGCATCGGCGGCGGCCAGCGTCTTGCGCTGGAAATCGGTAATCGCGCTGAGCGCCATCTTCTTGTCGTTCTCATCGGTCGCGGAGTTGATGGCGCCGGTATTGCGCATCTTGTCGACCTGTTCCTTGTACATTTTTTCGGCGATGCCCACGCCGCCGTTCTTGGAGATCGTGTCGCCCAGCTGCTCGGCCATCATGCCCTTCCAGATCTCGCCAGCGGAGCCCTTGCCGTAGAGCGTCTCGCTGCTCGGCAACATGTTCTTCACGAAGTTCTGCAGCACCATGGACTCGAACTTGCGATAGGCCTGCGGGACCTTGGTCCCGGCCACATGCGTATTTGCATTGGCGAGGCCCGCCTGTGTGGCGGCGCTGTTCATCGCATCCACCGTCGCGCCGAAACCATTGCCGTTTTCGGCCAGGCTGGTGGCGGCGAAAGCGGCTCGATTGGCGGCAAGCTTGGCCTGTGCGACCTCGACATCGGCGGGATTGGCCGCTTTGACGACATCGAGGACCAGGTCACTCGGAGGCGAAATAGCCACGTCACGTCTCCTTCTGCTCTCGCATATCCCGAAACCGCGCGGTTCAGCGCTGATATTGGGGCATGGCGAATCAAACTGTCAGAGCAGATCGGCAACCCAACGATGCGAATCCTGCTCCATGATCGCGATGATTATTATTTTTGAACCTTGCTGGAGGCTGGCGTTGCGCCGGCGAAGTGCTGATCGATGATATCGTAGACGGCATTGTCGTCCGATTCTCGCAATTCGAGCTCGCGGGCATCCTTCATGTGCTCCTCCAGCCTGTCGGCCTTGGTGCGCTCCTGCTGGACCTTCATCTGAATGAGCGTCTGGATGCTTTCCAGCTGCTGGTCGCGGATCATCAGGCGGCCGTAGCGTTCGGCGTAGTGGATCGAGAATGCCATGTGCACGGGGTCGACTGAGCCGATGGCAACCATGACCCGCTCCATCGCTTCCGTCACTTCCGAGCGCTGCCGGGTCGTATCGGCAAGCTCGTTTTCCGCCATCCGTTCCAGGTGGCGCTGCACCACGACCAGGCGCTTCAGTTTTTCGGACCGGTTTTTCTCCGCCATCGCCTACCTACCCGCCGGCTGCTTTCGCCGGCTCTGCCCGAACCGGGCTTCGTCATCTGTCCGCCCGCGGATCCCTTTGTTTCCTCGCATTCCCGACGGAAAACCGCTGCGCACTTTTCCTGGAATTGCCCTAATGCCCATTGAAGACCGTGAGGAACGCACTGGAAAACTGACTGACCAAAGCCGCGATGCTGAGATAGAGCATGAACAGCCCTCCCATCAGCAGATACGGCGTGGAAATGAAATAGATCGGGATCTGCGGCGCCAGCTTGTTGATGAAGCCGATCGAAATCTGGAACATCAGGCCGTAAAGCACGAAGGGGCTTGCCAGCCGCAGCATGATGAAGAAGGTCGTCTCCAGCGTATCCGTGATCGAGATCAGCGCGGCGCGCGGTTCGATATGCCCGCCGAAGGGAATGACCGAATAGGAATCGACCAGCGCCTGCAGGACATAATGGTGAAAATCCATAATGAAGAGAATCATCAGCCCGCAAAAGCTGATGAGGCTGGTAAGCGACGTTTCGTTCGATTCCTCGATGATATCGGCACCGCCAGGCGCATTGAAGCCGATCATCATCGATATGACCGTGCCGGTGAATTGCAGGCCCAGCGTATAGATCCTGGCCATCATCCCATACATCAATCCGATGACGGTTTCCGTGAAGATGAGGCCGATATAGGTCGCATCGCCCTTCGATACCTGCGGGTAGATCGTGTTCCAGAGCAACGGCAGGATCGCCATCGTCAGAGCCGCGGAAAGCAGCAGCCTGAATTGCGTGGGAACACGGCCGGAGGAAAATCCCGGGAGGACCATCATGCAGCCGCCGATGCGGCAGAAGGCGACGAACAGCGCCAGAATGGTCCCCTGGGGGTCAGTTATCATGAAATCGAACCTAGAATCTTGATCTCGATCCCCTTGGCCAATTCCACATGCGACAGGACCGGAAGGGTCGCGAACAGGCGTTCGATGATCATGCGCACATAGGAGCGCGTTTCCGGCGACGTGACAAGAACGAAGGGCATGCCCCGGTCCATATATTCACGGATAACTTTGCCCGCCTGCTCGCTGAACTCTTCGAGGCTGCGCGGATCGATATCGAATTCGACGATTTCGCCCTTCTGGTCGCGCTTGAGTGCCTGGTGGAAGATGAGGTCCCATTTGCTGCCGAGTCGCAGCACGCGCAGCACGCCGTTGTCGGCGAGATCGCCGCAGAGTTGCTGCGCCATGCGTACGCGCACATGCTCGACGATCTGCTCGGTCTTGCGCACATGCGGCGCGAGCTCGGCGACCGCTTCGAGAATGAGATGCAGGTTGCGGATCGAGACGCGCTCGGCGAGCAGCAGCTTCAATACCGCCTGCAGGCCGGAATAGGACATGTGCGACGAGCAGATTTCGTCGGCGAGCTTCTTGTATTCCGGGTCGAGCCGCTCGATCAGGATCTTCACGTCCTTATAGGACAGCAGCGCCGGCAGGTTGTTGCGAATGACTTCGCTCATATGGGTGAGCACGACCGAGACGTTGTCGATCGGCTGGAAGCCCTCGCGCTTCAGATCCTCGGTGAAGGCTTCGAGGACGGAAACAGCCGGCATGCCGAAAGCGGGTTCGCGAATCTCGTCGCCCGGAACCGTCGGCTTGCGGCCGGAGCCGGTAACGACGAGCACTTCGCCGACGCGCAGCATATTGGAAGCGATCGTCGTACCGTGGATGCGGATCTGATACGACTTGTCGGCAATCGCCATGTCGTCGATCACCTTGATTTCCGGCACGACGAAACCGTATTGCGTCGCGAACTTCTTGCGCATCTTGCCGACGCGGAAGGCCAGCTCCTGGTGGGCGCCGAGCAAGCGGGTGGAAACGATCTTGCCGAGGGCCAGCTCGATCTCGGCGGTCTTCAGAACCGACTTGACCGAATCCTTTTCCATTTCCTTCGTCTGCATCACCTTCTGCTCTTCGGCATCGCGGCGAAGCTTGTTCTCGGCTTCGATCTGGCGCGGAATGAACCAGGCGCCGGCGGCCATGAGGGTGCCAAGGAGGAGGAAGGGAAAGAAAGGCATGCCTGGCATGATGGCCAGGATGCCCATGAGGACCGCCGAGACGGCGAGCGCGCGGGGATAGCCACTCAGCTGATTGACGACGGCCTGGTCGGTGGAGCCCGAGGTGCCGCCGCGCGAAACGAGAAGGCCGGCAGCGAGAGAGACGATGAGCGCCGGCATCTGCGAAACCAGACCGTCGCCGACGGAAAGCTTCACGAAAACGTCCGCGGCCTGGCCGATCGGCATGCCGTGACGGAAATAGCCGATGATGATGCCGCCGAAGACATTGATGCAGGTGATCAAAAGGCCTGCAACTGCGTCACCGCGCACGAACTTCGAGGCGCCGTCCATCGCGCCGAAGAAGGAGCTTTCCTCTTCCAATTCGCGGCGGCGGCGCTGCGCCTCCTTCTCATCGATCAGGCCGGCCGAAAGATCGGCGTCGATTG
Source organism: Martinezella hainanensis (assembly GCF_900094555.1). GTDB lineage: Bacteria > Pseudomonadota > Alphaproteobacteria > Rhizobiales > Rhizobiaceae > Rhizobium > Rhizobium hainanense. The sequence goes on from NZ_FMAC01000008.1 coordinate 8,208, forward strand.
CCATCTGCTTGCCGGGGATGGCGTCCAGGGTGAAACGCGCGCCGACTTCCGCGATACGCGTTGCACCCTTGGTGATGACGATGAAGTTGATGGTGATCAGGATCAGGAAGACGATCAGACCGATGACGAAGTCGCCCGACATGACCAGGCTGGAGAACCCGGCGATGACGCCGCCGGCCGCATCGTGCCCTTCATAACCGTGTGAAAGGATGACGCGGGTCGTGGCGATGTTCAGCGCCAGACGCGTCATCGTGGCGATCAGCAGGATCGTCGGGAAGGACGAGAATTCCAGTGGTTTCTTGATCCAGAGCGCCACCATGAGGATCAGCACGGAGAAGGCGATCGAGAACGCCAGACCAAGGTCGATCAGGAACGGCGGGATCGGCAGGAACAGCACGCACAGGATGACCATGATACCGAGGGCAAACCCGATATCGCGTATGCTGGGATTGGCTTTGGGAAGCGCTATTGCGGGTGGTTGTGCCATTCGACCGGTTCCGTCTCTTCATGAGAGGAGGCAAACGGCTGACCCGCCTGCCCTATTGGAACCGACCTCTAAAGGTCGAAGCTTGCGCGAGCATGGCCGTTGCCATCGATGCGCATGATCCGGAGGCCAGAACGATCTTCGGATCTATTTTAGAAACCCGATTGGATGCGGGAGAAAACGAGATTGGTGAAGATCGAAATCTGTGCGCCGACGAACGGCGCCGAGATTCCGATCGTGACCATGACGGCGACGATCTTTGGCACGAAGGTCAATGTGGCCTCCTGCACCTGGGTCAGCGCCTGGATCAAGGCAATGACCAGACCGACGACCATGGCGGCAACGACTGCCGGTCCGGAAGCCACAAGCACTGTCCAGATCGCAGCCTGGAAAATATCCAATGCATCGGCTTCATTCATGGCATGTCCACTCCCGGTTCAGCAGCTCCTCATGAGCTGCTGGTCGAATTCGTGCTCGACGAATCGCTGCTGGTGCTACTATCGCTCGACGTGGTCGGCTGATCAATGGTCGTGCCCGCCGGGGCGATCGTTACGCCGGCCTGGATCAGAATCTTGTCGCCGGCATCGGTCTGGGCAATGATACCGTCCGTGTAGACGGTCACTTCCTTGATCGTTCCCGTCGTCTTGCCGTCGGCGCTCATGATCTGCTTGCCGATATAGTCGGAGGCCTGCGAGATCCACTGGTTCTGCAGCACCGTTTCCAGATGCGCGTTCGTCTGGATCTGCTGCTCGACCTGGGAGAAGCTCGCCAGCTGCGAAATCTGCTGGCTGGCGTCCATCGGTGACGTCGGGTCCTGGTTCTGCATCTGCGCGATGAGAAGCTGCAGGAAGTCGTTATAGTTCAGGCTTGCGCTCGCCGACGCAGCCGCAGCACTTTGCGAGGAGCTGGTGCTGCTGGTGCTGGTGCTGCTGTTGACGGCACTTACCGTTGCCATGGAGCAATCTCCCGACGAATGTGCTCGATCGTCGCGGCAGGCATTTCCTGGTTGTTCAGAATATTGTCCTCAACCGGGTAGAGGCCACGGATCGCCTTCAGCGCATCGAAGGCGCGGCCGGTGGCGACGAGGCCGTCGATGCGCTTCAGCTCGGCCAGCACTTCCTCGTTGTGGAAGCACGACAGCAGCATGACGATCGACTTGCGGAACATCACCGTCGACTGTTCCTTACCTTCCGGATTGATGAGAATCATCTGCGCGATGAAATAGAGCTGACGCAAGGGCGTCGTCGCGTCCTCGGGCTGGAGCACGTGGTTCTCGAGCAGGAATGTCACATCATTCAGGAATTCCAGAGCAACCTTGCGATCGACGCGCAGGACGGCTCCGTTGATAAAGATCTTTTCCCCGGCTTTAAGCGATATGCGAAGCGTACTTTTCATTTAAGTCCATCCCTGATGATGGTGGTGACATCGATGATGCCTTGATAGTTTTCCGACTGGCGCCGCCTGATCCGTTCGCATTCCTTCAATATCCAGATGGCGATCGAAATCAGATTGGCGCGCAGTTCGACGTTCAGCTGGTTCTCCGGGCTTTTGAGGTCCTCGACAAAGCTTACCCATAGGCGTCGCGTATAGAAGAGAGCCTCGATCGCTTCACGGCCGTATTTCCCCGCATCACGGGCCGCAGAGAGAAGAGCTACCGACCGGTCCAGAACTTGTCGTTCTCGTTCCTTGGCGTCGGCCACTGCATCCTGCATGACTTCCGCATATGAGAACTGATACATTCATGCATCCTTCCTGGTCATTACTTCCCTTTGATCATCAAAGGTAATTTACAAGGCTTAACTGTTGGATCTTGGAAACAATCGTGTAAGCCGTTTCGAGCTGTGTTTGGAGACTGTTGACCTTGGTCGATGCCTCATAAGGGTCAACTCCGGTCAAGTCGCCGATACTGGTATTGAGAATGGTCTTCTGAGAGTTCAGTGTCGTATTCGCGTCCGACAGCCGTGACTGCGAGAGACCAAGCTGGCTTGCCTGGTTGTTCAATCCGTCGATCGACTGACGCGTATAGCTGATGGCCTGCTGCGTGACGACATTTACCGCGCTTTGATTGAGGCCGGGTGGCGTACCCATCAGTGCGTTGGTCACGCTGGTCGCCAGCGCCAGATACCGCATGCCGGATGAATTCGAGTTCGTCGAGGTTTCGATGACTTCCGAATTATTGATGCGGCTCGTCATGTTCTGATCGGACGCACTCGACCAGCTCGACCAACTGCTATCGGACGTGAACATTGGCGCGACGGTATTGGTGATGAAATCCGTCATCTGGTCCGCGGATATGGTATCTGCGGTTACAGACGGCGATTGACTTGCCATGTAGGTCGCAAGCTGTGACTGAATGTCCGCGTTCGTTGTCGAGGAATTGTCCGTCATCGGCTGGACGTCGGTATTGGTTCCGGCAAAGAGATACTCGCCATTCACCATCGTATTGGCCGATGCAATGACGCTCGACAGGGTCGATGTCGCGGTCTGCTGCGCCAGGGCGACGCTGCTACCATCGGTGTTGCCGCTCAGCGCCACAAGCTGATCCATCAGGTTCTGCGCCTGTGTGCCCATGCCCGTCAGGGCGGTTTGGGACGTCGTCATACGCTGGTTCGCGATGGAATTGCTGCTGAGAATGGAATCGATGCGCGACACTTCCCGCGTCAAATTCACGTTCAGCGACGTGCTGCTGCCAAGCGCGACCCCGATGTCGGCATAGACACCTGTGGTCGCCTCCGTCGAAGCGCTCGTCATCTCATTCTGCGCCTGACGAATCGTCTGGCGCATGGCGTTCTGAATGGCCGTGCTCGAAATGAAAGAAAGTTTCATGGCTTAGCTCGCAATATCCAATACCGCTTGAAGCATTTCATTGACTGCGTTCAATATCTTCGTTCCAGCCTTGTAGGACTGTTCGATATCCATCATCAGCGTCAGTTCTTCGTCGAGATTGACGCCCGTCGCGTTCGAATAGGCGCTCGAGGAGCGCGAAAGAGCAGCAGAGGTATTTTCCCCTGCGGTCGTTGCCGTGCTGCGCTGACCCTCGAGCCAACCGATGGAGCTCGCTGAATAATCCATGAGCGTGGCACTGGTGTCGGAGCCGGCCGTAGGATCGAACGCCATTTTCGTATTCATGCCAGTGATGTAGGCATCAAGCTGGGTGGAATATCCACTGTCACCGCTGGTATTCTTGGTGTAACCGGTTTCGCCAGTAGTACTATCGTTGTTAATACCACCATCACGCAGCAGTGTTGGATCACCACCTTGGGACGTGATTAATTTCGAATTAACGGTTATCGAACCAGCCAAACCCGTAACCGCGGTGGCATCAGTCGGAACAGTGCCGCCGCTCCAGGTAAACAGACCGGGCAGGGTCGGTTTTGAAGAATCGCTATTCGTTTCAGCGAAGACCGTAACCAGCCCTCGAGCCATTTCATCGAGCTGCTTCTGATAGGTCGGCGCGACATCATCTCGGACCTGGAGCGATGCCTGAAGAGTGCCCTGTGCGGTCGTATTCGCACCCTGGCCCGGGGTCAGCGCAACGCCATCGATGTAAACGCTGTTGCCTGTCGTGTCTGCCGTATAAGTCGTCGTCGGCTGAAACGTCACCGTGCGCGGAATGGTCTCGAACAGGGTCGTCCCGCTCGTGGTGTAAAGCGCCATATCGTTGTTGCCGCGCGTCACGGTTGTCACGCCGACAATCTTCGAAATCTGGTTCAGGATCGAATCGCGCTGATCCATCGCGTCGGCAAGGGCGCTTGATGTCGGGCCAGCCGTGGTCGTTGCCGATTTCACCGCGTCGTTGGCGGTCTGAAACTGCTTCAGCAGGCTATTCAGCGTATCGACATCGGAGCTGATCTGTTTGTCGGCGGCAGTACGGGCGCTCTGTACTGCCGTCGTGGCATTGTTGAGCGATGTGGCCAGGCTCTGGGCAGCATTGATCGCAGATTGCGCCGCCGTAGCGTTGGACGGCGATCCCGCATAATTCTGCATCGCATCCTGGAATGCCGACAGATAGGTCGCCGGCGCGATCTCGTTGTCGTTGCCGCCAAGCGTGGCCGACTGAAGATTGGTGTAGGCGTTCAACAGCAGTTGTTGTGCCGAATCCGACGATGCCGAGCTGAGGTAGGCCTTCTGTAGCGCCGGTTCGCTGCTGCGGGCAATCTGCACCACCTGGGCGCCAGCCATGTTGGTGGTCACCACCGCCTGACGACGCGAATAATTCGTGTTGTTGGCGTTGGCGATATTGTTCGACACGACGCTGCTCTGCGTGCCGGTATTGTTGAATATTGCCTGCGCGTTATTGAGAGCTGTTGTGAGCGACATGACTGACTCGATACCCTATTCGTTTTAGCGCGGCAGATTGGCCGAAGGCGCGCCGGAAGTGTCGGAATAGCCTGTCAGAGCAAGGCCGGCGAAATAGACCAGATTGTCATTGGCAGCGAATGGACGATCACCGGAGCGAACCGCCGTCGCATCGATGCCACCGCCAAAAGCGACACTGAGGCAAGCTGCCCGCGCATCCGCTTCCGCAAGTGTGGTCTTCAAGCTGCCGAAATTCCTCATCTGGAATCCTCGTTATCCTTCATACGACTGAGAGTAGGTGGCGGGCCTTGCGTGAAGCTGTCTGAGAGGACGAAAAACTAATCATCGCGAAAAGCTTCGCTGAGAGCGCCATCAAGCCGCATGACCGCCGACCGCCGCACGCTGAAATGGTAAGAACCAACGTACCTTTCAGTGCATGACGATCCGGTAGCCGAAAAAGGAACAGGCCCGAGAATCAACTGATTCTCGGGCCTGTTCATGAGTTTGTTATCGGGGATGTGCGACCGGGCGCATCAGCTCCAGTCGATGCAGTAACCGAGGAAGCGCTTGGAATCGACCGGATCGAAGCCAAGCTTCTTGCGCAGCTTCTTGCGCAGCTTGGAGATATGGCTTTCGACGACGTTCTCTTCGACTTCCTCGTCGAAGATGCCGTAGATGGCGTTGAAGATCTGGGTCTTCGTCACACGGCGACCGCGATTGGCGATCAAATATTCGAGGATGCGGCGCTCGCGGCGCGGCAAGGCAAATACGGAACCGTTGATTTCCGGGTCACGGCCATCTGCGAAGACGCGAATGGGACCGATATCGGTATAGTTGTTGATCGCCTTCAACCGACGGCGGATCGCCGCCGCCCTGGCAAGGATTTCGCGAGGATGTACCGGCTTGCGCACGACATCGTCGACGCCACAATCGAAAAGTGCAAGCGTGGCTTCCAGCGAGGGCTGGTCGCTCACCGCGATGACAGGTGCTGCCGTCCGGTCGCGAATGGCCCTCGGGAGCTCGTGCACCTGCTGGCCCTGCCCGATCAGAAAGGCTTCGACCGCAGCAATATCGCCCTCTGCTGCCGTCGTGACCCATTCTCCGAATTCACGCGGATCAAATCCCGTCGAAGGGATGCCCTCGCGTCCAAACAGTGATGTATATCCGTCCTTAACGAGCTCTCGCTCATCAACCACTACGATCATTCGTCCGCCTCCGAATCAGTGTGGTGTTTCGATGACCTATGGGTACGAATCGGGCGAATCACGAACAACTGTCGGAAATGAGTGACGGAAATTAATAATTGATTAACTTTGTAGGTGCGATTTGCACTAGATATAGTAGGCGGTCGGCGTTTTACACCGATAAAAAAGTTGTTAGCGGGCGTATTATTAACATGCGCATTTTGGGCAAATCCACGGCAGTCAACCGCTTCAATTGGGTTAGCGCCGGCTAACCGGAAGCGATATGCAACCTAAGGGTGTTTAATCCCGACAGAACGTCGCCGCATTGGGCGTCCATTTTCCGTAGCCGGTGGCGACCAGATTGGCGATCACACGGCAGACATAGACCTTCTGGGCGGGGTCATTGTTCGGACCAGCATGGTATCTAGCCACCGCCATCGTCCAGGTCTCATGCCTGTCATGCAGATTGCGGAGAAACTTTGCGGCATACTCGACATTACTACGCGGATCGAACATGGCGGCGACAGATGTAAAGTTTTCGCCGTGGAAATACTGATTGATCTGCATGCAGCCGACATCGATAAGCTTTGCCCCATTCTGCCGTGCTGCAGCGAATATCTGCAGGGCGGCACCCTCCGATGGCGGAAAGATCGGCCGCCCCTCGACATTGAGAGCGTAGGGATAGAGCGACCCCTTGCGTCCTGTCTCCGTCAGACCGACCGAATAAAGGATCCCTTCCGGTATTCCGTATTTCGCTGCGGCGGACTGGATCTCGCGTTCGCAAAGGCCGGCTGCACCATTGTCAGGCGGCGCCGGATTGCCCGATGCATGCGCTTCAGAGGTAAACCGCCCCAGAGCGAGAACGCTGCACGCCACCAGCAGTGCCGTCCTCAACACCGCGCTCACCCGAACTGCGATTGCCATCGTTTCCATTTGCCTGCTGCCCTGAATAGTTCTGGCCCCTGGAGCGTGCGTCGCCCCCCTGTCCCTGGTTCAACAGGGACTGCTGCTGTGGCTGGTTCGATCCGGAATTGCGGCCGCTATCCGACTGCTGGTCGGCATTGGACGCCATGGAGACGGTGATGTTGTCGACCTGATAGCCCTGCGCGCGCAGCGCATCGACCATGCGGCTTTGATCGGCGTGAAGCTGCCTGTAGGCTTCGCTCGTCTGAACCTTCAGGTCGACGCTCAGCTGGTCTCCGGAGAGCCGCATGGTTGCCGTCACGTCGCCGAGATTGTCGGGGCGCAGCTGGATCTTCAGCGTATTGACGACCTTGCCCGTGCTCGTCAGGTTCGCGGCGTTGGAGAGCGCCGAACCCGGCTGCATCGCCGCCGACCATTCATGGTCGCCCGCCAGGGTTCCAGCAACGAGCGCCGAGTTGGAATTGGCGGCGAGCCCGAGATAACGGCGCGAATCCAGCACGGTAACCGCTACCGCATCGCCGCCCGCGGCGGCACCGACTTGGACATCGGCAACGTCATCGCCGCCTTTGCTGATCGACAGGTCGAGCGCGCCGCCGCGACCGTCCGCCCGCGTCAGGCGGAAGGTCTGCGATACATCCGTCCCCTTGCCGTCGTCCGGCAACGTCAAGGCGGTGTCCGAAGCATCGCCCGCAAGTGTCGCTTTGCCTGATGGCAATGACTGGACCTTGGCATCGTCTGCCGTCTTGCCCGCTTGCGCCGTACCGACCTGACTCGTGCTGACCTGCGTCGCAACGACGGGCTGCGCAACATTCAGCAGCGATAGGGCATCGGAAATCGTATTGGCCGGCTGGCTGCCTTGTGTCGATGCAGACTTACCATCATCCGTGGACTGGACATTCTTTCCATCCTTCACGGCAGGCGTCTTACCGTCACCCTTGACTGGCGCCGTCTGACCATCCGTGGTCGCAACCTCGCTCAATTGCTGCGCGATCTCGGCCAACTGGTCGAGCGCCGTCGGCTGCACCTGCACCTTGCCGGCGTCGGGCGTCGGCATGGTCGGATCGGCAGCGGCGGCCGGCTGATCGCCTTCAACGGGGAGTGCATCACCTTCGGCAGCGCTCGAGGCTGCTTTCTGCAGCTCTATAAGCGATTTCGAGAGCGATGCGGTGCCGGCAGTCTGAGAGGCTTTCGCGCCCTTGGCGAGGCCGGCGGGGTTGGCGAGATTGGCTCCGGAGGTATCGATCATTCCAACTCCGGCATTGGCGCTTTCATCGATGGTGAGGGTTATCGACGCGAGATTGCTCGCTGGCGTTTTCACCGTGCCCGTGCCGTCATCCGCATTGTCACCGGATGTCGTGTTCGCATTCGTCGTCACGTCGGTCCCGGTATTCGAACCGGCGGATTTGCGACCGTTGCCGAGCGAACTGGTCAGCGCATCGATAAAGCCCTTGCCATCATCCTGCTTTGTCGAGCGGCCACCTTTGGCAACAGCAAGAATATCCGCCCCTGATGAGGCGCCAGACACACCGATGTCGTTCATATCAATGACTTTCCTGCTTCAACAGGCCGTCGATGGCATCCAGCTTCGAGCGGCTCGTCGTGACGAATGCGTTGAACGAAGAGTCGGCCTCCTGCCGCCCTCCCTTCGGGGCGGGAGCCGCGTTTGCCGAGGCTCCCTGCTCAACACCCGCCGTGCCGGGAGATTGGCCTCCCGCTTGATTCGTCACAGCAGCATCGTGTTCAGTCTTCTGTTGGTTGGGCAGGTTAGGAACATTGCCTTGCCCGAGGCTTGCAGCGTCGGGCGTGCGCAATATCTCCTGCGCCACCGCCTTTGCGGCGTCGCGCAGAGCCCGGTCGCGCGCATTCAGTTCGCCCGCCGGCATCTGGTTCACATCGTTGATAGCCGACTTCAATTCAGGCGTGGATATGCCCGCCACGCCGCCATAGAAGTTCGCCAGCGCGCCAAAGGCATCGCTGCCGTCATTGGAGATCGCCTGGGCACGATTGGCCGCAAGCGCGGCAAGATCGGCCTTGCCGGCGATTGCGGCACGGCGCGCCATGCGCAGATAGATCTCCCGCTGTCTCGGCGGGTCCATGAAAGACAGGATATCGACGATGTCCTGTTGCTTGACGTCGGAATCATGATCCACCACTAGCTGCACGAAAAGATCGGCAAACTGGCTTGCGTAGGGCGAATGCAGGAAACGCCGCGTATAACGCCGCGCGTAATCTAGCCCTTGCGGCACCATGCCCGCATCGGCGCACAGAGCCAGGGAGCGACGCAGCGCCGATTCCTCGACGATCGTGCCGGGCGCCATCAACCGCGCCCAGTCATAAAGCGGCAGGGCTGCCTTGGCGTTCTTGCCCGACATGACGTTGCCGGCAACCAGCGAAAGATAGGGGCCGATCGGCTTGTCGCGATATTCCTTGGAGATATCGACAAGCGTGTTGACGACGAGCAGACCCTTGCCGTTCAGATATTTCCTGAGAACATCCGCAACGCGATTGTCGAAATTGCCGTTGACGTCGCGCGACATCAGATATTCGAGCGTTTCGGGATTGCCGCCGCTCATGGCGTAGATCAGGGCCGCATCAACATTGCGGTTGTCCTCGAAGACAGATTTATCCGCGTTGCGCAGGCGTTCGTCTATGGTGGCGAGCAGAAAGCGCTGCATTTCTCCGGCGGAACTATCGCCCGCGACAACGGAATCCTGGACGAATTCGAGCGAGCGCAGCATCTTGTAGAGCGGCAGGCTGTCCTGCCCCTCGGCGCTTGCAATCCCCGGCATCAACATGCCGAGGGTGAGCGTGAGCGCAAGGTGATGACGATGCTGTTTGCGCGCCATGAACTATCCCTGCTTGCCTTGGCTAGACTTGCCCTTGCCTGAAGCAGGCTTCGCGGGAGCTTGCGTTCCTGAAGCCGCAGGGTCCGTCGCCGCCTGGTTCGAGGGACTAGCGATCAGGATCTCGATACGGCGGTTGGCATCGTTGAATGGATCGTTCGGCAACTTCAGACGCCGGTCCGCAAAGCCGGAAACTTGAACGATCCGCTTCTCGTCCAGGCCACCGCTCGTCAGCATGTAATAGGCACTTTGGGCGCGATCGAGCGACAGGCGCCAGTTGTCATTGCGGCCGCCGACCATATAGGGACGTCCGTCGGTGTGGCCACGGATCAGGATCGATCCCCTCTGGTCCGCCAGGATCTTGCCGATCTTTTCCATCGCCAGCACCATCTCGCGCCGGGGAACCGCCGAACCGATGTTGAACATCGGGTCATTGGTCTGGTCGGAGATGGTGACGAGCACGCCGCCTTCCGCCGCGCTGACCTGCAGCCCCTCGGCCAGCTGACCGGCAACCCCCTTGATCTCGGCCTGGATTGCCTGCTGCAGATCCTTGGCCTCCTGCTGCTGTGCCTTGGTCGGTTGAACATCCTTGTTTTGGGGCAAAGCGGCATTGTCCTCAGGTGCGGAGGCATCGCTCTGCGCCGTGGCCTTGGCAACCTGTTGAGCCTGCGTCTGCTTGTCCTGCTGTTTGCCGGTCGCCTGCTGCTCGCTTACCGTCGGCTGCTGTTCGGGCGTTTGCGGCTGATCTGCGGACTGGCCGACATCGGCCGCCGTTGCTTTCGACAAGGCGATGACTTCGCCCTTGGGCGATTGATCCGACTTGGCAGACTGTTCCTCGTTCGCTTTCTTCGAGGCACTGGAAACCTGCACCTGCTTGGTCCAGAAATCCGGATCGAATGGATCGCGATAGGCCTGACCACCATCCGCACCGGTCGCCGGACCTGATTGGGCGGCTCCACCCTCGCCCTTGGCGCTGACATTGGCCTGCTGGCCGACTTCCTGTGCAATCTCGGCCAGCACCGAATAGGGATTCTCGAAGAAATCCGCTTCGGAATAGTTCGTCTGATCGCCTGATGTGGAGGTCAGATCCTCACCGGTCTTGGCCGATTTACCATCATTCGGCTTTTCCTGCGGCTTGTCGGACTTCTGCTGATTCTTTTCGCCTTGAGCCTGATCGACAGGCTTCTTGAGGCCCTTTTCCGTCGGCTTCTCGTCGGCGAGCTTGATAGGGTTGAAATAGGAAGCGACCGAGGCCTTCGTCTCTTCGTTGGCGGCGTTCACCAGCCACATGACAAGGAAGAAGGCCATCATGGCCGTCATGAAATCGGCATAAGCGATTTTCCACGCGCCGCCATGGCCGCCTTCGTGATCGCCGCCGCCGTGGCGCTTGACGATGATGATCTCGTGCTTGCCGTGATTTTGATCGCCGTCGCTCATTTCAGGATCTCTTTCAAGCTAGCGGCCCAGGCGGACATACGGGTCACGAGCACGCTCTCGCCGATCGTGACGGTGAGATCGACATCGTCAGCGTCGACATGGCGCAACAGCGCGCCGTCATCGCCGAGGTGGCTGTAGAGAACCTCGAAGAGATGGTGCGGACCGCTGACCGAGATCGGCCCGACGCTACCATCGAGGATCGCAGCCCTGACCAGCTCGGCAAGATCGGCGACGGCCTTGACCGTCAGGGTCTCGGTCATGATTGGCGCAAGAATGGCGGCAGCTTCCGTGCTGATCGCCTGCCCGAGCATCGTGGCAATGCGTGTCATGTCCGCAGCGATCTTTTCCGCCGCCTGCTCTTCGTAGCGCATCCGCAGCGCATCCATTTCGGCGCGAAACGACTGGGCCATGCCATCGATCTCGGCCTGGTGCCTTTGCGTCAGTTCCCTGGTCGCAGCCTCATGCCCCTCCGCATAGGCGACGCGGCGCTCGGCCTCGATATCGACGGTCGGCTCCATCGGGCTTTCGGCAAATTCGATCGGTTCCGCAAAGGCCATATCCTCGACATGGGGCGGCGGAACCTGTTCGGCGCTGAAATCCTTGAGATATCGGGACAGTGTCAAGCTCACGCGCGCATCTCCCCATTCGCGTCGCAGAGACGCTGCAAGTCGATGCCGACAGCCGGCCGATCCATTCCCATTCTCAAAACGTCGATCATCACGCTTCCGGTTTCCGTCCTCAGGCAGCACCCTCCGGGACCAACGTCACCGACACATGGCGCAGCCAAGCCACTGCGAAGGACCGTAGGCAGTCAAACTTGTGCGAGGATGAATGCGATGCGGTATTGCCGATCGGACGCCGCCGCCCGGCAATCATTTCGCCTGTAGGATAATCAACACCTTGCTCGCCATGCTATTGGCGATCGACAATGCCTGCACACCCATCTGCTGCGCCGTCTGCAAGGCACTCTGCCGCGCAGAAGCCTCTTCCATATTCGTGTCGACGAGATCGCCGACGCTGCTCTTGATGGCATCGCTAAGCTTGGAAATATAATCCGACTGAGCGTCGATATTCGACTTCATCAGACCCAATGTCGAATCCGCCGATGTTGCCGATTTCAGAAGCGAGTTGGTGACATTGATCATATCGGTCAGTTCGGCATCGGTCGTGCTGCTCGATAACGCGATCTCGGTTCCGTCCGTCGGCGTCGTGCCGCCGGTGGCGGAGAGAAGGTAATAGTTGCGAGCCGTGCTGCTGCCGCTGCTCGAAGTATCGAATGTGCTTGCATCGACATTCTTCGTCAACAAACCGCGCTCGGGTTTGACAGTATCGACCATCAAGGTCTGAGAACTGTCATAGCTGATCGTCGTGAAGCTAATCTGGCCGCTCGTTCCACGCGTGAAGTTGCTGATTACCGACTGCTGCGTCGAGGGCTGCTGCTCCGTATTATAAAGCCAGTTCTCGCCGGAAAAGGATGCCGACTGCGTGACGGATTGCAGCTGATTCTTGAGCTGTTGAATGTCCGAATTGATAGCAGTCTTGTCGGTGCCTGACTCCTTTGCCGAAACCAGCTTGGACTGGATCTGGGTCAGCAGGCCGACGACCGTATCCATGGCGGTGGATGCGGTATCGACCTTGGAGGCGCCGAGGCCCAACGCATCCGTAATCGTGGAAAGGCTGCTCTGGTCCGAGCGCATGGTGGTCGCCATCGACCAATAGGTGGGATCGTCGCTCGCCGTCTGGATGCGGTAGCCGGACGAGACCTGCTGCTGCACGACATTGAGATCTTTGTTGATACCGCGCAACACGGTCAAAGCCGCCGACGTGCTGGGATTCGTCGTCACATTGCTCATCTGAAAATCCGTAGTTCCATTGGGACTGGCAAGCCGGACCGATCCGGCAGCAACGATTGGCCTCATGCCCACCAGCGGGAGATATCCCAGCGCGGCCCGTCGCTAAAGCGCGATCCGGCAATCGCTTGGAAGGAGAACGGCGGCCGGATCTGCGCAGAGACTGCAAATCAATTAGCGGCAACGTTAACAAAAGCTTATACGCGGCGACAAGAGGGAAATGCCGCCGCGCCATTTCAACGCAAGCTCCAGTCAAGGCTCACTTGAAGAGAGCAAGAACATTCTGCGCGCTGGTGTTGGCAATCTGCAGCGACTGGATAGCCAGCTGCTGCTGGGTCTGTAGCGCCGAAAGCCTGCTCGACTCCTCTTCCATATCCGCGTCGACGAGCTTGCCGACACCGGAATCGATCGTGTCGCGCAGGGTGGAGACAAAGCTTGTCTGCAGATCGATACGGGTCGAGAGAGAGCCGAGCTGCGAAGCCGTGCTGTTCATGGCGTTGAGGGCGCCCTGCACCAGGTTCATCGCCGAACCGATATCGCCGCTTGTCATGTTGGTGATGTCGAGGCTGAAGACGGAATAGTCGTTGCCGCTGATGGTCTGCTTGCTGCCGAGAATGCCCGAGCTCGTATCGATCGTCCCGCTGCTGTTCGCGCCGAACAGGACGTTGCCCTGCGAGCTGGTATCGAAGGCGTAGCTGGTGCTGTTGACGGAAACCGTACCGTCATTGTTGCGCACGAAGGAGGAGACGACGGAGGCCGAGGCACCACTGGCGGCATACATCCAGTTCTGTCCGGAGAAGGAAGCGGATTGCGCAATGCTTTCCAGCTGCTGCTGCAGCTGTGTGACCTCTTCCTGGACATCAGCCTTCGACACGCTGTTTTCGGTTGCCGCGACGAGCTTGTCCTTGATCTGCTGAACGACGGTGATGGCGTTGTCCATCGCCGTATAGGCCGTATCGACCTTGGCGGCGCCCAGGCCCAAAGCGTCCGAAACGGCTGAAAGCGCGCTATTGTCGGATCGCATGGTTGTCGCGATGGACCAATAGGCGGCGTTGTCAGCTGCCTTGGCCACCTTGTAGCCCGAGGAAACGCGGCTCTGCGTATCCTGCAGGTTCGTGTTGATGCTGCGCAGGGTCTGGAGGGCGGACATCGCCGCGTCGTTGGTGAGGATGCTGGTCATCGAAAAGTGCCCCTTATGGCTGAATTTGGAAGGGACATTCCGGTCTGCGGCCGGGAACGGCAATCAGCCTCATGCTTGTTAACCGCCTCTTAGGAGAGGTTAACCAACCGTTGCGCTAGCTGCAACTGACAGGAATACGGTTAATAAAAGGTTAATCCCGGCCACAAAAGTTAACGGAATCATCCTTTCCGTAAAAAGGCCATTGGGCAACATGCCATCGCCTACGCTACCTTTCATTGAACCCGAAAGGGACCTATCCGCCCAGCGTGCGCCGATATGCCACTTCCGCCCGGATCTCATCGTTTGACGCGCAGCAAGAGACCACAAGTCAGCCTCGCGCCACCTTCGGCGTCGTAGATAGCCGCTATCCGTCCCATGTCGGACGAAGACGGCCGTCATTTCCAGCGGCGTTCCGGCGATGATGTCGGCACCGGCGGCCATATGCGAGGTTGAGATGTTCAGTTTGCAGGACGCCGGACGGGCGGCGATTGATCGCCAGGAGCGAACAAGCCTCGACCCAGACGACTGGCAGGCTCTGCGCAGGCAGGGTCACCAGATGCTTGACGACATGTTCGATCATCTCCAGACGCTCGGAACAAAGCCGGTCTGGCAACATGCCCCCTCCTCCGCTCGCGCCTTGTTCGACGCACCGTTGCCGATCGAAGCCAGCGATCTGGCTGAAGTCCACGCCATCTTTCGGGAAAAAGTCCTCCCCTATGGCAGTGGCAACATCCATCCCGGCTTCATGGGCTGGGTCCAGGGCGGCGGCACCGTTACCGGCATGCTGGCGGAAATGCTCGCCGGCGGGCTGAATGCCAATCTCGGCGGACGCGATCATATGCCGATCGAAGTCGAGCGCCAGATCATTCGCTGGACGCGTGAGATCTTCTCCTTTCCGGAAACGGCGGGCGGCATCTTCCTTACCGGCGCATCGCAAGCCAATTTCGTCGCGGTGCAGATCGCCAGATGCCGCAAGCTCGGCCGCGATGTGCGCGCAACCGGTCTGTCCGACGAGTCCCGGCTCGTGGCCTATGCCTCGAACGAGGTTCATGGCTGTGTTCCCCGCGCTTTCGAAATGTCCGGCATCGGCAGCGATCAGCTGCGGCGCATTGCCGTCAATAACCTTGGCCAGATCGATATCGATGCGCTGGAACAGGCGATCCTTCGCGACAGGCGGGAAGGCCTTGTGCCGTTCCTCATCATCGGCAGTGCCGGAACGGTCAATACCGGCGCCGTCGACGATCTCGCCGCCTTGCGGCATATCGCCGACAGCTACGATCTTCATTTTCACGTCGACGGCGCGCTGGGTGCTCTCGGCGTATTGAGCCCTGACCTCGCACATCTGTTCGCCGGTATCGACAGCTGCGATTCGCTCGCATTCGATTTCCACAAATGGGGCCAGGTTCCCTACGATGCCGGCTTCCTGCTCGTGCGGGACAGCGAATGGCAGCGGCAGACGTTTGCTTCGGACGCCGCCTATCTCAGCCGCGCGGCCAGCGGACTTGCAGGCGGAGACTGGTGGCCCTGCGATTACGGTCCGGATCTGTCGCGCGGCTTCAGGGCGCTGAAGACCTGGTTCACGCTGAAAACCTACGGCGTCAAGGCTCTGGGAGACGCAATGAGCGCCAACTGCAGGCTGGCTCGCAGGCTGGCCGAACGCATCGACCGGGAACCTCAGCTGAAATTGCTTGCACCGGTCGCACTCAATATCGTCTGCTTTGCCTATGTCGGCGCAGACGGAGCGATACCTGCCTCCATCAATTCCCATATCGTCGAGCGGCTGCATGCCGAAGGCCGCGTCGCTCCATCCCTGACCCATCTGAATGGGCAGCCGGCAATCCGCGCCGCGATCGTGAACCATCGCACGCGACAGGCGGATGTCGACCAGCTCGTTCATAGCGTTTTGACGATCGGCTCCCGACAGGATCTCCCCCAATGCTGATGACCAAAGCCCCAACCATCGATCCAGCGCTCTCCAACACACCGGACGCTTCCCGAATTCTCGGCATGCAGAGAATCGTCTCGCTCGTCTATGCCGGCCGCGACGTGACGCCGCTATGGAACGAGCTCATGCAGCGCGTGACAGCCGATTCGACCGATGCGGCCGCACTCATGGACCTGGCGATCATCCTGCAAACGCTTGGCCGTTCCGAAGAGGCACGCCAGATCCTGAAGAACGCCGTGCAACTCCGGCGTGACTTCCGCGTGGTCCACGGCAACGGAAGCGGACCGCGCCTTTTGGCCTTCGTCACGGAAGGCGATTTCATGGCCAATACGCCGCTGGATTTTCTATTGGCGGGCAGCGATTGCGTGCTGTGGCTGCGCTATGTCGACCTGCAGACCTCCGCGCTCGTCGGCTTGCCGGATCATGACGTCGCCTTCATGGCGATCGGAGAATCGACCGAGAACACCCCGCTGCTCGCCCATATGCAGGGGCTGCTTGCCAGGTTCGACGGTCTGGTGATGAACCGCAATCCGGAACTGATCGCGAGATTGACGCGCGACGGGGTGAGCGGAATGCTGGCAAACGAGCCGTCGATCCTCTCGCCCATCACCCATCGCGTATCGCGCGAGGATCTCGCAGCCGTCGGCGCGGGCGCCAAACAGCTGAAAGACTGCGCCCCTGGCCTGGCCTTCCCGCTGGTCGTGCGCCCGATCAGCACACATGCCGGCAACGGAATGGAACGCATCTCCGACCCAGCGGAGCTGGCGGCCTTTCTCGCGACGCAGCCGGCGCCCGAGCTTTATGTGGCACCCTTCATCGATTTCCGTGGAGCCGACGGCTACTACAACAAGCAGCGTGTCGTATTCATCGACGGCAAGGCCTTTGCCAGCCACATGGCGCTCTCGGACCACTGGATCGTGCACTATCTCAGTGCCGGCATGGGCCAGAGCGCGGCTAAACGAGCGGTCGAGCAAGCGTGGATGGAGGATTTCGATCGCGATTTCGCCGTTCGCCACGAAGAGAGTTTTGCCGCGCTCTGCCGTTGTATCAAACTCGACTATTTCGGCATCGACTGCGCGGAGCTTCCTGACGGTCGTTTGCTGGTATTCGAGCTCGATGTGGCGATGGTGGTCCACAACATGGATGACCCCATCGTCTATCCCTATAAGCAGGTCGCCATGCGCAAGCTGTTCGATGGCTTCGTCGATGCGATCAGGCGAAAGGCGGACGGCGCGCTTTAGGCGCACGGCTGGATTACGGCGTTGCGCCAAAACGAAAACCGCGCCCTCCGAGGAAGGCGCGGCGATATTGTTTTCCTGTGTAAGTCGACCAACGCGTGGCGTTGGCGCTTCCTATTAACGGAAGAGCGACAGGATCGACTGGGTCGAGGAGTTGGCGATCGACAGGGACTGAACGGCCAGCTGCTGCTGCGTCTGCAGAGCGGACAGCTTGCTCGATTCCTGTTCCATGTTGGCGTCAACCAGCTTGCCAACGCCCGACTGGATCGAGTCGGAGAGCGACGAAGCGAAGGTCGTCTGCAGGTCGATACGGCTGGA
>NZ_FMAC01000008.1:27484-297700 GCF_900094555.1 Martinezella hainanensis
TGTTGTCGGACTTCATGCTGGTGGCGATCGACCAGTAAGCAGCGTTGTCGGAAGCCTTGGAGATGCGCAGGCCGGAAGATACGGCGCTCTGCGTGCCCTGCAGGTTGCTGCTGATGTTCTGCAGCGTCTGGAGGGCGGCCATTGCGGAATTGTTGGTAATAATGCTGGTCATAGGAGTGTCCCCTGGAAACTGGATACGAAAGGAGGACATACCGGACTGGGAATACCGGCGATGACGGAGCAGCTTCATGCCCCTCGATCCATTTTCCTAGAGGACCAAACCCGTCATGTCGCGAGGAAGTTCGCACCCATTGCTTGCCAATTTCTTAAATCCGAGGCTGGGGGACACCGCCTCTCTGGAACGTGGCTAAGAATCCGTAAAGGCATTTCCGACCGGTGCTTCGGTTTCAGGCAAGCTCCGTGAGGGATCATGAAGCGAATCCATGATGCCGGCCCTCGACCTTCGGCGGGAGCCGGTCAACATATTGCTCGGAGTTCTCGCTCGTGAATACGAAAAATGCCTTTGTGACAGCGTCCGGCTTCTACCAAAAGGGGCAATATACGCGCGCACTCGAAACGCTGAACGAGCTGCTGAACGTCGACAGATCGCCCAAGACCTATGCCCTCCTGGCAAAGACGCTGCTGAAACTCGGTTTCCGATCGGATGCGGCGAGCGCCTACGAGCTGGCCGGCCGGCAAAAGCCGCAGCGCGACGACTATCTTCGGGAGGCCCTGCTGCTGCACGGCGACTGCGGCAACGACGATCAGGCTCTCGCCATCGGAAGCCTGATCCTGCCTCTGGCTTTCAAGGACCCGGACCTTGCCTTCGTCCTTAGCCGCATCTTCCTCGGCCGTCAGCAAAAGGACCTGTTGACCGGTTTCAAGACGGTGCTCGTCGAAGGACCGGAACTCAAGCATCGCCAGATGGCCGCAAGACTGCTGACCGACGATCTCAATGACGAAAGCAACCGGCACATCGTCACGACGCTGTTCAAGAAGCATCCCGACCATGTCATTTTCCGCGCTCTCTACCTGATCTTCGCACGCGAGGTATCCGATCTGGCGGCCGTCGAAAAACATATGGCCCCGGTCACGACATCGCTTGCGCAAGGCAAGCTCGAGCATGTCATTCCCGACAACCCCTTCTTCCATCTCCATTGGTGCGGCGACGAGGCGCTCAACAAGCTCGTGGTCCACGACACCGATCCATTGCCGGCGGGGCATGCAGAAGCCCGCCGCAAGCTGCCGCACACATGGGGCAGCAAGATCCGCATCGGCTATCTCTCCTCCGACTTCTGGCCGGGGCATGCGACGATGAAGCTGATGCAGCGCGTTCTCGAACTGCACGACAAGGATCGGTTCGAAATCACCCTTTTCGATCACTCTGAGGCGGCTCACCAGAAGGAGGAGGCCTTCGACTATTCGGCACTGGGGACGACGGTCGACATTCGCGGTCTTTCCAACCAGGCTGCGGCGGAAGCGATCCGCGCCCGAGGAATCGACATCCTCGTCGATCTCAAGGGGCATACCAAGGGAAGCCGCGCTTTCATCCTCAACTACATGCCAGCTCCGATCCACGTTGCCTGGCTGGGCTTTCCCGGCACAACCGTCAACATCGACCTCGATTACATCATCGGCGACCATTACGTCCTGCCGGATCAGTCGAAGGCGCATTTCTACGAAAAATATTGCCGCCTGCCGGAATGCTACCAGCCGAACGATCCGCTCAACCGCCCGAAGGCGCGGCCGACAACGCGCGCGGAGCACGGGCTACCCGAAGACGCGTTCGTCTACGCGTCCTTCAACGGCAACCGCAAGATCACGCCACAGATGGTCGACGTCTGGTGTAATATCCTCAAGCGCAGCAAGAACAGCGTGCTCTGGCTCCTATGCAACGGCCCGCGCGCGGAAGCCAATATCTGGTCGCGCCTAGAAGCCCGCGGCGTCAACCGCAAGCGGGTCGTCTTTACCACCCGCATCCGCTACGAGGACCATATAGACCGCCAGCAGCTTGCCGATCTCGGCCTCGACACCTTCCCGGTCAACGGCCATACGACGACGTCGGAACAGCTTTGGGGCGGCCTGCCGGTTCTCACCATCAAGGGCACCAATTTCGCCTCGCGCGTCAGCGAAAGCCTGCTGAATGCCATCGGCTTGCCAGAACTGGTGGCCGACGACGTCAAGGCCTACGAGGACATGGCGGTGCAGCTTGCCGGCCAGCCGGAGCGTATCGCCCAATTCAAGCAAACGCTGGCGGCCAATCGCTACATCAAGCCGCTCTTCGATGCGGAGCGCTTCACACATCATCTGCAGACGGCTTTCGAGATGATGGCGGCGCGGGCCAAGCAGGGGCTCGCACCCGACCACATGGACGTGCCGGCACTGCCGGTGCGTTCGGAACCGTTCATGGAAGACGACCAGAACTCGGCGGCGATCGCGGCCGAGTAAAGCACAGCGGTCATCAGGCAGCAGCTTCGATGACCGCTTTCCGCTTATCGTATCAGTGGAAAGAGCGGACCAGGCTGCCGACCAAAAGATTCCAGCCGTCGATCAGCACGAAGAAGAGAATCTTGAACGGCAGCGAGATCGAGGTCGGCGGCAGCATCATCATGCCCATCGCCATGACGATAGTCGACACGATCAGGTCGATCACGAGGAATGGCAGCACCACGAGAAAGCCAATTTCGAATCCGCGGCGAATCTCCGAGATCATGAAGGCCGGGATGAGGACACGATAGTCGATCTTGTTGTCAACCACGGTCGTCTGGCCGCGTTCCTGGGCGAGATCGACGAAAAGCTTCAGGTCCTTGTCCCGCGTGTTGTTCGACATGAAGGTGCGGAACGGCTCGGCAATGCGCTGCACCGCATCCCCTTCCGAAATCTGATTGGCAAGCAGCGGCTGCACGCCATCCTTCCACGCCTGATCGAAGGTCGGCGACATGACGTAGAAGGTCATGAAAAGAGCAAGGCTGAGCAGGATCATGTTCGACGGCGTCGTCGCAAGGCCCATGCCAGTGCGCAGGATCGAAAAGGCGATGATGAAGCGCGGAAAGCTCGTCACCATGATCAGGATGCCGGGCGCGATCGAAAGGATCGTCAAAAGCCCGAAGGTACGGATGATCCAGGCGGCAACCGAACCGTTGACCGGCGCGTTCAGAAGATCGGTCGGAAGCTGCTGCGACAATTGCTGCGCCGCCGCCAGCTCAGGCGACAATGCAGCAATGACGAATATAGACAGGGCAAGTGCTAATCGACTCATTCGATCACGAAAGTTCTGAACATAACTTTCGATACCCGTCCTTCCGAGCGCAGGTCAACACGCTCCTGGATGTCATCCCGAAGATATTGCAGGCCGCGTGCACCTTCGATCTGCTGCAAGGAAACCGTGCGGATGTAGGCAAGGATATCCTGATGGATCGCCTGGGCGAGCTGGGCGTCCGGCGGTCCCTTGAAAGCAAGCGCAAGCTCCAGCCTGATCCAGCTCTGCGCGGGATAGGCGAGATTGGTGGTGATCGGATCGAGCGCGATGATGCCGTTTGCCTGGGCGGCAGCAGCTGCCTGCTTGCTGTCACCGCCGGCCTTCGCAGTCGCCTGGACTGCGGCCGTGGCCGTCTTGATCCGCGGCGCGACCATCGTTCCCAACATCCAGCCGCCGCCACCGCCCAGCACGGTCAGCACCAGTAGCCCGACGATCATCATGATCAACGGCGATCCCTTGCCCTTTGCCGATTCGTCTGCGGCTGCTGCCATATCAGTATCCGTCCACTGTCAAATCAGAGCGGCGAGAGCAGGTCGACAGCCTGCTGTCCCCTCGGCGGCTGCTGTATTTCCGTCAGGCGACCGCGGCCGCCATAGGAGATGCGCGCCTCGGCGATCTTGTCGTAGGAGATCGTATTATCCGAGGTAACGTCCTGCGGCCTGACGATGCCCGCGACGTTGAGAATACGGATTTCCTGGTTCATGCGCACTTCCTGCGAGCCGCTGATCATCAGGTTGCCGTTTTCGAGAATGCCGGTCACGACAGCTGCGACCAGAAGATTGATCTGCTCGGAGCGCTGCATCTTACCCTTGGCGTCGGTGCTGGTGTCGGAGCCCGAAGTCGCATCGGCATTGGTGCTGGGCTGCCAGCCGAAAATCTTGGCGGTAATGTTCCAGTTCATATCGCTCTTGTTCGTGCGATTGCGATTGGTCTCGTTGTCCCAATTCGCCTTATCGTCGATCTTGATCGTCACCGTCAGGATATCGCCGACATTGAGCGCGCGCGCGTCCTTGAAAAGGGCGGCCTGCGAATCATTCCAGAGCGAATAGCCCTGTGCGACCTGGTGCGGCCGCTTCGGATACTGCGACATCTGCGGCGTCTGCGCATATTGCAGACCGCTGCCGATCGGACTCATGGCAGGCGCCCTGCCGATTTCCTTGAGGGCCTGCGACTGGCAACCGGCGAGAAAGACGACGATTGCGCAGGCGGCCGTAAGACGCGTGTTCATGAGGGGTCCTTCGACTTCGATGTATTCGGGTCGGATGCGCTAGCGATGATATTGGTGATGACGGCCGCCTTCTTCGCATCCATTTCCGCGAGGATCAGGCTCGATTGACGCGCGGAGAGCTTCATGATGATGGCCGCTGCGATGACAGTCCTCACATCGTTGAGACTGGCGGCAGCGGCATCCGGCTTCATGTTCTTGTAGATATCGACCAGACCGAGATCGGCCGTCTTGAGGAAGTCGTCGCGGCGTTTCAGCCAGTCCTCATATTCGGCCTTGCGCTTGTCCATGGTGGCGATGCGCTGATCGACATCGGCCTGAAGTTTTTCCAGTTCCTGCTTCTGCAGCAGATAGCGCTGATCGCGGGCCGGATCGGCGATATTGGTGCAGAACTGACGGATCTCATCCTGGCTGGACGCCGGATCGGTAGCCGGCTTCGGCGCCTCCTGCGCCGCCGCCGTACCCAGCGACAGCAGCATGGCGCCTGCCGTAAGACTGCAGGTGATCAGCAATTTTCTGGCGATGGCGTTCAAGATCATTGCAGCACGAGCTCCGCTTGCAGGGCGCCGGCCGACTTGATGCCTTGCAGGATGGCGATGATGCCGTCCGGCTTGACGCCTATATTGTTGAGACCCGAGACCAGCGTTTTCAGGTCAGGCCCTTCCAGCACCGCCACACGGCCGCCGCTTTTGGTGGCGGTGATATCCGTCTGGTCCTGGATCGCCGTCTGGCCGTCCGAGAAGGGTTCCGGCTGGATAACCTGCGGGTTTTCGCTGACCTGCACGGTCAGCGTTCCATAGCTGACGGCGACTGGCGAGACGCGGACATCGGCGCCGATGACGATCGTTCCGGTGCGCTCGTTGATGACAACCTTGGCCGGCGTGTCGGTCTGGACGTTGAGATTTTCGATATCGGCCATCAGCCGCGTCAGGTCCGCCATCTTCGGCTTGGCGATCGTCACCTCCTGCGAATCCTTGGCTTCGGCGATCGGCGCGCCGAAACGCGAGGTCGCCCAGGTATTGACCGTGTCGGCGATACGGATCGAGGTGGAGAAGTCCGGATTGCGCAGCTGCAGGACCAGATTGACGGAATCCTTGAAGCGCGAGGGCAGCTCACGTTCGATGATGGCGCCGCCGGGCACGCGGCCGGCCGTTGTCACACCTTCGGTCACCGTGGCGGCCGCACCCTGCGCCTGGAAGCCCGATACGATCACGGAGCCCTGTGCCACAGCGTAAATCTGTCCATCAGCACCGCTCAGCGAGGTCATGATCAGCGTACCGCCGCGCAGCGACGTCGCATCGCCGAGCGAGCTGACCGTCACATCGATGCGGCTGCCGGGGCTTGCAAAGGGCGGCAGGTTCGCCGTCACCATGACGGCGGCCGTATTCTTCGCGGCGGACTGGCCGCCCTGCGTCGAGATGCCGAGGTTCTGCAACATCGCGCGCATGGACTGTTCGGTGAAGGGCGAGGAACGCAGACCGTCGCCGGTCCCCTGAAGACCGACGATCAGACCGTAGCCGATCAGCTGGTTGTCGCGGCCGGATTGCAGCGACGCAATATCCTTGATGCGCGATTGCATTGCGAGAGCCGGATCCGCGACGATCAGGCTCGGCAATGCGAATAGAACTGCTAGAAATTGACGAAGCCGTTTCATTTCGCAACCACGCGGATCGTACCGTTTTGCAGGACCGTGCCGTTGACGATGATGCCGGAGTCCATATTGCGGGCACGGACGTTATCGCCGACGGCGCCATCATCGAGCGGCGTGCCGGCTGCCGTGATCGTCATGCTGCCCATGCTCATCACCAGACGGACATTGGAGCCGCGCGTCACCGCATAGGGCTGGCGCAGCGCCGAGATGGAGATGGTTCGGCCGGGAAGAAGTGTGCGCTTCGACACCAAGCCCGTGACCTCGCGAAGCCGCTTGGCGTAATCGCCACTCAGGTTTGGGTTGGTGACCTCGACCTCTTCGAGCTGACCGCTGCTGATGATATCGCCCGGATAGATCGTCTCGGTCGGCACCACGGCGGTTCCGAGGCTTGGGCCGTCGGCGCTCATTGCGCCGACCGGAGCAGCTGACGCGAATACGACGGAGAGGCTCGCTGCGGCGAACCATGCCATTGCCAAGCTTTTCATCCGGCGAAACCTCATGTTCGGCCCGTCCCTCTTGCTACTTCAGGTTCTTGCTGACGATCTGCGCCATTTCGTCGGCCGTCGTGATGACCTTCGAATTCATCTCGTAGGCGCGCTGCGCGGTGATCAGATCGGTGATTTCCTTGACCGGATCGACATTCGACGATTCCAGATAGTTCTGCTTCAGATAGGCGAAGCCGTTCTGGTTCGGATCGGAGACGACGGGATCGCCCGAGGCCGGCGTCTGCGTGAAGAGGTTGCTGCCCATCGGCTGCAAGCCGGCTTCATTGACGAAATTGGCGATCTGCAGCTGGCCGAGTACCGTCGGCGTTGTCGCTGTGCCGATGATCGCCGTCACCTGGCCGGACTGGCTGATGGCGAGGCTGCTCGCATTGTTCGGGATCGTGATACCCGGCTCCAACACGTTGCCATCGGGCGTGACGATCTGGCCGGTGTCGCTCTTGTTGAAGGAGCCGGCGCGCGTGTATGCGGTCGTGCCGTCGGGCATCTGAATCTGGAACCAGCCGCGACCGACGAGAGCGACGTCGAGCTCATTCTGGGTCTGCGACAGCTCGCCCTGGACCTGGATGTTGCGCACCGCAACGGTCTGCACGCCGAGGCCGATATTGGCGCCTTCCGGCACGACCGCCTGGTTCGGCCTGTTGGCGATGCCCTTGGCGCGTTCGGTCTGATAGAGAAGGTCGGAGAATTCGGCGCGCGAGCGCTTGTAACCCGTCGTATTGATGTTCGCGATGTTGTTCGCGATCACTTCGAGATTGGTCTGCTGGGCGTCCATGCCCGTCGCAGCAATTGCGAGCGCTCTCATGCTTTCGTCCTTCGAGCCAGGGCGGGACCTTCGAAACCGCGAAGCGGCCTGCGAACAACTCACGCCAAATCAAGTAATTAGAGCGGGCAACCCCGCGCTAGATCTGCATCTTTGTAATATCGAGAAAGGCCGAGACGACCTTGTCGCGCAGTGCAATCGCGGTCTGCAGGGTCTGATCGGCCTGCATGACCTTGTCGACGACTTCGCGTGTGCTCATCGTGCCCTTGATGCCGGCGAAGGAAGCGTTTTCGGCATCCTTCAGCGAATTGATCGAGTCTTTTGCGACATTCGACATGACCGACGCGAAGCTCATTCCGGCGTCCGCTCCCGCGGCGACCGCCGGTGAGGCGTCCATTGCGCTGGACGCGGCTGAGGTCAGATCCGTGGCGATGCTGCTAAGGCCGCGCGTCGCCGAGAGAGAGGCTACATTCTTAACCGAGTCGATCATTGGTTCTTCAGCAGATCAATAGTGGAAGAGATGAGATCACGGGCCTGTCTGACCGTCTGCAGATTGGCCTCGTATGAACGGTTGGCTTCGCGCATGTCGGCCATCTCGACCAGAATGTTGACGTTGGGCATCTTGACGTAGCCCTTCTGGTCGGCAGCCGGATTACTGGGATCGTATTCTTCGACGAATTTGCCCGTGTCTTCGCCGAGCTTCTTGACGCCGACCGTGGTTACGCCATTGGCGCGGTCCATTTCGGCACCGAACGTTACCGTCTTGCGCCGATAGGGATCGGCACCGGGCGTATCACCCGTCGAACGGGCGTTGGCGATATTTTCGGAGACGACACGCAGACGTGTCGATTGAGCCTCCAGGCCGGAGCCCGCAATCTTCAATGCGGCTGATAAGGGGTCCATGACATCTTCACTTCATCTATTGTTTTACGGTCATCAACATCATGCGATGAAAGGAGCCCACGAGAGCGGTGTTCAAGCTGTACTGGCGCTTGATTTCACCGGCCTTCGCGAGCTCGTCTTCCAGACCGACGGTGTTACCCGACTCCTGGACACCAATTTCCTGGTTGAGCGACGCGTCCTCGACGTTGACGTTGCCGCTCGTACTGAATTCGCTGCCCGAAAGATGCGCGGGATTGGTCCGGGCCATGCTGGCATTCTGGTTGTCCAGAACGGCCTGAAACGGCGTGACATCCTTGGCGCGAAACTTCGGCGTATTGGCATTGGCGATATTGCCGGCAACAACCTCCTGACGCACCTGGAGCCACTCGGCTTGCCGCGAGGCCAGGTCAAAGAGCTGAATGGGTTGCATGGGCTTCTCTCCGTTCTTACACTGGGAATCTAGCGGGATAATCTTGCGTGGGACTTGCGAGAAATGCGTTCCTGTAAAGTCTTCGAAGTGCCTGAAATCCAGGCGATTCCGGGTTTTCTTCAATTGTTGCCGTAGACATCGCCCGCCGAGGTGACGATGACCCATTTTCCCTCTCGCTGTTCGATCGAAGCCAACCGGCTGTTGTCGGGCAGAAGCGATCCGACACGCACGACATACATGCCGGTATCATCCTCGATCAGCGCGCGGCCATTGGCGACATGCAGCAGTTGAAACGCGGACTTGCCCGGGAACGGCTGCTGATCGGCGGAAGGCCCCTTGTCGTCTTCGCGACCGGCGTTGCTGACCGTCGCCGTCGTCAGCGGATCGGGAATGAAATCCTTCGGCTCGGCGGGATTCTTGTTGACCATGGCGAGCGGCGATACGCTGACGATGGTACGGCCAGGCCAGTTCGGCAAATCGCGGCTGCGATCGCCTTCGGCCACCTGAATGCCGAACTTGTCCGGGTTCAGAAAGACGTACCAGGGGAAGAAGGCAGAGGCACCGGCAAGCGCCAGTCCCGTGAAGGCCAAAGCCTTGTCCGTAACGGTTCGCCTTCTCGCCGATTTCGGCGGGGCGACCGGTTCGTCTGCGTCGGATTCTTTCACTTCTGGCCCCTTTTTCGGCATGACATTCGGCGATATCCGGCAGGCTGCGGACAAGGAAAAGTCGAGATAGTGCTGCGCGCGACCATCACTTGGCTCTGGCGGGGACACCGCTCGAAGCGTTTCTGAGGGCCGTCGCAAGATCGGTGAAGGCATCCGCCGAAGGCTCCTCGCCCGGCGTCTGCTTCAGTATGTCGTAGATGATCGGCACCTGGCGCACGGCGATATCGAGATCGGCGTCGCTGCCCTGGCGGTAGCCGCCGATCAGGCGCAGGTCGCGCGTCTCTTCGTAGCGGTGCACCAGCGCCTTCAGACGCGAGACCAGCTTCTCCTGATCCGACGTCCAGGCCTTTCGCGCCAGACGGGAGACGGATGCGAGCGGATCGATCGGCGGGTAGCGCCCTTCTTCGGCAAGACTGCGCTGCAGGACGATGTGGCCATCGAGAATGCCACGGGTGGAATCAGCGATCGGGTCGTTGTGATTGTCGCCGTCCACCAGGATGGAGATGATGGCGGTGATCGTACCGGTGCCTTCCGGCCCTGGGCCGGCGCGCTCGAGAAGGCGCGGCAGTTCGGTGAAGACGGACGCCGGATATCCGCGCGCGATCGGCGGCTCGCCGGAGGCGGTCGCCACTTCGCGGATGGCATGCGCGAAACGGGTGACGCTGTCGACGATCAGGAGAACGTTGTCACCCCTGTCTCGAAAATGCTCGGCGATCGTGATGGCCGAAAGCGGCGCCATCTTGCGCAGCATCGGGCTCTCGTCGCTCGTCGCGACCACGGCTACCGATTTCCGCATGTGAGAGCCGAGCGTATCCTCGATGAATTCGCGCACTTCGCGGCCGCGTTCGCCGACGAGGGCGATCACCACCTTGTCGAAGGCATCGGCCCGCGCCAGCATCGACAGCAGCGTCGATTTTCCGACGCCGGAACCGGCAAAGATGCCGAGGCGCTGACCAAGGCAGAGCGGCGAGAAGATATCGATGGCACGGACACCGGTCTTGAACCCGGTCTCGACACGCTTGCGGGTCATCGACGGCGGTGCGGTGTTGGAGATCGAGCGGGCTTCGAGACCGGCTGTCAGCGGTCCCAGTCCGTCGATCGGCTCGCCGAGCGAGTTGATCGTGCGGCCGCACCAGCTGTCATCGGGCGCGATGCGGAAGGCGCCCTTGCGGATGATGGTATCCTGGATGCCGATTGGTTCGCCCGGTTCGATCGGACAGACATAGGTGAGTTCCGGCTCGACGCGGACGACCTCGCCGAGGTGAACGCCCGTTGCCGACCGATGCGCGACGAAATCGCCGAGGCGCACCTGCCTGGACAGGCCGGCAACCGTATAATGCCCGGCGGCGATGGTGCGCACATGGCCACCATGGGCCACGGCATTCTCCGCCATCGCATACTGGCCGGCCAGAACGGCCATATGCGAAAGCTTCGGCGACAGTGCGCCTTCCGGCAACCGATCCTCGACCATCATCAGTCTCTTTACTGGCTGCCGCCGAGGGTCTTGATGGCGTCGGTAAGCGTGCCTTCACTGCTGCCGGTGAGCGTGCTGATGTTATCGAAGGCGCGGCTGACCTCGATCAGATTGGTCATTTCCCGCATGCCGTTGACGTTGGAGTTTTCGAGATAGCCTTGGGCGATGCCGATATTCGAGCGATCGATCACCGCCTGTGGCGTATCGGTCGGCAGGATGCCGCTGTTTTCGTAGCGCAGGAAGCCCTTGCTGACATCGGCGCTATAGAGGCCGATCTGGCCCATGCGGCGGCCGTTCTGCGTGATCGTACCGTTCGACGCGACGCTCGGCGGACCGCCGGCGGGATCGAGCTGGATCGGCGCACCGCCAGGATCGAGGACCGGGAAGCCGCGGGTGGAAACCAGCGCGCCGCTTTCGGTCATGGTAAAGCGGCCATCGCGGCTCAGCACCAGGCCTGCCGGCGTGTTCATGCCGAAATAGGCGTCACCCTTGACGGCGAAATCGAAGAGATTGCCGGTGTTCTGAAGTTCGCCGTTGTCCGTGGAGAGGTAGTCGTTGCCCTGCGAGACGAAGGCGACCTTGGCGTTGAGTTTGTTTTGGGTATTGCTGAGAACCTGATCGAACTTGACCTCGGTGCCGCGGAAACCCGTGGTGTTCACGTTGGCCAGATTATCGGCGATCGTGGTCAAACGCCGCTCAAGCGCCATCTGGGACGACAGCGCCACATAGATACCAGACTGCATTTTCAACGCCCTCCGGACATTGGAGAATAACGGGAAAGGAAACGCCGCCGGCGCTCCTACATTTCGTTAGCGGGGCATGGATGCCCTTACCCGCCATCCTGCAGGGCTTGGCTTGTGCGAAGCTGACAAGGCAAAAAGGACGTTCAGCGCCCATCGAACAGCCTCACGCAAGGCAGGTCCCCTAGTTCATCATATGAAGCAACGTTCAGGTGTGGACCGACGATGAATATTATTATCGGATTTGTAGTGACCTGCGGCTGCATCATAGGCAGCTTCATGGCTATGGGCGGAGACGTAGGCGCGCTGTTCCAGCCCTTCGAATTTGTCATTATCGCGGGCGCCGGCATCGGCGGCTTCATCATGGCCAATCCGATGAAGGTCGTGAAGGATTCGGGCAAGGCGCTCGGAGAAGCCTTCAGCCACAAAGTGCCGAAGGAGCGCGACTATCTCGACACGCTCGGTGTGCTCTACGCCCTGATGCGCGACCTGCGCACCAAGTCGCGCAACGAGATCGAAGCCCATATCGACAACCCGGATGAATCGACGATCTTCAAGGCCGCTCCGACGGTTCTGAAGAACAAGGACCTGACGGCTTTCATCTGCGACTATGTCCGTCTCATCATCATCGGCAACGCCCGCTCGCACGAGATCGAGGCGCTGATGGACGAGGAGCTCGAGACCATGCAGCACGACAAGATGAAGCCTTATCACGCGATCACGATCATGGGCGATTCGTTCCCGGCGATCGGTATCGTCGCTGCCGTTCTCGGCGTCATCAAAGCGATGAGCCACATCAACGAATCACCCGAAGTGCTCGGCCACCTCATCGGCTCGGCACTGGTCGGCACCTTCCTCGGTATCATCCTGTCCTATTCCGTCTGCGCGCCGCTGGTCTCCCAGATCAAGGTGGTGCGCAACAAGCAGCACCGCCTCTATGTCATCGTGAAGCAGACGCTGCTTGCCTATATGAACGGATCGGTGCCGCAGGTCGCACTCGAATACGGCCGCAAGACCATCTCCTCCTACGAGCGTCCGTCGATCGATGCCGTCGAGCAGGAAATGATGAACCCCGGCGGTGAAAGCAAGGCAGCCTGACGATCATGAGCCAGCAATCCGCGCATACGACACAGACGATGGACCGGACCCTTTTTGCCAAGCTCACTGGCAATCTCGGCGATCAGGCGACGCTTGCGAAACTCGGCACCGCCTTCGCCCAGGTCTATGCCGAATTCCTGCCCGACATCATCAAGAGCGAAACGGGCCTGGACATCAACATCGCCTATGCCGGCTGTCAATCCGGCTCGATGAACGAGCTGATTGCCGGGCTTGGCGGCAGTCATGCTCTGGTCAACGGTTCGCTGCGCAACTGGGCACCGAATTTCATCCTTGGCTGCGGTGCCGGCTTCATCATGACGCTGATGGAGCATATGCTGGGTGCACGCGCAGAAGACATGGAAGCAGCCGTCGCGCGGCCGCTTTCGGTGATCGAACTCGATCTCTCGGTCATGGTGTTCGAAAAGATCGCCAAGGTGCTTCGCTCGGCGGTCAATGCATCCGGCGGCTTCGAACCCTATCTCGACCCGCCCTACAATATCGAGAGCCGACCGGCGGCTATCGGCGATGAAGGCAATGACTTCGCCGCCGCGATCACAATGACGATCTCGCTCGGCAAATCGCTTTCCCAGATCATCATCATCGCGCCGCAACGCGATTTGCTACGCACCGTCGTCAGCGCCCCCCGCGCCAAGAATCCAACGGCTGCCTCCCAGGCATGGTCGGAACAGCTCAGCGAACAGGTACGCCGCTCGCAGGTGACGCTTGAGGCACGAATCCGGCTCGAATCGCTGACGCTCGACACCATTTCCAAGCTCGCGGTCGGCGATATCATTCCCTTCATGGACACCGGCGACGTCCGCGTCGAAGTCAGCGCCAACAGCAAAGACCTTTACATCTGCGAATTCGGCCGCTCTGGCGAAAATTATACGGTGCGCGTCAAGGACAATGTCAATTCCGACGACGAGCTTCTCAGACACTTGATGAATTGATCGGCTGGCGCGTGATCCCGCACACGGCAGCTTGAGGCAAGTTTCAACTGGAATAGTGATTTCATGGCTACGAAGACGACACAGCAAAGCAGCGAGGAATCGCTGGACATTTCAAACAGCGACGCCGCCTTGGACGAGGCCATCGATGGTCTGCGCGGCGTCCTGAAGAAGGATAACGAAGGCGGTCTGCCTGACTTCGACGCCGATGCATTCGGCGGGCAAACAGGCACGGATCTTTCGACCTTCGGCGATTTCGGCGACGACAATTCCGCTTCGGCCTTCGATGACGGCGAGTTCGGTGGCGTTTCCACGGCACCGGCTGCCCCCGGCAGCGCGCTGACCTCCAATCTCGATCTGATCATGGATATTCCGATCGACGTCCAGATCGTGCTCGGCAGCAGCCGCATGCAGGTGTCCGGCCTGATGAACCTGGCCGAGGGCGCAATCATCGCACTCGACAAGAAGATCGGCGAACCGGTCGAAATTACCGTGAACGGCCGCAAGATCGGCCGGGGCGAGATTACCGTTCTGGAACATGATGATACCAGATTCGGCATCAAGCTCATTGAAATCTACAACACGAAGAAAAGCTGAACCCGGCTCAGGATGAGCCCACGCCCCTTGCGGGACGGAGACGAAGACCATGATGGACTTTGACGATTTCAGCGGCGCGATTGCCGAGAAACCGTTATCTCAGACTGAAAAGGCAGCCGCCGTCCTCCTCGCCATGGGAAAACAAGTGGCGGGACGGCTGCTGAAATACTTCACGCAGAACGAGCTGCAGATGATTATCGCCTCGGCGCAATCGCTGCGGCTCATTCCGCCGGACGAACTGGCGCAGCTCGTGGCGGAATTCGAAGACCTCTTCACCGAGGGCGCCGGCCTCATGGATAACGCCAAGGCCATCGAGAGCATTCTCGAGGAAGGCCTGACGCCCGACGAGGTCGACAGCCTGCTCGGCCGCCGCACCGCCTTCCAGGCCTATGAGACATCCATCTGGGATCGCCTGGGCGAAGCCGATCCGGTTTTCGTCGCCAAGTTCTTCCTGCGCGAGCATCCGCAGACGATTGCCTATGTCCTGTCCATGATGCCTTCGGCCTTCGGCGCGAAGGTCCTGCTGCAGCTTCCCGAAGCCCAGCGCGCCGACATCATGAACCGAACGGTCAACATCAAGGACGTCAGCCCCAAGGCAGCACAGATCATCGAGAATCGCGTGCTCGGGCTAATGGCCGAGATCGACGCCGAACGCAACGCTTCCGGTTCCACGAAGGTCGCCGACCTGATGAACGAACTCGACAAGCCGGTGGTCGATACGCTGCTGAGCTCGCTCGAGACGATCAACAAGGAATCGGTCGAGAAGGTTCGCCCGAAGATCTTCCTCTTCGACGATCTCACCCGTATGCCGCAGCCGAGCCGCGTCCTGCTGCTCAACGACATCGCCGCCGACATCCTGACGATGGCTCTGCGGGGATCCGGCAACGAGATTCGCGAGATCGTGCTGTCCTCGATCAGCCCGCGTCAGCGCCGCATGATCGAATCCGACCTGCAGATGGGCAATACCGGCATCAATCCGCGCGAAATCGCGATTGCCCGGCGCGCCATCGCCCAGGAGGCCATCCGTCTCGCCAACTCCGGTCAGATCGAGCTCAAGGCCAAGGAAAATACGCCTGTGGAAGAAGCCGCATAAGCGCGGCGCGACTCAGCTAAAACGTCATAGACTGACAAGCTATGGGCCGCGCATGAAGCGCGGCCTCTTTCCGTTTCGCAAAGGGCGGCTTCTTTGGCTGACGAAGACAAGGACAGTAAAACAGAAAAACCGACGGAGAAAAAACTCCGCGATACGATCGAGAAGGGCAATGTCCCTCACTCCAGGGAAGCGACGCTTTTTGCTTCCATGCTCGCGACTGTCATCTACGTCACCTTCTTCCTGCCCGAACGCATGGGCCGCATGGGCGAAGTTCTGCGCGATCTCTTCGAAAAGCCGGATCAATGGCAACTGGAGACAGGCCCAGACGCCATCTCGCTGTTTACGCGCATCGGCTGGGAAGTCGGCAACATGGTGCTGCCGGCCGTGGTGCTCTTCTTCACCTTCGGCATCGGCGCCTCGATGTTCCAGAACCTGCCGACACCCGTTCTGGAACGTATCCGCCCGCAATTTTCGCGCATATCGCCCATGTCCGGTTTCAAGCGCATCTTCAGCGCGACCGGCATGGTGGAATTCGGCAAGTCCCTCGCAAAAATCGTGCTTGTCGGCATCGTCATGTTTTTTGTGCTGCGCAGTCAGTATTTCCACGCGATGGATTCGATGGTGTCCGACCCGCAGACCATCTTCGTGCGGCTGTCGACGATCGTTCAGCGCATCCTGATCATCGTGCTGATGGCGACCATCGTCGTCGGCGTTGCCGACCTGTTGTGGAGCCGGCACCACTGGTTCGACCAATTGAAGATGACGAAACAGGAGATCAAGGACGAGCACAAGCAGTCGCAGGGCGACCCGATCGTCAAGTCTCGCCAGCGCTCGATCGCGCGCGACCGTGCCCGTCGCCGCATGATGAAGCAGGTGCCGCGCGCCACCCTCGTCATCGCCAACCCGACTCACTTCGCCGTCGCGCTGCGGTATGTGCGCGAGGAAAACGACGCGCCTGTCGTCGTCGCCAAAGGCCAGGATCTGATTGCTTTGAAAATCAGGGAGATAGCCGAGGCCAACAATATTCCCGTTTTCGAAGACCCGCCGCTCGCGCGCTCCATGTTTGCGCAAGTCTCGGTTGATAGCGTCATACCGTCAGTATTTTACAAGGCTGTCGCAGAACTCATCCATCGGATCTATGCCGCGCAGTCGAATAGAAAACGGGTACGATAAACCAAATGAAAAAATGCCCCTACTCTGCCCAGCGTGAACAAATACTAGCCGAAGCCATCAGCCCGGTCGCAAGCGAACTGCGCCTCCTGGATGCCGCCGACCTGATCTCGCTGCTGCGCTTCGAACGATATGGCAATCTTGCCGACCTCGTCGCTTCGGCGGCCGAGCTGTATTTTCTTCCCGGCGTGGTCAATTTCGGGCTTGGCGGTGACTACAAGCTTGATTGGGGCGGGCCGGCGGAAGTGACGCTCGATCTGGAGATCAAGCCGCGCGGCGTTACCATCTATGCCAAGCTTGCGCTGGCGGAACACCATGCAGGCATCGAGATCAACCACATTGCCTTCGACAAGGCTTCCGTCGATCCCGACGAGAACACGGCCCTGCTCGCCCGCAGCCTAAGGGATGCGC
This sequence comes from Martinezella hainanensis, assembly GCF_900094555.1. GTDB lineage: Bacteria > Pseudomonadota > Alphaproteobacteria > Rhizobiales > Rhizobiaceae > Rhizobium > Rhizobium hainanense. Next base: position 44,393 of record NZ_FMAC01000008.1, read on the forward strand.
GCTACGTCGTCCGCGGCGAGGTCGCACACGCGTTCTAAGGGATTCTTCTTTCAAAAAATCGGTGAAGTGATTCGCGAGAGCGGCGTGCATCCGGCAGAATCCGGACCGCCGCTCTATTCATTCTGCGGCAGTGCCCCAAGACGCAGCCATCTCAGCTTATGTAGCCGAAGCGGATCGCCTTTGCGATGGCCTGGATGCGGTTGACGCTGTCGAGCTTGATCGTTGCCGATCCAAGATAGGCATTGACGGTATGCACCGACAAACCCAGCTTCTCGGCAATCTCCTCGCTGATGCGCCCGTCGCCGGCAAGCTGCAGGCAGGCGATTTCGCGCTCGCTCAGCGCTTCGGCTGCCTGGGACCGACGCTCATCCAGTGACAGGAGCTCCATCATGATCTGGCAGCTACGGCCGTGCAGCTCGACGATCATATCGCTCGCAAGATCCATGAACTTGGCGGTGAAGACGGTATAGCCGTTGCCGACGGCGCCCAGCCGCACCGGAAAGGCGGCGCCGGCAAAAGGCAGGAGGTGCGGCTTCAGGCGCTGCGTGAAGGCGGCAAAATCCGGTGTCTCGGCGGTGCTGTCGCTGTCGCGCCCGTTCCACATCAGCGGCAGCAGCGATTTGTCGATATGCTCGATCAGCGCTTCGCCATAGGCCTCAACGAAGGATTTGCCGACGACCGAGTTGGCCGAGCCCCAATTATCGAGCTCGCATACCAGGCGCTGCTTGTGCGGCAGGCCGGAGCCATGAAGGCGATAAACAGCAAAATGCTGCGCATCGATCAGCTTTTGCATCGACACCAGCTTCGGAAACAGATCGGAGCGGCCGGAGATTCGACCGGAACGGGTAAGCCGTGATTCGCCCGGCATATCCGTCGTCCTGTCAGACTGATAGCGCATCCGGTCGGCCCTTAAACGAGGTTGTTGCGCACTGCAAAGGCGATGGCCTCCGAGCGGGTCTTGGTGGCGGTCTTGCGCATGACGCTGGTGATATAGTTGTTAATGGTGTTGCGCGAGATCCCGAGAATCATCGCGATCTCGTCGCTCGTCTTGCCTTCCGCGATCCAGAACAGGCATTCCAGCTCACGCTCGGTCAGATCGAAATCACGCTCCAGCTTGCCCTCGAAGCAGCGCGTGGAGCTGGCGAGATAGCCGGCCAAGAGGCCGACATCCCTCAATCGCTCGGGCAGAAGCACCGCCGCTTCACTCGCCAGCAGCAACAAGGAGAAGCGGGTGCGACCGACATTGAACGTCAACGCATGATATTGCCGGCCCACACCGTCAGGCAGCGAGACATCATCGGGAAGCAGTGCCAGGCTCGGCTGAAATAGCGCCATGCACTTTTCCAGCTCGCCGATACGGCCGTAACCACTCGCCAGCTCCGTCGCCAGGCGCCGGACGAGATCGAAGGGCCAATCGGAGGAAATCACGAAATCGAGGCCGCTTTCCTGGACGAGATCGGACCTGACAAGAAGATAGTGGGAGGCGCCGGCATAACTCGTCAGGGCATTTAGACCGGCTTGCAGATAGGCAGGACCAGAAACGGCATTCAGCTGCAGAATGAGCTGCTCGCGCGACATGGCTCCGGCGGACACGATCAATCGCGCATCCCTATCGCCTTTGCTCAACTGCGATATCTGCATGTCCATACTTGCATTTCCTGCCACTGTTTGACGATCGGTCGTCAACGAGAGCATTGTTCCGTCAGAACCCAATCCCTTCACCTCAGAGAACCGATAACGAAACTCGACGAGGCATCGAAGCCGGATCTTTCTCTATCGCGACACAAACATATCCCGGTGGATTCGGGCGGATGGGCAAATATCTCATCCCTGAATTCAACATCCGCGATCGCGCCGGCATACATTGCCGCAAGCAAGATCCACGAACCATGAACTAATTTTTCCCGCTCCGGAATCTACGAACTTAAACATGCGAAACGCGGAAAACGATGGCCGATTCGCTCGGAATACACGGTTATTACGCAATAGATAAAGTATTTGTAAGTCGATTCTTTATACCCAGCAACCGTATATCCATTGAAATTCCATCTTACGAACACGTCAATTCATTCGGCAGCGACTAATTGATCACAGGTGGTATCGACAATGAGGCAAGCTCAAATGCCACCCCTAGACAAAAAAAGGACCGGGAAATTTCCCGGTCCTTTTGTCAGGCTGCCTGATCGACGGCCCATTTTCTGAGGATCTTGGCGGCGCGCTCTTCGCTGATTTCCACCATGCGGGACAGGCGGCGCTCCGGCCCTTCCTTGACGCGGCGGTTGAAGGTGCCGCCGTCGTCGCCCATCGTCAGCAAGTCGTCGGTGCTGTCGAAGCCGAAGTCCGAGCCGAAGCCGTCCATCAGCGCCGCGCCGGGGCCGCCCACCGCCGGGGCAAAATCCGGCAGTTCCAGGCCTGCCGCTTCCGGAAGCGCCGTACTGTTGGACGAACCACCGAGTGAGCGGATCAGCGGACGGAAGCCCATCCAGACGATCAGGAAGGCGACCGCAACGAAGGCGAGCGAGTTGATGATGCCGGCCATGTTGCGGCTCAGCATATCGGTGATGCTGAAGCCGGAAGACGTGTCCTCAAGCAGCTGGTTGTCGAGGAAGTCCATGGCATTGACGGTGACGATGTCGCCGCGGGCCGGATCGACGCCTGCCGCCGTTGCGACGATCTTCTGCATTTCGGCGACATAGGCGTCGACCTTCGCCTGATCCGCGCCCTGGCCGACCATCTGGGCAATGCGGCCCCTGTTGACCACCACGGCGACGGACAGCTTTTCGATCTTGTAGCTGTTGCGGGTCGTCGCGGTCGTCTTGCTGTTGATTTCGTAGTTGGTCTGCTCTTCGCGCTTGTCGGACTGATCGTTCGACGTCGGCGTATTGCCGCCGGACTGCGGAGCGGCTTGCGGAATGTTCTGCTCCACGGTCGCGGCGCTATCGGGCTGGCTCTGCTGCGACTTCTGCGCTTCCTTCACGGTGCGGACGGAGCGCTCGACCTTCGAGTCTGGATCGTATGTGGTTTCCTGCACCTGCTGGCTGTCGGTGTTCAACTGCGCCGTCACGCTGGAGCGGAAATTGTCCATGCCGAGGAAAGGCGCGAGAGCCTTGTCGATATTGGATTCGACTTCGCTCTGCACGTTCTGCACGATGCCGAGGTTGCGGCTGAGAGCGCCGTTGCCGGGATCGTCGCCCGATGCAAGCAACTGACCGGTCGAGTCGAGAATCGTAACATCATCGACCTCCAGGCCGGGAACGGCGGAGGCGACGAGGTGGCGGATGGCAGAAGCCGATTTGCGCGCAGCTTCGGCGCTTGCGCGGATCATGACGGATGCCGTCGGCTTCTGATCCGCCTTCCGGAAGTTGCCGACATCCTGCATGACGATGTGAACGCGTGCAGCACTGATGCCGGCGATCGAGGTGATGGTGCGGCTGATTTCGCCCTCGAGAGCGCGGACGCGGGTGACTTCCTGCATGAAGGACGTCAGACCGAGCGAACCGACATTGTCGAAGAGCTCATAACCGGCCTTGCCGCTGGTGGGCAGGCCGCGCTCGGCAAGAAGCGCACGGGCCTTGCCGGTCATGCCTGCCGGAACGGTCAGGCTGGTGCCATCCGTGCCGACCTGAAAATTGATCTTGGCTTCTGCGAGCGCGATGCTGATCTGGTTGAGATCCGTCGCATCCAGGCCGACATACAGTGTCTCCTGTGCGGGCTTATTGACGTAGAGGGCTGCAAAAAGGATCAGCAGCATGGACACGGCGCCCACGCCCCCCAGGATCATCAGCCGCGTTCTCCCGAGATTCTGAAGATTCCGAAGTAGGGGAACTAATTGATTTAACAGATTCATTCTGTTCTCGCACGATTCGTCAAAGACCTGATGGCTTTGTGCTATGCGGCGAAAATAGAAACCGAAACTTGTGCGAGCGTTTCGTCCGGCCAGAAAGGCCAGGAAAAAGCCGGGAAGAAACGAAGGAGATTATATAAGAAAAACAGTATCTATTGCTGACCGCGCGGTCAGAAGAAATCAAAGTCTCCGGCCGCCTTTGCTATGGGCTGGGAATGCGTGTGAAAACCGCCGCCGCCAAGCGCCCTTTGCATCTCCGTTAGCTTGACAAGGCTCAGCGCCGTCGCAAGGTCCACCGTCCAGCCCTCGGGCATGGTGCCGGCAATCGTGTCGATAAATTCGGCGATGCCGCGCGTCTTCTGCACGGCAAGATCGATGCCCTGGACCACCTTCATGGCCTCCGGCGAGGCCAATATGTTGGCATCACTGATGTCGAGCAGCTGGGGCTCGATACGTTCGATCAGATAGGCGACATCATGCAATTCGGAAACGATGCGCAAAAGGATAGCCGGAAGCGTCTCCTCGATGGCGGTCGTCTCAACGCGCTGGAAGGGGGTCATGCGCTTGCCTCGTTGATCAGAAAAATTCGATCGTGTTGTCTACCGGCTTGGGGGCAACAACCGGACGCTGTTCCAGCGCCACGGTCTTCTGCGTCTCAGCGCCGGTCAGCGGGTATTGCCTGGCCCTTCCGGAGATCGGCCAATATTCGATCTTGCGCCCATGCTCGCCGCCCGTGCTGGAGCTGACGACTGGGATGCCTTCGTCTTTTAGAAATTGCATGGCGAAGATCGCGTTCTGCTCGCCGACATTGGAGAAGGTCGCAATCGTCTTGGCGCCGCCGAAGACTTTCGCCTCCAGCCGGTCGCGCCTTGCGCCCTTCTTCAGGAGACCGTTGATCAGAAGTTCCATCAGGTGCACGCCGTAACGCGTCGCATCGCCACCGCTCATCGGCGAGTTCGCCATTCCCGGGAGGAGAAAATGGTTCATCCCGCCAACGCCGGCAATGGGATCGCGCAGGCAAGCCGCCACGCAAGAGCCGAGAATGGTCGTCAGCACCACGTCGGGATCGCTGATGACCTTGTACTCGCCCTGAATAATATGCACGCGACGGGCAGCACCCTCGACGATCATTTTAGAGCTCCGAAGACGGCCTCGATGGCAGCTTTCATCTTTTCGATGGTGAAGGGCTTGGCGAGCACGTTGTTGGCTCCGAGCTGCGCCGCCTTCTGGACCAGCGCGCGATCACCCTGCGCCGTCAGGATGATGAAGGCCGCCTTCTTCGTGGTCGGATTTGTCCGGACGGCCTGCAGGAGACCAAGCCCGTCCATTTTCGGCATGTTGAAGTCGGAGATGACCAGATGATGGGGCTGCTGCTCCATGATCTTCATCCCCTGCTCGCCGTCGCCGGCAGCCGTGATCTGCTTGAAGCCGAGCTGCGTCAGAGCATCACTCAACAGAAGGCGACTGGTGACCTGATCGTCGACGATCAGAACTTTGATTTTCTCCGCTAGAGACATTATTCGCTCCCTTCCTTTCGGGCGGCTGTGATTTTCAAAATTTCCTCGCCAATGGCGTTCAGCGGAAACTGTTGTTCGACGGCGCCAAGTTCGTGGGCGACCCTCGGCATGCCGTAGACCACGCAGGTCTTCTCGTTCTGGCCGATGGTGCGCGCACCGGCGTGGCGCATCTTGAGGAGACCAGCGGCGCCGTCGCGCCCCATACCGGTCAGGATTACGCCGACGGCATTGCGGCCTGCCAGTTCGGCAACCGAATCAAAGAGCACGTCGACGGAAGGGCGATGGCCGTTCACCGGCCCGCCGTCCACCAGACGGCAATGGGGCGCGGAGGCATTGGCGACCCTAAGGTGCCTTTCGCCGCCCGGCGCCAGATAGATCTTGCCGATTTCCAGCCGCGCGCCATCGGTCGCCTCCTGGACGACCGGCGCGCAGAGGCGGTTCAGCCGCTCGGCAAAGCTGCGGGTGAAGGTCGGCGGCATATGCTGTGTGATGACGGTCGGCGGGCAATTGGCCGGAAACTTCTGCAGCACGTTGATCAACGCCTCGACGCCGCCGGTAGACGAGCCGATGGCGACGATCTTGCGACCAACACGGAAGTCGGCGACAGCCGGCGGCGGCACGCGCTGGGCGGCGGGCTTCACATATTGCCGCTGCGAGCGGGCTGCGGCCTTCACTTTGTCCGCCAAGTCGCCGAAGGGATGCGGCTCGCCCGGCGAAGGCTTTCCGACGCAGTCGAACGCTCCGATCTCAAGTGCGGCAAGCGTCGCGTCGGCGCCGCGATGCGTCATCGTGGAGACCATGATGACGGGCATGGGCCTGAGCGTCATGATCTTTTCCAGGAATTCGAGGCCGTTCATGTTCGGCATCTCGATATCGAGGGTGACGACATCGGGATTGAGCGCCTTGATCGCGGCGCGCGCTTCCATAGCGTCACCCGCCTGACCAATGACATCGACCTCGGGATCGGCACGCAAGACGGCGGTGATCAAGCCGCGCATGGTCGGAGAGTCGTCGACGACGAGAACGCGGGCAGCGGTGCTCATGGTTTTCTCCCCGCATTCTTGCCGAGATAGCGATAGGTGGTGATACCGATATTGTCGAAGACGTGCTTTGCCTCACCGGCGACCCGCTCGGAGTGGCCGATATAGAGGTGGCCGTGATCGTGGAGCTGGCCGGCAAAGCGCGTCCAGATCTTGGTCTGTGTCGGCTCGTCGAAATAGATGACGACGTTGCGGCAGAAGATGACGTCGAACAAGCCCTTGAAGGGCCATTGCCCGAGCAGGTTCAGCTCGTTGAAGGTGATGAGGCGCTTGACGCGATCGTCGATCTGGAATTTGCGGCGGCCCTGGACATTGACGTCCTGGAACCATTGCTTGCGCATGGCGGGCGAGATGGTTTCAAGCGAGTTCTCGTCATAGGCGCCGGCTCGGGCGAGCCCCAGGATCTTGGGATCGATGTCGGTCGCCAGGATCTTGAAGTCGAGATCGGCGACATTCGGCATCAAGGACAGCACGGTCAGCGCGATCGAATAGGGCTCCTGCCCGTCGGAACAGGCGGCCGACCAGATGCGAACCCGGCCGCCGGCCTTGGCGCGCGCCAGAAGACCCGGCAGAACCTCGTCGCGCAGATGATCGAAATGGTGGTTTTCGCGGAAGAAGCGTGTGAAATTCGTCGTCAGATGCGACAGCATCTCGCGCCGCGCCGCACTTCCCGCTGGCGAGGAAACCAGCGCGCAGTAATCACGAAAGCCGGAAAGGCCCAGCGCGCGGATGTGCTTCGACAGCCTGGAATAGACCAACGACGCCTTGCTTTCGTTCAACGAAATACCCGCATCCGCATAGATCATGGCGGCGATTTCCGAGAGGTCGCGCCGCGTCAGCGGATATTCGCCGCTCGCCAACACCTCGTCAGGAGAGGCCTTGAAATCTATCGCTCCCATCCCGCTCATGCAGCCTCGCTTTCGCTTTCAGGGAACAGGGCTTCCAGCTCGATCAGGCAAATCATGCGGCGATCGATCGACACAATGCCGCGAGCAAACTGCCGCTCGTGATCGGAGGAGACTTCCGGCGTCGGCTGGATGCTGTCATCCGTGATCGTCAGAATGTCCGAAACCGCATCGACCAGGAGACCGACCACCTTGCGGTTGATCTGCGCAACGATGATCACATGCCGCGCCGTCGGTTCCGCCCGCTTCATGCCGAGCCGGGCCGAGAGATCGATGATCGGCAGCACCGCGCCACGCAGATTGATGACGCCGAGCATGTAGCCCGGCGCATGCGGCATGGCCGTTGCCGGGGTCCACCCACGGATTTCGCGAACCGACATGATGTCGACGCAGAATTCCTGATCGCCGATGCGGAAGGCGATCAGCTCGCGATTGCCCTGGCTCAGGTTCTTGACGGCATAAGACATCAACTCACCCCGCCGCCGCGTAAGACATTTCGGGTTTCAGCGACTGGCCGCGCGAAGCGCCGACCACCGCGTCGACATCGAGGATCAGCGCCACGCGGCCATCGCCGAGGATGGTTGCAGCGGCAATGCCCGGGACGTGCGTGTAGTTTGCCTCGAGGCTCTTGATAACGACCTGGCGCTGACCCTGGATGGCGTCGACCATGAGGGCGCGCTGACCGCCGCCTTCCGATTCCACCAGCAGCGCGACGCCTTCGACCGGATTGGCCTGCGTGGCGCGGAAGTTCAGGATGCGGCCGACATCGACCAGCGGGCAGAAGCTGTTGCGGATCGAAATCAGGCGATGGTTAGCGCCGAAAGAGTGGATGGCGGAAGCCTCGGGCTGCAGTGTCTCGACGATCGCCGTCAGCGGCACAACCAGCGTCTGGCCGGCAACGGTGACCACCATGCCGTCGAGGACGGCGAGCGTCAGCGGCAGGCTCATGGTGAAGACCGAGCCCTGTCCCGGACGAGAGCTGATGTTGATACGTCCGCCGAGCGCCTGGATCGAGCGCTTGACTACGTCCATGCCGACGCCGCGACCGGAAATGTCCGAAATCTTGTCGGCGGTCGAGAAGCCCGGCAGGAAGATCAGGTTGTCGACTTCCTCGTCCGACAGATTGGCATCGGCCGGGATCAGATCGTTGTCGATCGCTTTCTGGCGCACCTTTTCGCGGTTGATGCCGGCGCCGTCGTCGGCAAGCTCGATCAGGATGCGGCCGGAGCGATGCTTTGCCGTCAGGCGAACCGTGCCTTCCGGGTTCTTGCCGAGCGTCGCGCGCTTTTCCGGGGTTTCGATGCCGTGGTCGACGGCATTGCGGATCATATGCGTCAGCGGTTCGGCAAGCTTGTCGATGACGGTCTTGTCGACTTCGGTATTCTCGCCCTCGGTGATCAGGCGGATCGACTTGCCGGTCATGTCGGCGATTTCGCGGACGATACGCGACATGCGCTGGAAGACCGGCTTCACCGGCTGGGCGCGGATCGCCATGACGCTGTCCTGGATCTCGCGGGTGAGCTGCTGCAGCTCTTCAAGACCCATGTTGATGGAGGACGCGCCGTTATTGTCGTTCTCGATGACGCTCTGCGAGAGCATCGCCTGGTTGATGACGAGCTCGCCGACGAGGTTGATCAGGCGATCGACGCGGTCGAGGTCGACACGGATGGTCTGGCCGGCGGCGGCAGCGGCAGCGCTGTTCTGTGCAGCGGCGGCGTTGGAAGCGGCAGCGGCGGCAAGGGCTGCTTCCTTCTTCTCGACGCGTGCGGCAGCAGAGGCGAGCTGCGTGACGTTGCTTGCGGTTTCCGCAGCAGCGACGGCGGCAGCGACATCGTTTTTCAGCGCCGGCGTCTCCTCCACGGTTTCGGCAGCCGGGGCGGCGCCGTTATCGTCGAGGATCGAGAGATCGAAGGGCACGGGCACCATCGGCAATTCCTCGCCGCTTGAAGATCCGGTGCTTCCGGCCAGCTGGACATCGAGATCGCAATCCCATTCGGCGAATTCGAAGACGGTGCGAATGGCGTCCTCGCCCTTGTCCGTCTTGATCGAGATTGCCCATTTGAAATAGGCGCCTTCGGGATCGATGTCGGGAAGAGCCGGCAGTGCGTCCATGTCGCAGAAGATGCTCATCTCGCCCAGCCGCGAAAGGTCTCGCAGCAGCAGCGTCGCGTCGTTGCCCTTGGCATAGAGATCGGAGCGCGGCTTGAAGTTGACTTCATACTCCGGAACGCCGGCACCGGCCGGCTCGTCGGAGCCGAAATCGTCGTCGAAGCTGAAGGGGATCGGCTGGAAACCGCTGTCGTCCGTTGGTGCAGGCGCGGCCGCGACGGGCTTCGGAGCAGCCTCGGCGACCACTGCAACCGACGGCGCGGGAACCTCGCCGTTCGCCAGCGCTTCCAGTTCCTTGACCAGGCCGCGGCTGCGGGCCTGATCGACACTGCCGCCATCGCGAGCAGCATTGGTGAGATCCGCCAGAACGTCGGCGGCCTTGAGCATGACCTTCAGGACATCCTGGGTCGGCTCCAGCTTGTTGGATCGAACGCAATCAAGCGTGGTCTCGAAGACGTGGGCGAATGCGACCAGGTCGTCCAGACCGAAGGCACCTGCCCCACCCTTGATGGAATGAACGGCGCGGAACACGGCATTGACGGTTTCCGGGTCACGGTCTCCGTCATTCATTTTCAGGAGACCGGATTCCAGTTCGGCGAGCTGCTCTTCGCACTCCTGGAAGAAAATCTCTTTGATTTCGTTCATATCCATGAGGGGTGGATCCTGTTTAGGCGGTTACGCGCTCGATGGCATCGATCAGCTTGGCGGGATCGAACGGCTTGACGATCCAGCCGGTCGCACCGGCCTGGCGGGCACGGTTCTTCTTTTCCGCATCGCTTTCCGTCGTCAGAACGAGGATCGGGACGGCGCGGTATCTGTCGTTGCGGCGAACGCCCTCGATGAAGCCGAAGCCGTCAAGACGCGGCATGTTGATATCCGTGACGATGACGTCCGGATTGGCTTCTTCCAGGATCTCCAGGCCCTCGACACCGTCTTCGGCCTGAATGGTCTCGAAACCCGCATTGTTGAGAGTGACGAGAAGCATGTTTCGAATGGTCCGTGAATCATCCACGGTCAGCACTTTTTTCTTCATTGCCGGATCTCCTTGGCAAGCAGATGGGAGATATCCACCCCGATCACCTGCATCGTTTTTTGAAATGCATCCGACACCTTGGAGAAGGTGAAGGAGAGCTTGTCTTCATCCCAGGTCTTGGCGGCGGCCATGATGACCTGAACGCACAAGGTCCCGATCCTTTCGACGCCGGACGCATCGATCGCGACATTGCTGCCGCGCAATCCCATCAACGTGCCGCGAAGGGCCGAAGCCTCGTTGAGGTCCAGCACCGTGGCCAGACTGACTGTCTTTTCGCCTTTCCTGCTCCGCATCGCTTCATTCCTTGTTGTCTGAAATCGGACCGGTCGGCCCGCATGTGCATGAAACTGAAAGATCAATAGGCATTGCGCTCGCCTCCCGATGCGGTCCTGCGAAGCGGAAAGCCGAAATCGGCCAGGTCTGCTTCATCCCGCGCGAGGTTGAATTCATCACGATCCGAAAGCTGTCGTTGCGGCGCGGCCTTGACCGAGGCTGCGTGACGCCGTTCGCGCTCGATGCGAAACTCGCGGATGGTCCGGCCAAGTTCGACGACGACGGTCTGCAGGTGATCGGCACCTTCTTCGGAGCGGTTGGCCTCGCTCCCGGCGGCAGCCGCACGTTCGCTGTAGCCGCCGATATCTGATGTCAGTGTCTTGAGGCCTGCGACCTGCTCATCGCTCGCCGCCGCAATTCCGGAAATGGCGTCGTTGATATCCGTCACCTGGCGCACGATGCTGCCGATCGCATCCTGGGTGCGGCCGACCATCTGGACGCCGGCGTCGACCTGCGCCTTGGTGCCTGTCACCAGCACCTTGATCTCACGCGCCGCATCGGCGGACCGTTGCGCAAGCGCGCGAACCTCCTGCGCGACGACGGCAAAACCGCGGCCGCTGTCGCCGGCGCGGGCCGCCTCAATACCGGCATTCAGCGCGAGAAGGTTGGTCTGGAATGCAATCTCATCGATGACGCCGATGATCTGGCCGATCTTTTCGGCCGATGTCTCGATATCGGCCATGGCTGAAATCGCCTGGCCAACGATCCTGCCGCTGTCTTCCGCCGCCACGCGGGTCGATGCCGTCACACGCTCGGCGGAGCGGGTATTGGCTGCATTGCCGCGTACCTGTTCGGCAAGCTCTGCGAGCTGCTTTGCAGAGGCCGCAAGCCCTCGCGACTGTTCGGACGAATTCTCCGCAAGGGATTTCGAGGCGCGCGCGATGGCATCGGCCGTCGACTGAGCCGCCAGCACGCCGCCGGAGAGAGCCGAAAACTGCTGCTGGATATCGGCAAGCGCCACATTCAAGGCTTCCGCGACCTCGACGTAAGCCTCGGGACAATCGGTCGTCATCCGGGTCGTCAGATCGCGATCGGCAAGACCATTGGCGAGATCGGCGATGAAGGATGCCGCTTCGGCGCGATCGGCAATCCGCTGCTCGGAGAGCGCACGCTGATGGCCGACCCGCAATTCGTTGAAGCGCAGCGATACGGCAATCTCGACATCGACCATGACGAGGCGCACGACCGCAGTCACGAGTTCGCTGAGTTCGCGGGCGCGACGCCTGGCTCCCGGCAGAATGGCGCGGCCGCCCATCTCATCGAGAAGGCCAGAAAGAAGATGCTCCAGCATGACGCCATGGCCCGCGACATGCCAGCGCGGATCGAGGCCCATCTTGCTCTCGCTATCGGAGAGTACCTTGACGCGCTCGGCATAGAGACTGTCGAAGCGCGCATCCGTCAGCACGCCCCAGTGCGAGGACTGCAGATCCTGGAGCCGTTCGAACTGGCTTTCGCTCGAAAAATTTCGGGAAGCGTCCGGAAAGGTCTGGAGGCGGTGGAAAAGGTCGCGAAGGCCGGCTTTGAGATGCGTCTCGAGCATCGGCCGGTTGCGGCGCAGGGTTTCGCATTGCCCGGCGTCGAGACCAGCAAAACGCAAGCGATCGCGAAGGCTGCCAGCCTGCGCCCTGCCTGCCTGATCTGACGGCGTATCCTGCGCCAAAGTCGCCCCTGCCGAACTGCCGGGCATCCAAGCGCCGGCGAAACCGCTGATGATCCACGCCAGGCGCAATGAGGAGGCGAGAAAAGGCAGCCGTCGCCGTCGATCAGCTGATCGAGGCACCGAAGCTCGCTCGTTCATCAAAGTCTGTTGCGGACCTGTTTGATGACATGGATACCGGATCGGACCCGGTACGACGGGGCGGCTTCATGCCTGGTGAGAACGAGTCACAATTTTCCCATTCCGACGTTCAGGCTCAATATTTATGGTTAATTCCTTGCCCGAAGGTTAATGACGGAAGAAGGCGCACTCAACAGTATTTCGCCCTAAATTAGGTATTACTTTCAGATATGCTTTTTCGACCGGTAAAGACGCTGATCGCAAGTCACAAGCAAGCTTCATCCCTTACTACCCAAGGGATAGACAGTTTCGATGTCGCTACGGAGAGAGCAATGATTGTTCTTGGTTTGACCGCCTCGCTGATGGCCAGCCTGACGCTTGTGGCCTTCATGCTTCTGTCCCGCCTCGAAGAGGCGCGCGGCAAAGCTACCCCTCGCATCCTCTAGGCAAAACGGTAACGGACGTCTCAGATCCAAAATCGGACATATGGCACTTCGTGGCCATGACGGCGAGCGCTGCTATTCTTGCAGATGGCGGGGAGCTAGCTTTGGCCTCAATAGTTCCGTATTAAGCCTCACGATCAGGCACCGAGACCCATCCTTTAATGCTCGACACGACCCATTCCCGAACAAACGCCCAGAAACTTTCGCTGGGGCTCGCCCTTGCGATCATCTTCGGAGTGACGCTCTGGCGCGTCCTCATGTTGCTTCTCAACAGGACGGATCTCTTCGTCGACGAGGCGCAATATTGGTTCTGGGGCCAGAATCTGGATTTCGGCTATTATTCCAAGCCGCCGATGATTGCCTGGGTCATCCGCTTCTTCAATGCGATCTCCGGTTCGGACTCGACCTTCTGGATCCGCATATCGGCGCCGCTCTTCCATCTCGCCACCGCTCTGATGCTGATGTCCACGACGCGGCGATTGATTGACGACGAGACCGGACGCGAGATCGCACCATGGGTCGGCGTCATCTTCATCACCCTGCCGGCCGCCTCGCTCTCGGCCGTGCTGGTATCGACCGATACGATCCAGATCCTGTTCGTGACGATCGCCATCTGGGCCTTTGTAGGCCTGACCAAGCGCTCCTCGGCGCTCGAAGCCATCATCTTGGGCGCCAGCCTCGGCATCGCCTTCCTGACGAAATATTCGGTGCTCTTCCTTCTGCCGGGTGTGGGCATTGCCATGCTGACGATGCGTTCGGCGCGCATCGCCTGGCGGGATGTCGCCATTGCCGCCATTGTCGGCGCCATCGTCGTTTCCCCCAATCTCTGGTGGAACCTCACCCACGATGCGACGACCATAAAGCACACCGAAAATATTGCCCAATGGAGCAAGAGCGGCGGCGGCAATAGTCTGCTGAAGCACATACTCAACGGGCTCAGCTTCTTCGGCGCGCAGTTCGGCGTTGTCGGTCCGGTGGTCTTCTATGCGCTTTTGTGGGCGACGTGGCGGCTCATCCTTGGGCAGAGCGACGACCGGGAAAAACTGCTGTTCTGGCTATCGGTGCCTGTCGTGGCGCTGATCACGCTGCAGGCCTTCCTCGCCAAGGCCTATGCCAACTGGGCAGTCTCGGCCTATGCCGCCGGCACCATTCTCGCCGTCTGGCTGCTCTATCGCCTGACGAAAAAGGGGCTGAACACCTCGCTGATCATCGGCGCCGTCGTCGCCTTCGTGATCCCGGTGCTGACGGTCTTTGCCTATGACATCAAGCTGCCGAACGGCGACCTCGTCATGAAGCGCTATGTCGGCCGCAGCGTCATCAGCGAGGAAATCGCCAATATCGCCACGGAGGCGAAACTGACTGACATCGTCGCCCAGGACCGAGATATCCTCGCCGATCTCTATTACACGCTGAAGGGCAAGCCGTTCCGCATCTATGCCCGCCATTTCGGCGGCTTCCCGGCAAACTATTACGAGCAGGATTTCTCACTGCCAGCCAGTGTGACCGGCCCGGTCTTGTTCGTCGACAACGATCCGATCGAGTGCCCGGAAGGCCAGGCTGAGCTCATCAAGAGCTGGTCGCCTCCCTATGGCGAGATGAAAGGCAAGACGCTTTACGCCTATCGCGTTCCGGCATCCTGCCTGGCGCCCAAGTCGTCAGCCGCCGGAACGGGAGCTACGGAAAATTAAGAAATCGGGCCGGGACTGTTGACCGGCTCGTACAACTGCATCATGACAGGCCGCCGTAGTGCTTTTAATCTGCTGCATAATTCCTTAAATCGACATCGATCTAAGGAATTATGCAGTGGGAAGACGCAAGGCCTGCTGATATCATGACCGAACCGTCGGCGTTCGCGCCGGCAGAGGAATAAAGGCATTTTCGACCGTTGAACCCGTTCGAATTCGGCGCTGCCGACAGCGAAGATAAAGACAACAGGACGCACCGCGCCGGAGCGCGCGTGATCGCCTCGCTGTTCGTCGCGTTCTTCGCCTATATCGGACTGGCGCTCGGCGGCGGCATCAATGTTGCCACGCGTGCCGATGCGGACGCACTCGCCTCGGGCAAGGACAGCCAGCCGCTCTATCTTTCGCTGCGCGATCCGGTGCGCGGCATCGTCGTCGTTGATCGTCTGGCGACACCCAAGGCCACATGGCACGACATGGGGCCTGCAACGCTTGCCGCCCTTCCCTCTCTCGGATATCCGGCAACGCCCTGGCAGCCGAGTCACCCAGACAATACAGCGCGGCTCGAATCTCTCGCTTTCCGCGCCTATCTCGCACGCGCGCCTCCAGGCGTGCTCGCCTAAGCGGTTGGCGCAGACGCGCCGCATTTCCGACCAGATCTCAAGTCCGCCTGCGGCCAGACCCTCGGCACAAGCCTATTTTCAAGGATAATACCCATGCGTACCTCACCATGGCTCGTGACACTCTATACAGTGATCATCGTCATCGGCTTTCTGATCGCTCTGCCGAATGCGCTGTCGCCGTCGGTTCTGAGCAAAATCCCGTCCTGGCTGCCGCATAGCCAGGTGTCTCTCGGCCTCGACCTTCGCGGCGGCTCCTATCTCGTCCTCGAAGTCGACGAGAAGGACCTGACGAACGGCCGGCTGCAATCGCTGCAGCAGGACGCACGTCGCGTGCTGCGCGACAAGAACATTCAGACCCGCTCGGTCGTCCGCAACGGCGACCAGATCGTCGTGACGCTCAACGATGCCTCGCAGAGCGGTGACGCGGTGACGCAGCTGCAGACGCTGGCCAACACGATCACGTCGGGTCTCTCGGCCGGCCAGTCCGATCTCACCATCAAGCCGAATGGCGCAACGATCGCCATGTCTTTCTCGCAGGCAGGCATTTCGGCCAACGTCGATTCCGCCGTCCAGCAGAGCCTTGAAGTCATCCGCAAGCGCGTCGACCAGGTGGGCGTCGCCGAGCCGACCATCCAGCGCGTCGGACCGAACCGCGTTCTCGTCCAGCTTCCGGGTGCACAGGACCCGTCGCACCTGCGCGAACTTCTCGGCTCGACCGCGAAGATGTCCTTCCACCTGCTCGCCGACAATGTCGATCCGAACAATCCCGGCCCCGGCGTCACCATCCTCAAGGACGAGCAGGGCAACAGCTATCCGGTTCTCGACCGCATCGAACTGTCCGGCGACCGTCTGACGGACGCTCGCGTCAGCTTCGATCCGAATACGCATGAGCCGCTCGTCACCTTCCGCTTCGACAGCGCGGGTGCTAACCGCTTTGCTGAAATCACCCGCGAAAACGTCGGCAAGCCCTTTGCCATCGTCCTCGACAACAAGGTTCTGAGCGCGCCGAACATCCGCGAGCCGATCACCGGCGGTTCGGGCCAGATCTCCGGCAACTTCACCGCCGACAGCGCCACCACGCTTGCAGCGCTGCTGCGCGCCGGCGCTCTGCCGGCGAAGCTCACCGTCATCGAAGAGCGCACCGTCGGCGCCGACCTCGGCAGCGACGCGATCCAGAAGGGTATCTACAGCGGCCTGATCGGCTTCGTCCTGGTTGCCGCCTTCATCTTCGTACTCTACGGCGCCTGGGGTATCCTCGCGAATGTCGCACTGCTCATCCACACGGTCCTGACCTTCTCGGCCCTGACGCTGGTCGGCGCCACGCTGACGCTGCCCGGCATCGCCGGTGTCGTCCTCGGTATCGGCCTCGCGGTTGATGCCAACGTTCTCATCAACGAGCGCATCCGCGAAGAAACCCGCAAGGGTCGCGGCGCCTTCGCCGCCATCGATAACGGCTTCAAGAAGGCTTATTCGACGATTATCGACGGCAACATGACGGCCCTGATCGCCGCCGCCATCCTGTTCTACTTCGGCTCCGGCCCGGTTCGCGGCTTTGCCGTGACCATGGGTCTCGGCCTCATTATCTCGATGTTCACCTCCGTCGCCTTCGTGCGCGTCGTGATGATCGCCATCACCCGCCGCCGCAAGCTGAAGGTGATCAACATCAGGCCGCTGATTCCCTTCAGCCCCTATGACAAGCACATCCAGTTCATGAAGGCCCGCTTCTTTGGCATCACCGTCTCGGCGATCCTGTCGATCGCCTCGGTGGTCCTGTTCATCCATCCGGGCCTCAACTACGGCGTCGATTTCCGCGGCGGCATCCAGATGTCGGTCAAGACCAAGGATGCGGCCGACCTGGCGACGTTCCGCGAGGGCCTGAACACGCTCGGCCTCGGCGAAATCGCACTGCAGTCCTTCGGCGACAACAACAGCCTTCTTGTCCGCGCCCAGCGCCAGGACGGCGGCGAAGAGGCGCAGACGGCCGCCGTGACGAAGCTCAAGGCAGAGATCGTCAAGATCGACCCAAGCGCGACCATCGAGGGCACCGATGTCATCGGTCCGAAGGTCTCGGGTGAGCTTGCCTGGGCCGGCATCCTGTCGGTCGTGATCGCCAGCCTGGCGATGCTCGTCTACATCTGGGTGCGGTTCGAATGGCCGTTCGCGGTCGGCGCCATCGTCACTCTGGTACTCGACGTCACCAAGGCGATCGGCTTCTTTGCGATCACCGGCCTGGATTTCAACCTGACGGCCATCGCCGCGATCCTGACGCTTGTGGGATATTCGGTGAACGACAAGGTCGTGGTCTATGACCGCATGCGTGAAAACATGCGGCTCTACAAGTCGATGCCCCTGCGAGAGATCATCGACAAGTCGATCAACGAGACCCTGGCGCGAAGCCTCTACACCAACGCCACCGCCTTCCTGGCGCTGGTGCCGATGGCGATCTGGGGCGGCAGCGCCGTCTCCAGCTTCGCGATCCCGATGGTGTTCGGCATCCTCGTCGCAGGCGCCTCGTCGGTCTTCATCGCCGCGCCGATCCTGCTGTTCCTCGGCGACTGGCGTCGCCGCCATGCCAAGCCGGCTGCCAACGATGCGAAGTCGGCGGACGACAAGTCCAGCAAGGACAAGCAGATTCCTGCAGCCGAATAAGCGGTAAACATTCGAAAAAGACATGCCCGGAGGCCGGGCATGTCCGCCAGCCGAACAAAGCATATAGCGATTTTGCGAGATAGGCGCCGAGACGCGGATCCGTCGGGTCGCAAAGCGACTCAAAGCGCGTCGCGATCTTTCAGATTCGCTTTTCGCGCTTTAGGTCTTTGATTTTGCGCATGTCGTCATCGCAAAACCGCTGCACACTTTTGCGCGACATGCTTTAGGATATGGTCGGCATATGCAACGGCAGGCCTGGGCGCGGCGCCGTTATCTTTTCCACAACACCCTTTTCCTGCTCGGCAACGAGCAAGTGCTTTCCATCGGCGGTAAAGGCGATGTTTCCTGGCCGTGCGCCATCGGTGCGGATATGGCCGGCCATCTTGCCCTCGGTGTCGATCAGACAGATTTCACCGAGGCCATACATGGCGCAATAGAGCATGCCGCTGCGGTCAAAGGCCAAACCGGATGGTCCGCGCAGCGCGTTTATGGCTGGCGATGTCATCGAGCGCGCAAACATTTCCTGCCGCCCGCCGACGATCTGCCGATAGATTTTTCCCGTCAGCGTCTCACTGTAGTAGAGCAATCCACCGGCATCGAATGCGATGCCGCCAGCAAGGAGCAGACCGGCGGCCAGGACACGAATGACCCGGCCCTCTGCCGGATCGATCTGATAGACACAGCCATTATATGCAGCCTTGAAGAAATCGGGATGGATATCGCCGCCTTCCAGCAGATCCGCCAGGCGGAAACCGGAATCGGTCATGTAGAGCAGACCATCCGGCCCGAAGGCGAGAGCGTTCGGATGGAGAAACGGACCGTCCGCGCTGCCCTCTATTACTTGCAAGACCCGCCCCTGCGGCGAAAGCCTCACGAGAGAATCTTCCGGTCCGCCGGCTATCCAGAAACATCCGTCGCCATCGACGGCGATACCACTCGGAGTGCCGCCAAGCCGGCAAACTTCTCGGGACGCGCCGCCCGCATCATAGAGCTTCAGATAACGGCGACTGGCATCCATTTCGACGAGCGCAAGGCGCCCGTCTGGCAAAGCCACCAGCCCGCTAGGCAGACGCAGGCCAGTGGCAATCGTTTCGTTCATGTTCTGAAACCTTCACTCTACGCACTGCGAAACTCCAAAAACTCAAATTGCCGCGCCAAAACGATACATAAGCACGAAGAAAGTCCTTTTCGAGCCGCATCCGCCAAAATCCGAATAAGATTCTTGCAGGAAAGGTCACATCTGCGTGCGGGTCGCACCAATCTTGACAGGCTTTACCGATTCGGAACATCCATAGAACGTCCATGTGGTTTCGCAACTGCGATTCGCCGCGCATTATGCGCTCACATCCCCTGCCCGAGGCATCCAGGAGAGTTGATGACCGCCGCCTATCTGGAAAAGCTGAACCCGGAGCAACGGCTGGCGGTGGAGCATGGCACGACTGCGGGCGACAGTCATATCGCCGGTCCGCTGCTTGTCATTGCCGGAGCTGGGTCCGGCAAGACAAATACGCTCGCTCATCGCGTTGCGCATCTAATTGTTAGAGGCGCCGATCCACGCCGCATCCTGCTGATGACCTTCTCCCGTCGCGCCGCCGCCGAAATGGGGCGCCGCGTGGAGCGGATCTGCCGCGAGGTACTGGGAGCGAATGCCGGCATCACCGCCGATGCGCTTGCCTGGAGCGGCACATTCCACGGTATCGGCGCGCGCCTGCTCAGGGACTATGCCGAGCAGATCGGCATCGATCCAGCCTTCACGATCCACGACCGGGAAGACAGCGCCGACCTGATGAATCTGGCGCGCCACGACCTCGGCTTTTCCAAGACCGAGAACCGCTTCCCGACGAAGGCGACATGCCTTGCGATCTACTCGCGCTCCGTCAATGCCGAAGCGCCGCTCGACGGCGTGCTGCGCGACTTCTTTCCCTGGTGCGCCATGTGGGAGCAGCAGTTACGCGATCTTTTCGCTTCTTATGTCGAGGCGAAGCAGATGCAGAACGTGCTCGACTACGACGACCTGCTGCTCTACTGGGCGCATATGCTGCAGGAGCAGCTGATCGCCGAGGATATCGGCAGCCGCTTCGATCATGTGCTGGTCGACGAATATCAGGACACCAACCGGCTGCAGTCCTCCATCCTGCTTGCCCTGAAGCCGGATGGCCGAGGCTTGACGGTCGTCGGCGACGATGCGCAGTCGATCTATTCCTTCCGCGCGGCGACCGTGCGCAACATCCTCGACTTCCCCAAGGCCTTCACGCCCTCGGCCGATATCGTCACGCTCGACCGCAACTATCGCTCGACACAGCTGATCCTTGCCGCCGCCAATGCCGTGATCGATCTTGCCTCGGAGCGCTTCACCAAGAACCTGCGCACCGAGCGGCAAAGCACGGAGCGGCCGCGGCTCGTGACTGTGCGCGACGAGGCCGATCAGGCGCGCTACATCGCCGATCAGGTGCTGGAAAACCGCGAGGGCGGCGCAAGGCTGAAGCAGCAGGCCGTACTCTTCCGCACCTCGAGCCATAGCGGCCCGCTGGAGGTGGAGCTCACTCGGCGCAACATTCCCTTCGTCAAGTTCGGCGGGCTGAAGTTTCTCGACAGCGCCCATGTCAAGGACATGCTGGCGGCGCTGCGCTTCGCCCAAAACCCGCGCGACCGCGTGGCGGGTTTTCGCCTGATGCAGCTTCTGCCCGGCGTCGGCCCCTCGACGGCGCAGCGCGTGCTTGACCAGATCGGCGAAGAGGCAAGCCCGATCACGGCCCTCACCGAGCTGCCGCCACCACCCCGCACCGGAGACGACTGGACCGCCTTCGTCGAGACGATGCGGCAGGTCAAAAGCGGCAAGGCCGGCTGGCCGGCGGAAATCGGTCTGGTCCGCCAATGGTACGAGCCGCATCTGGAGCGTGCCCATGAGGATGCGGCGACGCGCCAGGCAGATCTCGTCCAGCTCGAGCAGATCGCCGCCGGCTACGGCTCGCGCGAGCGCTTCCTCACCGAATTGACGCTTGATCCGCCTGACGCCACCAGCGATCAGGCCGGCGTACCGCTGCTCGATGAGGACTACCTGATCCTCTCGACCATCCATTCCGCCAAGGGGCAGGAATGGACGAAAGTCTTCATCCTCAACGCCGTCGACGGCTGCATCCCCGCCGACCTCGCCGTCGGATCATCCGCCGAAATCGAGGAAGAGCGCCGACTGCTCTATGTCGCCATGACGCGGGCAAAGGACAATCTCGATCTCGTCACCCCGCAACGCTTCTTCGTGCACGGGCAGCATGCGCAGGGCGACAAACATGTCTTTGCCTCGCGAACCCGCTTCATTCCCGCGACACTGCTGCAGTTCTTCGAGGTTTGCGGCTGGCCGCAGGCGCGCGCCGAAAGCGCAGCCGCCATTCGGGCACGAGAGGTAAGGGTCGATGTCGGGGCGCGCATGCGCGGCATGTGGCGGTGAGTTCCAGCGATTGAGATCGGCAAGTCAGGCACGTCCGTCGACGCCGCCTCTTTGTGCCTGCCCCCTCACCCTAGCCCTCTCCCCGTGAACGGGGAGAGGGAACGATCGTGTGAAACCGCCACCTCCTCAGCCGCTGAAACCTATACGGGGCACAACTCCCCCTCTCCCCGCCTGCAGGGAGAGGGCCGGGGTGAGGGGCAAGCTTGCACCCGACCAACTCTCCGGCCACCCTCACTTCGCATCGCGAAACATCTCGATGATCGCCGAAAAATCGCGGCCGCCGTTGCCGAGCTTTTCGAAGAGCGCATAGAGCTGTGCCGCTTCCGCACCCAGAGGTGTCGATGCACCGCTGGAGAGTGCCGCTTCCTGAGATAGCCGCAAGTCCTTGAGCATCAATGCCGCCGCAAAGCCGGGCTTGTAGTCATTGTTGGCCGGCGAGGTCGGCACCGGTCCGGGCACGGGGCAATAGGTATTGATCGACCAGCACTGGCCAGACGAGGTCGAGGCGACGTCGAACAGGGCCTGGTGCGAGAGGCCGAGCTTTTCGCCGAGCACGAAGGCCTCGCAGACGCCGATCATGGAAATGCCGAGGATCATGTTGTTGCAAATCTTTGCGGCCTGGCCGGCGCCGGCATCGCCGCAATGGACGATCTTCTTGCCCATCACTTCGAGCAGCGGCTTGGCGGCCGCAAAGCTCTCCTTGGAGCCGCCGGCCATGAAGGTCAGCGTTCCCGCCGCGGCACCACCCGTGCCGCCGGAAACAGGCGCATCGAGCGAAAGGCAGCCGGCATCGCCTGCCATGGCGTGGGCCTTGCGGGCGCTGTCGACGTCGATGGTGGAGCTGTCGATCAGCAGTGTTCCCTTGGGCACCGAGCGCAGCACGTCGGTCCAGACGGTGAGGACATGCTGGCCTTTCGGCAGCATGGTCACGACCACTTCCGCATCGGCCAGGGCCTCGGTCAGCACGCTGGCGGCTTTCACGCCCACCGCTTCGGCTGCCTTCAGCACATCATGCGAGAGGTCGAACCCGGTGACGGCATGGCCCGCCTTGACGAGATTGGCGGCCATCGGGCCTCCCATATTGCCGAGGCCGATGAATGCGATCCGTGTCATGATGTTTTCCTCCCATGATCGGTTGAAGCAACTCCGGAAAAAGAGACAGATCTGCCCTCCATTCCGGAATTGCCTAAAGTAGCGAGATAGAGCGGTTCAGAAACTCGGTGATGAGCGGAACCCGTCTAGCTCGCAAAAAGCGGCGGCAGCGCCGGCACGAAGAAGCGGTCGATATCGGCGGCGGTCACCTCGGAAAGACTGGCCGGCGACCATTTCGGATTGCGATCCTTGTCGATGACAGCGGCACGCACGCCTTCGTAGAAATCGTGATTATACAATATGCCCTTGCAGGCGCCGAGTTCACGATTGAGGCATTCGGCGAGATTGGCGCTCGCCCTCCCTGCCCTCAGCAGCCGCAGGGTCAGTTTCAGGCTGGTCGGCGAGCGGCTGGCGATCACGCCGGCGGCTTCGGCGGCAAATTCTCCCGGCTCATCGGCCAATGCCTTTAGAATCTGCTCCACCGTCTCTGCGGAAAACGCCCGATCGACCACTTCGCGGTTTGTCGCAAGCCGGCTTTCGCCGGCATCCGCCGCCATCGTTCTGATGAGGGCATGTACCTCTACGGCGAAGATATTAGCGGGTAGCCCTGCTATCGCATCTATGAGAGCCGGCAACGTGGAGGATGCGACGCAATGATCGGCGAAACCTGCATGGATAACGTCAGCCGCCTCGACGGTCTGGCCGGTCAGGCCCATCCAGGTGCCGGCTTCGCCCGGTGCGCGCGGCAAAAGCCAGGTGGCGCCGACATCCGGGAAATAGCCGATGCCTGTTTCGGGCATGGCAAGGCGGGTGCGCTCGGTGACGACGCGATGGCTGCCATGGGCCGAGAGGCCGACGCCGCCGCCCATGGTGATGCCATCCATCAGCACCACATAGGGTTTCGGGTAGCGAGAGATGGCATGGTTGAGCAGAAACTCCTCGCGCCAGAAGGTTTCGGCTTCTTCGGTGCCTTCCTTGCCGCTCCGATGCAGCAGGCGGATATCGCCGCCCGCGCAGAAGCCGCGCTCGCCCTCGCCCATGACGATGACGCTTGCGATCGCCGGATCTGCGGCAAACTCCTCCAGCGCCGGAGCGATCACCCGCACCATCGGCAATGTCAGGCTGTTCAGTGCCTTCGGGCGATTGAGCCTGATGATCCCGGCCGATCCGCGCCGCTCGATGATGACTTCGTCCGTGCTATCCATGCAAATCTCCTGTCCTTGCTGCCATCAATCCTCAGAGATTCATCTGTTGTCGGCAAGGATCATCTCGGCTGCCTTTTCAGCGATCATGATGGTTGGCGAATTGGTGTTGCCCGATGTGATCGAGGGCATGACGGAGGCGTCGGCGATACGCAGCCGTGCCAATGCCCGCAGCCGCAGCCGGGGATCGACGACGCTTTGCGCGTCGCCACCCATGCGGCATGTGCCGACCGGATGGAAAATCGTCGTGCCAATATCGCCGGCGGCGCGCTCCAGATCAGCATCCGTTTCATAGGCGGGTCCGGGCTTGAATTCCTCTGGATGGAACCGGGCGAAGGAAGGCTGCGCCACGATGCGCCGCGTCAGGCGAATGGAGCGCACTGCGATCTCCCGGTCACGCTGAGCCGAAAGGTAGTTCGGGCTGATGGCCGGCTGCAGGGCGAAATCCGGGCTGCGCACATGCACCGAGCCACGGCTTTCAGGCCGCAGATTGCAGACGCTGGCCGTGATCGCCGGAAAGGGATGGACGGGGTCGCCGAACTTGTCGAGCGAAACCGGCTGCACGTGATATTGCAGATCCGGCGTTTCCTTGTCCGGGCCGGAGCGGGTGAATATGCCGAGCTGGCTCGGCGCCATCGCCATCGGGCCGGAGCGGCGCACCAGATATTCGAGGCCGATCGCCGCCTTGCCGATGAGGCTCGTCGCCTTCTCGTTCAGTGTGGGAACGCCGGTCACTTTGTAGGCAAGACGAAGCTGCAGATGATCCTGCAGATTTTCGCCGACGGACCGGACATCGCGCACTACCTCGATGCCGGCCTTACCGAGCACATCGCCATGGCCGATGCCTGAGAGTTCGAGAATATGCGGGGAGCCTATGGAGCCGGCCGAGAGGACGGTCTCCCTAGTGGCATAGGCGCGTTTCGCCACGCCGTCGTGCTGGAATTCGACGCCGGTCACGGCATCGTCCTCGACGATCAGGCGGCGGACCTGCGCTTTCGTGTAAACAGTCAGATTGCCGCGCTTCATCGCCGGGCGCAGGAAGGCTTTCGTCGTGTTCCAGCGAATACCGGAGCGCTGGTTGACGTCGAAATAGCCGGACCCTTCATTGTTGCCGCGATTGAAATCCGCCGTTTCGGGGATGCCGGCCTCCCTGGCCGCGGCCTGGAAGGCATCGAGCACGGCCCAGCGCACACGCGCCTTCTCGACCCGCCATTCGCCGCCGGCGCCGTGCATCTCGTCCTTGCCGCGATAATGATCCTCGGACTTGATGAAGTAGGGCAGTACATCATCCCAGCCCCAGCCGGCGCAACCGAGCTGGCGCCAGAGATCATAATCGCGCGCCTGGCCGCGCATGTAGATCATGCCGTTGATGGAGGAGCAGCCGCCGAGCACCTTGCCGCGCGGATAATTCAGCGACCGGCCATTCAGGCCCGCTTCCGGCGAGGTGGTGAAACACCAGTCGGTGCGGGGATTGTTGATGCAATAGAGATAGCCGACCGGGATATGAATCCAGTGATAATTGTCGTTGCCGCCGGCTTCCAGCAGCAGAACCCTATTGTTGCGGTCAGCCGAGAGCCGGTTGGCCAACACGCATCCGGCACTGCCGGCACCGATGATGATGTAGTCGAAGCGATCCATTCAAGAGACTCTATCGTCCCCTCTCTCCGCATGCGGGGAGAGGGCTAGGGTGAGGATGAGGGGCGGGAAGGCTCGGCAAATTCGGTATTCGCTGGAATCCGTGCAGGCCCCTCATCCGCCCCTCGGGCACCTTCTCCCCGCTTACGGGGAGAAGGAAAATCAAGCGGGTCACCGCCGATATTCGAACCCCAGCTTCCGTCCCAGCCGCGAGGCATAGAATTCGCCGACGATGCCACGGCGGAAGAGCAGGACGCAGACCATGAAGACGATGCCGGTGATGATGGTGACCGGGAATTCGGAAGTTGCGAGATAGTTTTCCAGCGTCGCCACGAAGCCCGCGCCGAAGATCGGCCCGATCAGCGTGCCGATACCGCCAAGCAGGGTCATGAGAATGACTTCGCCGGACATCTGCCAGGCGACGTCCGTCAGCGTCGCAAACTGGAAGACCAGTGCCTTGACCGCGCCCGCGAGCCCCGCGAGCGCCGCCGACATAACGAAGGCGCCGAGCTTGTAGCGGGCCACGGAATAGCCGAGCGAGATCGCCCGCTGCTCGTTCTCGCGGATCGACTTCAGGATCATGCCGAAGGGCGAATTGATGAAACGCCAGATGACCAGCACACCGATCAAGAACACGGCGAGGACGAAATAATACATGTTGAAGGAGTTGTTAAGATCGAGGACGCCGAAGAGGTAGCCGCGCGGCACCGACTGGATGCCATCTTCGCCATGGGTGAAAGCCGCCTGCAGGCAGAAGAAATAGAACATGTAAGAGAGCGCCAGCGTAATCATGGCGAAATAGATGCCCTGCCGGCGAATGGCGACGAAGCCCATGACGAGGCCAAGCAACGAGGCTCCCGCGACGCCGATCAGGATGCCGATCTCGGGCGGCAAGCCCCATTCCTTCACCGCGTGCGCCGTGAAATAGGCGGCGCCCCCGAAGAAGGTGGCGTGGCCGAAAGAGAGCAGGCCGGCATAGCCGAGCAACAGATTGAAGGCGCAGGCGAAGAGCGCGAAGCAGAGCACCTTCATGACGAAGATCGGGTAGATGAAGAAAGGCGCCCAGATCAGGCCGACGAGACCGACCACCAGAAGCAGCTTCTGCACGGAAAACTTCGGACGCTCCTTGGAACTCAAGGTGATTAATCCAGCCATATCACGCCTCCCGACCGAAGAGGCCCGCGGGCCTGAGGAGCAACACGATCGCCATGATGACGAAGATGACGATATTGGAGGCCTCCGGATAAAAGACCTTGGTGAGGCCCTCGGCAATCCCGAGCAGATAGCCTGTCACGATCGCCCCCATGATCGAACCCATGCCGCCGACGACCACGACCGCAAAGACGATGATGATCATGTTCGAGCCCATCAGCGGCGAGACCTGGTAGATCGGCGCGGCGAGCACGCCGGCAAAGGCGGCAAGCGCCACGCCGAAGCCGTAAGTCAGCGTCAACAACACCGGCACGTTGACGCCGAAAACCTGCACGAGCACGGAATTCTCCGTCGCTGCACGCAGGTAGGCGCCGAGCTTGGTCTTCTCGATCAGCAGCCAGGTGCCGATGCAGACGACCAGCGACGCGATGACCACCCAGCCGCGATAGACCGGCAGGAACATGAAGCCGATATTTTTCGCGCCCGCCAATTCCGTCGGAACGGCATAGGGCTGGCCGGAAGAACCATAGAGATAGCGGAAGGTCCCTTCGATGGTCAGCGCCATGCCGAAGGTGAAGAGCAGTCCATAAAGCGGATCGATCTTGTAGAGCCGGCGCAGGCAGAGCCGCTCGACCAGCGCCCCGAACAGGCCGACGATCAGCGGCGCAAGAACCAGGGCCGGCCAATAGCCGATGCCGGCATAGGCAAGCAGCAGATAGGCGGTGAAAGCCCCGAGCATATAGAGTGCGCCATGGGCGAAATTGATGACCCTGAGCATGCCGAAGATGATCGCCAGGCCAAGGCTCAAGAGCGCATAGAAGGAGCCGTTGATCAGACCGATCAGCAATTGACCGAGAAGCGCCTGGGCGGGGATGCCGAATATCGTCATCATGGCTCAGACCCCCAGAACCTTGTGCAGCATATCCATACGCTCTGTGAGTTCGCCGACCGGAAATTCCGAGACCATCTGGCCATGATCCATAAGATAGAAGCGATCGGCGATGCGGCTCGCAAAGCGGAAATTCTGTTCGACCAGCAAGATGGTCATGCCGCGCCCTTTCAGCTTCTGCAGGACTTCGCCGATCCGCTGGACGATGACGGGAGCAAGGCCCTCCGTCGGCTCGTCGAGCAGCAGCATACGGACGCCGGTACGCAGGATGCGGGCCATGGCAAGCATCTGCTGTTCGCCGCCCGAAAGCCTTGTGCCGACGCTGTTGCGCCGCTCGTGCAGATTGGGAAACAACTCGAAGATCTCGTCGAGCGTCATGCCGCCGGGGGCGACAACAGGCGGCAGCATCAGATTTTCGTAGACGCTGAGCGTGGAGAAGATGCCGCGCTCTTCCGGCACGAAGCCGATGCCCTGATGCGCCGTCTTGTGCAGCGGCACCTGCATCATGTCCTTGCCGGCGAAGGCGATCCTGCCCTTGCGGGCGCGGACGATGCCGACGATGGTGCGCAGCGTCGTCGTCTTGCCGACGCCGTTGCGGCCGAGGATGGTGATGGTTTCCCCCTCGCCCACGCGCATATCGACGCCGTGCAGGATGTGGCTTTCGCCATACCAGGCATTGAGACCCTGAACTTCCAGAAGCGGCGCCATCGTCAAGCCTCCTCCGTGCCCATATAGGCCTCGCGAACGCGGGGGTCGCGGCTGACGGTCGCATAGTCGCCCTGAGCCAGGATCTCACCGCGCTGCAGCACTGTGACATGATGGCAGATATCGGCAACGACGGAGAGATTGTGCTCCACCATGAGCACAGCCCTGTCGCGAGCGACATCGCGGATGATGGCGGAGACGGTGTTCACGTCCTCCAGCCCCATGCCGGCCATGGGCTCGTCGAGCAGCAGCACCTTCGGGTCGAGTGCAAGCGTCGTTGCGATCTCCAGCACGCGCTTGCGGCCATAGGAAAGATCGGCTGCTATAGCATTGCGCTCCTTCGAGAGGCCGACGGAGGCAATGAGCTGTTCGGCACGCGCATTGAGGCTGTCGAGTGCCGAAAGCGGCCGCCAGAACTGGTGGGCGAGATTGTTTGGCCGCTGCAAGGCGACGCGGACATTATCCAGCACCGTCAGATGCGGAAAGACAGCGGAAATCTGGAAGGAGCGCACGAGACCCATGCGCGCGACCTTGTCGGGTCGTGTCCTGGTAATATCGGTGCGGAGCAGCGTAATCGTGCCATGCGTCGGCTGCAGGAACTTGGTGAGCAGGTTGAACACCGTCGTCTTACCAGCGCCGTTCGGCCCGATCAACGCGTGGACGCGAGCGTGCTGCACGTCGAGATCGACATTCTTGACGGCGGTGAAGCCGCCGAAATCGCGTCGCAGTCCCCGGGCGGACAAGACCACCCGGGGCTCTTCATGCAGATGTGTCGCTGACATCGCCATAGGCTGGTCCAAGCCCTATTGCTTGACGAGGTCGCAGCCGCTCTTGGCGGGATCGATATAGGCTTCCTTGCCCGGGATCGTCGCCAGCACGTTGAAGTAATCCCACGGCTCCTTGCTCTCTTCCGGCTTCTTGACCTGAAGCAGATACATGTCGTGGATCATGCGGCCGTTGGCGCCGACCGTGCCGCCACGACCGAAGAAGTCGTCGACGGGCATTTCGTGCAGTTGCTTGGCGACGGCCTCGGTATCGTCCGTGCCGGCCTTCTGCACAGCCTTCAGGTACTGCAGCACTGCTGAATAGGTGCCGGCATGGATCATGTTCGGCATCTTGCCGGTGCGGGCAAAGAAGCGCTTGCCGAACTCGCGGCTCTTGTCGTCGAGGTTCCAGTAATAGCCTTCCGTCAGCGTCAGACCTTGCGCCGCCTGCAGGCCGAGACCGTGAACTTCGGCCAGCGTGAAGAGCAGCGCCGCCAGATGCTGACCGCCCTGGGTGATGCCGAATTCGGAAGCCTGCTTGATGGCGTTGGACGTATCGAGGCCGGCATTGGCAAGGCCGATCACCTTGGCGCCGGACGACTGCGCCTGCAGCAGGAAGGACGAGAAATCATTGGTCGACAGCGGGTGGCGGACGGAACCCAGGATCTTGCCGCCGCTGGCCTTGACGAAATCGCTGGTCTGCTGCTCGAGGGAGTAGCCGAAGGCATAGTCCGCAGTCAGGAAGAACCAGGTGTCGCCACCCTGCTTGACCAGCGCGCCGCCGGTGCCGACGGCCAGAGCATGGGTGTCATAGGCCCAGTGGAAGCCGTAGGGCGAGCATTGCTTGCCGGTGAGATCGGTCGTGGCAGCGCCTGTGACGATGTCGATCTTCTTCTTTTCCTTGGCGACCGCCTGCACAGCGAGCGCGACCGAAGAGGTCGTCAACTCCATGATGGCGTCGACCTTGTCCTGGTCATACCATTGGCGGGCGATGTTGGAGGCGATATCGGGCTTGTTCTGGTGATCCGCATCGATGATCTCGATCGGCACGCCGAGAACCTTGCCACCGAAATCCTCGGCAGCCATCTTGGCGGCCTCGACCGACGATTTGCCGCCGAAGTCAGCATAGACGCCGGACTGGTCGTTAAGGATGCCGATCTTGACGACACCATCGGACGCGCCGGCGGCGAAGGCCGCGGTGCTGGTTGCAAGCAGAAATGCCAGGGACGCAATAAGACTCTTTCGCATATCCTCTCCTCCCAGAGATTTGGCAAAAATGAATCTGTTCAAAATTGGCCAGCCGCTTTCCTCAAAACGACTTTTCCCGAGAGGCAAGATCACGGAATTCGCGCGTTGACGCAAGTCGCGATTGCAACTAATTCCAAACAAGGTCTGTTCATTTTTGAACAGAGGAGGATGCATGAAGCGCACACCGCACTTTACCTGGGACGATCTGCAGTTTTTCCTCGCCGTTGCGCGAACCGGGCAGCTTTCGACTGCGGCGCGACAATTGCGCAGCAGCCACGCCACGGTCTCACGCCGTATCGACCGGCTGGAATTCGCCTTGAAAGTCAAGCTCTTCGAGCGCAATCCACGCGGCTACATGCTGACCAGCATGGGACAGCGCTTCGTCGATACCGCCGAGCACATGGAGCAGGAAACGGAGCGTCTTCGCGCCGATCTTTCTGCTGGATCGGCGGCACAACGGGGTGTTGTGCGCATCAGCGCGCCAGAGGGGTTTTCCAATTTCTTCTTCACCGGCGTCCTGCCGGAGTTCGCCGCCAGGCATCCGAATATCTCGCTCGAGCTGATCACCATTCAGCAGATCATGTCGCTCTCGCGCAAGGAGGCCGATATCGTCGTGGTGCTCGACCCGCCGAAAGCTGGCCCCTATTTCACCGAGAAACTGACGGACTACCACTTACAGGTCTACGGATCGCGCGATTACCTTGCCCGCCATCCGCCAATCGAAAGCCGCGATGACCTGCCTGACTTCGCCTTCATCGGTTATATCGAGGATATGATCTTCGCGCCGGGCCTGGACTATCTCGACGACGTCCACCCGCGCATCAGACCGCAGTTCCAGAGCTCAAGCATCTTTGCGCAGCTGACGGCGACGAAGAACGGCCAGGGGCTCTGTGTGCTGCCGTTCTTCATCGCCGGCAAGCATCCGGACCTGCAGGTAGTCCTGCCGCATGCGGTGGATCTCAAGCGCCACTACTGGATCACCTGCCACCGCGACCTGCGCCAATCGCCGCGCGTGCGCACCGTCATCGATTTTCTGACGGAGGCTGTGCGCAAGAACGCGCCGGCTTTTCTGGGACCTTGGAGAAGTAGCGACGGCTGAAGTCGCTCCCGGCTACGACATGCTCGGGGCGGCGTAGATCCTGCCGGCTCCGGCAGCATCGAAGCCCACACGCTCGGCAAGGCGAAGCTCCCAATCCAGCGAGGAGCGCACGATCGCTTCCAGGCTGTCGTATCTCGGCGCCCAGCCCAATTCGCGCCGGGCGAGCGTCGCATCTGCAACGATGCTCGCCATATCGCCGGGCCGGCGCGGCGCGATATGGATGCGGAAGGCGCGGCCATGGACGCGCATGACCATGTTGAGCACATCAAGCACGGAATAGCCGTGGCCATAACCGCAGTTGGCGACCAATGACCGCCCGCCGTCGCGCAGATGTCGCAACGCCATGAGATGCGCCTCAACGAGATCGCTGACATGGATATAGTCGCGGACGCCGGTGCCGTCATGCGTGGCATAGTCGGTGCCGTAGATATCCACCTGGCGGCGGCGGCCAAGGGCTGCCTCGCAGGCGACCTTGATGAGATGGGTGGCGCCATCGGTCGACTGACCAGCCCTCCCCTCTGGATCAGCGCCAGCGACATTGAAATAACGCAGCGCCACATAGCGGAAGTCATAGGCCGCGGCAGCATCGCGCAGCATCAGCTCGGACATCAGCTTGGATTGGCCATAGGGGGATTCGGGCCGCAGCGGCGCATTTTCGCTGACCGGCCGATCCGCGGGCTGCTGACCATAAACCGCAGCCGTGGACGAGAAAACGAAATGGCGGATGCCGGCCCTGACTGCCGCGCTCATCAAGGTGCGGGTCTTGCCGGTATTGTTCTCATAGTAGGCGAGAGGATCCTCGATCGACATCGGCACGACCGCCGAACCGGCGAAATGGATGATGGCCTCTATGTCGTTTTCGGCGAAAATCTGATACAGCAGCGCTTCGTCGGCGACATCGCCGAGATAGAAACGGGCAGCCGGCGGCACCGCCCAGCGAAAGCCTGTGGAGAGGCAATCGAGGACGACAACGTCCTCGCCCGCATCAAGCAATCTCCAGACCATGTGGCTGCCGATATATCCGGCTCCGCCCGTTACCAACACCGTCATTCGTCGCGTCCCCGCCAAGTCTTGTCGGTACCATATGAGGCCGCTTCCCCTGCGAAATTGATTAAAGGCGGGAGGTGGGGCGGGAAAGATTGCGGGAATGGTTAGAGTGGTCTTTCGCGGATCGATTGCATTTTATGGAATCGCTGAATCGCGTGATGCGGAGAGTGTTCACCCCCTCTGTCACTTCGTGACATCTCCCCCACAAGGGGGAGATTGGAAACTTGCGGCACCAACCCACCTCAAGTCAATTTTGTATCTGGAGAAACTGAAGCGCATCGCATTGTTAGGGGCGGCTGCAAACTCCAAACGATCTCCCCCCTTGTTGGGGAGATGTCCCGAAAGGGACAGAGGGGGGTATGCGGAC
Organism: Martinezella hainanensis; assembly: GCF_900094555.1. GTDB lineage: Bacteria > Pseudomonadota > Alphaproteobacteria > Rhizobiales > Rhizobiaceae > Rhizobium > Rhizobium hainanense. Next base: position 76,993 of record NZ_FMAC01000008.1, read on the forward strand.
CGACTAAAAGGAAGTTGCTAGCGCAACAGAACGGCTAGCTCCTACAGCCCCAAAATATACCGACTCAGCCTTTCCGCAGCATCCGCAACCTGCACGGGATCGCGCAGAAAGCAGGCGCGCATGAACAGCTCGCCGCCCTTTCCAAAGGCCGTCCCGGGCGCCAGACCGACGCCGGTCTTGTCGACGATGTCGATGGCCGCCTTGCGGCTATCGGTGACGCCGTCGATCCTGAGGAAGGAATAGAGCGCGCCATCCGGCTTCAGCGTCTGCACGCGATTGGTGGCAATCAACGCGTCGCAGAGGATATCGCGCGAGCGAGTGGCCTTGGCGATGTTGGAGCGGACGAAATCATCACCCTCGTTCAGCGCGGCAACCGCGCCCTTCTGCATGAATTGCGCGACGCCGGAGGTCGAATACTGCACGAGGTTTTCGATCACCTGTCCGAGCTCGGCTGGCGCAACGATCCAGCCAACGCGCCAACCGGTCATCGACCAGTTCTTCGAGAAGGAATTGACGAAGAGGATCTTGTCGTCCGCTTCCTTCACATCCAGGAAACTCGGCGCGCGGCCACCAGCGTAATAGTACAGCGCATAGATTTCGTCGGCCATGATCCAGAGATCGTGCTTGCGCGCCAATGCCAGAATATCGCGGAGATCCTGATGGGTCGCCGTCCAGCCGGTCGGGTTGGATGGGGTATTGATGAAGAGACCCTTGGTTTTCGGCGTGATCGCTGCCTCCAGCCGCCCGAGATCGAGCGACCATTTGCCGTGCTCGAACTGTAGCGGCACAGCGACGGAACGGGCGCCCGCAATCTCCAATGCCGCGGCGATATTCGGCCAGGCCGGAGAGAGATAGACCATCTCGTCGCCGGGAGAGGTGATCGCCTGCACGGAAAGCTGGATCGCCTGCATACCAGAGCCGACGACGTAGAAATTCTCCATCGGCAGGGAGGTACCGAAATGCCGGCCATAGTAATCGGCAAGCGCCTGGCGCAGCTCCGGAATGCCGCGCTGCCAAGTGTAAAAGGTTTCGCCGGCATTGAGCGAGGCCATAGCCGCGCGATTGATGAAATCCGGCGTCGGCAGATCGCCCTCGCCGACCCAGAGCGGCAGCAGACCCTCGCGGCCGCGGGCATAATTGACCACTTCGACGATCCCGCTTTCGGGTGCTGCGAGCGCGCGTGGGCTGAGGCTGTTCAGTATCGACATGCAAAGTCTCCGGTTTCTGCCTTCATAAAGCAGAGCAGCGGACAAATCCCATGACTTTGCCTTAGCGATCGATCGATTTTAGTGATGAATAAAGCCTCGGTCCTTTCGGACCGAGGCTTGCAAAGAAATTAAGTGAAACGTGTCAGCGCTTGGCGAGAAGATCGCGGATTTCCGTCAACAGCTGAACGTCGGCCGGCGGCGGCGCTGCCTCAGCAACTTTCTCTTCCTTGCGAGCGACCTGGGCCTGCAGAGCGTTCACGCCCTTGACCATGAGGAAGATGATCCAGGCGAGGATCAGGAAGTTGATGAGGACGGTGATGAAGCTACCGTAAGCGAGAACCGCACCCTGGGCGCGGGCGGCAGCGAGCGTCGGTGCATTGACCCCCGAAGCGAGGCCGACGAAGTAGTTCGAAAAATCGAAGCCGCCAAAAATCGCACCGACGATCGGCATGATGATATCGTCAACCAACGATTTCACGATGCCGCCGAAAGCGCCGCCAATGATCACGCCGACTGCGAGATCCATGACATTGCCACGGGCGATAAATGCCTTGAATTCATTAAGCATTGAGCAATCCCCTTCGCGTTGCCGTTGAATTCACTGATGATAATTAGCACCATCTTTTTCCTTATTTTTCAACAGCAAATTGACCGCGAGCCTCGTCCAGGCATGCATATCCCATGATAATTTCGCAGCTTTGGCAACTTTATCGTGCATATGTTCGACTACTTGTTCGTCAGTTGCGAGCAACCAAGCCGGAGCCACTGAATATGCTTAGCGGAGATCGAATGAGTCGCTCGGCATTGCCGATTGCGCATCAAGCCCCGGCTGCGCTCTCCGGCATTACCTTCGCAACGAGCCTGCGAACGTAGTCGGAGCCGGGCGCCTGATCGAAGAGGATGCGGTAGATGATCGGCGAGATGACGTGATCCATCAGGTCCGTCAAGGTGGGAAAGGGCTCGCCGCACTTCTCAGCCCGGGCAATGAAAACGGCAAGTTGATACCGCGTGTAGGTACCGCATTTTTCCGCATTTGCGCTGTCGGCTGCCGCAAGAACGTCGCGCAGCATTTGCCGGCCGACACCGGAGGCCATCTCATCGGCATATTGTTCGACCCAGGCCTCCAAATCTTCACGGGCGCTGCCGATGCTGGCCGGCTCACCCTCCGGCTGCAGATGCGACGCCGCCACATCCGCCAGAAGCTGTTGAAGATCGCCCCAGCGACGGTAGATCGTCGACGGCGTGACATTGGCACGCTGCGCAATCAGGGGGATTGTCACATCGGCGCGATCCATCGTTGCCAGCATGTCGCGGACGGATTGATGCACGGCAGCCTGCACTCTGGCGCTGCGTCCGCCGGGACGGGGATTTTCTCTGTAGCCCATAGGCCCTTGCCAATCTTTCCCTTTTGCCGATCGTGAATGACCAAGGGGCATTCACTAACGCAAATTATTTGCTTTTATACATCAGGCGACCTATATCCACCTAACGCAATCTTTTAGCTTTAGGCAGGATATAGTCGATGACTTCGCTCGATTCCACCGCCAGCACGCCGATTTCACCAGCAAGACGCCTGGCGCCGGCCTATTATGCCGCAACCAGCGCCTTGTTTTTGGCCGCCTCATCCGCACCGACGCCTCTCTACCGCCTTTACCAGCAGGCCTTCGCCTTCTCGCCGGTGCTGCTCACGGTGATCTTCGCCGTCTACGCCTTCTCCCTCCTCGCCGCGCTGCTCATCGTCGGCTCGATTTCCGACCATCTCGGCCGCCGTCCGGTGATCTTCGCTTCGATCCTCCTCAATATGGTGGCGATAGCGCTATTTTTAATGGCCAGGAGTCCGGATTGGCTGATTGCCGCCCGCATCGTGCAGGGCTTTGCCACGGGCACCGCAGTCAGTTCCATCGGTGCCGCCCTTGTCGATCTCGATCCGATCAGGGGATCGATCACCAACAGCCTTGCCCCGCTTGCCGGCATGGCGATCGGCGCGCTCGGCACAAGCCTGCTGATGCAGTTCGCGCCAGCCCCAACCGTGCTCGTCTATATCGTCACGCTTGCCCTGCTGGCGCTGCAAGCCGCGCTGCTATGGCTGGTGCCGGAGACAACGAACCGGCGGGCCGGCGTACTCGCATCGCTGAAGCCGGAAATCGCCGTTCCCCCGCAGGCGCGCCGGACGCTGCTGGCGCTGACGCCGATCAATATCGCCGTCTGGGCGCTTGCCGGCTTCTATCTGTCGCTGGTGCCTTCGCTCGTCAGCGCGACGACCGGCAGCACGGCGCCGCTGGTGGGCGGCTCCGTGGTCGCGGCCTTGACAATCAGCGGTGCTGCCGCCGTCTTCCTGCTGCGTAAGAGATCCGCCGCCACGATCATGAAGTTCGGCATACCGACCATGGCTCTCGGCATACTGACCATTATCGCCGGCATGCATGCGGCTGAAGTGCCGATCCTCGCCTTGGGAACTCTGATTGCCGGCTCGGGCTTCGGGGCGGCTTTCCTCGGCACCGTTAGAAGTATCATGCCGCTGGCAAAGCCGGACGAGCGCGCCGGGCTGCTCTCGGCCTTCTACATCCAGAGCTACCTCGCCTTCAGCGTACCCGCCATCCTCGCCGGCTTTTTGTCGAAAGCACTCGGCTTTACCGAGGCCGCCGACATCTATGCGGCGGCAATCCTTCTGCTCATCGGCTGGGGCGTCGTTGCCTTGCGATCCAGTCGGGAAAAGCTCTTGAGTGTTGCGTAATAATACACTTACATAACACTTCCCGCTTGGCGAACCTCTCGAGGACGAATGAAAAAGGGCCGCTCCCGACAGGAGCGGCCCACCATTTACGCTGACCAGATGGCTGCTGGCTCAAGCTGCCTTCGCGACGCGGTAGGGATCGAAACGCCCGTAGAAGGTCTCGCCCTTCGCCGCCATATCCTTCAGCAGCGCGGTCGGCTGGAAATGCGGGCCGTAGGCGGCTGCCAGCTTCTCGCAGAGCTCGACGAAAGCCTTGACGCCCATGCCGTCGATGTAGGACAGCGCGCCACCAGTATAGGGCGCAAAACCGAAGCCGAGGATGGAGCCGACATCGGCCTCGCGCGGATCGGTGACGATGCCTTCCTCGATGGTGCGAGCTGCCTCGAGCGCGATGGTGGCGAGGAAGCGCTGCTTCAGCACGGCGACATCGACATCATCGGCCTTCTTCTGCGGATAGAGATCCTTGAGGCCCGGCCAGAGCGACTTCTTCGCCGGCTTCGGCGGATAGTCGTAGAAGCCCTTGGCATTCTTCCGGCCCAGGCGGCCCTCACGCTCCACCAGATCGGTAACGAGCTGCATGTGACGCGGGTCGACTGCCTTCTCGCCGAGATCGGCGACGGTCGCCTTCAGGATCTTGTAGGAGAGATCGATGGCGACTTCGTCGTTCAGCGCCAGCGGTCCGACCGGCATGCCGGCCATCTTGGCGGCGTTCTCGATCATGGCAGCGGGCACGCCCTCGATCAGCATGTCATAGGCTTCATGGATATAGCGGAAGACGCAGCGATTGACGAAGAAGCCGCGCGTGTCGTTGACGACGATCGGCGTCTTCTTGATGGCGGCGACATAGTCGAGCGCGACGGCGAGCGCATGATCGCCGGTTTCCTTGCCGAGAATGACTTCGGTCAGCATCATCTTTTCGACCGGCGAGAAGAAGTGGACGCCGATGAAATCGGCCGGGCGCTTGGAGTTCTTCGCAAGGCCCGAGATCGGCAGAGTCGACGTGTTGGAGGCAAAGACGGCGCCTGCCGGCAGCACGGCCTCGACAGCCTCGATGACGGCCTTCTTGACTTCGCGATCCTCGAACACGGCTTCGATGACGAGATCGGCATCCTTCAGATCGGCATAATCGGCCGACGGCGTGATACGGGAAAGCAGAGCAGCACCCTCGTCCTGCGTCAGTCTCCCCTTACCGATCGAATCCTTGACCAGCCCTTCGCCGACACCCTTGCCCTTGATCGCGGCTTCGATGTCGCGGTCGATGAGCGTGACGGGAATGCCGGCCGCTGCGGTAACGTAAGCAATGGAGGCTCCCATGAAACCGGCGCCGACGACGCCGATCTTCTTCAGCTCCGTCTTCGGCTGGCCTGCAGGGCGGCGGGCGCCCTTGCCGAGTTCCTGCATGGAGATGAACAGCGAGCGGATCATCGAATAGGCTTCGGTGGTCTGCAGCACATGGGTGAAATAGCGCTGCTCGATCTTCAGGCCGGTATCGAATGGAACCTGCAGGCCTTCATAGACGCATTTGAGGATGGCGAGTGCAGCGGGATAATTACCCGATGTTTCGCGGCGCAGGATGGCGGGTGCTGCCGGCCAGAGCTGGGCTGCGGCAGGCGTCCAGATGCCGCCGCCTGGTGCCTTGAAGCCCTTTTCATCCCAGGGGGCGACGGGCTTCAGGCCGTCCTTGATCATCTGCTTGGCGGCGGAGATCAGCTGATCCGGCTCGACCACCTGATGCACGAGGTTCATCGCCTTGGCGCGGGCTGCCGTCAGCGACTGGCCCGTCGTCATCATCTGGAGGGCCGACTGCGCATCCGTCAGGCGCGCGATACGCTGCGTGCCGCCGGCACCGGGGAAGATGCCGACCTTGACCTCAGGCAGCGCGATCTTGACGCTCTTGGCGCTTGACGCGACGCGACCATGGCAGGCGAGCGACAGCTCGAAAGCGCCGCCCATGCAGGTGCCGTTGATGGCCGATACCCATGGCTTGCCGCAGGTTTCGAGCTTGCGGAAGAGGCCGGTCATGCGTCCGACGAGATTGAACAGCTTCTGCGCGGCCGCGGCCGGATCCTTCGCCTTCTCATCCTGATAGAAGGAGAACATCGACTTGATCATCGAGAGATCGGCACCACCGGAGAAGGAGGATTTGCCCGAGGTGAAGACCACGCCCTTGACGGCGGCATCGGCGACGGTCGCGTCGATGATGGCGTTCAGCTCTTCGAGGATTTCGGCGGTGAAGACGTTCATGGACTTGCCGGGCATGTCCCAGGTGACGAGCGCGATGCCGTCTGCGTCCGTTTCGACGGTGAAATTCGTATAGGCCATTGCTTTTCTCCCCCTCAGACGCGTTCGACGATCGTGGCGGTACCCATGCCGGCGCCGATGCAAAGCGTGACCAGCGCGGTGTTGAGATCGCGGCGTTCCAGTTCGTCAAGCACTGTGCCGAGGATCATCGCGCCGGTCGCGCCGAGCGGATGGCCCATGGCGATCGCGCCGCCATTGACGTTGATCTTGTCATGCGGAATTTCGAATGCCTGCATGTAACGCAGCACGACTGCGGCGAAGGCTTCGTTCAGCTCGAAAAGATCGATATCGGCAAGCGTCATGCCGGTGCGCTTCAAGAGCTTTTCGGTGACGTCGACCGGGCCGGTCAGCATTAGCGCCGGGTCGGAACCGATATTGGCGAAGGCCCTGATGCGGCCGCGCGGCTTCAAGCCCATGCTCTCACCGCCCGCCTTGGAGCCGAGCAGCACGGCAGCGGCACCATCGACGATGCCGGAGGAATTGCCGGCGTGATGGACGTAGTTGATGCGCTCGACTTCCGGATGCGCCTGAATGCCGACAGCCTCGAAGCCGCCCATCTCGCCCGGCATCTGGAAGGACGGGTTGAGGGAGGCGAGCGCCTGCATATCGGTGCCGGGACGCATATGCTCGTCGCGGTCGAGAATGGTCAGGCCGTTGATGTCCTTCACCGGAATGACCGAATTCTTGAAGTAGCCCTTTTCCCAGGCATTGGCCGCGCGCCTCTGGCTCTCGACGGCGTAGGCGTCGACATCATCGCGCGAGAAGCCGTATTTGGTGGCAATGAGATCGGCCGATACGCCCTGCGGCATGAAATAGGCCGGGAAGTTGACCGAGGGATCCATGAACCATGCGCCGCCGGACATGCCCAGGCCGACGCGCGACATGCTTTCGACACCGCCGGCGATGACGATATCATCGGCACCTTGCGCGATCTTCGCCGCGCCGAAATTCACGGCATCGAGGCCGGAGGCGCAGAAACGGGAAATCTGCATGCCGGGGGCCTTGGTGGAATAGCCTGCCTCGAAGGCGGCACCTCTCGGGATGACAGCGCCGGCTTCCATGACCGGATCGACGCAGCCCATGATGATGTCGTCAACCGTTTCGGTGTCGAGACCGTTGCGGTCGCGGAGTGCCTCAAGCGTCTTGGCGGCAAGGCGAACGGAGGGCACTTCGTGCAGCGACCCATCCTTCTTGCCGCGCCCGCGCGGCGTGCGCACGTGGTCGTAAATGAAAACCTCGGTCATGTGTCATCTCCCTGCAGCGGCAAGCGCCGCCTTGATCAAAAGGCTTCCGCCGCCAGTTCCATCATCGTGTCGGCGCCGGTTTCGATGCGGGCCTTGCGCAATGCCGTTTCCGGCATGATGCGCTCCATGTAGAACCGCGCCGTGACAAGTTTGTTCTTCAGATAATCCTCGCGCGCACTGTCGCCGCCCGCAAGCCCTGTCTGTGCCGCCTTCGCCATCTTCGCCCACATATAGCCGAGGACAACGAGGCCGAAGAGGTGCATGTAGTCGGTCGAGCCGGCGCCGGCATTGTCGGGCTTGGCCATGGCATTCTGCATGAACCACATGGTCGCGGCCTGCACATCGTTCAAGCCCTTCTTCAGCTGCTTGGTGTAGAAAGCCATCTGCTCGTCGTTGCGGTTTTCCTCGCAGAAATCGCCGATTTCCTTGAAGAGGGCCATGACGGCGCGGCCACCGTTCAGTGCCAGCTTGCGGCCGACGAGATCGAGCGCCTGGATGCCGTTGGCGCCTTCATAGATCATGGCGATGCGGGCATCGCGGACATACTGGCTCATGCCATGCTCTTCGATGTAGCCATGGCCGCCGAAGACCTGCTGCGCCATGACGGTGTGCTCGAAGCCCTTGTCGGTCATCACGCCCTTGAGGATCGGCGTCGCGAGACCCAGGATATCGTCGGCTGCCTGACGATCCTTATCGTCCGGCGAGCGATGGGCGATATCGGATTTCAGCGCCGTCCAGAGCAGGAAGGCACGGCCGGCTTCGTTGAAAGCGCGGATGGTCATCAGTGAACGGCGGATATCAGGATGGACGATGATCGGATCGGCCTTCTTGTCCGGCGCCTTCGGGCCGGAGAGCGACCGACCCTGAATGCGCTCGCGGGCATAGTTGGCGGCATTCTGATAGGCGATCTCGGCGATGGAGAGGCCCTGCAAGCCAACGCCGAGGCGCGCCTCGTTCATCATCACGAACATGGCGTTGAGGCCCTTGTTCTCGGCGCCGATCAGGAAGCCAGTGGCCTCATCGTAGTTCATGACGCAGGTGGCGTTGCCGTGGATGCCCATCTTGTGTTCGATCGCGCCGCACGAGACCGGGTTGCGCGCGCCGAGCGAGCCATCTTCCTTGACCATGAACTTCGGTACGATGAACAGGGAGATACCCTTGGTTCCCTCAGGCGCACCTTCGATGCGGGCAAGGACGAGATGGATGATATTATCCGTCATGTCGTGCTCGCCGGCGGAAATGAAGATCTTCTGTCCGGAGATCTTGTAGCTGCCATCGGCCTGGGGCACCGCCTTGGTGCGCAAGAGGCCGAGATCAGTGCCGCAATGCGGCTCGGTAAGGTTCATGGTGCCGGACCAGCTGCCCTCAACCATCTTCGGCAGATAAGTCTGCTTCTGTTCATCGGAGCCGTGAACGAGGATCGCTGCGATCGCGCCCTGCGTCAGGCCCGGATACATCATCAACGACATGTTGGCGGCGGAGGTATATTCGCCGACGGCGCAGTGCAGCACATAGGGAAGCCCCTGCCCGCCGAATTCTTCCGGCACGGCAAGACCCAGCCAGCCGCCTTGGCGATAGGCGTCATAGGCTGCCTTGAAGCCTTTCGGCGTCGACACCGTGCCGTCGTCATGGCGCACGCAGCCTTCCTGGTCACCGGAGTAATTGAGCGGGAAGAGCACTTCCTCGGACAACTTGGCTGCCTCCCCGACGATCGCCTCGATCATGTCTGGCGTCGCATCGGCATAACCCGGAAGATTGTTGTAGCGCTCCAGCCCGAGCACATCGTTCAGGACGAAGAGCGTATCGTTCACGGGGGCCTTGTAGACTGGCATTTCTCGAATTCCTCCAATTCGTCGCCGGACCTTGAGATTCCGGCCACTGTCATACTCTTACAAAATATTGACGTTTGCGTAAACGTCAAATTTGTGAGGCGCGCTGAAATTTTGGTGAAGCCGATGCGGGGTAGCGTGCCGCACGTGACCGACATCCCTCCATTCACCCAAGTAACGCGGCGCTGCCTGCGCGCAAGAATATCAGGCTGCGGGACAGCAGAACCGAAATAAAAGGTTAAAGATTTCCGCCAAACTTAACGAGTTGTTTACCACGTTTCGTGAATTGTACGAGTTGAGCAGCAGTGCTTCGCGTTTCTTCAACTTATGCTTGGATCGCGCGCTGGTTTTGCGGCTTCGTTTGAGGAAAGCCAATACATTTATCCCTTTCCGAACGGCGGGATGCAGACAGGGCGGCGATGCAGCAACGTCTTCTTCCGTCAGCATGACGGCCCGGGGTGGTCCATAGTTCAAGGCGAGCAAAAGATATGAGCGGATCGCGATCAAATCCTACCGGTACGGGCGACTGGACGTCGCTGGATGCTCTGAGCCGCACGATCGAGGGGCTGGAGGCACGCATCGAAGGGCTGATGGGAACCGCCGCCGCGCGCGATACACGCCAGCGCGTCGCTGTCGGCTATGCGCCTGCCCCCGAGCGAGCCGCACCGGAGCGGATGCCGCCCCGCCCCGAACGCGAGCAGCATGCCAGTCGCCCCTATGAGCGCCCGCTGCGCAACGATCGGCAGGAAAGTGATCTTCGCTCCGACCCGCTTGCCGAAATCCGTCAGCGCCAGCGCACGCTGGAAGCGAACCGCGAGCGTCTGCAGGCGCGGCGCGAGGAAATCGCGCATGCGGAACCGCAACCAGTGCGGCGCCCCGTCGACAACTACCCGCAGCGCCAGCCGATGCGCGCTGCTGTCGCCTCCGAAGCCCCGGTCGATATCGCCCAGGCACTCGTCAACCTTCGTCAGGATCTCAAGCGCGACATCGCCGAGAGCGTGACCCGCGAAGTCACCGCACTGCGCGCCGAAATCCGCGATATCCGCGAAAACACAGAGGACAAGCATTTCGTCGCCGATGTCCGCGAAGACATGGCCCGGCTTGCCGACAGCATCAACCAGCTCGCCGGCCAGCCGGAAACCATTGGTCTGAAAGCCGAGTTCGACGAGCTACGCTCGCTGATGGACGGTCTCGCCCGTGAAGAGTCGCTGCACCATGTCGAGCGCCAGGTGAAGGCTATCGACACGTCGGGCCTGCAGGACGAGCTCGTTTCGCTGGCCTATCGCCTCGATGACATCAAGCAGCATCTCGGCGGCATGAACGACAGCCCGGCCGTGCACGCGCTGGAAACCAAGCTGCTGACGATCGCAACCGCGATGGAAAGCCTCGGCTCGATGATGCAGCCGCAAGACCAGGCCATGCAGCGGCTGGAAGGACGCCTCAGCGGCCTTGCCGACCAGATCGACCTGATGAGCCGCGATGCGGGCCGCCGCCAGCCCGCCGACGATCTTTCAGGCCGTCTCGAAGCGCTTGCCATGCGCATCGATGAACTCGGCAGCGCCAAGGCCGTCGCCCGCCTTGAAGAGCGGCTGGATCAGCTTTCGCATCTGATGGAGCGGTCGCAGAAGGCCGCACCGCAGCCGGAACTCGTCACCTATCTCGCCGATATCTCCCACAAGATCGACGCGCTGGAACATGGCTCGGTCGGCAACGCCATGGCGGACCGGCTGGATTATCTCGCCCGCCGCATCGACGAGATCGATTTCCATCCGGCAGCGTCGGCTGCAAGCTTTGACGACAGCATGGCGCGCCGGCTCGAAGGCCGCCTCTCCGACATCGCGGCCCGGCTGGAAGCGAGCACCGCAGCACCGCCGACGGATACGCAGGCGCTGCGCAATCTTGAAGAGCAGATCGCCCATCTCTCGACATTGCTGACTGCCGAGCCGCGGGCCGCTGCCGATCATCTGCCCCCGGATTTCGATCGCCGGATGAGTGCGATCGAAGACTATATGGCGACCAACGACGAATACATCATCGAGGCGGCCCGTCATGCGGCGGAAACCGTCGTCGAAGCCTATTCGCGCGAAGGCGGCATGGGCCACGGTGCGCAGCCGGCCGACATGGCCGCGTTGACGGCGCTTGCCGAGGACCTCCGCCATCTCGAAGACCTCAGCCGCGCCAGCGACGAACGCACGCACCGCACGTTCGAGGCGCTGCACGACACGCTGCTTCAAATCGCCGACCGGCTCGACCACATGGAACAGCGCCGGCCGGCACCCGCCATGCCGGCCGCAGCCTTCGAAAGCGACGTCTTCGCCGAAGAGGATGCTCCGGCGTTGAAGCCGCCGATGGCAGCACAGCAGAAAGCTGGTCCCATCATCCGCACGGTTGCGCCCGCCGATGCCTCGGTTTCCGCCGAAGTCGCGGTCGCACAGGCGATCGACGCCAATACGAAGGCTGAAATCAAGGCTGCTGCCAAGAAGAGCGGCAAGACCAGCCTGTTTGCCAGCCTCGGCAAGCGTTTCTTCATGCCGGAAAAGGCCGAGCCGATCTTTCCGCCGGACCGCCCCGTCATCGAGCAGGCTCCGTCGATCGATCCCGCCGACGTGATGCCCGGCGAAGAGGCCAACGAGCTGCTGGAACCGGGTTCCGGCGCGCCTGACATCAAGAAGATCCTGGAGCGCGTGCGCGCCAGCCAGAACACGTCGCGGAGCGGAAATGCCCGTCAACCGACCGAAAACGAGCGGGCCGATTATATTGCGGCCGCCCGACGCGCGGCGCAGGCCGCCGCCATGGAAGTCGACCAGACGCAGCGCTCGGCTCCTGCCTCCAAGAAGGACGCCAAGAAGGGCGGCGCGTTCTCGCGCTTCCGCCGGCCGATCCTGCTTGCATTAGGCGCCATCATGCTCGCCATCATGGCCTATCCGCTGGCAAACACACTGACGCGGGGTCAGAAAGCACCGCCCCCAGCCCAAGTGTCGACGATGGTCGCGCCTGCGGACAGCGCCGCCACCAATACCGTCGTCGCCAATGCGAACCCCGTCGCCAGCAATCAGCAGCCTGCTGCAAATCAGGCCGCTGCACCCTCGGCCTCCACGACGGAGACGGCGGAAGCCCAGCCCGCGCCCACAGCCACCGATTCCGCCGCCGCTCCGGCAAATGATCGCCTGACGGCAGCGACCCCGCTCGACGGCAACCAGACGGCAAGCGAAGCCCTGGCCCCTGCCGGCAGCGCACCCACACAGCAGGCCACCGCCTTTGTTCAGACGGACAATACGGCCGCCGCAACTCCTGCCGCCGCACCGGCAGCACCGGAGATTGCGGTGCCTGACGGCATCCAGCCGCCGTCGCTCGTCGCCGCCGCCAAATCGGCCGATCCGGTTGCGCTCTTCGAAATCGGCGCCCGCTATACGGATGGTCGCGGCGTTGCGGCCGACATGAAGCAGGCAGCGAGCTGGTATCAGCTTTCGGCCGACAAGGGCTACGCGCCCGCACAGTACCGCCTTGCCAGCATGTACGAGAAAGGCAACGGTGTCGATCGCGACCTCGTCAAGGCCAAGCAGTATTACGAGCAGGCGGCCAACCAGGGCAATGCCAGCGCCATGCACAATCTCGCGGTTCTCTACGCCTCGGGTACAGCAGGACCGCAGGATTACGATAGCGCGGCAAACTGGTTCATCCGCGCCGCCGATCTTGGCGTCTCCGACAGCCAGTTCAACCTCGCGATCCTCTATGCGCGCGGCAACGGCGTGAAACAGGACCTGCAGGAATCCTACAAATGGTTCGCCATCGCCGCAAAGAGCGGCGACAAGGACGCCGCCCAGAAACGTGACGAAGTCGCCAACGCCATGAAGCCGGCCGATCTCGAAAGCGCCCGCGCCAAGGTCGACCTCTGGAAAGTGCAGCCGGCCGACCCGAAGACCAACGGCACCGACGTCCCCGACGAATGGACCACCGGCAAGGGCGTGAACACAGCCTCCATCGACATGAAGAAGGCGATCCGCAACATTCAGGCCATCCTCAACAAGAATGGCTTCGACGCTGGCGCGCCCGACGGCGCCATGGGGGACAAGACGGTCACCGCCCTGAAGAGCTTCCAGAAGTCTGTCGGTCTGCCGGCAGACGGACGGGTCACCGATCAGGTCGTCAAGGAGCTGCTCGCCCGCAACAAGTAGGGCCAGGATCTCGTGTGAAAGCCATCAATCGACATGCCGGCGCGACGACGCCGGCATTTTGTTTAGGAAGCTCAAGACTGCCGCATCCCCTGCCGGTGCCGGCCACGCCGCTATGCAGCGTCACAGAAAAGTGGAAAAACGCGGATTAAAGTAAAACCGGCAATTCGAAAACTGTGGCAGTGCGACCTTTCCTAAGGCTCTGGCAATGATTTCAGATTAGAATCCGCCGTTTAAGGGGAAATGGGCTTCGGTCACCGCGCCGAAAAAGCCTGCAAATGGGAACAAGGCGTGACGATCTATCTGCCGATCGCAGAATTGTCGGTGAATATTTTCATTATTCTCGGCATGGGGGCAGCCGTAGGGTTTCTCTCCGGCATGTTCGGCGTTGGCGGCGGCTTTCTCATCACGCCTCTTCTGATTTTCTACAATATCCCGCCGGTCGTTGCCGTCGCCACCGGCTCCAATCAGGTCGTCGCCTCCTCGGTATCGGGCGCGCTCAGCCACTTTCGCCGCGGCTCGCTCGACCTGAAGCTGGGCGCGATCCTACTTGCCGGCGGTTTGGCAGGGGCGACGTTTGGCCTCTGGCTGTTCGTGCTTTTGCGAAGGCTCGGTCAGATCGACCTGATCATTTCGCTGATCTACGTGCTCCTGCTCGGCACGGTAGGTTCGCTGATGCTGTGGGAAAGTGTGCGGGCGATGCGCCGCGCGGCCGGCAAACTGCCTCCGGCAACCGGCAAGCCGCGCCATCATAACTGGGTACAGCGGCTGCCGTTAAAACTGCGTTTCAAGAAGTCCAAGCTCTATCTCAGCGCCATTCCGGTGATCGGCCTCGGCTTCTTCGTCGGCATGCTGACGCCGATGGGTATTGGCGGTGGCTTCATCCTCGTGCCTGCCATGATCTATCTGCTGCGCGTTCCGACCAATGTGGTCGTCGGCACCTCGCTCTTCCAGGTCATTTTCGTCACCGCGTTCACGACCATCGTCCAGGCAGCCACCAACTATTCCGTCGACATCATCCTGGCCTTCCTGCTGATGGTAGCCGGCGTCATCGGTGCACAATACGGCGTACGCGTCGGCCAGAAGCTACGCGGCGAACAATTGCGTGCGCTCCTCGGCCTCCTCGTCCTTGCCGTCGGCCTTCGCCTCGTCGTTACACTCGTAATCACCCCCGCCGACATCTACTCGGTCATCATGGAAGGGGTGAGCCGATGAGAATGTCCGGACTGCTTTTCGCCGCCGCATTGCTGCTCACTCCGTTCTCCGCGCAGGCGCAGGTGCTGCTCGATCAGCCGACGACTTCGACCACGGCGCGGGAGACGATGGAGATCGGCACCTCGACGAGCGAGATCGCTATCACCTCGGATTTCACCGGCGCGGATCTGACGATTTTCGGAGCACTTTCCAATACCGACCAGCTGCTTCTGGCGATCGGCCAGTATGACATTGTCGTTGTGCTGGAAGGCCCGCGCGAAAACGCAACGGTGCGCCGGAAAGAGCGCGTCTTCGGCATATGGGTTAACACCCGCTCGATGACGTTCGAGCATGTGCCGGAAGCCTATTCGCTGTCGAGCACGCGCGCCGTTGACAACATCACCACGCCGCTCGAGCTCAGCGATCGCGGCATCGGCGTCGACCATATTCCGCTGGCGCCCATTGGCTTCGTCGGCAATGTCGGCGATGTTCCGGAATTCCGCGACGCCTTCCGGCGCCTGCAGAAGTCAGGCGGGCTCTATGAGAGCGATCCCGCCGGCGTCCGCTTCGTCAGCTCGTCGCTCTTCAAGGCGACGCTCAGGGTCCCGGCCGATGTGCCGAACGGGGTGCATACGGTACGTGCCTATCTCTTCAAGAGCGGCAAGTTCCTGAGCGAGAAATCGCTGCCGCTGCGGGTCATCAAGACTGGCATCGAGCAGATGATCACGGATGCGGCACATCAGCGGCCGATTACCTATGGCATTTTCTCCGTGTTGCTGGCCCTCGTCACCGGCTGGGGCGCGAGCTTCATCTTCCGGAAGAACTGATCAGCCGCCTTTCCGGCGATTGACGATCTCAAGATAGGCTTCGGTCAAGCATGGTGCGGTGGCTCTGCGATGCGAGCCGGTGAAAGTCGCCTGAAAATGATCGCGCAATTGCAGACGAAAAGCCGCTGCACACCTCTGCGCGACATGCTCTAAGCCGAGAGATTGCCGAAGCGGACAGAGTAGATGCGGTCGCGGCCGAGCAGGTGCGCGATCAGGCTTTCCCGCGCGAAGAGGCCGGCCATGGCCTTGTGGCGCAGGTCGAGGCCGCCGGTCATCACGCCGAAGGCCGGCATCAGCAGCCGGGCGCCATCCGTTGCGAAGCACGGGCGGCGCACCGATTTTTCCCGACGCCGGACGGTGGCGGCGGGATGCAGATGGCCGGCGATCTCGCCCGCCTGCTGCCCCGCTCTCGGTTCGTGACGGAAGGTCAGGCCGCCGTAATGCATCTCATCGACCGAGTGGCCGGGGAGATCGACCGTGCCATCCGGATCGTGGTTGCCGTTGATCCAGATCCATTCGCGACCGCGGGCCATATTGACGATGAGGCTGCGAAATTCTTCCGGCAGATGCTGCGATCCGACCCGATCATGGAAATTGTCGCCGAGCGAAACCACGAGTTTCGGATCGTAGCGGCCGATGACGGCAGAAAGAACGGTGAGCGTCGCCAGCGTATCATAGGGCGGCAGCATCATGCCGCGGCGGGCGAAAGCCGCCCCCTTCTCCAGGTGCAGATCTGAGACGACGAGAATGCCGGCATCGGGCAGATAAAGCGCGCCGAGGGGATCGCAGACGGCGGCAACGCCCTGAACGGCGGTCTCGACGCCTGACGTGGCCGTCGCACCGTTTCCCTGTCCGTTCATGTCTCGCGCCAGCGCCAAGCGGTGCATCACCTTGATCGTCTACCTTCGTCGTCCATTTCGCATGATCTCACGGGATCATACCTATTCCATCGCCTCGCGGATCAGATCGTCAGCCGCTTCCGCAAGCAGGGAATCGTGCGCCTCGCCCGGCACCGGCACCTTGCCGATTTCCAGCATCACCGGTACGGCGAGCGGGGAGATATGATCCAGCGCGCGATGGGTGATATGGCCCTTGATTCGCTTCAGCATATCCGCAAGTCGGCCAATATCCAAAAGCCCGGTCGCCGCATCCTGCCTCGTTGCCTGCAGCAGGATATGGTCGGGTTCGTGGCTGCGCAGCACGTCATAGATCAGATCGGCCGAAACGGTCACCTGCCGGCCGGTCTTTTCCTTGCCGGGATGCCGGCGCTCGATCAAGCCGGCAATCACGGCGCAATTGCGGAAGGTGCGCTTCAACAGGAAGGATTCGTCGAGCCAGGCTTCGAGATCGTCCCCGAGCATATCCTCGTCGAAGAGGTCGGAGAGGCTGAGATGGCCGTTGGCGATCATCAGCCCCATATCCTCCAATCCCCAGATGCCGAGCGAGTAATCGGTCGCGACGAAGCCCATCGGCTTGGCGCCGGCGCGCTCGAGCCTTCGGGTCAGGAGCATGCCGAGCGTCTGGTGCGCCAGCCTGCCCTCGAACGGATAGGCGACGAGGTAAGCGCGGCTGCCGCGCGGGAAAGTCTCGATGAGGAATTCGTCGCGCTTCGGCAGCAGCGACTTCTCTTTTTGAATTTCCAGCCAGTCGCGCACCTGGTCCGGCAGGCGGTGCCGCCGGTCGGGATCGGCAATCATCGCCCGCACCTGATCGGCGAGGTAGGTGGAGAGCGGAAACTTGCCGCCGGCATAGGAGGGGATTTTCGGGTCCAGCGAGAAGGCCTGCGACGCCAGGCACTCGCTCTCGCGAATGCCTTCGAAGCGCAGAACCTTGCCGGAAAAGAGGAAGGTGTCGCCGGGTGCCAGCTGCTCGACGAAATACTCCTCGACCTTGCCGAGCGGTGCGCCGCCTCGTCCAAGTGAGCCCAGCGCATTGCGCTTCACCAGGCGGATGTTCAGCATCGCCTCTTCGACGATCGTGCCGAGGTTCAGGCGATATTGCTGGGCGACCTGAGGATTGGAGACGCGCCAGCGCCCATCCGCCGTCTTGCGGATGCGGGCATAGCGCTCATAGGTCCGGAGCGCATAGCCGCCGGTGGCGACAAAATCGACGATGCGCTCGAAGGTTTCCCAGGAAAGCTCGGCATAGGGAGCGGCACTCTGCACCTCATCATAAAGCTCCAGCATGTCGAAGGGCTCGGCGCACGCCATGCCGAGCACATGCTGGGCGAGCACATCGAGCGCGCCGGCGCCGATCGGCGGCGTATCCTGCGCGCCGATGTAATTGGCATCCAGCGCCGCCTGGCATTCCATGACCTCGAAGCGATTGGCCGGCACCAGGATCGCCTTCGACGGCTCGTCCATACGGTGATTGGCGCGGCCGATGCGCTGGGCAAGGCGGCTGGCACCCTTGGGCGCGCCGACATGGATGACGAGATCGACATCGCCCCAGTCGATGCCGAGATCGAGCGTCGAGGTGGCGACGACGGCGCGCAGCCGATTTTCCGCCATGGCCGCTTCCACCTTGCGGCGCTGGCCGGCATCGAGCGAGCCGTGATGAAGCGCAATCGGCAAGTTATCGTCATTGGCCGACCACAGCTCCTGAAACAGCATTTCGGCCTGCGAGCGCGTGTTGACGAAAAGGAGCGTCGTGCGATGCGCCTTCAGCTCGCGATAGATATCCGGGATCGCATATTTGGCGGAGTGGCCGGACCAGGGGATGCGCTCCTCCGTCGACAGGATCGAAATATCCGGCTTGGCGCCCCCCTCGACGATGACGAGGCCGGCATGGCGTTCCTTTCCCGGCTCTTGCGCCACCAGCCATTTCTGCAGGTCCATGGGGTCAGCAACCGTCGCCGAAAGGCCGATGGTCTGGACGCGCGGCGCCAGCTTGCGGATGCGAGCAAGGCCGAGCGACAGCATATGGCCGCGCTTGGAGGTGACGAGCGAATGCAGCTCGTCGAAGACGATGTATTTCAGATCCTTGAAGAAGCGCTCGGCCTCGCGATTGGCGAGCAGCAGCGCCACCTGCTCCGGCGTCGTCAGCAGAATATCGGGCGGATTGAGCTTCTGCCGCTGCCGCTTGCCGCTCGGCGTATCACCGGTGCGGTTCTCGACCGATACAGGCAGACCCATTTCCGAGACGGGCTTCATCAGGTTGCGCTCGATATCGACTGCAAGCGCCTTCAGCGGTGAAATGTAGAGCGTATGGATGCCGGTGAAGCCCGAGCCGGGCGGGATCTTGCCGCGCCGGGTGAGGTCCGTCAGCGACGGCAGGAAGCCGGCGAGCGTCTTGCCTGCGCCAGTCGGCGCAATCAGCAGCGTGCTTTCACCTGCTTCGGCGCGGGCAAGCAATTCCAGCTGATGGGCGCGGGGCTGCCAGCCCTTTTCCGCAAACCAGCGGAGGAAAGGGGCAGGCAAGGCAAGAGGGTGTGCAGCGTCGATGTGGTCCACGGGGTAAATGTAATCGAAATGTGGAGGATAGGAAGCGGAGCGCATCGTTGGCATTGGCGTTTTCGGAGAGTACGCCCCCTCTGTCCCGGCAGGGACAGAGGGGGCGTTGATGGCTCGGCATATTCCGAACGCCGCTTACTTCCAGCCCCATTTCCCAGGGACTTGACTCTCACCATAATCGCGGATAAAAATTATCCATGATTAGAAAGGCACGAAGATGAAGCTCGGAGACGGCGTCGAACAATCCATTCACTGCGTTGCCATGCTGGCAGGCTTGTCAGATGGTGGTGTGCTTTCGGCGGCGTCGCTTGCGGAGTATCATGGCGTTTCGGTCAGCTATCTTCTGAAGCATCTGCAGGCGCTCTCGGGCGCCGGCATTCTCCGCACGGTACCCGGGCCGAAGGGCGGATATCGGCTGGCGCGCAAGCCGGAGGCGATCACCCTGCTCGATATCGTGCTCGCGGCGGAAGGCCCGTCACCGGCGTTTCGTTGCGCCGAAATCCGCCAGCGCGGGCCAAACCCCTTGCCGGGGCGCTATTTCGCCAAGCCCTGCGGCATCAATATCGCCATGCTGGCGGCCGAACGCGCCTATCGGGCGGAACTGGCGAAGACCAGCATCGCCGACATCCTGACCGACCTGACGGAGACGGATGAGGATGGAGGGATTGCCGCCAGAGGCTGCGCCTTCCTCGCGCTTCATGAGCGCAAGACAAAAATCGAATCCCAAAGACCTTAACCCAAGGAGAAGACCATGCACCCCCGCTTCAACTTCGCAAAGGCCTCGCCGGAGTCCTACAAGGCCGTGTCCGCCCTGGAAAACTTCGTCCAGACCTGCGGCCTGGAGCGCCGCTTCATCCACCTCATCAAGCTTCGCGCCTCGCAGATCAATGGCTGCGCCTATTGCGTCGACATGCATGTGAAGGAGGCCCGCCACGATGGCTTGAGCGAACAGTGGATCAACCTGATGTGCGTCTGGTGGGAATCGCCCGTTTACGACGACCATGAACGCGCCCTGCTGCGCTGGGTCGATTCGGTCACCAAGATTGCCCAGACCGGCATTCCGGATGCGGATTTCGAACCGCTGAAGCAGCATTTCAGCGAAGAGGATATCGTCAAGATCACCGTTGCGATCGGCGCGATCAACGTTTGGAACCGGCTTGCCGTCGGCTTCCGTTCGCAGCATCCGGTGGATGCGGCCAGCAAGGCATCCTGACGAGATAGATACGATTGGCGGAAGAGACGCCGCACGGCAGCAAGCTCAAACGCTACGGCCAATCCTCGAATTATACGCCAGATACAATTATGGCGTCGATCCGGAAGACCGACGCCATATTCAATGTTTAGGCAGCAACCGAACCGAAGCCAGCCGTCGGGACTTCCGAGATGGTCTTCAGGACCTGGGAAGCGATCTGGTAGGGGCAACCCTGAGAGTTCGGACGACGATCTTCGAGGTAGCCCTTGTAATCGTTCTTGATGAACGAGTGCGGAACGCGGATCGAAGCGCCGCGGTCGGCAACGCCGTAGCTGAACTTGTTCCACGGAGCCGTTTCATGCTTGCCGGTCAGGCGCATGTGGTTGTCCGGGCCGTAAACCGCGATGTGGTCGTGCAGGTTCTTGTCGAACTGAGCCATCAGCGCTTCGAAATAGGCCTTGCCGCCGACTTCGCGCATGAACTTGGTGGAGAAGTTGCAGTGCATGCCGGAGCCGTTCCAGTCGGTGTCGCCGAGCGGCTTGCAGTGGAACTCGATGTCGATGCCGTACTTTTCGCACAGACGCAGCAGCAGGTAGCGAGCCATCCAGATCTGGTCGGCGGCGCGCTTGGAGCCCTTGCCGAAAATCTGGAATTCCCACTGACCCTTGGCCACTTCGGCATTGATGCCTTCGTGGTTGATGCCTGCTTCCAGGCAAAGGTCGAGGTGCTCTTCAACGATTTCGCGAGCGACATCGCCGACGTTCTTGTAGCCGACGCCGGTGTAGTACGGGCCTTGCGGAGCCGGGTAGCCGGATTCCGGGAAGCCGAGCGGACGGCCGTCCTTGTAGAAGAAGTATTCCTGCTCGAAGCCGAACCATGCGTCTTCATCGTCGAGGATGGTCGCGCGGCTGTTGGATTCATGCGGGGTGACGCCATCCGGCATCATGACTTCGCACATGACGAGCGCGCCGTTCGTACGGGCCGGGTCCGGATAGATGGCGACGGGCTTCAGCACGCAATCGGAGCTGCGGCCTTCGGCCTGCATCGTCGACGAACCATCGAAGCCCCAAAGCGGAAGCTGCTCGAGCGTCGGAAATGCGTCGAATTCTTTGATCTGCGTTTTACCGCGCAGGTTCGGTACTGGGGTATATCCGTCGAGCCAGATGTACTCGAGCTTAAACTTCGTCATTACGCACCTCATAACAGTTAATCAGGCGAAGTAGGAAAACTTGGCCGGCGCGCCCGCCGGAAAATTCCTCACTACGAACGGCTGCCGAGGGAGATGCATTTGCCGTGCCAAATCGCATCGACACCTGGCTCGTCAGGCGAGATTTTTATGAATCAGTCATGTTCGGGCAAGATTTCCGGGCGCCAACCATCGGATTCTTTTTCAAATCGCCTGCGTCGTTCCAACGGAGCTGACAAGATGTCGCAGGCTTGTCGTCCCCGGGAATGGATCAGAAAACCAGCAGATCAAAGAAACGGCATCGACCGCACGATTGTCGAATTGCCTATAATTTCATCATTTAGCATTTTTTTTAAGCGGAATGGTGATCTTTGCCTTCGGCTTTGCTATATATGAGCTGTCTCTTGAAGCGCGCCCGCTTGAACACCAAAAAGGGAGAGACAACGAATGGCAATCGGTACCCGGCACGAAACCGCAAAGATCTATCAGTTTCCCGTCACGGCCCGCTCCACGGCGGTCAGCCAGCGTCCGAAGGTGAACCTCACCCCGGATATCGGCCCGACCATTGCGACGGCTGCATTCGACAGCTGGTATCACGAAGCTGCGATCGTCGAATCCGACGAGACCCGCAAGCAGTAAGCCTCAGCTTTACAGCGCTATGTAGCGATCCGAGCGATGATTGATCGCGACGAAGAGGTTGAGCGCGATTGCGCCGATGACAGAGCAGATGACCACCGGAGGTGTGGTCACCGCGAAAGCAACAGCAAGCACGCATAGATCGATTGCCAGCTGTACCAGCCCTGCCCTGACACCAAAACGTTCCTGCAGATAAATCCCCAGAATGCCGACGCCGCCGAGACTGGCGCGATGACGATAGAGCGCGAGCAGCCCGAAGCCGAGCAGGATGCCGCCGAGAAGCGCCGACCACAGCGCATTGATATGCGCGACATCGAAGAGCAACGGCTGCACATTGGTCAGCAGCGAGGTCAACGTGATGGCGATGAAGGTCTTGACGGTGAAGACCGTGCCGAGCTGCTTCAGCGACAGATAGAAGAACGGCAGATTGACCACGAAGAAGGCCAGGCCGAAATTCACGCCGATCGCATAATGCAGAAGGAAGGCAATCCCGGCGGTGCTGCCGGTCAAGAGGCCGGCGCTCGAGAGGCAGAACAGCCCCAGCGACGAAATCAGACTGCCGGAGACGATGCCCTGAACATCCTCAATCCACGAATGCCGGGTCGCGGAAGTATTCCAGACGCCAAATGCGCTCTTTGCGTTCGCCATGTGCTTTCCCCTGGGTTTCCAGGCCTTTTGCTGAAAGCGCCGATAACAATCAAGCGAAAATACGTAAGCAATGCTGACCTATTTTAAATTCGCAAGATTCGCAATCGTCAGGCCGATTTGTGGGTAATGAACAGAATGCCGTGGACCGGTTTTCCGCCATCCATGCGAATGACGCTGCGGGTGAGATCCAGCACCGTAAAGCCGTGGGCGGCCAAAATTTCTCTGACATAGGCCTCGGAGTGGGCGAACCGCAGGGAATCGCGCAGCACGTAACCGTCCGGCTGTTGCGCATCCTCGACGGAAAAGGCGAAGATTGCGTCATCAGTCGAAAGCTTGCGCACGATCGCCATCACGCCTTGCAGATTGCCGAGATACATCAGCACATCAGCAGCTGTCACCAGATCCGCGCGGCCGGCGGCAAGCCCTTCCTCAAACACGCCAGAGAGATCCGGCTCCAGAGACAGGTCGGCCTGGCCGAGATAGTCATAGACACTCTTCTCGGCCGCCTTGGCAAGCATGCCTTTCGATAGATCGTAGCCTTCGAGCCGATCGACGCGCGCGCGGATTTCCGGCCCGAGCAGCCCCGTGCCGCAGCCGAGATCGACGGCGAGGCGGAAATGGTTCGGGATACCGGCAGTCTCGGCAATCAGCGCCGCGAGCTTGCCGGGAACGGTATAGCCGAGCTTCTCGACCAGCGAGGTTTCGAAGCGATCGGCATAGTCGTCGAACAGTCGCTCAACATAGAGGCTCGGCGGCCGATCGGGCACCTCAGCGCCGCCGAGAACCGCAAGCTTCAGGCGGGCGCCAAAGACATCACCTTCATCGAGCGCCAGCACCTCGTTCAGCGCGGCGATCGCGCCTTGCGCATCGCCGGCCTTCTCGCGATAGGTCGCAAGCGTGAACCAGCCTGCCGCCCAGCGAGGAACCAGCTCCAGCGCCTGCTCCATCAGTTCGGCAGCGCTTGCAGGCTCGCCGCTTTCGGCAAGCATCTTCGCATAATCGGCGCGACGGTCGGCGATGACATCGCCGGAGGAAAGCTGGCTCGGCAGCATGGGTTTCATCCTGTTTGACGCTCGCCTTTGAACGCGGCCATAAAAAAACTCAAGTCCTATTTCAGGCAGGCGCAAGAGCACTTCCGCTTTTCTTCGAATCGCGAAAGGGCTCTGCCTTGTTTCTTTCCGCATTCTGGATGGAAAACCGCTGCGCACTTTTCCTGGAAGTGCTTCAGTTTGGAGTGTAAGCCGGGCAAAAATGCTTGCGAGTCGCAGGTCCCGGCCCTATTTCAACATCGACCGACTGCCATTATGGAGACGTCAGAATGTCCGATCAGGTGAACAGATTCCTTGGCGACTCGCCGGGCCGAACGCTGGTGAAGCTCGTCATCGTGTCGCTCGTCGTCGGCTTCGTGATGAAATTCTTCGGCTGGCGGCCGCTCGATTTCCTTTATGGCGTCCGCCGCTTCCTCACCGATCTCTGGCATAGCGGCTTTGCCGCGCTCGGCGAGTTCGGTGATTATGTGCTGCTCGGCGCATCCATTGTCATTCCCGTCTTCATCATACTTCGTTTGTTCAATCACCGCAGCTGACATGACCTCCCAGACCCTGACCTTAACGCGCCGCGATGCGTTGCGGCTAGCCGCCCTTGCGCTCACCGCATCAGTCGCAAGCTGTGCGACGCCGCCGACCCATGTTTCCAATATACCGGCCAGCGACCAGACCGCCTCGGCCCTGCCGCTCGTCAATGCACTGCGCGCCAAGAACGGCCTGCCGCCCCTGAAAATCGACACGGCCGCCAGTGCCGCCGCCGTCTATCAGGCCCGGCGTATGGCGGATGCCGGCAAGATGGAACACCTGATCGGCCTCGGCGACGATTTCGGCAAGCGCGTCAAGGCAAGCGGCGTCAAGCTGCCGGCAGCCGAGAACATTGCCGAGGGACAGCACGACGTGAATGCCGCGGTGACGGCCTGGATCAATTCGCCGAAGCATTTGCACAACATGCTCGGCAAATATGATGGGCTTGGCGTCGCGCTTGCGTCCACCCCCTCTTCCGGCGACAGGCCTTATTGGTCCATGGTGCTATCCTCGAACTGAGGAGGCGCAAGGTCAAATGGATGTCCAGCAGGGGAGCGTAAGGGTTCTGCCCTTCGACGTGACACATCGGCTCGTGCTGTCGATCGCGCTTCCGATGACGCTTGGCTTCATGACGACACCGCTGCTCGGCCTCGTCGACACAGCCGTCGTCGGCCATATGGGACAGCCGGATGCGCTGGCAGGCCTGGCGATCGGCGCCGTGCTCTTCGACCTCCTCTTTGCCAGCTTCAACTTCCTGCGCGCATCGACGACGGGGCTGACCGCACAGGCCTATGGCCGCCACGATCGGCACGAGCAGCAGGCCGTCTTCTGGCGTGCCATCATCTCGGCGCTCGGCTGCGGCATCGTGATCGTGCTTCTGTCGCCGCTGCTGCTCTGGATCGGCATCAAGCTGATGGGACCGGAAGGCGGCATTGCCGACGCGACGCGCACCTATTTCTCCATCCGCATGCTCTCCGGCCCGGCAGCACTTGCCAATTACGCACTGCTTGGCTTCGTGCTCGGCCGCGGCCAGGGTCGTATCGGCCTCCTGCTGCAGACCGTTATCAACGGCGTCAACATCGTGCTCGCCATCCTGCTCGGGCTCCGTCTTGGCTGGGGTGTCGCCGGCGTTGCCTGGGGCACGCTGATCGGGGAAGCGAGCGGCATGCTGCTGGGGCTTGCGATCGTACTGCGCGGCTTTGCCGGCGAGGAACGGCCGGCGCGCGCGGAATTGCTCTCACGCACCAAGCTCACGCAGCTCTTCGCGCTCAACCGCGATATCCTCATTCGCACTTTCGTGCTGATCGCTGCCTTCACGCTGATGACGCGCATCGGCAACAGCTTCGGCGCCGTGATGCTGGCGGCCAATGCCGTGCTGATGAACTTCTTCTTGTTATCCGGCTATTATCTCGACGGGCTGGCAAACGCAGCCGAACAGATCACCGGCCGCTCCATCGGCGCCAATTATCGGCCGGCCTTCGAGCGCGGCTTGAAACTGACCGCGCTCTGGTCCTTCGGGTTGGCTCTTGCCGCCGCCATCTTCTTCTTCACTCTGGGACCAGCCCTGATCCGCCTGCTGACGACGTCCGAGGAGGTTCGCGCTGCTGCTGGAGCCTACCTGCCCTGGGCGGCGATCACCGGGCTGACCGGTGCCCTCGCCTTTTTGATGGATGGAGTCTTCATCGGCGCCACATGGTCGCGTGAGATGCGCAACAAGATGCTGCTTTCCTTCGGCGGCTATCTGATAGCGCTGGCCATTTTTGTGCCCACGCTCGGCAATCACGGCCTGTGGATAGCCATGAATACCTTCCTGCTGTTTCGCGGCATCTTCCTGGCCATGGGCCTGAAGAAGCGGGCGGATCAAACGTTCCGGTTCGCCCAGTAGTCCAGCTTGGCATCGCGCAGGTCTCGGACTGAGCCGACACGCTCGCGATCGAGCAGCTTCGACAGGCCGGCAACGACCTGTCCCGGCAAACCCGGCCCTTCATAGACCATGCAGGAATAGAGTTGCACGAGATCGGCGCCGGCCTTGATCTTTTCCAGCGCCGTCTCCGCCGACGACACGCCGCCGACACCGATGATCGGCAGAGCCGCACCCACGCGGCGGCGCATCTTGGCAAGCACTGCGGTCGATTTTTCGAAGACCGGCTTGCCGGACAGGCCGCCTGCCTCTTTCGCCTGGCGCTGATCCTTCAAACCGTCGCGCGACAGCGTGGTGTTGGAGACGATCAATCCGTCAAGCGCATGCGACAGCACTTCGGCAGCGATATCGTCCATGCCCTCCTCCGTCAGATCCGGCGCAATCTTGAGGAAGACGGGAATGCACTTGCCGGCCTTGACCGCTTCGTCGTCGCGGGCGGCAAGCACGGCCGACAGCAGGGCCGACAGGCTTTCGCGCGCCTGTAGATCGCGCAGGCCGGGCGTATTCGGCGAGGAGATATTGGCGGTGAAATAACGCGCCACGGAATAGAAGCGACGAATGCCGGCGACGTAATCGGCGATGCGGTCGGCGCTGTCCTTGTTGGCGCCGATGTTGACGCCGATGATGCCGTTGCCACGAATGGTTTTGAGCCGCTGCAGAGCTGCTTCATGACCCTCGTTGTTGAAACCGAGGCGGTTGATGACGCCTTCGTCTTCGACCAGGCGGAAGATGCGCGGACGCGGGTTGCCCGACTGCGCCTTCGGCGTGACAGTGCCGATCTCGGTAAAGCCGAAGCCGAGCTTCAGCAGCGCCTCCGGCACCTCGGCATTCTTGTCGTAGCCGGCGGCCATGCCGATCGGGTTGGCGAAATCGAGCCCAGCCACGGTCTGGCGCAGGCGGGGATCGGCACTGATGCGGCAGGCCGGAACCAGCCCCGATTTCAGCGCCGCTATCGACATGCCATGGGCGGTTTCCGGATCGAACAGGAACAGGCCGCGCCGGCCGAGATCGCGAAAGGCGCCGATCATTCCGCCATCTCCGGAAAGACGTGAGCGCCATCGTCGCCAATCGGCAACGGCTTTTCCCAGATTACTGCGGAAAGCGGCAGCGGCGCATAGAGATGCGGGAAGAGATCGCCGCCGCGCGAGGGTTCAAAGACCAGCTTGTCGCCGAGCGCATCGCCATCGACCGCCACCAGCAGCAGGCCGGTCTGCCCCGCGAAATAGAGCTCGGCAGTTTTCTTTGACTGTTTCGCGGTGGAGAGGTGAATATAGCCGTCGGTCAGATCGATCGCCGCGCCATGAAAAACGCCGGTTTGTCTGGCTTGCTGCCAGAGCGTGTCCGGCACGATCTTGTAAACCACTGGCATGGCGATCATCATCCCTCTGTAAAGCTGTCCTGATAGGGCTTTGCACGAAAACATCAGCCGATGTCCACGGTTTCCGTGATGGATTTGGGGTTTAACGCAGAAAATCCGGAGGATGACATGACGAAGGAACTGAAAATCGGCCTTGTGGCCATGCTTCTGCCTACCGCCTTTCTTCTCGCCACGCCGGCTCTATCGGCCGAACCGGATGCAGAACGCTTTCAGCTTGAGCGCAGCGGCGATCACTTCATCCGCCTCGACAAGCAGACGGGCGCCATGTCCATCTGCCAGGATCAGAACGGCAATCTCGTCTGCCGCATGGCTGCCGATGAACGCACCGCCTATGACGACGAGCTAGATCGCCTGGCCGACCGCGTGACGAAACTGGAAAAAACGGTCGCCTCGAACAAGGGGGCAAGCCTGCCCGACGATGCCGAGATCGACCGCACGCTCGGCATCATGCAGAAATTCATGCGCGGCTTCATGGGCATGGCGAAAGAATTCCAGAACGAGCAACCGGACGTCAAGCCGCAACCGCAGAAGACCTGAGGCCGGCAAAAAGGCCATACGACGAAAGCACGGGGATAAAGGACCGTATTCCTATGCCGGTCTTTACTCGCCAAAATGCCTCGGTTAACGTTTTCTAAAGAGCAGAGCGCCGGGCGAGCCGGCGCGGATACCGAGCGGCGATGCTGTCACACGAGCAGATATGGGGTGCGATCGACCGGCTTGCCGAGCGGCATGCCCTGACCCCCTCTGGTCTCGCCCGCCGCGCCGGCCTTGATGCCACTTCCTTTAACAAATCCAAGCGGTTGAGCCAGGACGGCCGCCTGCGCTGGCCCTCGACGGAATCGATCGCCAAGATCCTCGATGCAACGGGTGCCAGCCTGGAGCAGTTCCTGAGCTTCATCCGGCCGAGCGAACCACCGGGCGCTGCGCTCGTGAATGGGACCCTGTCGGCCGGCCACTCGATCCCCCTGATCGGCTTCGCCCAGGCGGGCGCAGGTGGCTTCTTCGACGATGGCGGATTTCCGGCCGGTCAGGGCTGGGACATGGTGGAGTTTCCCGTTGCAGCCGGGCAAAGGACTGGCGCCTATGCGCTCGAGGTGCAGGGCGAAAGCATGTTGCCGCTCTACCGGGATGGCGATATTCTGATTGTCGAGCCAGGTGCTCAGATCAGGAAAAACGACCGTGTCGTCGTGAAGACCCGCGAGGGTGAAGTCATGGCCAAGGTCCTGCTGCGGCAGAGCGCCAAGTCGATAGAACTTTTGTCGCTCAACCCCGAACACCCCAATCGCAGCTTCGAGCTTGCGGATGTGGAATGGATTGCCCGGATCATTTGGGCCAGCCAATAGGAAAGTTTTCTCGTTATGCGTCGTGATATTTGGCTTGCCGGTGTGGCAGGCGCCATTGTCGGTTCTTGGTTGACCCTCGTCGCGATTCAGGTCAGTGAGCGTGGTTTCAGCCTGCCCCACCGGGGCAACAGCACTACGGCGGCAGAAAACAAGCCGGCTGCGACTACCCCGAGCGAGACCGCCCAGGCCGGCACCATGCCGCCGAAGGCTATCGAGGCACCCAAGCCCGCTGAAACCACGAAGCAGAGCGACGCGAATTCGGGTCAGCCGCTAGTGCAGGCCGACGGCTCGGCCACGCAAGCAACGAAGGATAAGGCAACGATCCTAGCCACAGCGTCCCCTTCCACAAGTAGCTCCGACGGCGGTCCCGAGCTGTCCGCCACCGCCATGGCGGCGGCGGCAGCGGCAGCGGCGAGTGACGACGACGAGGCCAAGGTCGAGGAAAACAAGACGGCGGCAGCAGAGCCGGTGACGCAACAGGACAACGAGGTTCCGACAGACGCGGCGAAGGACAAGGGCGCTGCCCAGTCCCAGGCTCCACAGCCAAGCGAAAGCGCGCCGGACAAGGCGGCTGCCGCTTCATCGGAGACAGCGTCTTCCGATGAGGTCAAGACGGATCCCGTCCCGGACAACCGGATACCGGCCGACCAGATCGACAGGGAAACGGCGGCTGCCGAACATCGAACCCTGCCGCCGGAGTCACCACAGCAGCAGCCTCAGCCGGAGCCTCAGTCCGAACAGACAGCGCTTGATCCCGCATCCAAGCCGCAGGAGCAGACGACAACGATCGAACTCGTCCGCCCCTTCTCGGATCAGGCTGGCATATTGACCATATCAGGCAGGAGCGTGCAGCTCAGCGGGATCGTTCCGACCGATGTCGACCGGATGTGCACCGGCCCGAGCGGGAAGGACTGGCCCTGCGGCCAGGCCGCACGCACGGCCTTCCGCATGTATCTGCGTGGCCGCTCGATCGATTGCGATGTGCCCGATGCCAACTGGAAAGGCACTGTCAAGGGCGCCTGCCGCTATGTCCGCGTCGATCTCAGCGCCTGGCTGGTGCGCTTTGGCTGGGCCGATCCGGAGCCAGGCTCGCCGCTTGCATCGCTGGTCGATGAGGCCAAGCAAAAGAAGCGTGGCATGTATGGGGACGATCCACGCAAGAATGGAAAATCGACGCTCGGACCAGCCTTGCCCAAGGAAGACCCGCTCAATCCGATCTGACGCCCTGCTTCCGCCGTTACAGCGCCGCGCGTCATATGTGACCCGCAAAGGTCGCTGTAGCACTTTAAACCCGCTGCATAATTCCTTAAATCGATTCCGATTTAAGGAATTATGCAGTAACTTTTGCGATGAGACGCGCGACTTTTCAGCCTGCCAAATTCAAAGGACTTCGCCTGTCATGAACAAGCCGCTTTCTGCTCACGAGGCCCTGATCTATGTCATGGTACTGGCCTCGGCCGTTGATCGCACGATGAACGATCGGGAACTCAGCCGCATCGGTGAGCTCATCCACGCCCTGCCGGTCTTCAAGGGGTTCGACGACGAGAAGCTGATCTCCGTCTCCCGCGATTGCGCCAAGCTCCTGGCCAGCAATGAAGGGCTCGACATCGTGCTCGAAACCGTACGCGATACGCTGCCGGCGCGGCTCTACGATACAGCCTACGCCCTTGCCGTCGAAGTCGCTTCGGCCGACCTGTCGGTCAAGGCCGAGGAACTGCGCCTGCTCAGCCTGCTTCGCGACCGTCTTGGCCTCGACAAGCTGACCTGCGCGGCCATCGAGCGCAGCGCGATTGCCCGCTACCGCAAGGCCTGACCAGAGCAATTCCGGGAAAAGTGCGCAGCGGTTTTCGTCCGCAATTGCGAGAAAGCAAAGAGCTAGGGCGCTTCAGAGAAGCCGTGAAAAGCTGAACCGCTCTAGTACAGCCCGTAGGGGAAATAGCGCAGATAGATTTCCTGCAGCCTGCCATCGCGTGAGAGTGTGGCAAGCGCATGATTTATCGCGGCCGTCAGATCGGCATCCTGCTGGCGCAGCATGATGGTCAAGCCCTCGCCGAGAAATTGCTGCGACAGGTAGGGACCGTCAAACAGCGCGCAGCATTTTTCCGCCGCCGGCGACGAGACCCAGAAGGAAAGCTGCAGGCCATCGGCGAAAGCGGCATCGACCTTGCCGTCCTTGACGGCGGCCAGCAGCGCATCCTTGTCGTCGAACGGCACTGGCTTGATCGCCGGGAAGAAGGCCGTCAGCATTGCCTCGTGCACCGTGCCCTTGACGACACCGACCGGATGTCCCGCGAGCGAGGCGGTCGTGCTGCCGCTGATCGATGCCTTGAGATTGCGCACGAAACGGGCCGGCAACGTCAGGAAAGGCCGCGAAAAGGCAAAAGTCTTGCGCAGTTCAGGCGTGACCGCGACGCCGGCAATGACGGCATCGCCCTGGGAAGCCGCGAGCGCGCCCTGCAATTCGCCGAAGGGCAAGGCCTGGATCTGGCATTTGTCGGATATTGAGAGCTCATCGCAGATCTTGCGCGCCAGCTCGACATGGAAGCCCGTGAGCTTGCCGTTCTGATCGAGGAAATTGAAGGGCGGAAAATCGATCGATGTCAGGAAGCGCAGCCTGACCAGGGAGGACAGGTCCGGCTTCGGCAGGCGCTCGCGCGCATCGAACAGGATCGGCAGGTTCTGCGGCTTCGTCTCCTCGGCGGCAACCGGCCAGGCGCAGGAGATGGCGACCAATGCCGCACACGCGAGAAGCCGGGGGACGGAGATCGTCGACGAAAGGCAAACAGGCATGGTCTCGATCCAGCCTCCGGTCGTGGGTGCACGTTTCTGATTCACGAATCCGATTTAGCAGAGTCACGCCGCAGGGGGAATATCGTGCCATGCAATGTCGGCGGCCGCGTCTGCTGGATGAACGGCGGAGATCGTGCGCACCGCCCGGTTGCGAAGTTTTGCACATGCACAAAATTAATGAGGGAATCCGGCTCTGCCGCCGCCACCGTTAGCGGTCGATTAAGCTCTGTTGATTGTACTCAGCGCCATCGACGACATCGGCCCCAACGCCGATCGCATGATGCAGGTCGTCTGGACCTTCTCGGCAAGGTATCACGCAAATTCGGCTTCACCCGTGCACTTCAGGCAGCGCTCCCCTCACGACCCGAGACGGGCGAGCGGGTTCTTGGTCTCACTCTGAATAAGGCACGGCATTCGCAGGCGGACCACCATGTTCAGGAACCTGAAAATCAAAACCAAGATGCTCGCCGTGATCCTGTTTCTCGGCGTCATTTCCTTCGTCGGCCTGCTATTGATCACCAGCGAATTCCACAAGGCGGATCGGGCCTATAGCGCCTTCCTCGACAATGAAGCCGTCGCGGCGAGCGAGGCCGCGCGTGCGAGCGCTGCCTCTCTCGCTTCCGTGCTGCAAGCAAGCCTGATGCTGAATTTCGATCCCGGCAGTGACGCCTTCAAGGCGATTGCGGCGGGCAGCAGCTATTTCGGCGAAGCCAAGCAAAGACTGACCCATGCGGAAAATCTCATTCCCTCGGCAAAGCAATCGATCGATGAGATCCTTGCCCGTCTCGATGAGGTGCAAAGCCTCACCGAAAAGACCATCGATCAGCGCAAGAACGGCGACCTCAAGGGCGCCGAGGCGACTCTGATGCTGGTCAACCAAAAGCTGCCCAAGCTCATTGCCAGCATCCAGGCCAACGACGATGCGCTGACAAACCGGATGAACCAGGGCGCCGATGCCTTGTCGGTCCATCTCAACAGCTCCGTCAACTACATGCTCATGGCTCTCGCCGGGTTGATCATGCTGGCCATCCTCCTCGGCATGTATGCCGCGCAGAAGGGCATCGCCGCGCCGCTGATGCGGCTGCATCAGCGCATGACGACACTTGCGCATGGCGACACGGCAAGCGAGATCGAGGGCCAGGAGCGCCGCGACGAGATCGGGCAGATGGCCTCCGCCGTCGCCATATTCCGTGACAACGCCGTCGAGCGGTCCCGCCTTGAAGCGCAGACCGAGGCGGATCGCATCCTCAGCGACAGCGAGCGTAGCCAGCGCGAGACAAGGCAGGCTGCCGAAGCGGCACAGCTTCAACAGGCCGTTCAGGCTGTCGGCGACGGCCTAAGGCGTCTTGCGGAAGGCGATCTCGTCACGCAGATCGATACCCAGTTCGTTGCGCATCTCGATCAGTTGCGGCAGGACTTCAACAGCTCGCTCGACAAGCTCAACGCAACGATACAAGCCGTCGGCTCCAACGCCCGCGCCATCAGTGCCGGTGCCGACGAAATCCGTGGCGCAGCCGACGAGCTTTCCAAGCGTACCGAACAGCAGGCCGCTTCCGTCGAGGAAACCGCTGCCGCCCTGGAGCAGATCACCACCACCGTCAAGGACGCCGCCAAGCGCACGCAGGAGGCCAGCCAGCTCGCCGCCCATACCCGCGGCGACGCGGAACACTCCGGCGAGATCGTCCGCAATGCAATCGAAGCCATGCAGCAGATCGAAAAGTCCTCGGGCGAGATCGGCAACATCATCAGCGTCATCGACGATATTGCCTTCCAGACCAATCTTCTGGCGCTGAATGCCGGCGTCGAGGCCGCCCGTGCGGGGGATGCCGGCAAGGGCTTTGCCGTCGTCGCCCAGGAAGTGCGCGAGCTTGCTCAGCGCTCCGCCAATGCTGCCAAGGAAATCAAGGGTCTCATCGCTACTTCCGAAACGCATGTACGTACGGGCGTCGGACTGGTCAGCGAAACCGGCAAGGCACTCGATGCCATCGTCTCGGGCGTGCAGGAAATCAACCGGCATGTGCAGGCGATCGCCGAAGCCTCCCGCGAACAGTCGGCTGGCCTGCAGGAGATCAATACGGCCGTCAACAGCATGGATCGCGGCACGCAGCAAAATGCCGCCATGGTCGAGGAGAGCACGGCTGCAAGCCACAGCCTGGCGACGGAGGCTGCCTCGCTGTCCAACCTGCTTGCTCAGTTTCGCACGGATGGCGGCGATGCCATGCGCGTCTCTGCGAAACCTGTCGTCAGCCCAGCGCCGAGGCCGGCACCTCGACCGGCGGCCCCGCCGGTTGCAACTCCGCGTATCCGGGCCGTCGACAATGCCAAGGTGCGGCCGGCCGCTTCTCCCGCGCGTGCGCTCGGTCAGAAGCTGCTGAGCGCCTTCGGTGCCACGCCGGCGGCGACAACGAGCAAGGAATCGGACTGGACTGAGTTCTGAAACCGGCAACGTCGGCATCGACAGCCACTCGCGGTGCATTCAATGTAAAGCGTCCAGCCCGACGAGATTACCCGGTCGAACTGCTTACTTTTTCGCGCGGGCGAATTGTTCGACCCTTGCAGATCCGCGGTCGCCGGTTTCTCCGCGCCGCTTCAGTAGCCTTGCGGGAGCTCCGACATAGATGCCATAGGGCTCGGTCTTTCCTTTGACAACGGCATTGGCGCCGATGACGCATCCCTTGGCGACGTGGGCGCCGCCGAGGATCTTGGCGCCTGCGCCGATCCAGACATCATCTTCAATGACGATCGGCTTCTTCGTGACACCCTGAAGGCGGATCGGGCGGGAAACATCATCGAAATTGTGATCGAAGGAGACGATCATCGCATGAGCGGCGATGCGCACGTCGTTGCCGATGGAGATGCCGCCACGGCCCAGCAGGATGCTATAATCGTTAAAGGAAACGTGGTTGCCGACCTCGATACTGCCTTCTTGCGCATCGATGACCACTCCCTTACGGAAATGCACTCTCTCTCCGATGCGAACGTCGCCGCGCCTCCAGATGATCCTGGTGCCGAGAGGGACTTTGGTGCTGCGGGCAATTCTCAGCACACCGCTCCTGAAAACGGCTCTCAGCCTGTAAAGCCATGCAATTCCACGCATTCCGACACTCCTGACAAGGGGCGTCTGTTTTTACATGTTTGTCTGGCGCCCACCTGAAAGGGCTACAAATGGCGATGCGGCCGTGCGATCACAAGTGCTGCCCGTCTCCTGGCATCGTTCAGGTGCGTGCGGCAAAGCCCGTGATCAATGCAATCACGCCAAAGCCCGCGGCCCCTGCACAGACAGCAACCCAGCCGCCGAAATCCCATGCCGTGCCGGCAAGCGCCGATCCGAGAGCTCCGCCGAGAAAGAAGATGCCGACGAAGAGACCATTGATGCGTCCGCGAGCCTCCGGCTTCAGGAGATTGACGGCACGACGGCCCAAGGTCTGGTCTCCGGTGACGCCGACATCGAGCAGGACGGCGCTGGCACCCAGGAGGATCAGCAGGGCCATAGAGTCGCTCGACCGTATTGCGCCTACCCATGCGGCGAGCGCCATGGCGGCAAGGACGATCAGATGCGAGGCCAATGTCGCCGTCCGTGTCCAGCCCCTGTCACCCATGCGGCCGAAGACAGAGGTCGCGGCAGCGCCGCCGGCGCCCACGAGGGCAAACAGTGCGATGCCGGATTGGCCAAGCGAGAATGGTGGTTGTGCCAGACGCAGGGCGACGGAAGTCCAGAACAGGCTGAAGCTTGCCATCATCAACGCGGCGGTGAAGGCGCGCAGCCTCAACACCGGCTCCTCCCGCAAGAGATCGAAGAGCGAGCCGATCAAGGCCCCGTAGCTTGCGCTGACCAACGGGCGCCGCTCCGGCAGGCGCAGGGCGAGAACGGCCGCCAAGAGCGCGAGCGTCACCGCACTCATGGCATAGAAACTTCTCCAGCCCCAGAAATCGGCGATCAGGCTCGCTAGCGGGCGCGAGACAAGAATGCCGACCATGACACCGCTCATGACATTGCCGATTACCCGGCCGCGATGTTCAGGCGGTGCCATGGCGGCTGCGATCGGCACGAGGATCTGGATCGCCGAACAGGCCGCCCCCAGCAGGAAGAGGAAGATCAGCAGGCTCCAGCCCGTCGGCGCGAAGGCGGCGGCAATAGCCATGACCAGAGCCGAGACAAGCATGCGCAGCACCAGCCGCCGATTTTCCATGAGATCCGCCAGCGGCACTAGAAAAAACAGGCCAGCGGCATAACCGAGCAGCGAGGCCATGGCTACCAGGCCCGCGCCGCTCTCGGAAAAGCCGAGCGAGGGGCCGATGATGCCAACCAGCGTCTGGGGTGCGAAGAGATTGATGATGATGACGCCGGTGGCGATGGCGAACAACAAGGTCGAAGGAGCGGCCGCTGCCGTGTAAACATCTTCCTCCGGCTCGCTCGTCATGCATTCGGGAACTTGCGACATGAGCTCTCCAATAATTTCTGATAATAAAGATAGCCATGTTTATCGCCTTGTTACATAATGCGGCAATTGAAATGAACTAATAATGATTATGCGAGTTCAGCATGAACATTCATGATCTGGAAGCTTTCGTCGCTGTGGTGGAAACGGGCTCGATTGTCGCGGCCTCTGCACGCATCAATCTGACCCAGCCGGGCATCACCCGGCGCATACAGAACCTGGAAGACAGTCTCGGCATCGCCCTCCTCGACCGGCAATCGAAGCCCCTGAGGCCGACGGCGGCGGGACGCGAGGCCTATGAGCATGGGCGCCGGGTGTTGCGCTCGCTCGACGATCTCAAGGCTGGCGTTTCGCCCGGTGGCACGATCGGCGGTGAATTTCGCCTCGGGATCATGCCCTATCTCTCCGAAGCGGCCTTATCCGCTCCGCTTGATGAATTGCGCAGCCAGTTTCCGCAATTGACGCTACGGATCGTCACCGGCTGGTCGCCACAGCTGATCGAGCAGGTGGCGCACAGTCAGCTCGATGCGGCAACGGTCTGCCTGGCGGAGGGGCTGCAGCCGCCGGACAATGTCGTCGGCGATGTGCTCGGAGTCCACGCCGTCATTCTCGTCGCGGCGCCGTCGCTCGGCGTCCCCAAGGAGCCGAGACTTGAAGATCTCTCCCGTTTCCCCTGGATCATGAATCAAAGCGGCTGCGGCTTTCGCGCCTTCATTCAGCATCGCTTCGAAGCCGAGCGCCTGCCTTTCGATGTCGGAGTCGAGGCCATGAGCGCCGATCTGCGCATGTCGCTGGTTGCGCGCGGACTCGGCATCGGTGTCTTGACGCCGGCCGCGCTGGCCGACAGCCGCTGGCGCAATTCCATCGAGATCATCGAGGCTCCCGATTTCAGCCCGAAGGTCGTCAACTGGCTGGTGCACCGGCCGCCGGCGGGACGCCTTGCTCGTCCAATCGCAACCTTCGGTGAAGCACTAGCGGAAACGCTGAAGGCGAAAAGACCCTTCCTGACCTGAGCCCGGCAATCAGGCGCCGGGTCTGTTGACCATCGCCTCGATATTGTAGCCATCGGGATCGAGGACGAAGCAGGCATAATAATCGGCGCCATAGTCCGGTCGCGGTCCAGGCACGCCATTATCCTTGGCGCCCGCTTCGAGCGCAGCGCGATGGAAGGCATCGACTTCGGCCCTCTTCTGGACTCGGAAGGCGACATGCAAATGCGTCAGAGGCAGCTTGCTGCCGGTATGCTGGATCTCGAAGAGGCTGCCATCGCCGACATCGAACGCCCAGAACACGTGCTCTTTTCCAAAAGACAGGCGATAGCCCAAGGGTTCGAAGGCCCGCTCGTAGAAGGCCTTGCTTCCCTCGAGATCGCTGACTTCGATGGTTATGTGATCAATCACCTCGAGCGCATCCCCGCAATTAAAGACATAAAGACAGGCTAAACAGGGGTGGCGATTCAAACAACAGCTATTGCACGGGCGTCACCATCTTTAATTGCGACGCCTCGCGAGGACAGGCTATGGTGTTCAACAGGCCCCTATCCAGTTTCGCGTACGTACTCGCCTTGGCCATGACAGTGTGGGCCGTTCCTGCGGGATCCTCGGAACTCGGCATCGACCGCTCGGGGCTATCTATGCAGAGCACGGCGGTTCAGGAAAAGACACTCACAGACATTCGAGGCCTGGGTGCTGCCTGGTTTCGCGACGGACCGACATCCGGCTCGGCGCAGGGTGTGGCGAATTTCGTGAATGAGATCCGGCTCGCGAAACAACGGCACCTGAAGGTTCTGATAACCGTCGCCCAGATGGACGAGGACTATGATGTTCCCTTGCAAATGCATGACCGCGGCTGGAAAGCGAAGAAGCTGAGCCAGATCGATCTCACGAAATTCACACAGCGCTTCCAGAGCCTGCTTGGCGCGCTGAAGGCGGCAGGTCTGACGATCGATGCGGTCGAATTCGGCAGCGAGGATGACAGCTATTATTACGATGCGGACGTGCCATACGACCATCCGGCTACGGCAGATGAATTGCACACGTGGCTGCGCGGATACGGCGCATTCCTGAAAACAGGGGCGACCATTCTGCACGATCCTCGCTACTATCCCGCCGCGAAGATCATCACCTTCGGAATGGCCCATGGCTGCGACCCATGTAAAGGCCCGCCCCGTCACCTCATCAACCCGGCCCGGGCCGTCGCCATGCTGAAGAATGTCGATGGTTTCAACTACCTCAGCAATGCCACCTATCACGTGGACGGCTACGGCACGCATATCTACGTGTCGCCGAACTACATCGACGGCATGGCGACGCAGATGCTGCGCCAGGATGCCGCCGCACTCGGCCGGGACAAGTCCCTATGGATCACCGAATGGGGATTCCTCGATCTCAACGCCTTTCCCAACAAGAAAGGCGAGACCCTGAGCCAGTGCATACAGGTGTTTCTCGATACGCTCGACAGGCTTCGCACCCAGATTTCAATCGGGCCGATGATGTTCTATCGCTACGATACCTGGCTGTCGGACGCATCCGGGAAACTGCTGCCCCAAGCCAAGGTGCTCGCTACCTACACAGCGAAACAATCACCCCAAAAGGGAGACGCGGGCGGTCAACTGTGAAACTGTTAGGAAAATGGAGCGGGTGAAGGGAATCGAACCCTCGTATTCAGCTTGGGAAGCTGCTGCTCTACCATTGAGCTACACCCGCCTGCACCCTTGAGATGTCCAACAGTTGGCGGCCTCTGTCAAGGCCGCCAAATAGTCGATCAAAGCCGGAAGTGCTTCGACAGCTTCAGGCCCTGTGCCTGATAGTTGGAGCCGAGGCCGGAGCCGTAGAGGCTGCTCGGCTGCTCCAGCATGTGTTCGTAGATCAGGCGGCCGACGATCTGGCCGTCTTCGAGGATGAAGGGCACCTCGTGGCTGCGCACTTCGAGCACCGCGCGGCTGCCGCGGCCGCCGGCCGGCGCATGGCCGAAACCGGGATCGAAAAAGCCGGCATAATGGACGCGGAACTCGCCGACCAGCGGATCGAACGGCGTCATCTCTGCGGCAAAGTGCGGCGGCACATGCACCGCTTCGCGCGAAACGAGGATATAGAACTCATCGGGATCGAGGATCAGCTCGGTGCGGCCGCGGCTGTAGAGCGGCTCCCAGAAATCGAAAATATCGTGCTGGGCCTTCTTGTCGACATCGACGACGGCCGTGTGATGCTTGCCGCGGTAGCCGATCAGCCCTTCCTTGTCGCCGGCAAGATCGATCGACAGCGCGATGCCGCCGCCGGTGATGTTCGGCTTCTTGCTGGCAACAAGCGTTTCCGTCTCGTGCAGCGCCAGCAGCTCCGGCTCGGTGAGCAGGGCCTGTCCAACGCGGAAGCGGATCTGCGACAGACGCGAGCCGCGGCGAACGACGATCGGGAAAGTGCGCGGGCTGATTTCGAGATAGAGCGGGCCGGAATAGCCGGCCGGGATCTTGTCGAACTCCTGCGCCCGGTCG
The DNA here is from genome assembly GCF_900094555.1 of Martinezella hainanensis. GTDB lineage: Bacteria > Pseudomonadota > Alphaproteobacteria > Rhizobiales > Rhizobiaceae > Rhizobium > Rhizobium hainanense. Next base: position 116,548 of record NZ_FMAC01000008.1, read on the forward strand.
GTGATGACGCGGGTGAAGATATCGAGGCGGCCGGTCGAGCTCTTCGGATTGGCCGAAGCCGACATATCCTCAGGCAGGTCGAGACGCTCCATCAGCGGCACGATATAGACGCAGCCGGTTTCGAGCACAGCGCCTTCGGAGAGATCGATGACGTGCAACTTCAGCCGGTCGAGCTTGTCGGCGACCAGATGGGACGGGCCGGGCATGAAGCTGGCGCGGACGCGAAAAGCATGCGAGCTAAGCCTGAGATCAAGGCTTGCCGGCTGGATCTGATCGACGTCCAGTTCTCTCTCACTCGTCAGACGCCCCGTTTCAAAGAGCGCTGCGATGGCGCGATCAGCCAAGATTCCAGTATTGCGAGCCATCATGCCTCTCTCATAATTTGTCGCAGACAAAACCAAACTCGGGGAATTGACGCAAGCCGTCAACGGCAGTATTGCAACTTATCCCGTGGTGATTTGGCCGGTCGGCTTGCAGCCACGTTAAACAAATGGCTAAAAAGACCGGGGTTGAACCGGTCTGCTTTCGCGACCGGTTTTTTTGTTTTGAAAGTGGTGATGGCATGAGCAAGACTTGGCGCCCCGCAACCCAGCTCGTACACAACGGAACGCTCCGTTCGCAGTTCGGCGAGACCTCCGAAGCAATCTACCTGACCCAGGGCTTCGTCTATGACACCTCGGAAGCCGCGGAAGCCCGCTTCAAGGGCGAGACGGATGGCTTCATCTACGCCCGCTACGGCAGCCCGACCAACGACATGTTCGAGAAGCGCATGTGCGCTCTGGAAGGCGCGGAAGATGCCCGCGCCACGGCTTCGGGCATGGCCGCCGTCTCCGCCGCCATCCTCTGCCAGCTGAAGGCCGGCGATCATATCGTCGCTGCCCGCGCGCTGTTCGGCTCCTGCCGCTGGGTGGTCGAGACGCTCGCGCCGAAATACGGCATCGAATGCACGCTGGTCGACGGCCGCTTCACCGAGAACTGGGAAAAGGCAATCCGCCCGAACACCAAGGTCTTCTTCCTCGAAAGCCCGACGAACCCGACGCTGGAAGTGGTCGATATTGCCGCCGTCGCCAAGCTCGCCAACCAGATCGGCGCCAAGGTGGTGGTCGATAACGTCTTTGCGACGCCGCTCTTCCAGAAGCCGCTGGAACTCGGCGCCCATATCGTCGTCTACTCCGCCACCAAGCATATCGACGGCCAGGGCCGTTCGCTCGGCGGCGTCATTCTCTCCGACAAGCAGTGGATCGACGAAAACCTGCAGGACTATTTCCGCCATACCGGCCCGGCCATGTCGCCGTTTACCGCCTGGACGTTGCTGAAGGGCATCGAAACGCTGCCGCTGCGCGTTGCGCAGCAGACGGCGAATGCCTCCAAGGTTGCGGATTTCCTCGCCGAGCAGACGAACAAGGTCGCTCGCGTGATCTATCCGGGCCGCAAGGATCATCCGCAGGCCGATATCATCGCCAAGCAGATGAGCGGCGGCTCGACCCTCGTCGCCTTTGAGCTCAAGGGCGGCAAGGAAGCGGCCTTCAAGCTGCAGAACGCGCTGGAGATCGTGAAGATTTCCAACAATCTCGGCGACTCGAAGAGCCTGATCACCCATCCGGCCACCACGACGCACAAGAACCTCACCGACGAAGCCCGGGCCGAGCTCGGCATTTCGCCGGGTACCGTGCGCTTCTCCGCCGGCATCGAAGACGGGGCCGATCTGGTCGAGGATTTCGCCCGCGCGCTCGAGCAGGTTTCCGCCTGATACTGATCGAGCCGCCCGGATTTTCTCTGGGCGGCTCGACCTGCCCTCATCGGGCAATGGCAAGATGTGGCAGCCTGTTAGCCGGCAGCCTTGAACTGAACCCGACCGTTGTTCAGGAAGACCATCTTGTCGAACAGCTTGAGATCCAGCGGATTCGGCAGGCGGACATCCGACAGATCCGGCACGGGCTTCAGCGCCGGATCATAGGACCGGTCGATCTGCGAGACGAAGACGACGATCACGCCTCTGGCACGCGCAAACGCCTTCAATGTCTGAACCTGGGTCATCAGTTCCGGCTTCTCCCGCTTCTGATCCAGCAGCTGCAGAAAATCGACCACCGCCAGCGTGCCGCGCGACGCCTGGGCCAGCCTCTCGACGATATAGTCGCCACTGATGGCGTCGGAATTGTCGAACTCGAACAGATCAGCAAACTCCGCATGATCGGCACCGATCACCGGGAAACGGTCCAGAACGACCCTTTCCGTGTCTTCCAGCGTAAAGAAGACGCCGCGATTGCCAGCCTTCATGGCTTCGACGGCGAGCCTCAAGCTCATCAAGGTCTTGCCGTGGCCGGGCCGCGCGCCGACAAGCACCAGATCGCCCGGGCTCAAACGCGAATACAGCTCGCCGACGGGCACGGCTGAGCTCGTTTTGCTGGCAAGCAAGCTCCAGCCTTCAAAACCTTCGCCGGCCGCAACGCGATCCAACGCGGCGTGCAAGGGGATATTCTGCCGGCGAGACAGAAGTTTCGCCTTACGCTTCAAATGATAAACAGGGGCAGAAAGCCTCATCTAAACCTCCTATTGCGAGCAATGACCGCAACCCCTCCTTATGCCAGGCGCTCAAACAGTCGGTTTGGATATCGACGGCCCTGCACGAAATATACTTTCCCGTATGGAGGGGGGAGGCACGGGCCATGCCAGAATCAGATGATAGCCGAAATCCTGCTGACAGGGAATCCGGAGCAAGCTCCCCTAGAGGAACATAAGAAAGGAACAGGGCTTATATGGCCAGGAGGTTTTAACAACTGGCGATCAGATGTGACGACCGGTGCTTGAAGTGCACCAGCAATCGCAGCAAGCGTATTTACGCGCCGCACGCCCCATCAGCGGGCATTACGGTAGACAAGACTAAATGACGCGCGAAACAAGATACTTTGAGAAGAAGGGACTAACCTTTTTCATCGACCGTAATAACTGAATTTCAGAACGGCCCGTCTCCGTGAGCGAGATTTCATCACGCCGTTCCTTGACGGAATGGATTGGTTATAGGATACCGCTAGATATTCTGCGCTTTGCGGGAGTAGTGGAAAGCGGATAATATGCCGCAGACTTGAAAATGCTGAAACGACAATGGGGCTTCAAGGAGCGCCCGGCGTTTCAGGGCAGTGGCAAGGTATCAGGCATGTATCGCGCCCTAACACGCGACATCGAAGTGGTTGTAGAGCCGTTTTATCTGGAGGAGCAATCCGACCCGGACGATGATCGCTATGTCTGGGGATATCGCATCGTCATTTCCAACCACTCGGAACAGGCCGTGAAACTGGTGACGCGCTACTGGCACATCACCGACATGAACGGCATGGTGGATGAGGTGACCGGGCCTGGCGTCGTCGGCGAGCAGCCGCATCTGAAACCGGGCGATACCTATGAATATTCCTCAGGCTGCCCGCTCGACACGCCCTCAGGCATGATGTTCGGCCACTATCAGATGGAGACGGACGACGGGGAGCTCTTCCATGTCAAGATCCCCGCCTTCTCGCTGGATACACCGAACCTGCTTCGCACGCTGAATTAAGCGGCATCAGGCCACTTCAATCTCCGACACTTCGAAGCGATAAGTGGTCGAGCAGAATTCGCAGGTCACGGCGATCTCGCCATTGTCCTGGCTCGCTTCGATTTCCTCGGCCGTAAACCCCTTCAAGACGCCCTTCAGCTTGTCGCGCGAGCACGAACAGCGGTCATAGACGGCCTTCGGCTCGTAGACGCGCACGCCGCGTTCGTGGAAGAGACGATAGAGAAGACGCTCGGTGCCGACTTGCGGATCCGTCAGCTCATCGGCATCGATGGTTTCCACAAGGCTGCGCGCTTCCGCCCAGGCATCGTCCTCGACATGGTTGCGAACACCGGAATCGCCATCACCGCCATGCAGGTCCGGCTGGCGCATGCGTTCGGGCGCTTCCGGCAGGAACTGCGCGATCAGGCCGCCAGCACGCCAGCGGTGGCGCGGCTTGCCATTCTCGTCGCGATCGAAGAGTTCCGCAGCACCGAGGCGCACGCGCGTCGGTATCTGTTCCGACTGGCGAAAATAAGTGCCGGCGATCTCCTCGAGCGAAGCGCCATCGAGTGCCACGATACCCTGATAGGGCTGGCTGAAACGTCCCTGATCGATGGTGAAGGCGAGCACGCCCTTGCCGAGCAGCTGCTCCGGCTCGGTCCGGCCTTCGGCGACAGCCTTTGCCAAAGCTTCTTCGTCGAAACGAGCGTAGGCGCGAACATTTTCCGGCGTCGAGAAATCGGCAACCAGAAGGTCGACGGGGCCGTCGCCCTTGGTCTGCACGGTGAACTTGCCTTCGAACTTCAGCGACGTGCCGAGCAGGACGGTGAGAACAACGGCCTCGGCCAGAAGGCGTGCAACCGGCGTCGGATAGTCGTGCCGGGCGAGGATCGCATCCAGCAGCGGACCGAGCTGCACGGCACGGCCTCGCACGTCCAAACCTTCCACCTGGAAGGGAACGACGTGATCGTCACCGGCGAAATCGAACTGACCCAGCGTTGAGGCATTTTCGGCCATTGCTTTACTCCTACTGCGCCCGCGCCTTTGAGGCGCGGTTTGATATCTTCAGATCGCGCCCAGGCACCAAGCAAGAATCGACTTTTGCGCATGAAGGCGGTTTTCCGCCTCATCAAAGACAACGGATTGCGGACCGTCGATCACCTCGTCCGTCACCTCCTCTCCGCGATGGGCGGGCAGGCAATGCATGAACAACGCGTCTTTGCCGGCCTGTGCCATCAAAGCCTTGTTGACCTGATAGGGCTGGAAGACGTTGTGACCGCGAGCCCGGTGCTCCTGATTCATGGAAACCCAGGTATCGGTTACCACGCAATCGACGCCGGCGACCGCACGGTCTGCATCATGCGAGAGCATGATTTCGGCGCCCTCGTTGCGGGCCCAGTTCAGATAGTGATCCTTCGGCTCGGAACCAAGGGGTACCGCCATATTCATGCGATAGCCAAAACGCGCGGCGCCTTCGATCAGCGAATGCAGCACATTGTTGCCGTCGCCCGTCCAGGCAAGCGTCTTGCCCTTGATCGGGCCGCGATGCTCCTCGAAGGTCATGATATCCGCCATGATCTGGCAGGGGTGCGTATCGTCTGTCAGCGCGTTGATGACAGGCACGGTCGCGTGTTCCGCCAGCTCCAGCAGGCGGGAGTGATCGGTCGTGCGGATCATGATGGCATCGACATAGCGCGACAGCACCTTTGCCGTATCGCCGATCGTCTCGGCGCGGCCAAGCTGCATTTCGGTGCCGGAGAGGAACAGCGTCTCGCCGCCGAGCTGTCGCATGCCGACATCAAAGGAGACGCGGGTTCGGGTGGACGGCTTCTCGAAGATCATCGCCAGCATCTTGCCGGCGAGTGGCTTGTCGGCCGTGCCGGCCTTCTGCGCGGTCTTTCGTACGATCGCGTCATCGATGATGTTGCGCAGATCGGCAGCCGGAACGGCAGAGAGATCGAGAAAGTGTTTCGGAGAAGCCATGTCCTTACCTGTACTCCAGAAAAAACAATAACGCCCGCGTGGGGCAGGAACGCCCCGACTGCGGGCGTTGAACTCAAGCCGATTTTTTAGTGCGGGCGGCGCGCGCACGCTCGGCGGCACGCTCCAGGCGAGCGAGACCTTCGCGTGCTTCTTCGGCAGTCACGACCAGCGGCGGCAGCAAGCGGATGACGTTGTCGCCGGCCGGCACGCCAAGCAGGTGCTCCGCACGGATCGCCTGCAGCAGCTCCGCCTGCGGAATGGCCGCCTTGACGCCCAGCATCAGGCCTTCGCCGCGAACATCCTCGATGATGTCGGGGAAGCGATCCTTGAGCGAGGCCAGCCCCTGACGGAACACCAGCGCGACATCGCGCACATGTTGCAGGAAGCCTTCGGCGAGCACGATGTCGAGAACGGCGTTGCCGACGGCCATGGCAAGCGGATTGCCGCCATAAGTCGAGCCGTGCGTGCCCGCCTTCATGCCGGAAGCAGCTTCCGCCGTCGCAAGGCACGCACCGAGCGGGAAACCACCGCCGATACCCTTGGCGACCGCCATGATGTCAGGCTTGATGCCAGCCCATTCATGGGCAAACAGCTTGCCCGTTCGGCCGACGCCGCACTGCACTTCATCAAGGATCAACAGCAGGCCGTGCTCGTCGCAGATCTGGCGCAGCCCCCGCAGGAATTCATTGGTGGCCGGGCGGATGCCGCCCTCGCCCTGCACCGGTTCGATCAGGATCGCGGCCGTGGCGTCGGTGATAGCGGCACGCACGGCATCGAGATCGCCGAACTGCACCTGGTCGAAGCCCGGCGCCTTCGGGCCGAAACCTTCGATATACTTTTCCTGGCCACCGGCAGCGATCGTCGCGATCGTGCGGCCATGGAACGCACCTTCGAAGGTGATGATATGGAACTTTTCGGGATGCCCCTTGGCGAACTGGTAGCGCCGCGCCGTCTTGATGGCGCATTCCAGCGCTTCCGCGCCCGAATTAGTGAAGAACACCTTGTCGGCGAAGGTCACTTCCGTCAGACGCTTCGACAGCTTCTCCTGGCCGGGCACCTCATAGAGGTTGGAAAGGTGCCAGACCTTGTCGGCCTGGGCCTTCAATTCGGCAACAAGATGGGGATGGGCATGGCCGAGCGAGTTGACCGCGACGCCGGCCGCGAAATCGAGGTAGCGCTCGCCATTTTCGGTGACCAGCCAGACGCCCTCGCCTCGCTCGAACCGTAGCGGAGCGCGCATATAGGTGTCATAAAGCGGCGTGGTCTCGGCCATGGCCATATCTCCTCGATCACAACTTTAAGGACCGATCGCTTCCATTTGATGAAACGGGTCCGAAAAAATCAAAAATGCCGCCTTGCGGCGGCCTGGGCACTATTGATGTTTTGCACCGCGATGTCAACAAAACTGGCGTTTTAGCAGGTGCGAGATAGCGCTTGCGGGCGAAAGAGATAGGTTCGGCGGCGCCTATTGCAGAAATGCCACGCCTGGGCAGCAAGTTGGGGAAAACCTCGAAATCGATTCCCCAAGATTCTCGCGACTCTTGTCACGGAGTCAGCCTCACACTAGGTTAAAAACCAATTGCTAGACTGCATGCGGCGGAACTAGTCACCACAATTTTAGAGCGTTTCGCGCCTTGTTCCCATGCGAGGCAATGGTGAGGGATTCTGCCATCGGAAACGCGACAGCGGAGACAGGGCATGAATTGGACAGACGAACGCGTCGAGAAGCTGAAAAAGCTATGGTCCGAAGGGTTGAGCGCCAGCCAAATTGCTGCGCAGCTCGGTGGCGTGAGCCGTAATGCCGTCATCGGCAAGGTGCATCGCCTGAACCTTCCCGGTCGAGCGAAGGCGGGCGGCACGACAACCGCAGCGCGTACGCCGAAGCGCAGCGCCGCAGCACCTCGCGCCGCAAGCTACGGATCGCGCGTTGCTACCCGCACGGTGGTCACCCGCCAGCAGGGCGCAACCATGCTGAAGGAAGAGATCGAGGTCGATTCCGTCAACGAAATTCAATATCGCCCGGCTGCAAATGTCGTCGTTCCGATCTCCCGCCGGCTCGGCCTGACGGAACTGACGGAACGCACCTGCAAGTGGCCGGTCGGCGACCCGCTGAAGGATGATTTCCACTTCTGCGGCAACGACAGCCCGGATTCGTCGCCTTATTGCACCTATCATCAGCGCATGGCCTACCAGCCGGTGCATGATCGCCGGCGCAACAACGGCTGAAAGCCATAAGCAAAACCAAAGAGAAACGGGCCCTCGAGGCCCGTTTTTCTATTTCCGCCGCTATGTCGTAATGCCCGAGCGGCCTTGCCGCTCAGGCTTCCATGGAATAGCCCGCGCCACGAACGGTGCGGATGACATCCTGCATATTGGAGAAATTCAGCGCCTTGCGCAGACGGCCGACATGGACGTCGACGGTGCGTTCGTCGACATAGATATCGTGCCCCCATACGCCATCCAGCAGCTGAGAACGCGAGAAGACGCGGCCCGGTGAGGACATCAGGAACTCCAGCAGGCGGAATTCCGTTGGCCCCAACCGCACTTCGCGGCTCTTGCGATGGACGCGATGGGTTTCGCGATCCAACTCGATATCGCCACAGCGCAGCACCGTGGAGAGAACCTCCGGGCGGGCACGCCGCAGCATCGCCTTGACGCGGGCCATCAGCTCCGGCGTCGAGAACGGCTTGACGACATAATCGTCCGCGCCGGTGGAAAGCCCACGCACGCGCTCGCTTTCCTCGCCGCGGGCCGTCAGCATGATGATCGGCAGGCGCTCCGTCTCCGGCCGCATACGCAGCCGGCGGCAGAGCTCGATGCCGGATACACCGGGGAGCATCCAATCGAGGATCAGGAGATCGGGGATGCGCTCCTGGAGACGCAGCTCAGCCTCATCGCCTCTGAGGATCGTGTCGACCTCGAAGCCTTCGGCCTCAAGATTGTAGCGCAGCAGAACGCTAAGCGCTTCCTCGTCTTCTACAACAGCAACTCTCGGAACCATGCGCCTATGGTCTCCTTTCTTCGCTTCCAGATTATTCCGTCACCGCGCCGACGGTATTGGCGGTATCGTCCTTCGGGCGCTCGCCTTCCGGCTGCGCGCCTGTCGCCATGTAATAGATCGTCTCGGCGATGTTCGTGGCATGGTCGCCGATGCGCTCGATGTTCTTGGCGCAGAAAAGAAGATGCGTGCAGGTGGTGATGTTGCGCGGATCCTCCATCATGTAGGTCAACATCTCGCGGAACAGCGAGGTGTACATGGCGTCGATTTCCTCGTCGCGTTCGCGGATCGACACGGCCTTGTCGGGCGAGCGGGTCGCGTAGACATCCAGAACTTCCTTGAGCTGGCTCAGCGCCAGTTCGGAGAGGTGCTCGATGCCGCGAGCGAGGCGGCGTGGAACGCCGGTGCCCTGAACGGCGATGACGCGCTTGGCGGTGTTCTTGCCAAGATCGCCAACACGCTCCAGGTCGGAGGCGATGCGGATCGAACCCATGATCTCACGCAGGTCGGCTGCCATCGGCTGGCGGCGAGCGATCGTGACGATCGCCTTGTCGCCGACTTCGCGCTCCGCATGGTCGAGAACGACGTCGTCGGAAATGACCTTCTGGGCAAGACCGGCATCGCTGTTGACGAGCGCGCGTACGCTGTCGCTGACCATCTGCTCGGCCAGGCCGCCCATTTCCGCAATGCGGCGCGTCAGGAACTTCAGGTCTTCGTCGTAGGCAGAGAGAATGTGAGTGGAGACCATTTTTCTATCCTCAAGGTGAACTGTGTGAAATGAGCCGCGCGCCTGACATCATCAACCAAAACGGCCCATGATGTAATCCTGCGTGCGGAAATCGTCGGGATTGGTGAACATCTTATCGGTGTCATTCTCCTCGACCAGGTGGCCGAGGTGGAACATTGCGGTGCGTTGCGAAACGCGGGCTGCCTGCTGCATGGAATGCGTCACGATGACGATCGTGAAATTTTCCCGCAGCTCATGGATAAGGTCTTCGACCTTGGCTGTTGCGATCGGATCGAGCGCCGAGCACGGCTCGTCCATCAGGATGACCTCCGGGCTGACCGCAACGGCGCGGGCGATGCACAGACGCTGCTGCTGACCGCCCGACAGGCTCGTGCCGGCGTCATGGAGCCGATCCTTCACCTCGCCCCAAAGACCGGCCTTCTGCAGGCTGGTTTCGACGATATGTTCGAGATCGGCTTTCGAACGATGCAGGCCATGGATGCGCGGACCGTAGGCGACATTCTCATAGATCGACTTCGGAAACGGGTTGGGCTTCTGGAAGACCATGCCGACGCGGGCGCGCAATTCAACGACATCGATGCTGTTATCGTAGACATCCTGATCGTCGAGCGTGATCTTGCCGGTGACGCGGCAAGTCTCGATCGTATCGTTCATGCGGTTGAGGCAACGCAGGAAGGTGGACTTGCCGCAACCGGAAGGACCGATCAGAGCCGTGACCGTATTCGCACGGATCTTCAGATTGACGTCGAAAAGCGCGCGCTTGTCGCCATAGAAGACCGAAACGTCCTGGCCGATCATCTTGTAGGGGATCGTCATCATCTTCTTGGTCAATGCTTTTTCGCTTGCGGCTTCCGTCATCATGTTCATCCTACGGCCCTCCCTTACCAGCGCCGCTCGAAGCGGCGGCGCAGCAGGATGGCGCCGATATTCATTGCAACGAGGAAGAAGAGCAGGACGATGATGGCCCCGGACGTTCTTTCGACGAAGGCACGCTCGGCTTCGCTCGCCCACATGTAGATCTGCACCGGCAGCGCCGTCGACGGATCGAGAGGCGATGTCGGATAGTTGGCGACAAAGGCGACCATGCCGATCAAAAGCAGCGGCGCGGTCTCGCCGAGCGCATGGGCAAGCCCGAGGATCGTGCCCGTCAGAATGCCCGGCATCGCAAGCGGCAGCACGTGATGGAAGACCATCTGCATGCGTGAGGCACCAAGCCCGAGCGCAGCACTGCGGATCGACGGCGGCACGGCACGCAATGCCGAGCGCGTGGCGATAATGATCATCGGCAGCGTCATAAGGCTCAGCACCAGTCCGCCAACCAGCGAGGCCGAACGCGGCAGGCCCATCATGTTGATGAAGACCGAGAGACCCAGCAGGCCGTAGACGATCGAAGGAACGGCCGCGAGATTGTTGATGTTGACCTCGATCAGATCCGTCAGCCGGTTCTTCGGCGCGAACTCCTCCAGATAGATCGACGCCGCAACGCCGACGGGCAGAGCAAGAACGAGCACGGTCAGCATCAGATAGAGCGAGCCGATCAGCGCGACACCGAGACCGGCGGCCTCCGGCCGGCTCGAATTGCCCGATACGAAGAGTCCGCTGTTGAAAGTCTTGTACAGTGCGCCGCTATCGCTGAGCTGTTTCATCCAGGCGACCTGCCGATCGGATACCTTGCGATCCTTCTCGTCGACTGTCAGATCGATCTGACCCTTGTTGGCGGAATCGATATTGGCGCTGGCCAGGAAGGTGACGTTCTCAGTCGTTCCAATGATCGAGGCGTTGGCAACGACCCGGTCACGCAATGCGACCCTCGCGCCATCCGACACCATCGCCATCGCTTCACGAACGAGCACACGATTGGCCGGATCGATGCCAAGCGCCTTCACCAGGGCGTCGCGCACCAGCACCGGATAGTTAGCAGCGATCAGTACCTTCGGATCGCTGGTGCGTTTGGCAGTCGGGTCGATCACCTTCTCGGTGAATTCGATCGGCAGGGTGATCGAGGTCTGAACGAAGGCGGTATAGCCCGTGCGGACCACGGTCGAGACCAGGATGATGAGGAAGACGAGACCAAAGATGACGGCCGTGATGCCGTAGGCGCGGAAGCGGCGCTCGGCGGCGTAGCGTCGCCTGATGCCGATATCGCGGCGCGCGGGCGCACCCGGCGTCAGGCCGCGCGGCATGTTCACCTGAGGGGAGGATACGATGTCGCTCATTCGTATTGCTCCCTGTAGCGGCGGACGATGTAGAGCGCATAGACATTGAGGCACAGCGTCAGGCAGAACAACGTGATACCGAGCGCAAAAGCGACAAGCGTCTGCGGCGAGGTAAACTCCAGATCGCCGGTCAGCTGGTTGACGATCTTCACGGTGACAGTCGTCATCGGTTCGAAGGGATCTAGCTGCATGCGGGCGGCCACGCCGGCGGCCAGCACCACGATCATGGTTTCGCCGATCGCCCGCGACGCGGTCATCAGCAGCGCACCGACGATGCCCGGAAGGGCGGCCGGCAGGAGCACGCGCTTGACCGTTTCGGAACGCGTGGCGCCGAGGCCGAGCGAGCCGTCGCGCAGCGAGCGCGGCACGGCCATGATGATATCGTCCGATAGCGAGGAAACGTAAGGAATGAGCATCACGCCCATGACGAAGCCGGCCGTCAAAACGCTCTGCGCCTCGATGAAGCTTCTGTAGCTCCCGGTCATCAAGCCATCGATCTCGGCGGAGATATCGCGCAGGAAGGGGCCGACCGTGATGAGGGCGAAGAAGCCGTAGACGATCGTCGGAATGCCGGCCAACACCTCCAGCATCGGCTTGGCGATGGAGCGCACGCGCGCCGAGGCATATTCCGCCATGTAGATCGCCGCGAACAGGCCGATGGGCACGGCAAAGAGCATGGCAACGAAGCCGATATAGATCGTGCCGGCCAGCAGCGGGATCAGGCCAAAGGTGCCCGAGGTCTGCGAGCCTGCGCCGGTGAAGCGCGGATCCCAGACGATTCCGAAGAAGAATTCGTTGGCCGGCACCATGCTGAAGAACCGCGCCGCTTCCGAAAGCATGGAAACGACGATCCCGACCGTGGTCAGCACCGCAATGGAAGAGGCGACGATCAGGGCACCGAGAATGACCTGCTCGACACGGTTTCGAGCGCGAAAACGTGGCGCTATGGCGCGCAGGCCATAAGCGGCGCACAGCAGCGACAGGATGATCGCCGCCGCCGACATCACCAGTCGGCTCACTTCGCGCATGCGATTGTACTTGTTGGCGGCATCGATCATATAGCCGGTGGGGCGAACGGCGAGGGGGACGCCCTTCTGCGCCAGCAGCAATTGTAGATCAGCCTTGCCGCCATCGACATCGGCAAGTTCCTCGCTATCGAGCATACGCATGCCGTGGGCGATGCTGCGCACCATGCCGTAGCTGAGATTGAGTTCGGCCAGCGGAAGAGACTGAACCTCCTCGGGGAAGGATTTGGTCACCACGCGGTCGATCACGATTGGGCTGACGATCAGCCAGACGCAGACGAGCGCCAAAGCCGGAAGTATCGCCCAGATAGCGGCATAAGCACCGTGATAGCCGAGCCGGGAATGCATGGACGAAGACCTGCCGCCCGACAGCGCAGCCGCCCTCACCCGCCCCAGCACGAAAGCGGAGGCGCCGAAGACCGACAAGCAGAGCAGCAGCAGCGATACACTCATTCCCATTCCCCGGCGAACGCCGGCGCAGCAACGAGCCGCGCCGGTGCTCGATCCTTACGCACTCACATGATCTTCCCGCCCGCGAAATCCTTGCGGATCTGGTCGCGTTCTGCATCCGGCGCAGGCACGAGGCCATATTCCGCCAGCGGACTGTCCGGTCCGATCATCTGATCGCTCGTGAAGAAATCGACATATTCCTTGAGCCCAGGGATGACACCCAGATGGGCCTTCTTGACGTAAAAGAACAACGGCCGCGATACCGGATAGGTGCCATCGGCGATCGTCTGGCCCGAGGGCACGATGCCGCTGACAGTGGCGACCTTCAGCTTGTCGGCGTTGTTCTGGAAGAAATACAGGCCAAAGACGCCGATGCCGTGCTTGTTGGCATTGATGCGGGCCAGCGTCTCGGGATAGTCGCCGTCGATATCGACAGCGACGCCATCCTTGCGCACGGCTATGCATTTCTTGGCCTGCTGGCCGGCATCGGAAACCGCGGCCTTGATGACATCAGCCGCGCCGGAAGCCTTGCAGCCGGCGGCAAGCACCTTTTCTTCGAAGACTTCGCGCGTGCCATGCTTCTCGCCCGGAATATAGGCGACGATTTCAAAATCCGGCAGCGACGGGTTGATCTCAGACCACTTCTTGTAGGGGTTGGCGACCAGCTTGCCATCGACGACCACTTCGGCGGCAAGCGCCTTGTAGAGGTCGACCGGCTCGAACTTGATGTCGGGATTGCTCTTGTCGAAGGCAAAGACGATGCCGTCATAGCCGATCTTGATCTGCTGGATGTCAGCAACGCCGGCGGCCTTACAGGCTTCGACTTCACTGTCCTTGATCGGGCGCGACGAATTGGCGATGTCGATTGAATCCGTTCCGACGCCCTTGCAGAACTCCTTCAGGCCGGCTCCGGAGCCGCCGGACTCCACCACGGGAGTCTTGAAATTGGTGAAGGTCTCGCCGAAGGTTTCAGCAACGATCTTGGCATATGGAAATACGGTCGACGAGCCGGCAATCTGAATTTGATCGCGGGCGGTTGCAGCTCCTCCAAGGGCAGCCGATGCAACCAGCGCAAGAATGGATATTTTCAAAGCATTCATAACGAATCCCCCTAATGAGCTTTGAAGAGCGCTGAGGTGGACGCCACATCCACTTTTTCAGCAGTCCATTCTTACTGGCGAAAACACCGCCCTTTTATGTCAGGCGAGTGAAACAATTATGACAGACCATCTATCTGATATTATTTGGATAAATCACCGGCTAAAAGAGCGTTTTATAGAGGTTCTCAGAAGCGGACCGTAAAGTCGGTTCCCTTTCCAACTTCCGACTTGACGATCAGTCTGGCGCGGTGGCGGGTCAGGATGTGCTTGACAATAGCAAGCCCGAGACCGGTTCCCTTCTTGGATCGACTGTCCTCAACGTTGACGCGATAGAAGCGCTCGGTCAGACGCGGCACATGTTCTGCGGGTATCCCCGGCCCCTTGTCCGAGACGACGACCTCGACGGCCTGATCGGCACCACTCAGCAGCGAAACTTCGACCGACTTGCCTTCCTGGCCATATTTGCAAGCATTCTCGATCAGGTTCTCGAAGACCTGCACCAGCTCGTCGCGATCGCCCAATACCTCCACCTTGCCTGTCGGCAAATGCAGATTGATGGTCACATCGAGATCACCGGCAAGCGGCAGCAGGGAGTCGCGCACATGGCCAAGCAGGGGTACGAGATCCACCTTCTGATCCGGCGCAATATGTGACTTCAGCTCCAGGCGCGACAGCGAGAGGAGGTCGTCGACCAGCCTGCTCATGCGGGTCGTCTGATCGAGCATGATGCCAAGAAAACGCTGCTGCGCCTTGGCATCGGACTTGGCCGGCCCCTGGATTGTCTCGATGAAGCCGCGAAGCGAAGCGAGCGGCGTGCGCAGCTCATGGCTGGCATTGGCGACGAAATCAGAACGCATGCGGTCGATATGGCGCAGCTCCGATATATCGCGGAAGGAGAGCAGGAAGAGGGCATCCTCTTGCCTGTCGATCTCGGGCAAATGGATCGGTGCGATGCGCACGACATAGACCCGCTCCGAGGGCAGACGCTCGGAATGCTCGATCTGGTTCGGCGTATTGGTGGCGATGGTCTCGCGCACCATATCGAGCAGGCCTGGCGAGCGCAGCTTCGAGGAAATATGCGCTCCAATCGGAAAGGCGCCGAAGGCTTTTTCGACGGCCATGTTCTGCACCAGCACCGACGCTTCACGATCGATGATCAGCACCGGCATGTCGAGCGACGCCAATCCCGCAAAGGCGGTGCGCAATAGGGCTTGCGGATCGACGGGCGCCGACTCGGCCTGCGATGGCACCACCACCCGCTCGACCAGCGGCGGGCGAAGCAGCGTGACGATCATGACGATGGCCCAGATCCAGAATACGGCACCGGTGTTGATGCCTTCAACGAGGGCGAGCGCGGCAATCAGCGTCGCCAGAACCAGGATGGCACTCTCCTGCCGTAGCCGCACTGCCAACTTCCTGACAAATGACCATTCGTCTTCCAACTGCGCCCGTCCCTTCGCCTACCATCATGGAATGCTGGATTCCGCGTCTTATCCGCGATTCATGACAGAAGTATTCGGCTCTATCCACAGAAGCCCGTAACTGACAAGAATAAATGTAGCCGGCAAAACAGGGTGACGGCAAAAGGCTTGAAACCATTGAACAAAAGCTCCAGTTTCCTCGAAGAGCTTTTTTGCCGCCGTCAGGCGGCAGGGTTAACACAGCGTAAACAGCCGAGGAGCCGACATATGGGGGAGAAAGCAGAAAGCCGCGCGGTGGAACTGGATATTCGTGGCGTCAAGCGCATATTCGATGTCGATGATCCCGTCCTGCCGAGCTGGATCGACGACGAGGCTCTGACCTCGGGCGGCTATCCCTACAACAAGAAGCTCAAGGAAGACGAATATCTGGGTGAGCTGAAAGCGCTGCAGATCGAGCTCATCAAGGTGCAATTCTGGCTACAGGCGACCGGCAAGCGGGTGATGGCGCTGTTCGAAGGGCGCGACGCCGCCGGAAAGGGCGGCTCGATTGCCGCGACCTCGGCCCATATGAATCCCCGTCTGGCGCGCGTGGTGGCACTGACGAAGCCAACGGATCGCGAAGGCGGCCAATGGTACTTCCAGCGCTATGTCGCCCAGTTTCCGACGGCGGGCGAATTCGTGCTGTTCGACCGCTCCTGGTATAACCGCGCCGGCGTCGAGCCGGTCATGGGCTTCTGCACGCCGAAGCAATACGAGCAGTTTCTGAAACAGGCGCCGCAGATGGAAAAGCTCATCGTCCAGGAGGGCATCTATTTCTTCAAATTCTATCTCGATATCGGCCGGGAGATGCAGCTGAAGCGGTTCCATGACCGACGTCACGATCCGCGTGCCGTCTGGAAGCTTTCCTCGATGGATATCGCCGCCCTGCCGAAATGGAAGGACTACAGCGAGAAGCGCGATCGCATGCTGAAGGATACGCATACCGACCATGCACCCTGGACCGTCATTCGCGCCAACGACAAGCGACGTGCCCGCCTGAATCTTGTCCGTCACATTCTGCTGACGCTCGACTATGACGGCAAGGACAAGAAGGCCATCGGCAAGATCGACGAAAAAATCCTCGGCATGGGTTCGGACATTCTCGCCTAGAGCCTTTTGCCTTGACGCAATTCCAGGCGGAAAACCGCTGCGCATTTTTCCTGGAATTGCTTTAACGGCATGCAGCCCGGGCTTATTGCCCGGGCAATACGCGGATGGCGTAGATATTGACGCCGCGCGCCTTGCCATCGACATCGCTGTTGATGATCAGGCGGCCCGAACCGGTCGGCGCCATCGAGCGATCGAACTGGACCTGAAAGAGCGAATCCGTCTTCTGGCGGCTGACCGTGAAGCGATGACGCCCGCAACGCCCCAGCGAGCCGAAATCGCATTCCACCGTAATCTGCGTCGGCGCATCCGAGGTTGACTGCAATGTCAAGGCGATCGTCGAGGCCTTGCCAGCCATCTGCTGCAGCACATTGACCGGCACTTCAATCGAACCGCTGCCGCCCGAACCGCTGCTGAGCGAGGTCAGCCGCACGGCAGGTCCCTCGTTCTCGGATACGTTTTCGGCCTTCGACTGCGGGCCGGTCGTAACCTTCGGCGCGTCAGTGGGCTTCAATATCTCGAGCCATTCCGCCGAGAAGCTGTTCTGCGGGTCGATGGTCGCAAGACCCGGATTGACCGGACCGCTATTGTCGTCCTGATCCGACATATCGTCATCGCTGGTATTGCCGCTGAAATCCTGCGAATCGACATGTGCCGGCGGGTTGGGCACGCTCGTATCCCTTTGGGAGGCAGACATGAGCAGACCCGAGCTCTTGATCCACCAGGCGCCGACACCGAGGAAGGCGAGCAGGATGCAGAAGACCAGCAGGCGGGAG
The DNA here is from genome assembly GCF_900094555.1 of Martinezella hainanensis. Lineage (GTDB taxonomy): Bacteria > Pseudomonadota > Alphaproteobacteria > Rhizobiales > Rhizobiaceae > Rhizobium > Rhizobium hainanense. Next base: position 133,937 of record NZ_FMAC01000008.1, read on the forward strand.
AAGAACTTGCGCGGCTTGCGGCGCACGGCCGCGCGCTCCGGCTTGAAATTCATCGATCGTGCCGGGGCCGCATCGGCCGTCGGACGCACATCGCTGTCCGCACCGAGATGATCGGCGGGGCTGGCGCGCATATCGCCGAAATCATCTTCACGCGCCGCCAGCTCGGCCGACGTCGGTTCCGCGGGAACGGCAGGGCCTGCCGACATCGGCGGATCGCGTGTTTCCCCGCGCACGCTCATGACGGGCTCCTGCGGCGATGCGACGGCCTGCCTTGCATCCGGCCTGGGTGCGGCATGAGAGACATGCGGAGCATCCAGCTCCGGCGAAACCGGCATCGCCTGCGCGGGGCGGGCACGCTCCTGGGCTTCGATTTCGCGGATCGTCGCCTCCAGACGCTGGCGCTGGGCGGCGACGACGTTGACATCGGTAATGTCCTGCTTGCGAAGGCCTGCTTCCAGCGCCTGCCGCGCCGACTGATAGATGCGAGCCCGAATTTCCGGATTGGCGCGATCAGACCGATCCAAGGCGCTTCTGATAGCCGTTTCTAATCCGCTCACATCAGATCCTTTACTCTCACCCGCAACATACGCGCAGACTCTGCCGACAAAGCAGCCACATTTTCATCATCCGTTAACCGGATTCGGTAACGCCCAGATTTGCAATAGGCAAGCCTCCGGCATGGGTTAAGGGCACTCGGGCGGGGATAAACGGCAAAGACGACGCAAATGGGGTGACCTCGGAAGCGTGGAGAGGTGTCTGTCGCGGAGGGGATCATCACTATCGCCTGCTGCCTCGTGGCGATTGGCTGTTGCTCGCTGCGGCTTGCTTTCGCCATCTTCCCCTTGCCATTCACATCTGCTATCCCTTTTGACGTTTTCGTAAACGTCAAAAGGGATGATGTTCATGGCCCTCCCCTCCATCTTGACCGAGCGCCTGCGCCTGCCGGTCGTGGCTTCGCCTCTCTTCATCATCTCTCATCCCGCCTTGACGCTGGCGCAATGCAAGTCTGGCGTCGTCGGCTCGTTTCCGGCGCTGAACGCACGCCCGGAAAGCCAGCTCGACGAATGGCTTGCCATGATCACCGAGGATCTTGCCGCCTACAATGCCGCAAATCCGGACCGTCCGGCAGCTCCATTTGCGGTCAATCAGATCGTCCATACGTCAAACAAGCGCCTGGAACACGATCTGATGCTTTGCGTCAAATACAAGGTACCGATCGTCATTTCTTCGCTCGGCGCCGTGCCCGAGGTGAATGCGGCCGTGCATTCCTATGGCGGCATCGTGCTGCATGACATCATCAACAACCGCCATGCCAATTCTGCGATCCGCAAGGGTGCGGACGGGCTGATTGCCGTCGCTGCCGGCGCCGGCGGCCATGCCGGCCAGCTTTCGCCCTTTGCGCTGGTGCAGGAGATCCGCGAATGGTTCGACGGGCCACTGTTGCTGGCGGGCGCCATCGCCACCGGCGGCGCCATCCTGGCGGCGCAGGCGGCGGGCGCCGATCTTGCCTATATTGGCTCGCCCTTCATCGCGACGGAGGAAGCGCGTGCAGCCGACGCCTACAAACAGGCGATCGTCGAGGGAACTGCCGCCGATATCGTCTACTCCAACTATTTCACCGGCGTCCTTGGGAATTACCTGAAGCCCTCGATCCGCGCTGCCGGCCTCGACCCGGACAACTTGCCCGAAGCAGATCCTTCCAAGATGGACTTCGAGGCCGCCACGACGGGCGTGAAGGCCTGGAAGGACATCTGGGGCTCGGGCCAAGGCATCGGCGCTGTCAAATCCATCCAGCCCGTTGCCGCCCTCGTCGACCGGCTGGAGAGAGAATACCGGCAGGCGCGCGTCCGGCTGGCGCTTTGACCGGCAATGAAAAACGGGGCTTTTTTCACAAGCATCCCGCTTTTTTGCCAATTGGCAATTTGAGCGCTTGAAATCTGACCGCATAGACTGTATCAGCGCCATGCAAATCGCGGGGCCGAACCGAATGCTTCGCAGAATGCCGCTTTAGCTCAGTCGGTAGAGCACATCATTCGTAATGATGGGGTCACGTGTTCGAGTCACGTAAGCGGCACCACTCATCCTGTTTGCTCCCCCGAATATCCTCCGTCCCGGGCCTTGCCAGTCTTCGGCGAATTCGCCGGCGCTGTCGACCAAATTTGCCGCGGAGAAGCATCAATCTTGGCGTGGTCGATCAGCCCCGTACTCAGGAGCGATTCTGCGAATATCGCAGGCGTATGGGCGAAGATTGATCACATATGCCCAAAAGCGTGCCGGCAGATTAAGAAAGTTAAATGCATCCCCAACGGCAAAAGGCTCAAAACAGTCTCTGCTTTGGCGGAGTCTTCGACCATGAACACCATGTCGCGCTTCTCTCCAATTCGCGTCGTTCGCGGCCATTCCGGAGAAACCAGATCGGTCGATACGGCCGATGAAGTCTGGAAGACGCTCCTTGATGACTGGCCGTCGGAGGAAGGCGACTGCTTTCTGTCCGCATTGCTCATCTGCATAGACGTCCAACGCGGCGAACGGGCGCCCGAAGAGGCGCGCCTTGCCTTCATTGCCGCCGCGGTCGAAGCGGGAGTTCCTTTGCTCTCGTGACAAGGAGGATTCGGCCGGCTTATCTCCCTATGGCGCAGGAAAGCAGATTTCAGCGCACCTCAGCCGTGGCACGCCCGCAAGCCATGGGCTACGGCGCCTAGAGCCGCTTCAGCGAGAACGAAAAATGTCCATGGGATTCCAGGGTCATGTATTCGAACTGCCAGTGGAAATCCTTGCAGAACTTCGTGCAGGCTTCGACCACGCCATATGGAATGGCGTCGACGACATTGCCGGTGCAGAAGTCGTGGCCGGCGATGCGGCCGTCCTGCTTCACCTTGAAGTGGCTGATCTGCAGCTCCTCCAGGGTCGTCTCGTAGCTGTGATTGGTGTCGACATAGACCCAATCGAAAAAGCTGTTGGGAAATTCCGAAAGCCGGACGGTGGAGTAGCCCTGGACGAGGCGCAGGCGGCCCTGATCCAATGCACCCCGGAATTTTGACTTGATCTGCTCAAGGCCCTCCTGATAGCGGGGCGTGTCCCATGCGTCGATCAGGTAAAGCTCTCGCGGCGCGTTCTTTTCGAAGATCTCGGCCGTGAAATCACCGAAAGCCGCACCGATTTCGGCGCAGACGCCGCCATGCGGCAGGCGGTGCAGAAGCTCGCCGCGATCAGGCAGCAACCGCGCATTTTCCATATGATGCAGGCCGAGCTGCGTATGCGGCATGCCGCTCTTGTAATGAAATCTCGAGTCGCGCGTTTGCATTTGGCGGCGGATACCTTGGACATGGGCTGAAGGGCAGATCGCGTGGGCGACCTGTTTCGGAACCGTGGATACTGCAAGTCTTGGCATTGATGGCTTGCGTCAGGCATTCGATGCAAATCCGAACGCCGGCCCGCGAGGCGGATGGCCTCCTTCGAAACGCTCCATCGGCAGGTGCAGACGGGCCGACCGCGGACAATGAAACGCCTTTTGCGCGCAATCCGTTGAATGCATGCGATTAGTACAACCAAAGATTCAGTTTTTGGTGGTTCCGTGCGCCTTGGGATCATATTCTGGGGGACGCATTGTGAAAATTGCCGTTGGCGTGGCGACATGCGGTCGCAAGGCGATTCTCGCCGCGATGATCGATAGATTGGCGAAGCAAGCGCGCAAGCCGGATCATCTCTTCCTGTGCCCGGCCAAGGGCGACGACATCGATACGGGCCGCTTACGCTCCGCACCCTTCCCCGTGACGGTCGTCTCTTCATCGCAGGGAAGCTGTCCGCAACGCAATGCCATCATCGATGCAGCCGTCGGCATAGATCTGGTCGTATTCTTCGATGACGATTTCTTCCCGGCAACGAACTATCTCGCCGAAACGGAAGCTCTGTTCGAGGCGGATGACGAGATCGTCGTGGCGACCGGCGAAGTGGTCCGTGACGGTATCCTTGGACCGGGCCTGACGGCGGACGAAGCGGATGCGGCGCTCGCAGCCGATGCCACGCCCTTTCCTGTGCCGATGATCGAGGACACGCACAACGCCTATGGCTGCAACATGATCTTCCGGCGGAGGCCGATGCTCGCAAATGGTATCTATTTCGACGAAGACCTGCCGCTCTACGCCTGGCAGGAGGATGTGGATCTGTGCCGGCGGCTACGTCCTTTCGGCAAGATCGTCAAATTCAATCGCCTGCGCGGCGTCCATCTCGGCGTGAAGGCCGGCCGCACGTCCGGCGTGCGCCTTGGGTACTCCCAGGTCGCCAATCCGCTCTACCTCGTCAAGAAGCGCTCGGTATCGCTGAAATGGGCGCTGAAGCTGATGGGCGGCAATGTCGCTTCCAACCTCGCCGGTTCCGTCAACCCGCCGTCCTATATCGACCGACGCGGCCGCCTGCAGGGCAACCTCATCGCCTTCGGCCATCTGCTGAGCGGATCGCTCGATCCGAAATACATCAACCGGATGTGAACCCTGCCGATCCGGCAAGAATTCCATGCGCGATTAAAATTGAAGTTCGGCGTTCGGGTGGCCCTGTTCCGTGATAAGGGTTGAAACCGGCCGCGTGTTCGGCGGCGTCCGTTATTCTCAATCCGTATTGCCTATCGTTTCAAGGATATCCCCATGATTCACGTACTCGCCATCCTCACTGCCCAGCCCGGCAAGCGCGCCGAAGTGCTCGAAGCATTCCAGGCGAATGTTCCGGCCGTTCATGCCGAAGATGGCTGTATCGAATATACTGCTGTCATCGATGTCGAAGGGGCAGATCCTGCCTTTGGGCCTGACACCTTCGTCGTGGTCGAGAAGTGGGAAAGCCTGGCGGCGCTGAAGGCGCATGCCGCCTCCGCGCACATGGCCGCCTATGGCGAGAAAGTGAAGCATCTGATGGCCGACCGCGCCGTCCACGTGCTGAACCCGGCATGAGCCTATCGCTGCCGGACAGCTTATAAGATCATCGTGAAACGGCGCCGAAGGGCGCCGTTTTGCCAGCGGCCAGGCCGTCAGTTGTGCGAGAAATGGGGCTGGTTGTAATAGCGCCAGTGCCCACCGCCGCCATGCCATCCGCGATGCCCGCCGCCATACCATCCGTGATGGTATCCGCGTCCGCCGTACCAACCATGGTGGCGATACCCACTGAAGCCGCCAAACCAGCCGAAGGAATAGTAGGGCTGGTCGTAGCCATAGTAAGGTTGGTAGTATGGATTGTAGTAGCCGTAATACGGCCGGTAGTAGGGGCGATAATAGTAGTGATGATAATGATGGTGCCGATGGACGATCACGCGGTGGTGATGGCCATGATAGTGACGACGCGCTTCGGCGTGAGTTGCCGGCAGCGCGAACATGCCTAATGCAATGAGCGCCGTTGCCAGAATTTTCATTTCCAGCCTCCTTGAATGCCGGACGCCAGCGCGACTCGGATCATTCGCGTCGTCCGGACCACAATATTAACGCGATTGCGCCTTCAAAAGTTCCACTGGAGGGGCACGATGACGGACGTTTTCATCGCATATCACACCGCTCGTCGGCTCGCGGCAATTTGGGATCCGCGACGGGCTTCGGCTCGACAAAGGCGGCGCCCGGCGGCGTAGCATGTCAACCCGATGGACGGACAAAAAACGGCACCAAAAGGCGCCGTTTTCATGCCCGTCCGCAGCCGTCAGGCATGCGAGAAATGCGGCTTGCTGTGCCACCGATGATGGCCGTGTCCATGCCGCCATCCTTCATGGCGATGCCAGCCATGATGATGAGGACGATACTCACGATGATGGTGGTGATGCCAGCGGTGATGGTGATGATCACGTGCCTCGGCATAAGTAGCGGGTAGAACAATAATGCCTAATGCGACGAGCGCCGTTGCAAGAATTTTCATGTATGGTCTCTCCTTGGGTACCGAACGAGCCCCCCGGCTGCGTACGCCCGGACTAACCTAACCCACCTAAACGCGAACAAAGCGCATTTGTTCCGCTACCCTCTGGACGTCAGGCGTTTTCGCGTCGTCCCCATCTCTCCAACCAGCTCGCGAACCGCCTGCTGGATCAGCCGGCAAGCTTCAACCGAGGCTTTGCGGCCATTGTGGGCGAGATGATAGGACAGGGGCAAGATCTCATCGGGATCGACGATCCGCACCTTGTCCGAAATCGGCAAGGCACTGACACGGCCGAGAAACGAGACATAGCCGTGGTTGGCGACGAGATCGACGATCACGGGTAGCGAGTCGGCCGAAGTGATGTCGCGGCCGCGAAACCGGCGCCGGTCGCGGCTGTCATAGCCGAAGGCCGTCGCGGCATTGCCGATGCCGGTGCGCGGGCTCGGCACGCAAAGCGGATGGTTTTCCACGAGCGCGGCGAAGGTCTGCTCGGTACTGTCGGGCGGCGCGATCGCCACCATATCGGTCGCGACAAGTTCCACGTGCTCAAAGGCGTCGAGGCCGAAGACGGAATCGACGATGGCGACATCGATGCGGCCGGATCGAAGCGCTTCGCGCAGATCGTCAGCCGTCATCAGCAGCAGCGACAGCATGTTGCGGTTGCCGCCGATGTTCCAGCGCGACACCAAGCTCGCAAGCGAGCGCGCCACCCAGCTTTCCGAGCCGGTCGGGATGATCGAGCCGATGCGCACGGCGCGGGCGGTCCGCTGAAAGCGTTCGTCCGCCGCCGCTTTCATTTCGTCCCAGGCCTGCGCGATGGCGGAGAGAATGGCATGAACCTCCTGCCCGGCCACCGTCAGCACCGAACCCTGCGCCTGCCGCTCGAACAGGCGGCAGCCGAACAGTTCTTCCAGATTGGCGATCTGCAAAGAAAGCTGCGGCTGGCCAAGACGCAGGCGGCGGGCGGCGCGATTGATGCTGCCTTGATCGGCGACTTCGAGAAAACGCTCGATGGTGGCGATCTTCAATGGCAGTCGCGCGGCCCACTGGTCATAGTCCGCTGGTGCCGGCGGCTCCTTCATCAATGCGGATAGCTGGCGGATACAGCCGAGAATGGGTTGCAAGCCCTTCTGAACCTTGGAGCTCGCCAAAAGGGTCGCAAGCTCGCCGGACGCGCGCTCGACAAGCTTCATTGCCAGCTCCGTCTCTAGCCGGCGCAGCGCGCTGGAGACGGTCGAAGCCGAAAAGGAGAGCCGCCGCGCGGTCTCCCGCACCGAGCCGATGGAGAATACCATATCGGCTATGAACAATGCGCCGAGATACAAATGCCGCTTCCCCTTGTCCGCTGCCAGATCCGGTCCGAACCGCAGCAATATCAACGATATCCCGACGATATGACGTGTTCTCGAAAAAAGATATCCCTAAGCCGAAAAGTGACGGCTATCGTCATTTTGTCGCCTAACTGATCCAACCGCAAAAATGAGATCGGAACCGCGCCAAACGGGTAAGGGGAACAAAAACAAATGCACTTGCCCCCGAAAAAAGAAATCCAATTTCGCGCGAATGTCGAGTACGCTCGTCATAATCGCGCGACTGCAACGGGAATCCGCAGCGCATCGACTTTTCCGCGATGAGCGCTACGTGCCCGAAGCAGCCACGAATTCGCCTGTGGGCCGTCGGCCCACTCGAAACCTGCATGTCCGGACTGCAGCCTTGTGAGGCGGCGCGGACAGGCGGAACAAAGGTTTAACGGGGTACAAAGGGAAACATCATGCTCAAGAAGCTTGCACTTGCCGCCACGCTGACGGCTCTCCTTGCCAGTGGCGCCAACGCTGCCGACGTCGTCGTCTCCTCGAAGATCGACACTGAGGGCACGCTGCTCGGCAACATCATCCTCGCCGCGCTCAATGCCAACGGCATCAAGGCGCAGGATCGCATCGCGCTCGGCACGACGCCGGTCGTTCGCAAGGCGATTACCGCGGGCGAAATCGACATCTATGCCGAATATACCGGCAATGCCGGCTTCTTCTTCAACAAGGCCGACGATGCGGCCTGGAAGAACCAGCAGCAGGGCTACGATCTGGCGAAGAAGCTGGATTACGACGCCAACAAGATCGTCTGGCTGACGCCCTCGCCCGCCAACAACACCTGGGCGATCGCCGTGCGCAACGATGTCGCCGGCCCGGCCAAGCTGAAGACCATGTCCGATTTCGGCAAGTGGGTTGCCGGCGGCGGTTCCATCAAGATCGCGGCCTCCTCCGAATTCGTCAACTCTCCGGCAGCGCTGCCGGCCTTCGAAACGACCTATAGCTTCAAGCTGAAGCCGGACCAGGAAGTCGTGCTTTCGGGCGGCGATACGGCAGCGACGATCAAGGCTGCGGCCGACCAGACCAACGGCGTCAACACCGCGATGGTCTACGGCACGGACGGCGCCATCGAAGCGGCCGAACTGACCGTTCTCGAAGACGACAAGAGCGTACAGCCCGTCTACGCGCCGGCGCCGATCGTCCGCGAGGCCGTGCTGAAGGCCAATCCGAAGATCGAAGAAGTTCTCGCTCCGATCTTCAAGGGCCTGACCGCCGACGTGCTGCGCAAGCTGAACGGCCGCATCCAGGTCGATGGCGAGCCGGCCAAGGCTGTTGCCGAATCCTACCTCAAGGACAATGGTTTCCTGAAGTAAGGCTTTGAGCCTGCTCTCGCGGCTGCATTTTGATAGAGTGAAGCCGCGGGAGTTTCGATTGGGCATGATCTTGTCCGAACCCGCCCTGAATTTTGGGCTCATGCGCTGACGGAGCTTGCCTGATGGAAGATGCGCTAGCGGTCCGCAGAGTGGACCGTCTCGGAGTGGTGTTGGTGGCGGGTGGCGCGCTGGCAATGGCCTGGATGCCCTTCATCATCGTCAAGGCAAACCGCATCGCCGCCGGCAAGCCGCAACTGCTGACCCAGCTTCTCGCCCAGCCGTCCGCACTGTGCCTGCTCGTGCTTCTGGCCGCGGCCGCGCTTGCCGCGCTTTTCCTCCACAATCAGGTCATCCGTCTCGGGATCGCGACACTTTCGATCGCCCTGCTCATCGTCACGCTCGGGCTCGTCTCGACGGCCGCAACGCCCACGGGCAGCACCGTGGCGCGCATTACGCCCGGCGGCTGTTTCTGGGTGCTGCTCGCCGTTGTCGGCCTGATGATTTCGGACGCGCTGGTCAAGCTGCGGCTGACGCCATGGCTCAGGGTCGCGGCACTGGCGATCTACGCCGCCCTGCTTGCCGTCGTCCTACGCTCCGGCCTGCTCGACAACCTGTCCATCATGAAGGAATACGCCAACAATGCCGACAAGTTCTGGCACGAGGCGCTCAACCACGTGTTCCTCTCCCTCGGCTCCGTCGCCATCGCCATCGTGCTGGCGCTGCCGCTCGGCATCTTCTGCTACTGGCAGCCGCGCATCCGCGCTGTCGTGCTGCGGGCGTTGAGCCTGGTGCAGACCATTCCGAGCCTGGCGCTGTTCGGCATCCTCATGCTGCCGCTCGGCTATATCGCCGCCAACGTGCCCTTCGCCGCCGCGATCGGCATCAAGGGTATCGGCGTGGCGCCGGCGCTGGTGGCGCTCGTCATCTATTCGCTGCTGCCGATCGTCGCCAATACTGTCGTCGGCCTTGCCGGCGTCGATCCCTCCGTGCGCGATTCCGCTGCCGGCATGGGGCTGACGCGCCGGCAGATCCTGACCGGCATCGACATGCCGCTCGCCTTTCCCGTCATCCTCACCGGCATCCGCATCGTGCTGGTGCAGGCGATCGGCCTCGTCACCGTGGCAGCGCTGATCGGCGGCGGCGGCTTCGGCCTCTTCATCTTCCAGGGCATCGGCCAGACGGCCAATGACCTCGTGCTGCTCGGCGCCGTGCCGACGGTCTTTCTCGCCTTCTCATCGGCCGTCATCCTCGATGCGGTCATCGACAGTATCCGGGGACAACGCGCATGACCAACATGATCGAGCTCAAGGGCGTCACCAAGCGCTATGGCAGCGCAACCGTCGTCGACGATGTCAGCATGAGCATGGAGAAGGGCACGATCACCGTCATCGTCGGCACCTCCGGCTCCGGCAAGTCGACGCTGATGCGGATGATCAACCGGCTGGTGCCGATCACGGAGGGGCACATCTCCGTCGGCGGCGAGGATGTCATGAACGTGCCGGCGACGGAGCTTCGCCGTCGCATCGGCTATGCCATCCAGGGGCACGGGCTGTTTCCGCATCGCACCGTCGCGCAGAATATCGCCACCGTCCCCGAGCTGCTCGGCTGGGAAAAGGCGCGCATCGACAGCCGCGTCGAAGAACTGCTCAACCTCTTCCATCTCGACCCCGGCACCTTTGCCGGCAAATATCCGAGCCAGCTTTCCGGTGGCCAACAGCAGCGCGTCGGCGTCGCACGCGCCCTTGCTGCCGAACCGGAAGTGCTTTTGATGGACGAGCCCTTCGGCGCGCTCGATCCTGTCATCCGCGGCAAGGCACAGGATGATCTGCTCGCCATCCAGAAGCAGTTCGGCACGACCGTCATCCTCGTCACCCATGACATGGACGAGGCCTTCCATCTCGGCAACAAGATCGCCGTGATGAGCGGTGGCAAGCTTTTGCAATGCTCCGAGCCCGAAAAGATTCTGACCGAGCCGGCCGATCCGTTCGTGCAGCAGCTGACCGGCACGTCCGACCGCGCCCTGAAGCTGATGTCGTTGCTGCCGCTGAAGGAAAGCATGCAGCCGCCGCGGCCCGGCCTCGGCTATCGCCTGCCGCAGACCCTCAATCTGCGCGACGCCTTGGCGGAACTGATCTGGCAGGGCGCGGATGAGGCGACGGTGGAAGACGAGCGCAAGATGCCCGTCGGCTCGATTTCGATCCAGCACCTGATCGAGCTGGGCCGCAAAGCATGAGATTTCTAGCGGCCAATCTCTTCCGCCTCCTGGCGCTGGCGCTGCTGCTTGTCATGCTGTTCCGCCCGGAATGGCTGACGCCTGTTCTGGCGCCGCTGACCAAATTCGGGGCATCGCCGATCTATACGCAGAACAGTCTGCCGAGCCTGGCGCTCAGCCATCTCGAGCTGATCCTCGTTTCGATCGCCGCAAGCGGGATCCTCGCCGTTCTCGGCGGCATCTTCGTGACGCGGCCCATCGGCGCCGATTTCCTGCCGCTGTCTCGCGCGATCGCCAATGCCGGCCAGACCTTCCCACCGGTTGCCGTACTGGCGCTTGCCATCTCCACCACCGGCTTCGGCGCCGTCCCGACATTCATCGCGCTTTTCCTCTATGCGCTGCTGCCGATCTTCGAAAATACGGTCGCCGGCCTGCAGCAGGTGCCCGCCTCTGTGCTCGATGCCGCCGACGGCATGGGCATGAACGGCTGGCAGCGCCTCTTTCGCGTCGAGCTGCCGCTTGCCCTGCCCCTCATCATCGAAGGGCTGAAGATCGCAACCGTCATCAATATCGGCACGGCGACGATCGGCTCCACCGTCGCCGCCAAGGGGCTCGGCGAAGTCATCATCGCCGGTCTCATCAACGACAACACCGCCTTCATCCTGCAGGGCGGCCTCATCGTCGGCCTGATGGCGGTGCTGATCTATGACGGCATGGAGATGATCGAGCGATCCGTCACGAGCAAGATCGGCCTCCAATCCCATTAGAGCCGGAGGCGACCGCTGTGTTTCAGCGCTGCCATGCGCGAGGTTTCGTCAATTGCCCTCGCCCGACGGCAAGGATGCGCCGGGCAGGTAGAGCGAGATCGGCCTGATTTCGTAGACGGCTGTCGGGTTGGCGCGGCGTAGTTCGCGCGCGGCCTCGACCGCTCCCTCGATCGTCGGAAAATCGACGACGTAGAAGCCGAGCAATTGCTCCTTGGTTTCGGCAAAGGGACCGTCGATCACCAGCCCCGCACCTTTTCCCCGCAGGGTAACGGCGTTTTGGGTCGATCCGAGACGCGCAGCCGGCCCCAGCGACTTTTGCGCGACCATGCGGTCATTGATCTCCAGAAGGTCCGTCATGAGCGCGGCATCCTCCTCCTGGCTCCAGGATTCGACGATGTCTTCCTCATGATAGGCCAGAATGGCGTAATACATGGCTTCCCCCTTGAGACATATGCCTGAGCGCCGGGGAGTTAAGCAGACCGATCGCAATCCGGGAACCCTGGATCTGCGCTCGACTGGAGATATGGCAAGTTTCCGCATACTTGCCTTCGCCCGTTGCCGATGGCATTGGCTTTTCGGGATATGCCCAGACACTCAACGGAGGCAGCGATGGCCAAGATGATTCACTCGATGATCCGCGTGCTCGACGAGGCGCGTTCGCTCGATTTCTATGCCAAAGCTTTCGGGCTTGAGATGGCCGACCGCATCGCTTTCGAGACCTTCACGCTGATCTATCTCAGCAATGCCGAAACCGGCTTCGAACTCGAGCTGACGGTCAACCAGGGCCGAAAGGAACCCTATGCCCTGGGAGAGGCCTATGGGCATCTCGCGGTTTCGGTTTCAGAACTCAAGGACGAGCATGCGCGCATGACAGAACTCGGGCTCAACCCCGGCAAGATCGTGGAACTCAATCGCGATGGGAAGCTCTTTGCGCTGTTCTTCTTCGTCACCGACCCCGACGGTTACAAGATCGAGGTCGTGCAAAGGCATGGCCGGTTTCAATAAGGCCGCACAAAACAATGCCCCGCGCCGGCGGGGCTTGCCGGGTCCACACTCTCGGCGCGCTCACATCCAATAGGGGGGCACGCCGAAATAATCATGGCTCCTGTGGCCATGATCCTTGTGGTCGTGGTCATCCTTGATGGCAAAACGGCGGGCTTTTTCTATATCGTTCTTGGTCATGCTGACGCGATAGCCGGCGATGCGGGCATCGTAGCGCAGCTTCTCCCACGGCAGCCGGTAGTGATCCTGACCGATGCCGAAAAAGCCGCCGAAGCTCAGAATGACAAACGCGATGCGTCCATCACTTTTCTCAAGCATCAGGCGCTCGATATGACCAATCTGCTTACCGTCCGAACCGAATACCCGGGACCCCTCGACTCGGTCGCAGGCGACCAGCATCGACATGTCCTTGACGTAAAGGTCACGACCCGAAAAATCGGCACTCTCTTTATGCATATGCGCACCTCCTTTTGGATACGCGTCACATAAACTATGGAGCGTCCGATCTGCTCTTTGAGGCAGCACGATGCTCCGATGGGTTTAACCTCATGGCGCTATTAACGCTCCGTTGTCATAAAAGTTCCAGTACTTTTTTCAAAACTGTAAAAAAACGTGAGCACACGACGATTATTGACGTTTACGTCAAGGTTATTGTAGCTTCGGACGTGCTCCGATGATTTAGTTGAGAGCAACAACTGCGGCGATGCGAAAAGCGGGAGACTTTTCGATCGTCCAATGACACTCTGCATAGCCGCCGCATATGACGGCGGGGCGTGGTGATGGTGCGTAAAGGAGGAAGTGCGCATGAATTCAGTCTCCGCTCCTTCGGATAGACCGCAGGTCAAGAAAATATGGCTTGCCTCTTATCCGGATATCGTACCGGTGGAACTGCCACCGCTGGAGCATGCCTCGCTCGCCGAATTGTTGGAGGAAAGCTGCGCGCGTTACGCCGACAGACCCGCCTTCACCAGCATGGGCAAATCCATCACCTATCGCGATCTCGACATGCAGACGCGCAAGATTGCCGCCTGGCTGCAAAGCCTCGGCCTTCAAAAGGGCGATCGCGTCGCCGTCATGATGCCGAACGTGTTGCAGAACCCGATCGCGGTTTACGGCATCCTTCGTGCCGGTCTCGTCGTCGTCAACGTCAACCCGCTCTATACGCCACGCGAGCTTGAGCATCAGTTGCGTGATTGCGGCGCCAAGGCGATCTTCGTTCTGGAAAACTTCGCCCATACGGTGGAACAGGTCCTGGCGCATACGGATGTCCGCCACGTTGTCGTGACCGCGCTCGGTGACATGCTGGGCCTCAAGGGCCATATCGTCAACTTGATCGTCCGCAAGGTGAAGAAGCTCGTGCCGGCCTGGTCCATCCCCGGCCATCGCAGCTTCAAGAGCGTGATCGCCGAGGGCTCGCGGCTGCCCTTGAAACTATCGGAGCTGACGGGCAGCGACATCGCCTTCCTGCAATATACCGGAGGCACGACCGGCGTTGCCAAGGGTGCGATCCTCACCCATTCCAACCTGCTCGCAAACCAGCTGCAATTGCTGCTGTGGCTGCAATCCGCCTATATCAACAAGCCACGCCCCGAGCAGCTGACCTTCATCTGCGCGCTGCCGCTCTATCACATCTTCGCGCTGACGGTGAATTCGCTGATGGGCATGTCGCTCGGCGGCCATAACGTGCTGATCGCCAATCCGCGCGACATACCGGCCTTCATCAAGGAACTCGGCAAATACAAGTTCGACATGTTCCCAGGCCTGAACACGCTGTTCAATGCGCTGATGAACAATCCCGAATTCACCAAGCTCGATCTTTCCAATACGGCAACGCTTGCCGGCGGCATGGCGGTGCAGCGGCCGGTCGCCGAACGCTGGCAGAAGATGACGGGCGCCTGGATCACCGAGGGCTATGGTCTTTCTGAGACCTCGCCGGTCGCCAGCGCCAACCGCTTCGACAGTTCCGAATTCTCCGGCACGATCGGTCTGCCGATCACCGGCACCGACTTCGATATTCGCGATGAGAACGGCAATTCGCTGCCGCTCGGTGAAGTCGGCGAAATCTGCATTCGCGGGCCTCAGGTCATGGCAGGCTATTGGAAGCAGCCGGCCGAAACCGCGCGCGTCATGACGGCGGATGGCTTCTTCCGCAGCGGCGACATGGGCTTCATGGACGAGCGCGGCTACACAAAGATCGTTGACCGCAAGAAGGACATGATCCTGGTGTCGGGCTTCAATGTCTATCCGAACGAGATCGAGGAAGTCGCGGTCATGCATCCGGGCGTTCTGGAGGCAGCGGCGATCGGCATCCCTGATCCGCATTCCGGCGAGGCGGTGAAGCTGTTCATCGTCAAGAAGGACCCCGCCCTGACGGAGGCCGACGTCAAGGCGCATTGCGCAGCCAACCTGACCAATTACAAGCGCCCGCGCTTCATCGAATTCCGCACGGAGCTACCGAAATCGAACGTCGGCAAGATCCTGCGCAAGGAGTTGCGCGGCTGACATAATTCCATGTCATTCGGGAAGCCGCTCGCTCCTTTTCGCGAGCGGCTTTTTTCGTTTTGGACGATACGTGAACTTGATTTACGCCCTACATAGGGAATAGTTTCCGCGACCAACTCAGAGTGCCCTGCCCTCCCCGGACGGCAAGCGGCGCGAACCGCAAGGAGTCCTCCATGAACGCCCTCGTCGATCAACTGAAGAGCACCGCATCTGCAACGAAGGCCACCGATATTCGCGCCGCCTTCGCCGCCGATCCCAAACGCTTTTCCCGCTTCAGCGCCTCTTTCGACGACCTGCTGATGGATTATTCCAAGACGGCGGTGAACGACGATATCCTCGCCCTGCTTGAGAAGCTCGCTGCCGAAGGCGGCGTTGCGGCCAAGCGCGAGGAAATGTTCTCGGGCGTCGCCATCAACTTCACCGAGAACCGCGCCGTGCTGCACACCGCGCTGCGCAACCGCTCGAACAAGCCGGTGCTGGTCGACGGCAAGGATGTCATGCCTGACGTCAACGGCGTTCTGGCCGCCATGGGCAAATTTGCCGACGGCATCCGCTCGGGCGCGCTGAAGGGCTCGACGGGCAAGGCGATCACCGACGTCATCAACATCGGCATCGGCGGCTCGGATCTCGGCCCGGTCATGGCGACGCTAGCGCTGGCGCCTTTCCATGATGGCCCACGCTCGCACTTCATCTCCAACATCGACGGCGCCCATATCGCCGATATCCTGAAGCTCGTTAAGCCGGAAACGACGCTCTTCATCGTTGCTTCGAAGACCTTCACGACCATCGAAACGATGACCAACGCCCAGACCGCGCGCAAGTTCATCGCCGATGCGCTCGGCGAAGCCGCCGTGCAGCATCATTTTGCCGCCGTTTCGACGGCGCTCGACAAGGTCGCTGCCTTCGGCATCGATAGCCAGCGCGTCTTCGGCTTCTGGGATTGGGTCGGCGGCCGCTACTCGATCTGGTCGGCCATCGGCCTGCCGCTGATGATCGCGATCGGCCCGGAAAACTTCGGCAAGTTCCTCGATGGCGCGCATGCGATGGACAACCATTTCTGCCAGGCGCCTTTCAAGGAAAACCTGCCGATGCTGCTCGGCCTCATCGGCTTCTATCACCGCAATGTGCTCGGCTATCCCACGCGCGCGATCCTGCCCTATGACCAGCGCCTGTCGCGCTTCCCGGCCTACCTGCAGCAGCTCGACATGGAATCGAACGGCAAGGGCGTCACCATCGACGGCACGCCGGTTGAAGGCAATTCCGGCCCGGTCGTCTGGGGCGAACCCGGCACCAACGGCCAGCACGCCTTCTACCAGCTCATCCACCAGGGCACGAGCGTCATCCCGGCCGAATTCATGATCGCCGCCAATGGCTTCGAGCCGAACCTGCGTCACCAGCACCAGCTACTCATGGCCAATTGCCTGGCGCAGTCGGAAGCCTTGATGAAGGGCCGCACCTTCGAAGAGGCCAAGGCTCAGCTGACCTCCAAGGGCATGGACGACAAGAAGGCCGATTTCATTGCGCCGCACCGCGTCTTCACCGGCAACCGTCCGTCGATCACCTTCGTCTATGACAAGCTGACGCCGTTCGCACTCGGCCGCCTGATCGCTCTTTATGAACACCGCGTCTTCGTCGAAGGCGTGCTCTTCCGCATCAACTCCTTCGACCAGTGGGGCGTCGAGCTCGGCAAGGAACTGGCAACGGGCCTGCTTCCGGTCATCGAAGGCAAGGAAAGCGCTGCCGGCCACGATTCCTCGACGCAAGGGCTGGTGGCTGCGCTGGCAAGCCGCGCGAAGTAAATCATTGAGCCACCTCCCCCTCGAGGGGGAGGTCGCCGCAAAGTGGCGGGTGGGGGTGACTGGACTCACCGTTCGCCCGAAAGATCACCCCGCCCCGGCACTGCGTGCCGACCCTCCCCCTCAAGGGGAGGGTTGGATTGCGGGCCGGTCGCATTTATCCAATGTGGTGAGTTTACCCCCTCTGTCAGCTTCGCTGACATCTCCCGCAAAGGGGGGAGATCGTTGGGAGTTTGCTGCTGGCTCGACAAAGACAATACGCGTCAACTTCAACAGAGACGACGCCTACTTGATGAGCGAGAGAGCGCTACAAGCTAGCAATCTCCCCCTTGTGGGGGAGATGTCCCGATAGGGACAGAGGGGGGTGCGGCCTCTCCGCACCTTCAGGGCAGATAAACGATTACAGCCCGATCTCATGCGCCCAGGGCGGATTGGCGCCGGCGCGCGAAACCGTGACTGCCGCAGCCTTGGCGCCCAGAGCCAGTGCATCCTGCAACGCCTTCTCGCTCAGCGAAGCCACCTGTGCCTTGGTCAGCAGATTGTTCATCTTCAGCGATGCCAGAATGCCGGCATCGAAAGTATCGCCAGCCCCTACGGTATCGACGACGGTGACGCGCTCGCTCGGCACAGAGACCTTCAGCGACTTGGTGTAGCCGGTCGCGCCTTCCGCACCCTTGGTGACGACGACGAGCTTGGCGCCCTGACCCAGCCAATGGGCGGCGAGCTCATCGTGATTGCCGGAGATGCCGAACCATTCCAGATCCTCGTCGGAGAATTTGAGAATGTCGGACATGGCCGCCATCCGGCCGATGCGGCCCATATGGGCGGCCTTGTCCTTGATGAAGCCCGGGCGGATGTTCGGGTCGAGGGAGATCACGCGGGCCTGTTGCTCGCGCTTCATCAGCGCCTCGTAGGTCGCGCCGCACGGATCGGGGATCAGGCTGATCGCACCGAAATGTAGCGCTTCGCAATCATCGCCGAGCGTCGGAAGATCGGCTTCTGTGATCATGCGGCCAGCCGTACCTTCGTCATAGAAGGCATAGGTCGCCTGGCCGTTGACGAGCTTGACGAAAGCGATCGTGCTCGGACGCGGCGTGATGGCGCAATAGCTGAAATCGACCTTGGAGGCGGACAGCGTGTCGCGCAGGATCTCGCCCATCATGTCATCGGCAATGCCGGTGAAGAAGCCTGTGGGAATGCCGAGGCGCCCGAGCGCTATCGCGGTGTTGAAGATCGCGCCGCCGGCGTAAGGCGCAAAGCCCTTTTCGCCCAGCGTCGTATCCCGCGGCAGCATGTCGATCAAAGCTTCGCCACAGCACAATATCATTCCGGCCTCCCAAAGAGCGCGTCTGTCGTGTCCAGTCTTATAAATCGATTAGATAGATTCAGTGCAAGAGCAAAGCGTCAGTTTGTGGGCAACTCCGAAATACCGCCGTTCCAGCCGGACCAGGCAAGCGGCGCGTTTAGAAAGGCTTCGACTTCCTCGAGCGTCTTGTCGTCGAACAGCTTCTGTTCCTTGGCGACGGCAAGCACCTCGCGCCAGGTCGTGATGTGATGCAGGTTGACCTTCCGGTTGGCAAAACGTTCGACCGCCTCAGGGAAGATGCCGTAGTAGAACAGCGCCATGCCATGATCGACAATGCCGCCGGCGGCACGGATCGCATCGATGAAGGTGAACATGCTGCCGCCGGCCGTCGTCAGATCCTCGATAACAAGCACGCGGGCGCCGTCCTTCATGTCGCCTTCGATCTGGGCGTTGCGGCCATGGCCCTTCGGCTGCTTGCGGACGTAGATCATCGGCAGGTTCAGGCGCTCGGCCAGGAAGGCGGCGAAGGGAATGCCCGCCGTTTCACCGCCGGCAACGCAATCGAACTGCTCGAAGCCGACATTGCGCACGATGATGCTGGCAGCGAAATCCATGACCGTCGAGCGGATGCGGGGATAGGAGATCAGCTTGCGGCAATCGATATAGACCGGGCTCGCCATGCCGGAGGCGAATTTGTAGGGCTTGTCGGCATTGAAGTGGACCGCCTTGATCTCCCAAAGCATCCTGGCCATCAGCTCAGCCATGACGGCGCGATCGGTGAATATCATCTGGGTCATGCGGGGCCTCCTTCGCAGCGCTAATGTTCCAGCGGCAATAGCAGCAAGCGGCCCGAGTTTCCAGACGTATGAAAGGTTTTGCAGGTATCGCCGCGGCTGCCGCGGGCAAAGACGGGTCCGAGCGAACTACCGGGCAAGCCCGAGGTCGGCAGGCAACATGGTCTTGAACAGCGCGATCACCTTGTCGCCCTCCTCGCGGTCGATCGAAATCGCGTAACGGACGGCAGCGGCGACCAGCTGCATGGTCAATCGCGCTGTTCTTGCGAGCTCGGAATGGTCGCGCTCCGGCCAGAGGCGTTCGAGAACGGTAAGAAAAGCCTGGGAGTGCCACTCCATATCTTCGGCATCGACCTGCTGCAGCAGCTTGTCGGCATGGGTGGCGTGCCAGATGTCGCGCATGACGGGCTCTCCCAGAAACATCGCATAGTAGCCGTCGACGATCCGGCCAAGGGCTGACGGGAGCTGATCGCGGCTTTGGATCGCTATCAGCTCATCCTCGACGCATTGCCGTCCCTGCTCGTTGAAGCGCTCGGCCAGCACGCGGATGATCGCTGTCTTGTCCGGGAAGTATTGATAGAGCGAGCCGAAGGACACGCCGGCCTTTTCGACGATCTCGCCCATGCGCAGCGCATCGCTGCCGTTCCTGGCGATCAGATCGGATGCCACCGACAGGATCAGGTCCACGCGCTCACGGCCACGTTGCTGGCTCGGGATGCGGCGCGGCGTGCCCGCCTCGTCCTTGCTGCGCCTGCGTCTCGCGATCTGTTCCTCGGTCATTTCATTCCCTGCCTGTGACTGTTGACAAGCAATATAAGAGAGTTTATCACATTTCGCAAATGAGAGAGTTTATCACATTTTACGCTGGAGGAGCTTGAAATGCAGATCTCGACAATTGCCATCATCGGTGGATTGGGAAAGACCGGCGGTCGGGTCGCCGAGCGGCTGAAGGAGCGTGGCATCATGGTCCGCGCCGCCTCCCGCTCAACGACGCCCCGCTTCGATTGGCAGGAGCGCAGCACCTGGCGTCAGGCGCTGGAAGGCGCTTCTACCGCTTATGTCACGTTCCAGCCCGATCTTTCGGTCGACTGGGCGGCTGAGGCTATCGGTGTGCTTGCGAAGACGGCAGCAGAAGCCGGTGTGGGACATATCGTCCTGCTCTCCGGGCGTGGTGAAGACGGCGCCGTTCGCAGCGAGGAGAGGCTCAAGGCTGCCGGCATAGACTACACCGTATTGCGCGCCAGCTGGTTCAGCCAGAATTTCAGCGAGGGCGCCTTCATGGACGGAATTCTGCAGGGAAAGCTGGCGTTGCCGGCCGGCGATGTACCGGAGCCTTTCATCGATGCAGACGACATTGCCGACGCAGCCGTCGAATGTCTCATCGATCCCCGCCATCGCAATCAGACCTACGAGTTGACGGGACCCTACGCCCTGACCTTTCGCCAGGCGGTTTCCGAAATCGCGGCCGCTTCCAATAGGACCGTCCAATACGAAACGGTTCCAATCGAAGCCTTTATCGCCGAGATGACCGCCTACGGACTGCCGCAGGAGACGACTGATCTCCTGCATGAACTCTTCACGCAGGTTCTCGATGGCCGCAACTCGCCTGTCATGGATGGCGTCAGCCAGATCCTTGGCAGGAAAGCCAAAAACTTTTCCGACTACGCCCGTGAAACCGCCGCAACCGGCATCTGGAGTGTCCAGCCATGACCTTTCCGATCACGACTATCGCCCTCATCGTCGCCGCGATCAGCAGCGGCCTTCTCGCCGGCGTCTATTTCGCCTTCTCGACCTTTGTCATGCAGGCCTTTGCCCGCCTTCCCGTCGATCAAGGGATCGCGGCGATGCAATCGATCAACACGACAATCGTGCGTTCGCCCTTCATCGTGCTGTTCCTGCTGACGGCAGCGCTCTCGATCTTCATCGCCGTGATGGCCATTCTTTACTGGCGGGGCGGCACCAGCATGATGATGCTGACGGGTGCTGCGCTCTATATCATCGCGAGCTTTCTTTCGACCATGGTGTTCAACGTGCCGCTGAACGATGCTCTGGACAAGCTCGACGGCCATTTGGCAGAGTCGGCACAATTATGGTCCAGCTATCTCAGCGACTGGATGCGGTGGAACCATGTACGCACAGTCGCCTCGCTCTTGGCCGCATGCGCCTTCGTGAAAGCGCTGTTCTAAGAGCGTTGGTATGGTGGCGGTGCAGCTCGCCAAAGATTGCCGGTTAGACAGCCCGCAGATAGGCCGCGACCTCAACACGGTTGCGGCCGTTTCGCTTCGCCTCGTAGAGCGCCTTGTCGGCAGCGCGAAGCACGTCGTCGAAGCCGAGCCCTTTGATGGTACCGGTCGCGACGCCCGCACTGACGGTGCAGGCGAAGGATTTGTCTTCGATGCTGACCACCCGTGCCGCAAAGGCATCGCGCACCCGCTCGGCCACCTGCTCCGCACGACCCGGCAGGGCATTGTCGAGTACGAGCGCAAATTCCTCGCCGCCAAGACGGGCCACGGTATCGGAAGAACGCAAACCGAAGGAAAGTTCCTCGCCGAAAAGCTTGAGCACGAGATCGCCGGCGGCATGGCCATGCTGATCGTTGATCGTCTTGAAGCGATCGATGTCGAAGATGATGACGGCCATGGAAGGGCCGAAAGTGCGGCGCCCATGGAGATCGAACAGAGCCCGACGGTTCAGCAGCCCGGTTAGAGCATCGGTGATCGCCTCCTGACGGTGAAACGCGGCCTGACGCCACTGATGCAGGGCAAGCGACAGCGCCCCGATCCCGGTCATTCCGGCAATGCAGATCGCAAGGCTCAAATCCTCCGCCCAATTGTTGGGCGCGTGACCGAGCACGAGCTTGCCATCTGCGATCAATACGGCCGCGCACAGCGCGAAGGAAATCGCCGTCAGCGTGTAAAGCGCGGTGATGCCGTAGAGCGGCGTCGGCGCCTCACGCCGGCTCAGCCAGTATTCGCGCGCCGTCAGAACCAGAAGAACGCAAATGACGAGGTTGTCACCGATAAATGCCAACCCGTCATAGCCGGCCAGCATCGGCCCGACCGATGCTGCTATGCCCACCAGGCAACCAAAGACGAAGCGAATTTTGGAAAAGCGACGCGTGCGGAACTGGTAGCCGGCCACCCAGATCGCCGCAAAGCCGATGAAGAACAGCACGAAGGTCAGAATTGCAAAAACCGGGCGCGGCGTGTCGACGTAGGAGCCGTAGATGAAGATGCCGCCGACGAGAGGCACAAGACCGGCCGAGCAGGTCAGGAGAAAAGTATCGGGCCGGCGCGAGAACCAGCTTCCGACCAAGGTAACCGCAAGGCATGACGCGGAAACGCCGAGGGCCAGAAGAAGCGAGTTGTAATCGACCAGCATCATGCTCTTTCAACGGTTTGATTTCTACCGCAGGGGATTGCTGCCACGCTAGGCCGCCAGGGGTATCAAATTAGTTACGGCAAATAATAAAGAAAATGTATTTCAACAAAATATACGTTCCAAATTGCGGCATACACCAATGGAGTGTTGAAATACAGCTCCATATTTTTACTTATGTAGATTAAACTTAAATTAAGTCTCAACATCCCAGTGCAGGGGGAACATCGGATCGAAAACGGTGACCGGACCGGCGCCAGTTTCAACCCTTGCCGGGAAGGTTACAGCCTCAACCCGTCGCACCAAAGTGATGCTATCCTCGTTGACCGGCAGGCCATACCAGGCCGGACCGTTCAGGGATGCAAAAGCCTCAAGCTTGTCCAATGCGCCTTCCTGCTCGAAGACATGGGCAAGGCAGCTCATGGTGTTGATCGACGTGTAAATGCCGGCGCAGCCGCAAGCGCATTCCTTCAGCGGATCGACATGCGGTGCGGAATCCGTACCGAGGAAGAACCTGGCGTCGCCGCTCGTTGCTGCGGCACGCAGCGCCAGACGATGGCTTTCGCGCTTGGCGACCGGCAGGCAGTAATAATGCGGGCGAATGCCGCCGACGAGGATGGCATTGCGATTGATGATAAGGTGATGCGTCGTGATCGAGCCAGCGAGATTGGCCTTTGCCGATTTGATGTAATTCACGCCGTCCGATGTCGTCACATGTTCCATCGTGACCTTCAATTCCGGCAGGCGCTGGCGCAGCGGATCGAGCACGGTCTCGATAAACACGGCCTCACGATCGAAAATATCGACCTCCGGCGTCGTGACCTCGCCATGCACGCAGAGCGGCAGGCCGATCTTCGCCATGCGTTCCAGCACCGGCATTGCCTTGTTGAGATCCCGTACGCCGCCATGCGAATTGGTCGTCGCACCGGCCGGATAAAGTTTGACGGCTGAGATGAGACCGCTCTTCTTGCCCTCCTCGACATCGTCGGGATTGGTGTGTTCGGTCAGATAGAGCGTCATCAGCGGCTGGAAACGATCGCCCGCCGGCAGCGCTTTCAAGATACGCTCGCGATAAGCGGTCGCATCCGCTGTGGTTACGACCGGCGGCACGAGATTGGGCATGATGATGGCACGGGCGAAATGCCTGGAGGTGTCGCCGATCACGCCTTCGAGCATGGCTCCGTCACGCAAATGCAGATGCCAGTCGTCAGGACGGCGGATGGTGAGCTTTTGCATGGGCGCGACCTCTGGAAATGTGAGCGCGATCCTGCCCGAAAGCCGCCTCGGCCTTTTCGGGATCGTGCTCTTTGCTATCGCGCTTCGATAGCACCATACGCCCCCGCAAAACAATCCGCGACGGCGGTTAAATGATGGTCGGGCTCAATCCTGCACGATGTCGATAGTGACGTCTGCGCGGCGGCGATTTTCCAGAATCAGCCGACCGTTCGGCAGATCATTGCCGTAGACTTTGGCGCTGGCGGCCTCTTCGTCGAGATCGTAGCCCCTCCAGCGCGCCCACAGCCGCTCTTCCAGCACTTCCATCGGCGGGGCAAGCATGATCGAATAGTCGAACATACCTTCCAATTCAGCCCATTTCCCCTGACTGAACAGCAGATAATTGCCCTCGATGACAATAAAGCGGTGATCGGCCGAGACGATGCGGGCCGAGGCGATGGCAATCTCTCGCGAACGGTCGAAGACCGGCACCAGCACCTCCTGATCGGCGGCGCGCACGGCCCTGACGATATCGAGAAAGGCGCGCACGTCGAAACTGTCAGGCACGCCCTTCCGCTTCAAAAGTCCCTTCTCGATCAGGACCGCATTATCCATGTGGAAGCCGTCCATCGGCAGGACTTCCGCGCTCTCGCTCCTAGCCTTCAATGCCTTGGCGACATTGTCGGCCAGTGTGGATTTGCCGGCGCCGGGAGGGCCGGCAATCGCGACCAGGAAACGTTTCGTGTTGCCGGCGCGTGCGATGATCTCGCCGGCAACATCGTCAAGAGAAACGCTCATGCGGCAACATTCTCGACCGGCGGAGCCTTGGCGCCGGTCATGAAGGCAACAGCATCGGACATGGTATAATCCTTGGGATTGATGACGGTCAGGCGTCGTCCAAGGCGATGGATATGAATGCGGTCCGCCACCTCGAAGACGTGCGGCATATTGTGCGAGATCAGCACGATCGGCAAGCCGCGAGCGCGCACGTCAAGGATGAGTTCGAGAACCTTGCGGCTTTCCTTGACGCCGAGGGCGGCCGTCGGTTCGTCCATGATGACGACCTTGGAGCCGAAGGCGGCGGCGCGCGCCACGGCCACACCCTGACGCTGGCCGCCGGAGAGCGTTTCCACCGCCTGATTTATGTTCTGGATCGTCATCAGACCCAGCTCGGTCAGCTTGTCGCGGGCACGCTTTTCCATCGCCGGCCGGTCGAGCATGCGGAACACCGAGCCGAGAATGCCGGGCCTGCGAACTTCGCGGCCGAGGAACATGTTGTCGGCGATCGAGAGCGCCGGCGACAGAGCCAGGTTCTGATAGACCGTTTCGATGCCGGCCTCGCGCGCCTCCATGGGCGAGCGGAAGTGAACGGGCTTGCCTTCCAGCTTGATCTCGCCCTCATCCGGGGTGACCGCGCCGGAGATCGCCTTGATCAGCGAGGATTTGCCGGCGCCGTTGTCGCCGATCACGGCGAGGATCTCGCCGGGATAGAGATCGAAATCGGCATTGTCGAGCGCGGTCACGCGTCCATAGCGCTTGACGAGACCGCGGGCAGTGAGAATGGGTTCGCCGGTCGTGGTCATGCCGATACCTTTCTGATCCATTGGTCGATCGCAACGGCGCCGATGATGAGGACGCCAGTCAGAAGCACCTTCCATTGCGGGTCGGCGCCAAGCATGTTGAGGCCCATGGAGACGACACCAACGATCATGGCGCCGAACAACGTGCCGAGGATCGAGCCGCGGCCACCGAAGAGCGAGATGCCGCCGATGACAGTTGCGGTGATTGCCTGAAGATTGAAATCGGTCACGGCAGACGATGGCGAGACCGAGCCGTTGCGGCCGATGGAGACCCAGGCGGCAAGCGCTGCGATCAGTCCCGAAACGCCATAGACGGCGAGAAGCACCTTCTTGGTCTGGATGCCGGCGAGTTTCGCCGCTTCCGGATCGTCGCCAACGGCATAGACATGCCTGCCCCAGGCGGTGTGATTGAGGACATACCAAAGGCCGATGACGAGAAGCACCATGGCGATGACGCCGAGGGTCAGCACGGCACCGCCGACGCGGAAGCTCGCGGCAAACAGATGCAACAGCGGCGCCTTTTCATCGACATCGGTGTCGCGGATGGTTTCATTGGCGGAATAGATGAAGTTCGTCGCCATGACGATATTCCAGGTGCCGAGCGTCACGATGAATGGCGGCAGCTTCATATTGGCGACGAGGAAGCCGTTGAGCAGCCCGCAGAGGCCGCCCACGGCCATGCCCGCAACGATGGCGATCGGCGTCGGCAAGCCGTATGTCACGGCGACATTGCCCATGACGACCGAGGAAATGACCATGATGACGCCGATCGAGAGATCGATGCCGGCGGTCAGGATAACCAGCGTCTGCGCCGCGCCGAGAATGCCGACGATGGCGATCTGCTGCAGGATCAGCGTCAGCGTATAGGCGGAAAAGAACTTCCCGCCGATCGTGATACCGAAGATCACGATCGCCAGCACCAGGACGATCAGCGGCACCGCCGCCGGCGTCGAATGCAGAAAGTGCTGCACGCGCTTCAAAAGAGAGACATCGTTGTGCTCGAACGAAGCGACGTTCTTGTCGCTGCCGTCGAGAACACGTTCGAATTCCTGTGCTCCGGACATAATTATTCCTCCGCCACCGCGCACATGCGCGGAAACCGCCGGCTGTTAGGGGCCAGCCAGGATCTGAGCCCGACCGACGTGACTGTTGCGATTGTCTGCTCCCTGTAAAAGAGCCGCGCCAGCAGGCGCATGACGCGGCTCCCGAAGGGACTATATCACATTCGTGCGAGGCTTAGCCCCAGCACTTGTTGAGGCCTTCCTTGGTGTCGATGGACTTCAGGCCGGAAACCGGCTTGTCCGTCACGAGGGAAACGCCGGTGTCGAAGAAGGTCTTGCCTTCGGTCGGCTTCGGCTTCTCGCCGCTATCGGCGAACTTCTTGATCGCCTCGACGCCAAGGGCCGCCATCATCAGCGGATACTGCTGGGCAGTTGCGCCGATGACGCCATCCTTGACCGACTTGACGCCCGGGCAACCGCCGTCGATGGAAACGATCAGCACCTGCTTTTCGAGACCGACGGCCTTCAGAGCCTGATAGGCGCCGGTTGCAGCCGGCTCATTGATCGTGTGGATGACGTTGATGCTGGAATCCTTCTGCAGAAGGTTTTCCATGGCCTTGCGGCCTCCTTCTTCGTTACCGTTGGTGACGTCATGGCCAACGATGCGCGGATCGGTTTCGTCGCCGATCTTGTTCGGGTCCTTCGGGTCGATGCCGAAGCCGATCATGAAGCCCTGGTCGCGCAGAACGTCGACCGAAGGCTGCGACGGCGTCAGATCGAGGAAGCCGATCTTGGCATCCTTGGCCTTGTCGCCCAGCGTTTCCTTGGCCCACTGCCCTACGAGCTTGCCGGCGAGCAGATTGTCGGTGGCGAAGGTGGCGTCAGCGGAATCAGCCGGCTCAAGCGGCGTATCCAGCGCAATCACCAGCAGGCCGGCATCGCGTGCCTTCTTGACGGAGGGAACGATACCCTTGGTGTCGGATGCGGTGATCAGGATGCCCTTGGCGCCATCGGCGATGCAGCTCTCGATCGCGGCAACCTGGCTTTCGCTGTCGCCATCGATCTTGCCGGCGTAAGACTTCAGCGTCACGCCGAGTTCCTTGGCCTTGGCGGTCGCACCTTCCTTCATCTTGACGAAGAAGGGATTGGTATCGGTCTTGGTGATGAGGCAGGCGGATACGCCGGCAGCCTTGGCAGGGGCTGCGAATGCAACGCCGATCGCCAGAGCGGCGACTGCTGCGGAAATAACAGATTTCTTCATTCAATCCTCCCGATGTTTGAAAAGCCGGACCCTCCGGCAGCGCCGGGCCTGAACCCGACTTGAAGTTGCGCCATGCCTGTCGGATTATTTCCTGCGGACCTCCTCCACGGCCATATGCGCATCTCCTACGACCATATCTGAGCCTAAAGATTTCCGGCTGTCAATAAATAAATCGGATTGAATTATTAATTCGATGTGGCATTCTGGAAAGAAATAAGGCATGGCCATGATGGAAGGAGCAGGCCCATGTCTCTCGTGCACGACCCTGAGGACACACCCACAACACCCGCGATTCTCGACCCCACCGGGGGTGCGAACCAGCTTGGCGTACGCGCCCATAACGAACGGCTCGTGCTTTCGCTCGTTCGCCGTCATGGTGCGCTCTCGAAAGCCGATATCGCGCGACGGAGCGGCCTTTCGGCGCAGACGGTGTCCGTCATCATGCGGGAGCTGGAGAAAGATGGGCTGCTGTCGCGCAATGCGCCCGTGCGCGGCCGCGTCGGCCAGCCGTCCATTCCCATGCGTCTCAATCCGGATGCGGTGCTCTCCTTCGGCGTCAAGATCGGCCGGCGCAGCGCCGACCTCGTGCTGATGGATTTCGTCGGCGGCATCAGGATGCAGCTCCATCAGACCTACCCCTATCCGCTGCCGCAGGACATCATCGCCTTCGTCACGGCCGGCATCAAGGAATTGGAGGGGCGCCTCAGCGATGAGCAGCGTCGCAAGATTGCCGGAATGGGCGTTGCCGCGCCGTTCGAGCTCTGGAACTGGGCCGAGCAGGTGGGAGCACCGTCCGGAGCCATGGATGTCTGGCGTGGCTTCGACCTAAGAGCCGAAATCGCCTCGCGGGTCGCTTACCCCGTCTTTCTGCAGAACGACGCTACCAGCGCCTGTGGCGCGGAACTCGTTTTCGGCGTCGGCCCACGGTATCCGGATTTCGTCTACTTCTTCATCGGTTCCTTCATCGGCGGCGGCATCGTCCTGAATTCGTCCGTCTTCGTTGGCCGGACCGGGACGGCCGGCGCACTCGGCCCCCTGCCCGTGCGCGGCCGCAACGGCGAGAACCGCCAGCTTCTGGAGATCGCCTCGATCTTCGTGCTCGAGAATCTTCTGCGGGATCACGGTTTCGACCCGCGCCCCCTCTGGTACTCGGCGGATAACTGGATCGATTTCGGCGAGCCGCTGGAGATCTGGATTCAGGATACGGCCAAGGCGCTGGCGCAGGCGATCGTCGCCGCCGCCTCGGTTCTTGATTTCAGTGCCGCCGTCATCGATGGCGGCTTCCCCGACTGGGTGCGGGAACGCGTGGTGCGCGCGACGACGAAGGCCGCCGCCGAACTGGACCTCCAGGGGGTCGTCATGCCTGAAATCATCGAGGGCGCCGTGGGGCCACAGGCCCGCGCCATCGGCGGCGCGAGCTTGCCGATCTTCGCACGCTACCTGATCGACCAAAACGTTCTTTTCAAGGAGATAGAGCATGCTGAAGGGCATTGACCCGCTGTTGAGCCCGGAACTGCTGGCGACGCTGCGCGCCATGGGCCATGGCGACGAAATCGCCCTCGTCGACGGCAATTATCCCGGTCTCGAACATGGGCGCCGTCTCATCCGCCTCGACGGCCACGGCGTCATACCCGTGCTCGACGCCGTGCTGAGCGTGCTGCCGATAGACGATTTCGTGCCACAGGCGATATTCCGGGCGACCGTCAAGCAGGACCGCGATGCCATCGATCCCGTTCATGCGGAAATGATCGAATGCTGTGCGCGGCATGTGCCAGACATCAGGGTCGTGCCGTTGCTGCCGGCAGAATTCTACGAGCGGGTGAAGCAGGCGCATGCGCTGATACAGACCAGCGAGCCGCGGCTCTATGGGAATATCATTCTGCGCAAGGGTGTGATTTACCCGCAGGGATAGGAAAGTGCTCCTCATCCGGCCTCCTGAGCTTGTCGAAGGGGGGCCACCTTCTCCCCGCTCGCGGGGCGAAGGGGATGGACGCACCTGCAGCCTTCCTTCCGGCAATTTGCCTAGACGAAGATGCAGAACTAGTCCTCTCTCCCCGTCCAAACGGGGAGAGGGTTAGGGTGAGGGGCCGAACTCTCCATGCGATGCAAGGGAGTGGATTCCTCTTCTAGCCTCAAATATCCCCCGCCGAAGGTCCCCAGACATCCGTCATGGCAAAGCCTTCCGACATTGGATCGAAGGGGTCGAGGGCCACCTGGCTAAGGCCGAAGGTGAAGCCGCGGCCGGTGATCGTCGGGATGATAGCCGGCTTGCCGGCCACCTCTGTCTCCGCCTGCAGGCCGACTTCGAACTCCGAACCGATGATCGAACGGGATTTGAAGACATCGCCGACCCTGGCTTTGCCGCGCGCATGCAGCGTCGCGAGATTGGCAGAATTACCAGTGCCGCAGGGTGAACGGTCGGCGCGGCCAGGCCACATGGTGGTGCAGGTGCGGATGGCTCCATCGGCATCGATGTCGCGGAACATCACATAGGCAACGCCTGAAATCGCCGGAATTTCCGGGTGAACGACGGTCATCGCCCGGTTGATCGCTTCCTTGATGACCATGCCGGCCTGAACGAGGGCAGCCGCATTGGACTTTTCGATGGTCAGGCCGATCTGGCCGACATCGACGAGCGCATAGAAGATACCGCCATAGCAGAGGTCGAGCGTGACCCTGCCCCATTGCGCCGTATCGAGTGCAACATCGAGCTCATGTACGAAGGATGGCACCATGGTCAGCCGCACCTTCTCGCAACGGCCGTCACGGCAGGTTGCGGTGGCGCGGACGAGGCCGGCGGCCGTGTCAAGCGTGACGACCGTTTCCGGCTCCTTCATTTCGACGATGCCGGATTCGAGCAATGCCGTGGTCACGCAGATGGAATTCGAGCCCGAGCTCGCATGCGCCTGATCCGGTTGCAGGATGATGAAGCCGGCGTCGGCATCGGGATTCTTAGCCGGCAACAGAAGATTGACGGAGCCGATCGGCGCACCGCGCGGCTCCAGCACGAGAAAGCGGCGCAGCTCCTGCCCCTTCGGATCGGTATTCAGCCAATGAAGCTGCTCGGCGATGCTGTTGCCGGGGATTTTTGGGACGCCGCCGATGGCAACCTTGCCGATTTCCCCTTCGCAATGAACATCCAGCAGCTGGATCGTGCGCTTCCATCTCATCTCATAGGCTCCAATCAGACGTGTCGCGTAATGCCGCCGTCGACGCGGATATTCTGGCCGGTGATGTAGCCTGCGCCATCCGACAGCAGGAAGGCCGCCGTCTTGGCGATTTCGCTCATCAGGCCGATGCGCTTCATCGGTACCTTGTCGGCCGTTTCCGGCTTGTGGTTCAAGCTGTCGATATAGCCGGGCAGGATGCAGTTCATGCGGATATTGTCGGCCGCGTAGCGATCGGAATAGAGCTTGGTGAAGGCGCCGGCGGCGGCGCGATATGTGCAGGAAACCGGGAAGACCAGCGACGGCTCATAGGCGGCGAATGTGGTGATGTTGACGAAGGCGCCCTTGCCCTGCTTCAGCATGACCGGCGTCACCAGCCGCGCCATACGCACGAGCGACAGGATCATCATATCCGAGCCGAGCGTCCAGTTCTCGTCCGAAATATCGAGCAGATCGCCCTTTGGCGGATGACCAGTGTGATTGACCACGGCATCGATGCGGCCATAGGTCTTCATCGTCAGGTCGAAGATCGCCTGGATATCTTCCGCCTTTTCGGCAACACCGCGCGAGGCGACGCCGCCGAGCTCGGCTGCCAGCGCCTCGCAGCTTTCCGACGGCGACATCAGCGCCAGCCGATAGCCATTGGCGGCAAGCTCACGGGCAATCGCTTCGCCCATGCCACGGCCACCGCCGGTAATCAGTGCAACGGGCTTTTCGGTATCGGACATGGTTTCCTCCTGGTTGCGGCTGATGCGAACGGCGTCCTGCCGAGCGTCGGTTTGATCCCTGTTATCATATCGGCCGCCAGCCGACCTGTCGCCGGTGATGTCCAAAACCATTCGCGCCAATGGGTTCGATTCTCTGATATATCAGATTGCTCGGCATAGCTATGGGGTTTTGTAGCGGCCGTGAAGGCTGCCGCTGCAGATCGCGTCACGAATGAATTATTGCTGCAGCGCTTCCCCGACATTGCTGCCGGTCGCCTCGACACTGTCGCCGAGCGAGCCAACGGTATTGCCGGCCGAAGCGCCGACACGGCGCCATTGCTCGCCATAATTTTGTCGCGTGCGAGGATCGAAAATCGCGATCGGGGCACTGACGGCGGCACCCGCTACACTGCCGACTGTCTGGGCAGCGCCCATGGCAACTGCACCGACGGCATCGCCGATGCCGACATCGGAATCGGTGATCGTCTGGCCGGCGATCAACCGGGCGCCAATCAGTTTCACCACTTCCGGGCTTTCGGCAAACTTGCCGTGATTGAGGCCATCGCCGGTCTTGAGCTTGGTGAGATCGAGCACGGTAATCCCCTGCTTCTCCAGCTCGCTGCGATAGGGTTCGGCCGTGGGGTCGATCTGGCCGAGGCGGTCGATATTGCCGGAAATACGGCGTGAGAGGGAAAGCGCGCGATCATCGCGCGAGACGAACAGCGTGAAATGCGGCTTGTCCTTGCCGAGTGCCGCGAACTGCCTTCCGAAGACATCGACATCGAGATCGGGCGACGCCAGGATGACGTTCTTGATCTTCGGCGCGACGCGGCCATTGCGGATCGCCATCTGCCGTAGCGATTCGACCGCGAGCCAGCTGCCCATCGAATGCGCCATGACGGTGATGTCGCCGACGGAAGGATCGGCCGCGACGCGGCGCAGCAGCTCTTCCAGCGAGTCGCGGGAATAGTTGGTGCTTTCCTTGTCATAAGCATAGTCGAAAATGCTGGCGCGCGACGGCCAAGTAAACACGATCGGCGCGACGTCGGCATGCGAATCGTGAACGATCTGCGCAAAGCGGTAGACTGCATCCTCATAGCGGTTGTTGAAGCCATGCACGAAGATCAGCACCCGCTTGTTTTTCGGCAGTTCCGCATGCAGCCAGGCGCGACCATCCGCCTCTGTCGCCAAGGGCTTGACGGCGGTGGTGACGAAATTCTTCAGCGGATTACCTGGCAGACGGTTCGGCCACTGCACCTGACCGACCTTGCGATTGGCCTCCGGCGGGATGGAGACACTGACGGCATCGACCTTGAGCCCCGGTCCGCGCTCGCCCGAAAACAGAATGGCCGGGTCCTTGTCCGGCAGGCGTGTCGTCGCAACAAGGAGATCAACCTTGGATGTGCCCGGCACGTTTTCACTGACGGGCTGCATGACCCCGATGGGACGGCCGCATGCGGCCAGCGACAATGTCGCAACGATCGCTACAGTTCGGAAAAAGAGCTTTCCCCATCGGTCCGAACCCGTCATGCGCTGCATCATGCAACCCTTCCTTACCGCCATAACGTTGCGCCACTCTACGCATGGATACCTGCGGCGCAAGCGACTCCAGCGGTTCCTGACCACATGATGCGATGCTAATTCGCGACGGCATTGCAAAGGCGCAACGCCTTTAGACGTCCGGCAAATCATTGAGGAAGTTAGGATAAAAAAAGAGCCCGATGCGGGAGGAGGATGCATCGGGCTCTTGATCCGGATTGGCAACTGGGAGGAGGAGGAGTGTTGCCAATCATTGAAGGAGCGCTGGGAGGAGGAGTGCGCTGCCTTCGAGAGATTAGATATAACGCGAGAGGTGTCGTGAATAGACCGGCTTTCGCATTGCAGCATTGCAGTGAGCGCATTGCTTTCTTCATGGATGCCGAAAATATCGCATAGCGCCGGCATTTTCGGGGGGCTTGCGCCTATTTTACAGTCGTTATTTGCCCAACTCCCGAGATTCACATGATTGTGATCGTCGTTTTTGCATTGGGCGTGGCCCCCGCTGGCATCCGGCCGGCGGGCAACCGCTACCGGCCGGACCACTTTCTGTTCAAGCCGCCCTGAATGCCTTCTTGCCTTCGGCATCGAGCGCTGCGAACTCCTCGTCGGACAGAACGATATCGACCGCCGCAGTGTTTTCCTCGAGATGCTTGACCTTGCCTGTTCCGGGGATGGGCAGCATCACGGGGCTGCGCTTCAGCACCCAGGCAAGTGCAATCTGGCTCGGGGCGGCATTGTGCTTCTTCGCGATGGTATCGAGCAGCGAGCCTTCCTTGGCGAGATCGCCGGCCGCCAGCGGGAACCAGGGAATGAAGCCGATTCCGTGCTTTTCGCAATAGTCGAGCACGTCTTCGCTGGTGCGGTCGACCAGATTGTAGCGGTTCTGCACCGTCACCACCTTGAAATGCTTCGATGCTGCCTCGATGTCAGCAACAGACACTTCGCTCAGGCCCGCATGGCGGATGATGCCATCATCCAGCAGCGATTTCACGGCATCGAACTGCTCGGCCGCCGGCACCTTGGAATCTATGCGGTGCAGCTGCCAGAGATCGATGCGGTCGACACCGAGATTGCGCAGGCTCTTGTGTGCCTGCTGGATCAGATATTCGGGGCGACCCAAAGGCACCCAGACGTTCGGGCCGGTGCGGGTAAGACCGCCCTTGGTCGCAACCACGAGACCGTGGCCATAGGGATGCAGCGCTTCCTTGATCAGACGTTCGGAAACGTCCGGCCCGTAGGAATCGGCCGTATCGATGAAATTGATGCCGAGCTCAGGCAGGCGCCTCAGCGTCCGGACGGCTTCGTCATGGTCTTCGGGCTCACCCCAGATACCGGCACCGGTGATGCGCATGGCACCGAAACCGAGACGATGAACGGGAAGGTCACCACCGATCTTGAACTGACCGGACTTGGCTGCGTCGAATTCTGACATGGTTATAGTCCCTTTTGCTGATCTGAAATGTATCTGGCGTTTCCGGCGTCCGGGGAGGAGCCGAGATTTGAAGGGCAAATCGTGGGTTTCGCGAGGGAGAGATACAGTCGCGACCCGATACTAGATGGGTCTGCATCACGGCATATGCAATGCATCGACGTGCGATGCATTGCGACCGATCAAGGCGGGGCTCCCCTAGCCTAGCGCGGTCATGTGCGCTGTTGTACCTGCTCACCGAGATCGGCAAGCGCTGCCCAAAGCTCATCGAACATGGTGCGAGCGAACTGCTCCACCGAAACATTCTGCGGAGATTGCGTCCAGCGCTCACCGCCGATGCGCAGCATCGTCACGACGGCGGCCGCAAGCATGCCAAGACGGAAGCGTTCCTCCTGGCTGCCGCTGCCACGGGCAAGCAGCGCGTCCGCGAGCTTCTTCTCCAGCTTGGCATATTTCAGCTGATCGCGGGCTTGAAGCGTCGGCGTATCGTGGATCAGGGCAGCCAGAGCAAGGCTTTGCGGATCGGCGATGGCAGTACGAAGAGCGGAATTGACAGCCGCCTCGATGACTTCGACAACCGAAGCATCTTCGGGCTGGGTGGCGACGGCGCCGATCAGCTCACGGGCGAAGCCATCCTGCCAGGCGGCAACGACCTCTTCCTTGCTGGGGAAGTAATCAAAGAAGCTGCGCTTGGAAACATCGGCGGCCTCGGTGATATCCTCGATGGTGGTGGCGTCAAATCCGCGCTCGAGAAAAAGCCTCAGGGCGGCGGATTCGATGCGTTCGCGGGTTTGGCGACGCTTGCGCTCGCGCCGGCCTTCCTTCACCGCGCTATCGACCTCCGGCTTCTTCGCCATCTGCTACCCCTGCCAGGCATTCACTTCGGGCCGCCCCAAATCGGCCTTTCCGGTTTCCGGCGCCTAAGCGCTGATTCCGGCATTCTCACCGGTGCTACGATATTTGGAGCCGGTGATCGAGAGCTCCAGTGGATTTTGCCGCGATATCCTGTAGACGCCGGCCGGCGGAATGTTGCGCACCGTACCGCCGATGCGCTTTGCGGTGAGCCCGAGGCTTTCAAGGATCGGTTTCTGCACTGGACAGCGCGGGCCGTAGGTGAACTGATAGAAAGCCCCACCCGGCTTCATGGTTTCGAAGGCGCCGCCGACAATGGCTGCCACCTTGGAAGGCGGCATGGACAGCAAGGGCAAGCCGCTGATGACGGCACCGAAAGGCGCATCGTCGAAAAGACCACATTGGCCAAGCTGGGCCGCATCCATATGCACCACTCGCGACTCGGGGAAACGCCCGCGCAAACGGACGGCGAATTCCTCGCCGAATTCGACGAGCGTCAGCGCGCTTTCGGGGATACCACGCGCCAGCAACGCCCTTGTGAATACGCCGGTGCCAGGGCCAAGCTCGAGGACCGGACCATCGAAGGGCTCGATCTCCTGTGTCATCAATCTCGCCAGCCGCTCGCCTGAGGGCGCCACCGCCGCAACGCGCATGGGATTGCTCACCCAGGAGCGAAAGAACTGTACGAAATCAGCGCATGAGGTTTTTGTCGTCATTCCGCACATCCAATCTCCGGCGATAAAATATGATGAGGGCCGAACAGCGTGGCAATTCAAAGGCATGCCCCGCCATTAGACCGTTGAAAGTTCTTGATATGCAAGCACCATCGCACATTTTGCGTTCATATATTTTCATTTATTGCAAACTTGCATTTAGTGTAGAAATAACCAGATACAATGGGCAATGCCAAAATCTCTTCACAGGAGCCCGCAATGCCAGACTGGACAATAAAGGATATTCCGCCGCAGACAGGTCGAATCGCAGTCATCACCGGCGCTAACAGCGGTATCGGCTATGAGGCGGCAAAGGCTCTGGCAGATGCCGGCGCAAAGGTCGTCATCGCATCGCGCAACGAGGCCAAGGCCAACGAAGCACTCGCCAAGATCCGCTCGGCAACACCCGGTGCAGACGTGACATACGAGGCGCTCGATCTTGCCAGCCTCGATTCCGTCGCCCGTACGGCCAACCGCATCGCCGATACGCTGCCGCATATCGATCTACTCATC
The DNA here is from genome assembly GCF_900094555.1 of Martinezella hainanensis. Taxonomy (GTDB): domain Bacteria; phylum Pseudomonadota; class Alphaproteobacteria; order Rhizobiales; family Rhizobiaceae; genus Rhizobium; species Rhizobium hainanense. Next base: position 170,234 of record NZ_FMAC01000008.1, read on the forward strand.
AACAATGCCGGCGTCATGGCCATTCCCGATCGGCACGAGACCGAAGATGGTTTCGAGATGCAGATGGGCGCCAATTATATCGGCCATTTCGCCTGGACGATGCGGCTGCTGCCGAAGGTTTCTGCGGCCGAAAATCCGCGAGTAGTCACGGTCAGCAGCCTGGCGCATCGCAGCGGCAGGATCAATTTCGACGATCTGCAATGGCGCAAGCGCTATCGGCCTTGGCCTGCCTATTGCCAATCAAAGCTGGCAACGCTGCTCTTCAGCCTGGAACTCGATCGCATCGCACGCGCTGAAGGCTGGAAGCTCAAAAGCATGGCCGCCCATCCCGGCTATGCGGTCACCGGTCTTCAGACGGCAGGACCACGCATGGGCCGCAACAGGCCGGGCAGTCTTGAACTCCTGACAAAACTGCTGGAGCCGTTTGCATCACAATCGGCAGCAGCCGGCGCCCTGCCGACGCTCTTTGCCGCCACTGCACCGACCGCGGAAGGCGGCGCCATGTATGGCCCGAACGGCTTCTATGAGCTCAAAGGCCCGCCAGTACGGGCCAAGATTGCCGCTCATGCCCATGATCAGGCGATCTGGCGGCGGCTATGGGACGTCTCCGAGCAGTTGACCGGCTGAAGGGTGCCGGGCCACAACGACCTTAAAAAATCCCTCTCCGCGTGACGGAGAGGGATTTCGACATGTGCGATATCACCGACTAACGCACTGACGGCGCGGACCATTGGTCGGCTGATAGGTATTGTCCGACACACGATAGGTCTTGTAGCGGCTTGCGCACCAGCGAACATGCGCGCTGCCGCGCGGCGGCTGCGAAACGGCCCCGCCGATGATTGCTCCGGCGGTGAATGCAGCCATCGGATACCACCAGCCATCATGGCGCCGATAGCCGGGACGGTGATAGCGATAGCCGCGATGACCATGCCAATAGCCCGGGCGATGATGCGGACGGTGGTGGGGACGATAATGCGGACGGTGACGCCCGCGGTAGTGCCTGTTGTGGTGGCGATATTGAACTTCGGTCAGGCCAGCGGGCTGATCACCCGTCTGCTGGATTGCCGGCTGGATCAGCGGCTGGATCGGTGCGGCCGCCGCCGGGTCGAAAGACGTTACGGCAAGCAGGGCACTCAGGGCAGTCACTGTTACGGTTGTCAGGAATCGTTTCACAGCTCTTCTCCTCCTCATGAGTCGCAAATACTGATGAACAACGCGCAATGATTGAAAATCTTTCACAATATTATCGCTTGCGCAAGTACATGCCGCACGATAGGTCTATAGATAGGAAGCCTATCTATCTATACGCGAGCGAGACTATCGATGACCAAAACCGACCAGCATCAAGGGATCGAGGAGGCCTACGCGCTGGCCGAGGCGTTGCGTCCCGCCCTCCATCGCCTGCATCGGCAATTGCGGCGCGAGAGCGACGAGGCCGGGCTGTCGCCGCTGCATGCCTTGCTGCTCGTCGCCATCATGCGCCAGCCAGGCATTGGCGTTGCCGAACTGGCGCGGATAGAGAGACTGCGCGGACCGACGATCTCAGGACATGTGAAAGCCATGGAGCGGGATGGCCTCATCGCCCGTTCGGAGCCAGACCCGAGCGACCGCCGCCGCAATGGTCTGGTGGCGACGGCGAAAGGCGAAGAAATCATCCGCAACCTGAAACGGCGGAGAACCGACTGGCTCGCCTCCGAACTTGCCAAACTGTCGCCGCAGCAGCGTGACGCCATTCGCGCCGCAATCGAACCGCTCATGGAGATCGGACAATGAATACGGCTCGTCCGAATGCTGTCCCACCATCAGCTCCGACGGCAGGCGAGCCGCCCGATCGTCGCGAGATCCGCGCCGTCATCCTCGGACTGATGATCGTTCTCGGCCTCGGCGCCATCGACCAGAGCATCGTTGCGACGGCACTGCCGCGCATCGTCAGCGATCTCGGCGGCCTGACGCACCTCTCCTGGGTCGTCAGCGCCTATGTGCTCGCCTCGACCAGCACCATGCCGCTCTACGGCAAGCTCAGCGACCAGTACGGCCGCAAGCCGATGATCTATACGGCGATCCTGATCTTCCTTCTGGGCTCGGTGCTGAGCGGCATGGCGCAGACGCTGATACAGCTCATCATCTTCCGGGCGATCCAGGGCATCGGCGCCGGCGGCTTGCTGCCGTTGGCGCAGATCATCATCGGCGACATAGTGCCGCCGGCCAGGCGCGGGCGCAATCAGGGTTCGATCGCAGCGGTATTTGCGATCTGCAGCGTCATCGGCCCGATCGCCGGCGGCGTCATCACCGACCTCCTGTCATGGCACTGGATCTTCTACGTCAACCTGCCGATTGGCGCCGTCGCCCTCGTCATGATCGGCAGGGCGCTGAAGCGGCCGCATCATACGCGCAGCCGCCGTATCGACTATCTCGGCGCGGCTCTGCTGACGAGCTGTACAACCAGTTTCCTGCTGGTGCTTGCGCTCGGCGGCAATGAATGGGCCTGGAACTCGCCAGAGATCTTCGGCCTCTCCGCCATCGCCCTCGTGCTCTTCGTCTTCTTCATCCTGCATATCCGGCGCGAACCAGAGCCGGTATTGCCACCCGATCTCTTCCGTAACCGGCTCTTTGTCGTCGCCTGCATCGTGCTGGCCCTGACCTTCATGGGCATGCTGGGAGCAAGCCTCTTCTTTCCGCTATTCTTCCAGATGGTCATGGGGGTCAGCGCCTCGCATTCCGGCCTGCTCACCGGCCCGCTGATGATCGGCGTCGTCATCTCTTCCATGGTCAATGGACGTGTGCTGCTGCATCGCTTCGGACGCTACAAGCCGGCGCAGCTCTGCGGCCTCAGCCTCGCAACCGCCGCCTTTGCCGTGCTCGCCTGGGCGGCCGCCACCAGCCAGGGCTTCTGGGTAATCGAACCGACGATCTTTGCTCTCGGTCTCGGCCTTGGCCTCGTCATGCCCACCATGACGATCGCGGTGCAGAACGCCCTTCCCCTCGCCCATCGCGGCGTGGGAACGGCGACGCTCGCCTTCTTCCGTTCGCTCGGCGGCCTCATCGGCGTTACTGGTTCCGGCGCCATTCTTGCCTATCGCGTACAGAATGCTGGCGGCGTCCTCGACGGGATGCATGTATCTTCATTGACCGAGGCCGGCATGAAGCAGCTCGCGACTGCCCCCCCCGAAGCGCATGACGCCGCGATAGCGCTCTATCGCCACGCGATCGCCATGACCTTTGCGACGGGCACGGCGATCGTGGCCTTGGCGCTGATTGCGCTGCTTTTTCTACCGGAATTGCCGTTGGCGACGGATCATGGGCAGGAAGCAAAGCGTCAGGGCTGATCGGCGCGGGGCAATTGCAGTCACCCGGCAACAAGCCCGGCTTAAGCCAGCGCTGCCCGCGGAAAGGCGCGCATTCGCAATGCGGGAGTGCCATGCTCTCGATCTAAATGAGTATGCAAACAGCGCGCGGGGCAGGATGAAATTGGTAGAGCGTGTGTTATGATCACGGCCTTGTGATCAAAGAATGTGCCCCGGAGAAAGGAGGTATCAAGCCTCCGGTTTCTCCAATTGGGACGAAGGGTGCCGAAAGCGCAGCGGCGAGGTTCGAGACGGCAGTCATGACCGGCCGGTACGACGCGTTACGGCGCTCTATCGCGGGAACATTTGCGGGGTTATCCAATGCCGCTTGTTTACAGACCTGCCCTTGCGGACGATTTGGCCGCGACCGATGCCCTGGTGGTTGCCAGCATCAACGATCTTACCGTTCGGCATGGCTTCGGTGCGATGGCGGCGGCAAGCGCTCCCAACTTTCAGCTGTTCTCGCTCAAGGACGACCCTGATGGACTATGGGTCGCGGACGATGGTGGAGAAATCCTCGGCTTCGCCTGGAGCTGGGTTTGCGGCAATGTCTGGTTCCTTGCCCAGCTGTTCGTCGATCCCGCCCGGCAGGGTCAAGGCATCGGAAATGAACTCTTGGAACGGACCATGGAGCACGCCCGGAAATCAGGCGCGGCTCACAAGGCACTGATTACTTTCACCTTCAATCGCGTCTCGCAAGGCCTCTACATGCGGCACGGCCTCTTTCCCAAGATGCCGATCTACTCTTTCAGCGTCGCACGCGAACGGGTGAGCCGGACATTGCCGGAGCCGCGGTTGCACGCCATCCCACTCGACACCGGTGGCACGGCGATGGAAAATCTTGTCGAGATCGATGCCCGTGCCATAGGCGTCTCGCGGGAGAAGCATCACCGCTATCTGCTTGGCGACCCATCGACCGCAGGCTTTTTGCTCTGCGCTGGCGATGATATTGTCGGCTATGGCTATATCAGCTCCAACGGGCATATCGGCCCCCTCGCTGTCGCGCGGCCTGATTTTCTTCATGATGCTTTTGCGACCGCGTTGAAGCTGGCGGCGGATGGCTCTGCCGAGAACATATCGGCGTTCCTGCCGGGCACATGCGACAGCGCCTTGAGCCTTGCGATCAACCAAGGCATGCGGATCACTTTTCCGATGCTATTGATGGCATCGCCCGGCTATGGCGACTGGACTCAATATCTGCCGCGAAATCCAGGCTTTATGTGACCGGCCATCTGCAGCTCCAGCAATGCTGAATGGCTATATTGATTCCAAGCCTTGTCGATTATCGAGATGGGCCAAAGAGCGGCTTGCGTCTGTGCTCAGACGTTGGTGCCCAACTTAATTCTCTATTGGCATGGAGAAGAAGAAAATGGCGCACCCGAAGAGATTCGAACTCCTGACCCCCAGATTCGTAGTCTGGTGCTCTATCCAGCTGAGCTACGGGTGCGTGGCCGAAACGGAAGAAACCGTTGGCGTGGGCGGTTCTCTAAAGCCTCCCTTGAGGGAATGCAAGTGGATTTCTGAAAAAGATCGCGATTTTCGTGCATATTGACGCCAAGCGACTGAAAACAATCAGCTTTCTTGGAGGCTTCTGCTGCGGTAATCGTCGAGAGATACCGGGCGGTCGGGAATTTCGATGCGGAACTGCGTGCCGGCGGCCGGTTTTTCAACGAGCGCAATCGTTCCGCCATGGGCAAGGACGAGCTCACGGGCAATCGCCAGGCCAAGGCCGGTGCCGCCCGAACGAGCCGAGCCGCGGAAGGCCGTGAACAGGTTCTCCCTCGCCTTTTGCGGCATGCCGGGTCCGGTGTCATCGACGGTGATGCTGACGACGCTGCCGATTCGATGCGCCGACACCGTGATCCGCCTGACGCTATCGGGCTCCGCCTCGCCGAAAGCGATCAGCGCCTGATGGGCGTTGCGGCAAAGATTGTGGATGACGCGGAACAGCTGCTCGCTGTCGGCATCGACCTCCAGATCCGGGCTGAGCTGCTCGATGAATTCGATGCCGCTATCCGGATCGATCGCCAGAATATCGCGGACTTCCTCGATAAGCTCGAATATGCGAATCTTGCGCCGGCGAGGCGCCGACTCGGAGGTCTGGCCATAGGACAGGACCTCGGTCGTATAGCCGACGGCACGGTCGATGGTGCGCAGCAGCTTCGGAGCGAAGCGCTTGACCATCGGGTCATCGACATCGACCAGACGGTCCGACATCAGTTGCGCGGCCGAAAGGATATTGCGCATGTCGTGATTGATCTTCGACACCGCCAAGCCAAGCGCAGCCAGATTCTTCTGCTGTTTCAAGGTTTTCTGCAATTGCGACTGCATCGCGGCGAGATGCCGGCCGGCTACGGCCAGCTCATCGCGTCCCTTCTCCGGCACAAGAACACGGCCGGGATCCTCCGGATCATCAGAATAGGCCTGCATGCTGTCCGTCAGCCGGCGGATGGGGCGGATCATCATGCGGTTGATCGCAAAGAAGATCAGCGTCGCGGTGAACAGGGAAATCAGGATCGAGACGAAGAACACGCTGACCGAATAGGCAAGCATCGCATTGCGCAGGCGGGTATCCTTCAGCACCACCTCGATGCCTGTGTTGGCATCGCCGCCGACGGGGCCGAAGACGCGGATGATGCGATTGCCGCCGAACAGCAGCGTATCGAGCGCATCCTTGATCGCGGTCAGCTGGGACACATCGCTAAGATCGTATTTCTCGTCGACGGAGGCCGGCATCTCGGCTGTTGCCAGCAGGCGCGAGGTACCGTCCTTGCGCAGAACGATGGCCCGCGTGCCCGTGGCCATCAAAGTCTCCTTCTGCAGCGCCCGCGGCAGCTCGGCAGGCTGCAGGCCATCGATGACGATAGCAGCGGCAGCGGCGGTGTTCAGCCGATCTTCCAGCCAGCGCAGCCGCATATTGGCGACGGAGGGCACGAAAATCAGCACTTCCGCCAACGAAATGAAAACGACGGTGAGGATGAGAAGCTTGCCGGAAAGCCCGCCGAAGATGCCCGTCGGGCGGCAGAACTGGGACAGGCGGCCCTTCTCGACCTTGCCGTTCTTTACGGCGCCCTTGTCCTGCCCACTGTCCATTTCAATTGTCCCGCTTCGCCGCAAAGCGATCTGATGCGACCTGATCGAAACTACATAATAGGCGATTGTGGGCTTTTTTCCAATCGGCTCGGCATTTTGGCACAAGACAAAGGCCGGCGACGACGCTCAGGCGCCGTAACCAGCCTCATATTCGCGGGATCAGAACTCTTCCCAGCCCTGCGCCGTGGCAGCCGGCGCAAGCGCTCCACCACCAAAGGCAGTCGCGACCCTGTCGATCATGCGCCGCGCCGGCGAAGCAGTCGGACGATGCGTCTCGGCGCGCGCTGGAACCGGGGCGGGAGCGTGAACAGCATCGACCTTGAAGCGGGAGACGAGATGGACAAGGCCATCTGCCTCCGCCGCCAGTCGATGGGTCGCGGCCGATGTTTCCTCGACCATGGCGGCATTGCGCTGGGTGACTTCATCCATCTGGTTGACCGCGTTGTTCACTTCGGAGAGACCCGTCGCCTGCTCACGCGCCGCCGTTGCGATCGAGTGGATGTGGTCGTTGATCTTGAGCACGCGCACCTCGATGGACGACAGCGCCTCGCCAGTCGCCTGCACGAGCTTGACGCCGACCTGCACCTCACCGCCGGACTTGCCGATCAGGGCCTTGATATCCTTGGCGGCTGTCGCGGAGCGCTGGGCAAGCTCGCGCACCTCCTGCGCAACAACAGCGAAACCCTTGCCCGCCTCGCCGGCGCGGGCTGCCTCAACACCTGCATTCAGCGCCAGAAGATTGGTCTGGAAGGCGATATCGTCGATCACGCCGATGATCTGGCTGATCTCGCCGGACGCCTGCTCGATCCGCCCCATGGCATCGATGGCATTGCGAACGACCGTACCGGAACGTGCTGCATCGTCCTTGGCTTCGCTCACCATGACACTGGCTTCGCGCGCCCGCTCCGTGGAATTCTGGACGACGGACGTGATCTCGTCGAGCGCTGCCGAAGTCTCCTCAAGAGCGGCCGCCTGCTGTTCCGTACGCTTGGAGAGGTCGTCGCTGGCGTGACGCAGCTCATTGGTGTTGGAGTTGATCGAGCCTGTGGTCTCGCGCACTTCGCTCATGGTGCTCTTCAGCGTCGCGAGCGTCGTATTGACGTTCTGCTGCAGCTCGGCAAAGGCGCCCTGGAATTCGCCCTTCATTGCCTGGGTCAGGTCGCCATCCGCCAGGCTTGCTATGACGCGGCGGACCTCGCCGATCCCAGTGTCGACACTGATCAGGAGCTCGTTGACGTTGCGCGCGAAGCGGTTGAGATTGACGTCGCCATAGTCCTTCTCGATGCGCTGGCTGAAATCGCCGGCTGCCGCGGCAGAGACTGCGAGAGACATGCTCGACTGAAGCTCGTCGCTCTTCACCCGCATTGCCGTTTCCTCGGCATTCATGCGGCGCACGGCATTGCCGTTTTCCTTGAATACGTCGACGGCTGCCGCCATCTCGCCGATTTCGTCCCGACGGCCGGCAAATGGTACCTCGATATCGAAATTGCCGTTGGCGACATTCTTTATCGCATCAGTCACCTTGCGGATGGGGCGGCTCAGATGGACGGTTCCGATATAGGCGCCGAGGCCGACGCCCGCCACGATACCGGCGATCATGATGCCGAGGACGACCCACAGGACATTGCTGTGGAAGGTCGCAATCTCGGCCTCGGCCTTTGCGAGCTCCGCCTTGTCGGTCTCGACGATCGCATCGATCTCAGCCTGGAAAGCCTTGCGGTTGGCGCGGTTCGCTTCGTTATTGCCCTGCTTACCGGCGGCATCCGGGCCATCCGTCACGCCGAGCCTGGCCGTTTCCGTGCGAAAGACGCGAAACTCCTGGGCACGGGCCTGCAGTTTGGTGAATTCCGGCTTCTGCGTATCCGGCACCAGGGGCGCCCAGCTCGTCAGCACCTTGTCGATTTCGTCAAGATCGGCCATCAGCCCATCGGCAAAGGGTTTGGAATCCTTTGCCGCAGCAGCGGCATAGATGCCACGCGCTTCCATGACCACGGCGGTCACGTAGCGATTCAGGCGCTCGCCCATGTAAGCGCGGCTCGCCGTCTGCTCGTAGCTCTGTAATTTCTGGTCATATTGATGCAACGCATAGAGGGCCGTGGCGCCAATCAGAAGCGCTGCCCCAGCCATGACAGATACAAGCAGATTTATTTTGCCGCGAATTTTCACAATACCCCTCCGGCGCAGATCCCATCCCCCATAAATCGATGGGTTTTACGACATAGAGCTAGATATCGGCTAAAATCATTAATGTTATATTGAAGTATTTTTAATCTAAACATACGACATTCTTCACTATACTTCCCATATATTTTAGAAGATTCGCAATCTATATTTAAGGTTGCACGCACATTCAGCCGGTCACTGCCACCAAATGACGCGCCGCCGACACCAACAGCGTGAATTTGCCGGAAAACAAGGAATCTGCGCCGCTATAATTGACTTCCGGGGCCTTGATCCGTATAAGCCCGCGCACGTCCGGTCATGGTGCCTGCATTTGCGGGCCAAGTCCGTTCGCCATAATCAACAACGCTCCTTGCTATTGAAGCAAAGCTCAAGAAGGGCCGCACTCCGCGGTGTTTAAATAAATGAAGCGTACCTACCAACCATCCAAGCTTGTCCGCAAGCGTCGCCACGGCTTCCGTGCGCGCATGGCCACCAAGGGCGGCCGCGCAGTTCTTTCTGCTCGCCGTAACCGCGGCCGCAAGCGTCTTTCGGCCTAAGGGCCGAAGTGCCCGATGATCCAGGATGGCGGGCAAATTGACGAATGAACGACCAAAAAAGACTGTCGGGCGGCTGAAAAGCCGGCCGCAGTTTCTTGCAGTCCGCGAAGGCGAGAAGCGCAGAGGCGGCTTCTTCCTGATTGAGGTGCTGGACCGCAAGCTTGCCGACGCCGACCCCCGCGTTGGATTTACCGTCACCAAAAAACATGGCAATGCGGTGGAGCGCAACCGCATGCGGCGCAGGCTGAAAGAAGCCGTGCGGCTTCATGCAGGGTTTGCAATGCAGCCCGGACACGACTATGTGGTTGTCGCGCGGCGCGATGTGCTGACCGCTCCTTTCGAAAAACTGGCAAGCGAACTCGTAAGCCGCGTCGAAACCAGGCCGAAACATCGGCGGTCGGAAAACGACCGCTCCAGGAAAGTATGATGGAAAACAACCGCAATTACTTCATAGCAATTGCACTGTCTGTGCTGATTGTTCTCGGCTGGCAGTTTTTCTACATGAACCCGCGCCTCGAAGCGCAGCGCCAGGCCGAGCAGGCCGCCAAGGCCCACCAGCAGGCGCAGCAGACCCAGACGACGCAGTCGCCCGCAGCAGCGGGTGCCGCGGTGAACGGCTCGTTGCCGGCAGGCGGTCAGACGGCGCCGGCGGTCCTCACCCTCGAGCAGTCGGTCGCCAAGACCGCTTCGTCGCGCGTCATCATCGACACGCCCGCGCTTGCCGGCTCCATCAATCTGGAAGGCGCGCGTTTCGACGACCTCCAGCTCAAGGCCTATCACGAGACCGTCGACAAAAGCAGCCCGATCATCACGCTGTTCAGCCCGGCCGACACCAAGAACGGCTACTTTACGGAACTCGGCTATGTCGGCAGCGATGCCACGGGTTCCGTTCCCGGACCTTCGACGGTGTGGAAGCTCGCAAGCGGCGACAAGCTGACCGACAAGACGCCGGTGACGCTGTCCTATACCAACGACAAGGGCATCACCTTCAGCCGCACGATCTCGGTCGACGATCGCTACATGTTCACGATCACCGACAAGATCGCCAACGCCGGCCAGGCTCCGGTTTCGCTGTCGAGCTACGGCCGCGTCACACGCTACAACAAGCCTGAAACGCCATCTGCCTACGTTCTGCACGAAGGCTTCATCGGCGTTATCGGCGACGATGGCCTGATCGAGACCAAATATGCGTCTACCGAAAAGGAAGCCACGACGCCTGCCAAGGCGACCGGCGGCTGGCTCGGCATGACCGACAAGTACTGGGCTGCAACCATCGTGCCGCCACAGTCGACGGCGTATGACGCACGTTTCTCGCACTTCACCGATGGCACACCGCGCTATCAGGCCGATTACAAGCAGGATGCCGTCACTATTGCTCCCGGCCAGTCGCAGGATCTGAAGAACCTGGTCTTCGCCGGCGCCAAGGAAGTTCCGGTCATCGACCGCTACGAGACGAGCTATTCGATCCCGCGCTTCGATCGCCTGATCGACTGGGGCTGGTTCTATTTCATCACCAAGCCGATGTTCAAGCTGATGGACTTCTTCTTCCGCTACTTCGGCAATTTCGGCGTCGCCATCCTCTGCACGACCATCGTCGTCAAGGCGCTCTTCTTCCCGCTCGCCAGCCGGCAATATGCCTCGATGGCGAACATGAAGCGCATGCAGCCGAAGATGGAAGAACTCAAAGCCAAGTTCGGCGACGACCGAATGGGGCTGCAGCAGGCAACGATGCAGCTTTACAAGGAAGAGAAGATCAATCCGATCGCCGGCTGCTGGCCGGTACTGCTGCAGATCCCGATCTTCTTCTCGCTCTACAAGGTGATCTACATCACCATCGAGATGCGCCACGCGCCGTTCTTCGGCTGGATCCAGGACCTCTCCGCGCCGGATCCGACCTCGATCGTCAATCTCTTCGGCCTGCTGCCGTTTGCGGCTCCGACCTTCCTGCATCTCGGCGTCTGGCCGCTGATCATGGGCGTCACCATGTTCTTCCAGATGCGCATGAACCCGACGCCGCCGGACCCGACCCAGGCGATGATCTTCAACTGGATGCCACTGGTGTTCATGTTCATGCTGGCGAGCTTCCCGGCCGGCCTCGTGATCTACTGGGCTTGGAACAACACGCTCTCGGTCATTCAGCAGTCGATCATCATGAAGCGACATGGTGTGAAGGTGGAACTCTTCGACAATCTGAAGGGCCTCTTCAAACGAAAACCGGCACCATCGAAATGACGACAAAAGCCCCGCTCCGGCGGGGCTTTTCTTTTGTAGCGGCAAGTGCCATCGGCGTGAACTCCGGCACCGATGTGCCGCCAACAACGGTCATCGCAATGCTGCGATGGAAGATAGAGCAGCGATGGAAAGCCCACCCAGAGCGGCCGTGATGACGAGTGACGGCATGATGCCGATATTCTCCATCGCGAAGGCCAGGACGAACGGGGCGAGAGCTGAAAGGATCAGCCGTGCCGCCATCATCTTCCCCTGTAGCTTTCCGTAGCCATCGCTGCCGAAAAGATGCAGAGGCAGCGTGCCGGTGACGATGCTCAGGAGGCCGTTGCCCATGCCGAAGATCATCGCGAAGGCCATGGCGCCGGGTACGGAGGGAGCAGAAAGCAGAAGCACGAGCACTCCGCCCGGGATCAGCATCGAGGCGATCACGGCCAGATGGAGTGCGAGCAGGTTCTTGCCGAACACCATGTTGATGAGGCGGCTGCCGACCTGCGACGGACCGAAGAGTGTCCCCACGAGAGCGGCGGTCGCGCCGAGGCCGAGACCGGACAGCAGTGGCACCAAATGCACCAGAATGGCCGAACTGACGAGCGACATCAGCGAAAAACCCATAACCATGACCGCAAAGCCAAGGCGACGGCGAGCAGGTGGCAACACACCCTCGACGCGCGGAGCTATGCTCGATGCCTTCGCCTCGTGCATAGTTCCCTGACGCACCAGCCACGCGTGGATTGGCAGGCAGATACAGAGGTTGAGGACGGCGAAAACCAAATAGACGTTCTGCCATGCGAGATGCGAATGGAGTGTCGTGGTTACCGGCCAGAAGATTGTCGAGGCGAATCCGCCGATCAGCGTCAGATAGGTGATGCTGCGGGAGGCGACCTGCGGTCGGATTTGCACGAGCAACGCAAAGGCCGCGCCATACTGGACCAGATTGGCGGAAGCCTCGATCGCAACAAGTGCTGCGACATAAGCTGCCTTGTTGGGTGCAAAGGCACAGGCGGCCAAAGCGGCTGCCGCCGCGAAGGAGCCGATCGTCATCACCCGGGCGGCTCCGATCCTGTCGAAAAGCACGCCTAGCCACGGTGCGGTGAGGCCGCCTATCAGAAGCGCGACCGACAGCGCGCCGAAAACCCATTCGCTCGACCATGCGAACTGCGCGACCATATCGGGTGCGAGGATGCTGAAGCTGTAATAGAGAGTGCCGTACCCGATGATCTGCGTGACACCGAGCGCGAGCACGGCAAGAAGGGGCACCCGTTCAGACAAGGCGCTTGCCGTCAGCGTCGAGAACCTGCTCGCCATCTTCTTTGGCGAACGGGCCTTTATGCGTGTCGGGCAGGATATCCAGGACGACTTCCGAAGGCCGGGCAAGACGCGTGCCCATGGGCGTTACGACGAACGGGCGGTTGATCAGGATCGGATCCTTCAACATGGCATCGAGCAACTGGGCATCGGTCAAGTCCGGATTGTCGAGGCCGAGCTCGACATAGGGCGTGCCCTTTTCACGGATCGCCTGCCGGACAGTCAAACCCGCCTCGGCAATCATCTTGATGAGGTCATCGCGACTTGGCGGATTGCTCAGATATTCGATGACGGTCGGCTCGATACCGGCATTGCGGATCATCGCCAACGTGTTGCGCGAGGTGCCGCAGTCGGGATTGTGGTAGATCGTAACATCCATGGTCATGGGATGGCTTCCGTTTCAGAGAGAGTTTGAGGATTGCGGACTTCCATCAGCAGCCAGTTCGCAAGCATCAGTGCCAACACCGCGCCAAGGATTTCCGCGACGATAAAACCCGGCAGATCGACAGGACGGATGCCGGCGAAGGTGTTCGTCAGCGAGCGGGCGATTGCGACAGCCGGATTGGCGAAGGAGGTGGAAGCGGTAAACCAGTATGCGGCCGTTATGTAGAGGCCTACCAGCCATGACACGGCGTCGGCGCGAAACCGCAAGCCGGCGAGGATGGCGAAGACAAGGCCGAAGGTGGCCGTCACCTCGGCCAACCATTGCGCGCCGCCGCTGCGAATGGTCGTCGAAGCCTGCAACAAAGGCAGTTCGAACATCGCATGCGCGAGGAGTGTTCCGGCAATGCCGCCGAGGGTCTGCGCGACGATATAACCCAGAGCCGACATCGCGGTCAGCTCGCGGCGCAGCGTGAAGACCAGCGATACGACCGGATTGAAGTGAGCGCCGGATATCGGCCCGAGGACGATGATCAGCACGACAAGGATCGCGCCGGTAGGCAGCGTATTGGCGAGCAGCGCAAGCGCAATATCGGTCGTCAGCCTGTGCGCCATGATGCCAGAACCGACGACCGCCGTGACCAGAAGGCCCGTGCCCAAGGCCTCCGAGACAAGGCGGCGCGAAAGCGGAAAAGATGTCACGGCTTCAGGCCCCGGATCAGCATATTCATGGAACGTTTCTCGCAGCTGGTACACAGCAGGCGGCGACTTGCGCCGCCGGCGCGCAGACCTCGGGATGCCCCGCACAGCAGTCTTCCATCAGGAAGCGGACGAGACCTCCGAGCACATCGTAATTGGCGGTGTAGACGATAGAGCGGGATTCCCGCTGCTGGCCAATGAGGCCGGCCCGATCCAGTTCCTTCAGATGGAACGAAACATTCGAGGGCGATACCTCGAGCTTCTCTGCAATCGCGCCCGCAGCCATGCCATCAGGACCGGCAACGACGAGCATGCGGACGATCTGCAGGCGGGTCTCCTGAGAGAGTGCGCCGAACGAAGCGAGGGCTTGACCTTCATCCATATTTCAATAATCCTTGAAATGTTGAAATATGGAGTACATCAAATGAATGCGATCGACAAGACCCTGGCTTCGGATATCAACCTCGGCCTTCTGCTTGAGACTTTGGCCGCTGCCCGCGATCTGCCCCTTGTATTCCGCTATGACGGTCGGCCGGTGAGGCCGGGCTATCATGTCACAGAAGTTAAGGCCGGGCAGTTTTCGGCATTGGACTGCGGGGCCAACCCGGAAGCATGGGCTGAGATTTTCGTGCAGCTTTGGGATATCGAGGAAGGCAACCGCACGCATATGCCGGCGGGCAAATTCGCCGCTATCATCCGCAAGGTTTCCGAGCATGTGCAGCTCGACGGCTCCGCGAGGCTGACCTTTGAGGTGAGCGACGGGGTGCAGCCGATGCAGCTCTACTGCGCATCAACTCCTGTTATCGGCGACGATGCCGTCTATGTCGAGCTCATTGCCCGCGCAGCCAGCTGCAAGCCACGCGACCGGTGGCTGGCAGAACAGACCCAAGCGGCAGCCTGCTGTGGATCAGCGAATGCTGCCAAGTGCTGCGGCTAGTCATTACCGACTCCTTGGCCGACACCGAAGCTCGGCGGCACGAAGCGTCATGGCTTGAAGGTGGAGCTCTTCGACAATTTGAGGGGCCTCTTCAAACGAAAACCGGCGCCATCGAAATGACGAAAAAAGCACGCTTCGGCGAGGCTTTTCTTTGTGATTGATATTTCGATGCGAGCGGGCTGGGTACGCCGCGGTCTTCTCAGCTCGTGCGCTCAGATGCGAGATGCTGACGGAAGAGTTCGAGGACATCCGCATCAAACGTCTTGTGGAAAGCGGCCCTGTCAAATCCCGCCTGACCGTGCAGATCTCAGGCTGCGGCATCGAGCCTTAGCACGACTTGCGCGGCGCCGTGGTGCAGCAATTGCGGATTTTACAGGATCACCATGGCTGCGGATGAAAATTCCGGTCTAAGTCGACCGCCTGGGAAATTTCAGCCGCGCAGAGTCGGGTAATTCCATCGCCCCGCTAACAAGCTGCGGGCATCGGCGAGAATCTGCCTGTACTCAGGCTTGAACGGAGCAGTAAGCTGCTTCTCGATATCCCCGAGCAAACCGTTCAATACCGCGCATTCGGCAGGGCTCTCGAAACATGATTCATCGGGAGTGTGTGTCCCCTTCGGATCGGACCAACGAGAGAGAAGCTCGAATAGAACGACGGCTTCCTTCGCATCGAGGCATATTTCTACGACATCGTCGTCTTTCGTGGGATCTTGCTCCATCTGCGCAGCATGACAGGGTACGTGCAGGTCCGCAACGTGTCACACACATCGATCAAAACTTGACTTTCATGGGCAAAACCCCGAAGCCAGATCATCAAACCAAGCAAACGACCGGGCAAATGGCAGACCAGACGACAAAAGACGACAAGCCGCTTTTCGGGCGTCCGTGGATCTTCATCCGCGGTGTGCCGTCGATGAAATTTCTGCCGCCGGAAGGGCCGCCGGAAATCGCTTTTGCCGGCCGCTCCAATGTCGGCAAGTCGTCGCTGATCAATGCTCTGGTCGGACACAAGGGGCTGGCGCGGACCTCGAATACGCCGGGGCGCACGCAGGAGCTCAACTATTTCGTTCCCGACGGTTTTTCCGGCGAGGGTGGCGATCTGCCGCCGATGGCGCTGGTCGACATGCCTGGCTACGGCTACGCCGAAGCACCCAAGGATCAGGTCGATGCCTGGACGAAGCTGGTCTTCGACTATCTGCGCGGACGCACGACGCTGAAGCGCGTCTATGTGCTGATCGACAGCCGCCATGGCATCAAGAAGAACGATGCAGAGGTTCTGGATCTGCTCGACAAGGCCGCCGTTTCCTATCAGATCGTGCTTACGAAGACCGACAAGATCAAGGAGGCGGGCATACCGAAGCTGCTCGCCGATACCGCCGAAAAAATCCGCAAGCGCCCGGCCGCCTATCCCGGCATCCTCGCCACCTCCTCGGAAAAAGGCGTGGGACTTCAGGAATTGCGCGAGGCCATCGGGCTGACGGTCGGCATCCAGGTCTGAGGACCGCTCCGATACAATGAGGCCGCCGCCCCCGACCCCGCGTAAGGCGACGGCGGCCGTGTTGCCGCTAAGGATTACATCTTCGGCAACAACACCTTGTCGACCACATGGATCACGCCGTTCGACTGCTTGACGTCGGCGATTGTGATATGGGCGGTGCCGCCGGCCTCATCGGTCAGCGTCAGCTTGCCGCCCTTGTCCATGGCCTTGATGGTACAGCCGCCGACCGTTTTCAGATCGTATTCGCCGCCCTTGCTCATCGCCCACTTCTTGATGGCGGCGGCCATGTCATCACCGGCCACGACATGGCAAGTCAGGATCTTGACCAGCTTTTCCTTGTTTTCCGGCTTCAGCAGCGTTTCCACCGTACCGGCCGGCAGCTGCTTGAAGGCTTCGTTGGTCGGTGCGAAGACGGTGAAAGGGCCTTTGCCCTCAAGGGTATCGACGAGACCGGCCGCCTTCACGGCCGCGACCAGTGTCGTGTGATCCTTGGAATTCACGGCATTCTGGATGATGTTCTTGCTGGCATACATTGCCGCACCACCCACCATCGGGTCCTTGGCGTAGGCGAGGCTGCTTGCAGCGGGCAGCATCGCGGCGATGGCGGCAATGCGAAACACGGTCTTGATCATGACGTCTCCTCTTCCTCTCTGTTGCCCCGCTCGGGCGGGGTCGGAAGAGGATACGGAGCGCGCCGACGATAAGTTTCAGCCGCCAGCAGCTTTTATGAGACGCAGTCCCTCAGGGCAGATGGATCGTGCCGGAGGCAACCACATCGCCCGTGGGCTTGCCGGTCGGCGAGCCGCCAAAGGGTTCGACGCTGACGGCGATGATCGCGCCTTCCGTCAATTTGGCGTGAAGCTCCGGCGACAGGACGATTTCGCCATCGCCAGTCGGTGGCAGGATGCCCAGCGCCTCGGCGGGATCGCTGCCGCGAATCAGCCAGAGCTCCAGCGATTTCTCCTCGGGCTTGCCGGCGGCGACCGGCGTAATTTTCAGACGCCCGTTGGCGATGTCGTAGTTGGCGAGGAGATTGAAGGGACTGTTCTGGCCGGAAAGAGACGCGGTGAGCTGCTTGCCGGGGGTTGTGCGCAAGCCGCCTTCGTTCGTGATGGCGAAGACGAGTACGCCGGCCGCCAAAAACAGCGAGCCGAAGGCGACGGAACGCCAGAGCATCAGCGAATTCCAGAGATGGGCACCGAGTGCCACTTCGCCGAAAATCCGCTTTTCGATCTTTGGATAGACCGAAGGGGATGGCGTCGCCGCTTCGTATTCCTCGTTGAATTCCGAGAGGTTCTGCTCCCAGCGGCTGACGATGGCGGCAAACTGGCGGTCGCTGCGCATGCGGCGCTCGACCTTCTGCCGGTCCTCCAAGGAAAGCACGCCAAGCACATATTCTCCGGCCAGGACTTCGTCGCGGGAGCGGCCTCCCTTGCTTTGATCGGGCGTACTCATCGGTCCATGCACTCTCTCAGTCTAATCAGGCTTCGGCGCAGCCACGTGCGCATAGTGTTCAGTGGCACAGCGTGCTGGTCGGCGAGCTCCTGATAGCTCAAGCCCTCGACATAGGCGCTGCGAACTGCCCGCGCGCGATCAGCTTCCAACTCTTCCATGCACCTGTCAATCCGCCTCCCCTCTCCCTTCACGATTGCTTGTTCTTCGGGGCCGGGTTCCAGGTCGGCGAGATCGTAAGCGCTGTCTATTTCGTCGGCTACGGGCTTGCGCGCGCGGATGAAATCGATGGCGCGGTTGCGTGCGATCGTCATCAACCAGGCCATTGCCGGCCCTTCCGCGACAGCAAATTGCTCGGCCCGCTGCCAGACCTTGATATAGACCTCCTGCAAAACCTCTTCCGCATCCGCCTTGTTGCCAACGATACGCAGGCAAACACCGAGGAGTTTCGGGCTGGTACGCTTGTAGAGCGCGGCAAAGGCTTTCTGATCGCGCATGGCGATGCGGCCGATCAGCGCTTCCGTCTCCTCGCTCGCCATCCAAATCCCCGGGGTGCGATGCCTGCACCATCTTTAGAAGAAAACTTCGCTTCGGCAAACGTGTCCGCACCATCAATTTCGGCGACGCTAATGTGACATAGCGTCAACTAAGGCGCAGCGCGATCTTTCAGATCCGCTTTTCGCGCTTTAGGTATTTGATTTTGCCCATGTCGTTGTCGCAAAACCGCTGCGCACATTTGCGCGGCATGTTTTAATCCCGAGATCATTATTCCCTCTGTCAAAAACTTGAGATAAAAGGCCGCGATCAATTTCGAAGGGTGCACCATGTCCGAAGCCCAAAGCGAACTCCAAGCCAACCTGCTCGCACAGGCGCTGCCCTACATGCAGCGTTACGAAAACAAGACCATCGTCGTGAAATACGGTGGCCATGCCATGGGCAATGTCGAACTCGGCAAGGCCTTTGCCGCCGATATCGCCCTGTTGAAGCAATCGGGCGTCAACCCGATCGTCGTTCACGGCGGCGGCCCGCAGATCGGCGCCATGCTGACGAAGATGGGCATCGAATCGAAGTTCGAAGGCGGCCTGCGCGTCACCGACCAGAAGACGGTCGAGATCGTCGAAATGGTGCTCGCCGGCTCGATCAACAAGGAAATCGTCGCGCTGATCAACCAGACCGGCGAATGGGCGATCGGCCTTTGCGGCAAGGACGGCAACATGGTCTTCGCCGAAAAGGCGCACAAGACCATCAAGGACCCGGATTCGAACATCGAGCGCGTGCTCGACCTCGGTTTCGTCGGTGAAGTGGTCGAAGTCGACCGCACGCTGCTCGACCTGCTCGCCAAGTCCGAGATGATCCCGGTCATCGCCCCGGTCGCCCCCGGCCGCGACGGCGCGACCTACAACATCAACGCCGACACCTTTGCCGGCGCCATCGCCGGCGCGCTCTCCGCCACACGCCTGCTCTTCCTGACGGATGTTCCCGGCGTTCTCGACAAGCAGGGTCAGCTCATCAAGGAACTTTCCGTCGCCCAGGCCCACGCGCTGATCGCCGACGGCACCATTTCCGGCGGCATGATCCCGAAGGTCGAAACCTGCATCGACGCCATCAAGGCAGGTGTTCAGGGCGTCGTCATCCTCAACGGCAAGACGGCCCATTCGGTGCTGCTCGAAATCTTCACCGAGCGTGGCGCTGGCACGCTGATCGTCCCGTAAGGGCGGCGTCGTCTTAAAGGCTAACTGAATAATTGGCTGATTTTAATCTGTTGTGATTCCGTTGGGCTGCGAAGCCCAATGGACATGACGGTGGCTTGGACTAAAACTACCAGCCGTGTGAGCGGCGTGAGGCGTTGAAAACACGGCGCAGGGAAATTACCCGCGTCTAAACTTGAGCACAGCCCTTCCTGTTGGATTGCCCGATACCAACGGATTGGGCATCCAGCTCGTAAAGACCTCGAGCGTGTCTCCATCAAGCTTGTAGAAGCGTTCCTGCTCACTGCCGTTCCAGGCTTCATTCCAGGACGAGTCGATCTTTGTGATGAACCTGTCCCCCTCTATCCGATAGCGTCCGGTATAGGTCATCATGGTACGGAACAGTCCGAGCAGTTTCTCATCTGTAGTCCCTGGCTCCCGCGCCTCGGCGGTCACCAGCACCATCATTCGCCCATCCGGGCCGAACATAAGGTACCCATTGGGGTGGTCGCCCCACGGTCGACTGCGCTCCTCTGAAGCCTGAAGCTCAGTGTCAAAGGAAACCAACCGCCAGCTACCGTGGAGCTCGGTGTCGCGCTCAGACATTTTCACTCCTGTCGCACTTTGCTCAAGGTACCCACTTGTCGGGAACGGAAAGTATCCTGGCTCCCATCATGCCTCAAGTCGGCCGGTAGATTGCCTCGGCTTCGCTCTTCAGCATTCCCATGACAGAGCGGTAGGGTGCCGGCCCGTAGCTGATGCGGCTGACGCCCAGCTTTGCCATGGTCTCGTTGTCAGGCGTCGTCGGGCGCACCATGATATTGACAGGCAGAGGCGAACGCTCGCAAAGAGCCCCGATCAGTTCCGGTTCGACCAGGCCCGGTGCGAAGAAGCCGCTGGCGCCAGCCTCGGCAAAGGCATCGGCGCGCTGAAAGGCGTCATCCAGCAGCAGCTGATGATGGGCCGTATCGCTTTCCTGCAGGAAAAGATCGGTGCGGGCATTGATGAACAGCGGCATCTCGCGGCGGTCCGCCATTTCCCGGATGGCGCGGATGCGCGCCGCCTGCGTCTCGATAGGATGAACGCCCTGACCGCCGATCACCTGATCCTCGAAATTGATGCCGATGGCGCCGTGATCCATGATCTTTTCGACATTGGCGGCAACCTCCTCGGGTTCGACCGCATAACCACCCTCGAAATCGACCGACAGCGGCAATGGGCTCGTCACCGAAATCAGCCGGGCGGTGACCGCCAGCAGCGATAACGGAATGGCCTGGCCGTCGCCGAAACCATTGGCTGCGGCAACCGACCAGCTTCCCGTCGCCAGCGCCTTGGCGCCAGCCTCGGTCACGGCCTTGGCCGAGCCTGCATCCCAAATATTGAAAAGGATCAGCGGCTCACCCTTCTTGTGCAGCCGCGCGAATTCCTGCGCCTTTTCCACCTGACTCATCGCATCCCCTCCGAAAAGCCCGGCCGGGCGATTTCTCCTCCGCGACCCAAAAGAGCGTAAGCTCTCCCTCACATGGCAAATAGAGTAAAACCCCGGAAATCAATGGTAAAATCATAGCCGGCATTGGATCGCACGGCAATCTCCCCAAAATGGCTGAGATGCCGCAGTGTGAATATTTCCCTTCCCCCGCCTGGAGCGGGCATGCCATAAGACCGGCATGAACCAGACAAAAACACTATCCGAGCCTTCAGATTTCGCCGACATCCGCGATTGGGTGTTCGATCTCGACAACACGCTCTATCCGCACCATGTCGATCTCTTCGCGCAGATCGACAAGAACATGACGGCTTACGTCTCGGCCCTCTTGCAGATGGAGCGCGAAGATGCCCGCAAGCTGCAGAAGCAATATTACCTGGAGCATGGCACGACCCTGCAGGGCTTGATGATTCATCACGGCATCGACCCCAACGATTTCCTGGAGAAGGCGCATGCGATCGACTATTCGGCGCTGACGCCGCAGCCGGAGCTCGCCGCCGCCATCAAGGCGCTGCCGGGACGCAAGTTCATCTTCACCAACGGCAGCGTCAAACACGCCGAGGCGACGGCCGGCGCTCTCGGCATCCTCGACGGGTTTGATGATATTTTCGATATCGTTGCGGCGGACTACGTGCCGAAGCCGGCCGGGACGACCTACGACAAGTTCATGAGCCTTCATCGCGTCGACACGAAGAAGGCCGTCATGTTCGAGGACCTGCCGCGCAATCTCACCGTGCCCAAGGCGCTGGGCATGAAAACGGTGCTGCTGGTACCACAGAATCTCGAGACAACGGTCGTCGAATGGTGGGAGCGCACGACCGGCGAGGACGATCATATCGACTACGTGACCGACGATCTCACCGCCTTCCTCAAAGCGCTGATTTAACCATTCATTAGAACGGGGTTACCAAAGTTTCATCCGCCTTACAGAGGTTTAATTGGTCGTTTTCGACCGCCAGCCGTATCGTTTGACCATTCCTCGACACGAAAGGAAAAGCGATGAACGGGAAAAAACTTCTTCTGGCTGGACTTTCCGCAACCCTGCTTCTCAGCGGTGCCGCACAGGTAGCACTCGCCGCCTCGCATGATGGCGACGGCCGGGACAGGCATCATCATCAAGGCCGCTGGCACAGACCGCATTTTTCGCCCGAAGTCCTTTACGTCCGCATGCTGAAGGAATTCGGCAATCCCGGCGATACGAAGCTCACCAAGGATGAAGTCAAGGCGGGTGTCGACAAGATCTTCGACCAGATCGACGTCAATCATGACGGCGAAATCACCCCTGGCGAATATCGCGCCTACCGCCAGGAGCAGATGAAGCAGTGGCGGGCCGAACATGCCAAGGCCGATGGCGATCAGACACAAAATGGCCAGGCTCAGGGCGGCGACCAGGCTCAAGGCAATCAAGCCCAAGGCAATCAGGCACAGAGCAATCAAGCCCCGGCCGACCAGTCCAAGAGCGACCAGGCTCAAAACGACCAAGCCCAGAACGACAATGACAACGACAAGGGCGGCGAAGGCCATCGCCATCACAGACCGCATGGCCGCTTCATGCACGAGGGTGGCTTCATGCGCGGTGCGATGATCTTCCGTTTTGCCGATACCGACCAAAGTGGCCAGATCAGCAAGAAGGAAGCCGAAGACGCCATGAACAAGCTCTTCGACCGGCTGGACCGCAACCACGACGGCGTGGTCAACCTGGATGACATGCCGGGCCGGCCGCTGCTGTAAGCCGATAGTTCCGGCAATAGTCCCATGAACGGACGCCCGCCCTCGCCTCCGCGACGGCGGGCTTTTCATTGTCAGTGCCCGTTGTCGTGCTCATAGAAGTCGGCGACGATCTTCCATGCCTCGTCGGCGGTATCGACAAAGCTGATGAGGTTCACATCGTCGGGCGCGATGGTGCCGAACTCGGCCAGCGCGTCGAAATTGATGATGCTGCGCCAGAACTTTTCGCCGAAGAGAATGAGCGGCAGGCGCTCCATGCGACCGGTCTGGATGAGCGTCAGGCATTCGAACAGCTCGTCCATCGTGCCGAAGCCGCCCGGGAACACGGCGATCGCCTTGGCGCGCACCATGAAGTGCATCTTGCGGATCGCGAAATAATGGAAATTGAAGCTGAGCTCCGGCGTCACATAGGCGTTCGGCGCCTGCTCGTGTGGCAGCACGATGTTGAGGCCGATCGAGGGTGCCCCTTCTTCGGCCGCACCGCGATTGCCCGCCTCCATCACGCCCGGGCCGCCGCCGGTGACGACGACATATTCGTGGTAGTCGAAACCGGCGGAATAGCGCGAGCAAAGCCGGGCGAACTTGCGCGCTTCCTCGTAGTAAACCGATGCAGCCTCGAGATTGGCGCGTTGCACATCATTGCGCGCGGCCCAGGCATTGGTGCCGGGAGCAGGAATGCGCGCGCCGCCGAACATGACGACCGTCGACTTGATGCCGCGCTCGGTCAGCGACATTTCGGTCTTCAGCAATTCCAGCTGCAGGCGGATCGGCCGCAACTCCTCGCGGCAGAGGAAATCCTCGTCCGCATAGGCAAGGCGGTAGGACGGCGACATCGACTGCGGCGTGCGCGGCACCGACTCGGCTCGCTGCTTGTCCGCCGAGCTCGTCTTCAACGGGTCCCAGACCCCGTCCTTGCGCCTCAGCCTGCCGTTCTTCCCCTTGCTCATCTATTCATGCCTTTCGAATCGATCATGACAGGCCATTTCCATTCGCAAACAGAAATAGCCAAGCTCTTGCATATGCCCCTACAACGCCTTGAATCCAAGCTCAATCGGCGCGGAAAAGACATTCCATTTTCGGCATCCATGCTATAGGACCAATCGACCGCTTCCGGACCTTTATCCGGAAATCCCGATAGGCCCTGACGTTGTAAGGAATTCCCATGAGCGCTACCGACCTTGCCTCCCTCGAAAAGTCCATCGAGGCTGCCTTCGACAATCGCGACAATGTGAACACGTCGACGCGCGGCGAAGTCCGCGATGCCGTCGAAACGGCGCTCAATCTTCTCGATAGCGGCAAGGTTCGCGTGGCCGAGCGCGGTGTGGACGGTAACTGGACCGTCAACCAGTGGCTCAAGAAAGCGGTTCTGCTCTCCTTCCGCCTGAACGACATGAAAATCGTTGAAGGCGGCTCCGGCGGCGCAACCTGGTGGGACAAGGTTCCCTCGAAGTTCGAAGGCTGGGGTGAGAATCGCTTCCGCGAAGCCGGCTTCCGCGCCGTGCCGAACGCCGTCGTGCGTCATTCGGCCTACATCGCTCCCAACGCCATCCTGATGCCGTCCTTCGTCAATCTCGGCGCCTATGTCGGTGAAGGGACCATGGTCGACACCTGGGCAACCGTCGGCTCCTGCGCCCAGATCGGCAAGCATGTACATCTTTCCGGCGGCGTCGGCATCGGCGGCGTGCTGGAGCCGATGCAGGCCGGCCCGACGATCATCGAAGACAATTGCTTCATCGGCGCCCGCTCCGAAGTCGTCGAGGGCTGCATCGTCCGTGAAGGTTCCGTGCTCGGCATGGGCGTCTTCATCGGCAAGTCCACCAAGATCGTCGATCGCGCCACCGGCGAGATCACCTATGGCGAAGTACCGCCCTACTCGGTCGTCGTCGCCGGCGCGCTGCCGAGCGGCAATACCATGGCGAACGGCCAGCCGGCCCCGAGCCTTTATTGCGCCGTCATCGTCAAGAGTGTCGATGAAAAGACGCGCTCGAAGACCGGCATCAACGAGCTGCTGCGCGACTGATTTTGGAATTTTTCGGAAGCGCGGTTGCCATATCGCGCTTCCCTTATGCTTGCCGGATGAACATGCCTGTGCGATTGCTGGAATCGCGGCAAGGATTTTCGACTCATCGCCAATCCTTTGCCATCGCTTTGCCATTTCCCGCCGGATAAATTGCCTCCGATGACCGTTACCAATCCCATCACGAATCTGCAGACCCTGATCCGCTGCGCCTCTGTCACCCCGGCCGAGGGCGGCGCGCTGACCGCGCTTGCCGACATGCTGCAGCCTCTTGGCTTCAAGGTGGAGCGCATGACGGCCATGGAGCCGGGAACGCCCGATATCGAAAACCTTTATGCGCGGCTCGGCACGGATGGGCCGCATCTGATGTTTGCCGGGCATACGGACGTCGTTCCCGTAGGTGATGCCGCCTCGTGGAGCCATCCGCCCTTTGCCGCCGAGATCGCCGATGGCGAGCTTTTCGGCCGCGGCGCCGTCGATATGAAGGGCGGCATCGCCTGTTTCGTGGCCGCTGTCGCGCGCCATATCGAGAAACATGGCAAGCCTGCCGGTTCGATCTCCTTCCTGATCACCGGCGACGAAGAGGGACCGGCGATCAACGGTACGGTCAAGCTGCTACAATGGGCAGCCGAGCGCGGCGAGACATGGGATGCGTCGCTCGTCGGCGAGCCGACCAACCCCGACCGGCTCGGCGACATGATCAAGATCGGCCGCCGCGGCTCGGTCTCCGGCACCATTACCGTTCACGGCGTTCAAGGCCACGCCGCCTATCCGCACCTTGCCGACAATCCGGTGCGCAGCATCATCAAGCTGACGGAAGCGCTACTCGACCCGCCCTTCGACACCGGCACGGACAATTTCCAGCCATCGAACCTTGAAGTGACAACGATTGATGTCGGCAATGCCGCCACCAACGTCATCCCCGCCAGGGCGACCGCCACCTTCAACATCCGCTTCAACGATACCTGGACGGCCGACACGCTGAAGGCGGAAATCCTGGCCCGCCTGGATGCGGCTGCGGCCGACCAGACGCTGCGCCCAGGGCGTCCGCCGGCGAAATACGACATCGTCTGGTCGGAGCGCCCGAGCCAGGTGTTTTTGACGCGCAACAACGCGCTGATCGCCTCGCTCTCTTCCGCCGTCGAAAACATCACTGGCCAAAGGCCGGCGCTTTCGACCACCGGCGGCACGTCGGATGCCCGCTATATCAAGGACTACTGCCCTGTCGTGGAATTCGGCCTCGTCGGCCAGACCATGCATATGGTCGACGAGCGCGTGGCAGTCTCGGATCTCGAAACGCTGACCGGGATCTACCAGACCTTCATCCAGCGCTGGTTCGAGAATGCCGACCTTTAGGGAAGTCCAATACTATCTGTCCGGTCTCTGGCTGCTGATCCGCATGGATGCGCGCGGCTTCCAGTATCTGGACATAACGGATCGCGGCATGATGCGCTCCTTCTGGGCGATCTTGTGGAGCCTGCCGTCGATCGGCATTTCCTGGCTGTGGTGGCAGAAGGCCTATCTGACCGCCATGCCGCCGGAGACATCGACCGGTCTCGGCTTCTTCCTGCGCCTGGCCTTGGTCGAGCTTGCGAACTGGCTGGTCCCGCTCGTTCTTGCCGGCGTGCTGCTGCTGATTTTCCGTTTCGGCGACAAATTTACGCCCATCGTCGTCGTGGTGAACTGGCTGGGCGTGCCGACATCCTATCTGAATGCGCTGCTCATCGCCGTGATCGCTTTCGTCCCCGGCTCCAGCGGATTGGTGGCGCTGCTATGGCTGGCGCTGATGATGGCAATCATCTTTTCGCTGGCGCGCATGCTCAGAATGATCTGCGGCACGCATCCGCTCTTCATCGGCACGCTGACGCTAGTGCTGCTCATTCCGACCATGCTGCTGACGGATTTCCTGCAGCGCTTTCTGGGCGTTTATCCGCCGGGTTAAGATGGTCAGTGTGGACTACGACAGATCGTCGCCGTCATCTGCACTTTCGCCGTCGCCAGGCAGCCCGGTACCATCGCGATAATCCACCTGCATGAAATAGAGCCCATCCGGCGGAGCGACAGGGCCGCAGGCCTTGCGATCCTGAGCTTCGAGCGCCGCGCGCACATTGTCAGGTGTCCACTTGCCCTCGCCCGCCAGCTTCAAGGTGCCGGCGAAGGAGCGGATCTGATTGTGCAGGAAGCTTTGCGCCGTGGCGCGGATCTCGATGAGTTCGCGACTGCGCGTCACGTCAAGCCGGTCGAGCGTGCGCACCGGGCTGTTTGCCTGGCAATGCGCCGACCGGAAGGTGGTGAAATCATGCCGGCCGACAAGGGTCTGGGCGGCGGCGTGCATGACCTCGTGATCCATGTCCTTCGGCACCCACCATGCGCGTCCGGCTTCCAGCGCAAGGGGCGCGCGGCGGGCGATAATGCGATAGAGATAATGACGGCGGATTGCCGAAAAACGGGCGTCGAAGCTTGCATCGACCTCGACGATATCGAGAATGGCGACCCGCTCTCCGGCCATCCTCAGATGGGCGTTGAGCGCATTGCGCAGCGTGTAGATCTTCCACTCCTTGGAAAGATCAGCATGCATCACCTGTCCCATGGCGTGCACGCCGGAATCGGTGCGTCCCGCGCCACGGATTGAGACCGTCTCGCCGGTCAAAGACCGGATGGCGCCCTCGATCGCCCCCTGCACTGAAGGGCCGTTCTCCTGGCGCTGCCAGCCGACATAGGGGATGCCGTCATATTCGACGGTCATTTTGTAACGCGGCATCAGCCCTGCTCCGAAGCGAGCACCGTACCCGACGCGATCGACGTGCCACGCAGGAAATCCGCCGCAGCCAGCGGCTTGCCGCCGGCCTTCTGCAACTTCGTCAACCTAACGGCGCCGGAAGCGCAGGCAATGACGAGATCATCCGTCAGAACCTTTCCCGACGCACCGTCGCCCTCCGCCAGTTCCGAGCCGAGCACCTTGATACGCTCTGGGCGGCCCGCGATGTCGACCTCAAACCAGGCGCCTGGGAAAGGCGACAGGCCGCGAATGTGATTGTGGACATCGGCCGCCGGCCTGCCGAAATCGATGCGGGTTTCACCCTTGTCAATCTTGGCGGCGTAAAGGACCCCTTCGGAGGGCTGGGCGGTCAGCGGAAGCTCGTCATGCTCCAGTCTGTTCATCGCCTCGGCCATCGCCTTTGCGCCGACGAGCATCAGCCGGTCGTGCAGCTCGCCTGCAGTCATGGTGTCGCCGATCTCGACTTCTCGTGTCAGCGCGACCGGGCCAGTATCGAGCCCCTTGTCCATCTTCATCACCATCATGCCGGTCTTCGCATCGCCGGCCATGATCGCGCGCTGGATGGGGGCAGCGCCGCGCCAACGCGGCAGCAACGAGGCGTGGCCGTTATAGCAGCCAAGGCGCGTGCCTGACAGAATTGCATCCGGCAGCAGCAGGCCATAGGCAACGACGACGGCGACATCAGCTTCCAGATCGCGAAAGCGCTGGCGCTCGTCCGGATCCTTGAAGTTGACGGGCGTGAAAACCGGCAGGCCCAGCAATTCGGCCGCCTGATGCACCGGCGATTTCTGCAGATCAAGCCCACGCCGGCCGCCGGGGCGCGGCGGCTGCGTATAGACGGCACGAACCTTGTGCCCAGCATCGATCAAGGACCGCAGCGTCGGTACGGAAAATTCGGGCGTTCCCATGAAAATGATGTTGAGCGACATGCGATCCATCCGGCTAAGATATCAGTTTCGAGCGACCCGAGCGCCATCAGGGCCAGATGCTAGCCGCCTTCAAACGGGTTTATGAGCTTGAGATCAAGCCCCTCGAAGTCTTTTGTGTTGCGCGTCGCCAATGTCGCGCCATTCGCAAGACAGATGGCGGCGATCATGGCGTCCTGCACGGAAATCTGATGGCCCGAACGTTCGCGACGGGCGCGAATGCGGCCTGTCTCGATGGCGGATTTTTGGTCGAACCTAAATATCCTACCCTGGAACGACGCCAGCAACGCATTGAAAATCCGTATGTAGCGATCGGATTTTGTACGAAGTAAAAAGCGCTCCGCACCATAGGATTGCTCCATCACCACGACATCACAAAGATAAAACTCAGTGCTTGGCCGGGCCTTCATCCAGCTGGCAACATTTCGATCAGGTGCAGGTTTTTCCAATTCGGAAATAATGTTCGTGTCGAGGAGGATCATTCAAAGTCCTCGACCGACCGGCCGAAGTCCTTCTTTCGCTCCACCTCGATCTCATCCATGATACGGGCATATTCCGTTGCCGCCACATCATCGCCATCGTAAAGAATTGGTCGAAGAAGGTCCCAAGCAGACAATCGGGAGTTCTCCGTTTCGCTATTCTCCGCGACCAAGGCTTTTCGCAAGAGTTCTTTCGCTTCGTCCGAAAGACTACGCCCGGCCTGCTTTGCCCGTTCTGCGATGTCCTGCTTCATCGGCTCGGAAATATCGCGAATCAAAAGGTCACTCATCCACGCCTCTACTTGATATCAATGATATCATAAGCGTTTCAGGCTGATCTTTCAATGCCAGAGGTCAGAGCGCCTTCGACTTGGCCGCCTTGGTGAACTTCTTGATCACCATGTCGCGCTTCAGGCGAGAGATGTAGTCGATGAAGAGCACACCGTTCAGGTGATCGATCTCGTGCTGCACACAGGTCGCAAGCAAGCCGTCTGCTTCGGTCAGCTGCTCCTTGCCGTTGCGGTCCAGATGCTTGACGGTGACGCGTGCCGGGCGCTCCACTTCGGCATAGTAATCCGGAATGGAAAGGCAGCCTTCCTCATAGACCGAACGCTCGTCCGAGGACGCAACGATCTCTGGATTGATGAAAACCAGCGGCTTCTTCTCTTCGCCTTCGCGCGCGACGTCGATGACAAGCATGCGGCGGGGAACGCCGATCTGGATCGCCGCAAGGCCGATGCCCGGCGCGTCATACATGGTTTCGAGCATGTCGTCGGCGAGACGCTGAATTTCGGTATCGATCTGCTCGATGGGCTTGGAAGCCTGGCGGAGCAACGGGTCGGGCAAAATGATGAGTGGCTTGATCGTCATGACGTTTCCCTTAACGCATCTTGTCGTGCGATGGAATCGCCAAGATGGCGATGGCGCGGTGTTTTTTCGCCGGCGGCGATCTCAACAGCAGCAAATAGGCTCGAAATTTTGTTCACGTTTTGATCTGGATATTCACAGCAATTTTGCTATGCTCCGCGTAAGAACTTCATCAGCGCGCCAGGTTTCATGTCCTTCATCATCTTCGGCCAAGCCATTTCCACGGTCCAGGTTCTGACCGGCATCGTCATTCTGCTTGCGATCACAGTGATCGTGCTTTTCATCCGCGGCAAGGCACGTGCAGAAGACGACGCGCTCGACACCGAGCATACGATGGCGGCGCTGCTACGTTCGCAGGCGGAGATGCAGGGACGGCTTGCCACCATGGCCGAAGTCTTC
Source organism: Martinezella hainanensis (assembly GCF_900094555.1). Classification (GTDB taxonomy): domain Bacteria; phylum Pseudomonadota; class Alphaproteobacteria; order Rhizobiales; family Rhizobiaceae; genus Rhizobium; species Rhizobium hainanense. The sequence goes on from NZ_FMAC01000008.1 coordinate 200,260, forward strand.
GGCTCCAGGCAGGCAGAGCTCAACCAGGCCATCGGCCAGCGCCTGGACGGCATGTCGCAGCGGGTGACGGCGACGATCGGCGAGCAGACGCGCTCGACGCATGAAAACCTGCGCCGCCTGCAGGAGAGGCTTGCCGTCATCGATGCCGCGCAGACCAACATCCAGACGCTGGCGAAGGATGTCGTCGGCCTGCAGGCCATTCTTTCCAACAAGCAGACGCGTGGCGCCTTCGGCCAGGCGCGCATGGAAACCATCATCGCCGACGGGCTGCCGATGGGCGCCTATGCGTTCCAGGCGACGCTTTCCAACGGCTCGCGGCCGGACTGCACCGTTCGCATGCCGAATGGCTCGCCGCCGCTTGTTATTGATGCCAAGTTTCCGCTGGAAGCCTGGAACGCCATTCGCAGCGCCGCCAGTCCCGAACATGGCAAGATCGCTGCGCAGCAGTTCCGCCGCGATCTGGAGCTGCATATCCGCGACATTTCAGAGAAATATCTCATTCCCGGCGAGACGCAGGATACGGCCTTTCTCTTCGTGCCGTCCGAATCGATCTTCGCCGAGATCCATGAGAATTTCGAGGCAATCGTGCAGAAGGCTCAGCGCGCCCGCATCGTCATCGTTTCACCATCGCTGCTCATGCTGTCGATCCAGGTCATCCAGGCTGTCCTGAAGGACCAGCGCATGCGCGAGCAGGCCCATGTGATCCAGAGCGAGGTGGCGCATCTGATGGACGACCTTTCGCGCCTGGACGAGCGGGTGCGAAAGCTGCAGGGGCATTTCGCCATGGCGCAGAAGGATGTCGACATGATCGTCACCTCGGCCGACAAGCTGGCAAGGCGTGGCGAGCGCATAGAGGCGCTGGAATTCGAGGCCGCGAAAGAGCCTGCCAAGGCGCGTGCGGAAGAACGGCCGAAGCCTGTCGACAACCGCACGAGCCAACTCAAGCTCAGGGTAGTTGACGAAGACTGATCGCTTCGGCAGTGTCGCGCCCAATCGATGCATGATCCGAAAAGACAAAGGCAGCCTTCGGGCAGGATCATGCAGACGCAACACCCAGGGCAGGACATCGCATGATCACTATCTTCGGCTCCATCAACATGGACCTCATCGCCACCACGGAACGTCTGCCGAAGCCGGGCGAAACCGTCGCCGGCAACGGCTTTTCCACCGCCGCCGGCGGCAAGGGCGCCAACCAGGCGCTGGCCGCACGCCGCGCCGGCGCGACCGTGCGAATGAGCGGCGCCGTCGGCAATGACGGCTTTGCGGAGCCTGCGGTCGACCTGCTGCAGACGGCAGGCACCGATCTTTCCACAGTCCGGCGCGTCTCCGAGCCGACGGGCACTGCTCTCATCCTCGTCGGCGGTGACGGCGAGAACATGATTGCCGTCGTCCCCGGTGCCAATGGCACCAATACGGCCGAACACGCGACGGCTGCCGTCGCTGCACTGAACCCGGGCGATACGCTGATGCTGCAGTTCGAAATCCCGGTCGCGGCCGTCGAAACGGCGCTGAATGCCGCAAAGGCGAAGGGCATGCGCACCGTACTCAATCTCGCGCCGCTGATCCCGGAAGCTGCCCGCCTCGGCCGGCTTGCCGATATCGTTATCGCTAACGAGACGGAATTCGAAAGGCTGGCCGGCCAGGACAACATGTCGGCATCCGAACGCGAGGCGGCCCTCATCCGCCTGCATAACGAAACCGGCCAGACGCTGATTGTCACACTTGGCGGCGATGGCGTCATTGCCATTCGCGACGGCGAGCTCGCGCGCGCCAAGGGCCTCGTCATCGAACCCGTCGATACCGTGGGCGCCGGCGATACCTTCTGCGGCTATTTTGCCGCAAGTCTCGATCAGGGCCTGGATTTCCATGCCAGCCTGCGCCGCGCCGCCGTCGCCGGTTCGCTGGCTTGCCTGAAGCCGGGCGCGCAGCCGTCCATCCCGATTGCCAGCGAAGTCGCCGAAAAGCTTTAGGGCTAAATTTCACAACCCTTGCGAAGCGCAATTAATTAAATTTTTGCGCTTCCATATCATTCTCCTCTGGCCTGGCGCGTATGGCCTTCCGGCTGCGACAGGAATTTAACGGCGGCCCCATGACAGGGCCATCCTGCGCCGACCTTGCATCTGGATAATGTGTATCCGACGCATCGTTTTTTCGAGGAAATGATGTTCATCTTTCGTATGAAGTCGCTTGCGGCCAAGCTGATCTTGGTCACCGGGCTGGCGATTGCACTCGTTTTGCTGGTTTCCAACTTTCTGCTGATTTCCCAGACCCGCGATCGCGTCGAGACGCTGACCATGGATCAGGCGAATACCGAGGCCAAATCCATTTCCAACGAGATCGCCGCCAATGTCGGCGAAATGGCGAGCGCCGCCCGCTCCATGGCCGCCATCATCGGCCGCGGCCACGAAGGCCATACCTTCGACCGCAAGGGCATGATCAACATCCTCAAGGCGAATGTCGAACAGAACGCCTTTGCCTTCGGCAGCTGGTTCTGCGAGCAGCTCGGCGCGCTGGATGGCAAGACCACGGAGCTTGCCAACAACAAGGATCAGGGCGTCAACGACAAGGGTGCCTTCACACCCTACTGGTCGAAGACGAAGGATGGCGGCATCCAGTTCTCGACCTTCGACAATGATTACACTGCCGCCTGGTGGAAGCTCGCCGCCGACAGCGGCAAGGGCGCGATCACACCGCCCTACCTCGCGCAGGGCACTGATGTCCCGACGACCATGAGCTCGATCGCCTATCCTGTCATGTCGGGTGGCAAGCTGATCGGCATTGCAGGCGTCGATATCTCCCTCAATTCGCTTTCGACGAAACTGCAGAAGATGCAGCCGTTCGGCTCCGGTCGCGTACTTCTGGTTTCCCAGGACAACAAGTGGCTGGTGGCACCAAGCGCCGACCTGCTGATGAAGGACTATAATGGTTCTGGCGCGGACGTCATCAAGGCAGCTCTGAGCTCCTCTTCCGCAAGCATCCTCAAGAATCTTTCCGATGCAGGCAGCGAAGAATTCGACCGCGTCGTCTATCCGTTCGCCGTTCCGGGCCTCAATGCCACCTGGGTCGTTCTCATCGACGTACCGCACAGCGCCACCGCGGCCCCGGTACGCGATCAGACCTATATGATGATCGTTGCCGGTCTTTTGGTGCTCGCCGCCGTCATGCTCGCTCTCTATGTCGCGGTGCGCAGCTTCGTGCAGAAGCCGCTGGCCGGCCTTGTTGCAAGCGTCAATCGCCTGAGCGCCGGCAATTACGCCGAACCTGTCGCGGGGCAAGCAGGTGCCGACGAAGTGGGTTCGGTCGCCAAGGCACTGGAAGGTTTCCGCTTCGCGCTCGCCGATACCAAGCGCCTGGAGGGCGAAGCCAACGACCAGCGTCTGGCCGCCGAAGGCGAGCGCCGCCGTTCGGAGAGCGAACGCAACGAGAGCGTTACGCTGCAGCGCCATATCGTTGCCATTCTCGGCCAAAGCCTCGCCGAGCTTTCGAAGGGCAATCTTACGCAGCGGATCACGGACGACTTCCCCGGCGAATATGCCCAGCTCAAGCAGGATTTCAACGCCGCGCTGACGAGCCTTGAAGAGACCGTCCACACCGTCAATGTCAGCGTCGGCAACATCGGCAGCGGCACCGGCGAAATCAGCAACAGCGCCTCGGATCTCGCCCGCCGCACGGAACAGCAGGCAGCAAGCCTTGAAGAGACGGCTGCGGCCCTCAACGAGCTGACCGCGCAGGTCAATTCCAGCGCCGAGAACGCCCGCACGGCGGCAAGCAGCGTCAATGCGGCATCGCAGGACGCCGAGCATTCCGGCGAGATCGTGCAGAAGGCCATTTCTTCCATGCACGGCATCGAGCAATCGTCGCAGGAAGTGTCCCGCATCATCAGTGTCATCGACGAGATCGCCTTCCAGACCAACCTCTTGGCGCTCAATGCCGGCGTCGAAGCTGCCCGCGCAGGTGAAGCCGGTAAGGGCTTTGCCGTTGTCGCGCAGGAAGTGCGTGAGCTGGCCCAGCGCTCGGCCAATGCCGCCAAGGAGATCAAGACCTTGATCAATACCTCGGCCGGACAGGTCAAGGAAGGTGTCAATCTGGTCGGCCGCACGGGCGATGCCCTGCATAAGATCGCCCAGCAGGTGATGGAGATCAACGGCCTGATCCGCCAGATCTCAGCCTCCGCGAGCGAGCAGGCTATTGGTCTGAAGGAAATCAACTCGGCCATGAACCAGATGGATCAGGTGACCCAGCAGAATGCCGCGATGGTCGAGGAGACCACCGCCTCCAGCGTGGCGCTTGCCGAGGAAGCTCAGTCGCTCCGGACGCTCGTTGCGCGCTTCCGCACCGCACGTGCCATCCAGGAGAATACCAGCGCATTGCGGGCAACCGCCCAGCAGATGCGGGCTCCGGCGGCCCCGCGCCGGGCAGCTCCCCCCGTTGCAGCACCCGCACGCAAGGCAATTCCGCAGATGCAGGGCGCCAATGCACTCGCTCAGGATGACTGGGAAGAGTTCTGAGCCGACCTTGGCTCGATGAAATAAAAAGGCCGCCGGATCGCTCCGGCGGCCTTTTTCGTAGGTCTTTACTCAGTCAGATGCGGGCAAAACGCTCCGTCAGCAGCGCGAAGAAGCCATCGGCATCAACGTCGCGCATGACCTTGGCATTGCGCTTGCGGTCGGTGACATGCCACCAATCGACGACGGTCATGCCGACGGTCAGTTCGGACGTCACTTCGATCTCGACATTGCATTCGCGACCCTTGAAGAGCTCAGGCTTCAGAAGGTAGGCGATAACGGTCGGGTCATGCAGCGGACCGCCGTCCGAGCCATACTTCTCGATATCGAAGCGCTCGAAGAACTGCAGCATTTCGACCATGGCCTTGGCCGGCGGCGTGCCAACCGCGGCAATACGCTCGACGCGATCCTTGCGCGTCAGCAGCTTGTGAGTGACGTCGAGCGGCATCATGACGATCGGAACGCCCGAACGGAACACGACGTCTGCCGCCTCCGGGTCGACATAGATGTTGAACTCGGCCGCCGGCGTGATGTTGCCGCCCTCGAAGAAGCCGCCACCCATCATGACAAGTTCGCGTACACGTCCGACGATTTCAGGCGCCTTCTGGAAGGCCAATGCGATGTTGGTCAGCGGGCCGAGCGTGCAGAGCGTGACGGCGCCTTCCGGCTCCTTGCGCAGCGTGTCGATGATGAAATCGACGGCGTGGCCCGGCTGCAGCTGCATCGTCGGCTCGGACAGGTCCGGACCATCCAGTCCGGTCTTGCCATGCACATGCTCCGCCGTCACCAGCTTGCGCTTCAGCGGCGCGTCGGCACCGGCAAACACCTTGACGTCGCGACGATCGCAGAGCTCGCAGACGATGCGGGCATTGCGGCTCGTCAGGCTCAGCGGCACGTTGCCGGCAACCGCGGTAATGCCGAGCACCTCGATCTCCTCGCGGCTCCCGAAGGCGAGAAAGATCGCCGCGGCGTCGTCCTGACCAGGGTCGGTATCGATAATGATTTTTCTAGGTTCGGTCATATCTGTAACTTTCCTCCGGTGCAGATCGACAGGCTTTGTCGCGGGTCCGGTCCGGCTTTGTCAAGCGCTCGCTCGTCATGGCATGAAACGATTCTTCACCATGGATTTCGATCTCGCAAATGCGAAGACGCGATGGCTTGCACTCACAGGCGCGTACTCCCATATTAGGGACAACCGGGTGCTGAAGATCAGGTCCGGAACGGTCGCTTGACACCCAAGGACTTTGAGACGATGAGCCGGACGACTCCCTTTGCCAGCCCGCTGCTTCTGGGCTTTGATACTATGGAAAAGACGCTTGAGCGGATTTCCAAGGCCAGCGACGGTTACCCTCCCTACAATATCGAACGGATGCGTGCGGATCGCCTTTCCGGCGAGCCGGAGCGGTTGCGCATCACGCTGGCTGTCGCCGGCTTTTCCGAAGACGAGCTCGATGTCACGACGGAAGAAAACCAGCTGCTGATCCGCGGTCGCCAGATCGAGCAGGGCGAGCGCGATTATCTCTATCGCGGTATCGCCGCCCGACAGTTCCAGCGTGTTTTCGTTCTCGCCGACGGCATGCAGGTGCTCGGCGCCACGCTGAAGAACGGCTTGCTCGCCGTCGATCTCATTCGGCCCGAACCCGACCGTATAGTAAAGAAAATTAACATTTCGGTCTCACAGTAGGACAACGGCCTAGAGCCGGACGATTTCAGGCCGAATCGGCCTGAAGTCTGAATCGGCTCTAGAATCAAAGAACTAGAGCACGACATCGCCCGAAAGCCGCTCACACTTTTCGGCATCATGCTCTGGAGCCGTTGGTCCCTCATACTGGAGGTACGAGCATGTTGTTGAAAGAAGCTACCGCCCGCCTGACCGCATCCGAACTTGCCAATATCGGCACCGGTGAGGTCGCCTACATCAGAAAAATGGATTGGTCCGAGGTATCCCGCTGCTTCCCGGAAGCGCCCGATATTGATCCGGATGTCGATCTCTGGGCGCTTTTCGGCGCCGACGGCACCCCGATCCTGTTGACGGACAATCGCTCCAGCACCTTCTACCGTGCTGCGGAAGACGAATTGAAGACGGTCAGCCTGCACTGACTATGAGCGTCGCCCGACGGTGAAACTCACCGTCCGCAAGGACCGCATCGAACCGGCCCCACCTGGCAACGCATGCGCATGATCCAGACCGCCCAAAGCGGCGGTCCTCACGGGATGATGCAAATATCTCAATCTGAAATTTTCGCCCGCAATTGGAACGATCAGACCCTCTTGAAGGTCAGATAGGCCGATGAGCGTCCCTCGCGGCGGGCCTTTGCCTCGTAGCGCGTGCTCGGCCAGCCCTCATAGGGCGTCAGCCAGTCGGCAGCGTTTTGGGCTGTCCACTCGAAGCCGCCATGCGCCTGACAATGCTGCAGCGTCCAATTGACATAAGTGTCGATGTCGGAGGCAAAGCAGAAAAGCGCACCGGGCTTCAGGACGCGGTGGAAACGGGCAAGGTTCACCTGTGAAACGAAGCGGCGCTTCCAGTGCTTCTTCTTCGGCCAGGGGTCGGGATAGAGCAGGTCGATCTGATCCAGGCAGCCATCCGGCAGCCAATCCAGCACCTGCGTCGCGTCGTCATTGTAGACGCGGATATTGTGTGCGCCTGCCTCTTCGACGCGCGCAAGCAGCTTCTGCATCGAATTGACAAAGGGCTCGACACCGATGAAACCGGTCTTTGGCTGCTCCAGCGCCCTGTGGATGAGATGCTCCCCACCGCCGAAGCCGATCTCCAGGCGCAGACGCTCTGATGGCGCCGGGAAGAGATCGTTCAGCGGCTGCGGCGCCGGAGCGGAAAGATCGACGATGAACTGCGGCAGCAATGCTTCCAGCTTTTCAGCCTGCTGGCCGCGCAAGGCCTTACCCTTGCGCCGGCCGAAGAATGCTTCCGTCGCCCGCGACCGGCGCTCGGTATCGATCATGCGGCTTCCCGGAGCTTCACGGCTTCCTTGAGGGCCTTCACCAGGTCCGTACGCTCCCAGGAGAAGGAGCCGTCGCGACCGGCCTTGCGGCCGAAGTGACCGTAAGCCGAGGTCTTGGCGTAGATCGGCTTGTTGAGGTCGAGGTGGCGGCGGATGCCGGTCGGCGAGAGGTCCATGTTCTTGCGGATGGCCGCTTCGACCTGATCCTCGGTCACGCCCTTGCCGGTACCGTGCAGGTCGACATAGATCGACAGCGGCTGGGCAACGCCGATGGCGTAGGAGAGCTGGATCGTGCAGCGATCAGAAAGACCGGCAGCGACGACGTTCTTCGCCAGATAGCGGGCGGCGTAGGCCGCAGAACGGTCGACCTTGGTCGTGTCCTTGCCGGAGAAGGCACCGCCGCCATGCGGGGCTGCGCCGCCGTAGGTGTCGACGATGATCTTGCGGCCGGTGAGGCCGGCGTCGCCGTCGGGGCCGCCGATGACGAACTTGCCCGTGGGGTTGATGTACCACTTGCAATCGGGGGCGATCTTCAGGTCGCCGAGCGCTTCGACGATATAGGGCTCGACAACGGCGCGAACCTTCTTCGAGTCCCAGCTCTCATCGAGATGCTGGGTCGATAGCACGATCGAGGTCACTTCCGACGGCTTGCCGTCAACATAACGGACCGTTACCTGGCTCTTGGCGTCCGGGCCGAGCTTGGCGACTTCACCGTCGCCCTTCTTGCGGGCGGCGGCGAGCAGCTGCAGGATCTTGTGCGAATAGTAGATCGGCGCCGGCATGAGATCGGGCGTTTCCTTGCAGGCGTAGCCGAACATGATGCCCTGGTCGCCGGCACCTTCGTCACCCTGCTGGTCGGCGGCATTGTCGACGCCCTGGGCGATGTCGGCGGACTGCGAGTGCAGCAGCACGTCGATGCGCGCCTTCTTCCAGTGGAAGCCGTCCTGCTCGTAGCCGATATCCTTGATGGCGCGGCGTGCAGCAGCCTTGAACTTCGATGGATTGATGACGTCGTTGCCGTCCTTATCCTTCTTCATCAGGCTCGGCGGCAGACGCACTTCACCGGCGATGACGACGCGGTTGGTGGTGGCAAGGGTCTCGCATGCAATGCGCACGGTCCAGGGGTTTACGCCGGTCTTTGTGGCCTCGCGGTAAACCAGATCGACAATTTCATCGGAAATGCGGTCACAAACTTTATCCGGGTGACCTTCGGCAACAGACTCACTCGTAAACAGATAATTCGCGCGCATGCGGGATTCCCCTCAAAGAACAAATCTCTGCTTTTGATATTCGTCTCCGCCTCGAAAAACAAGCCGCACAAGGACATAAATATATCTTTATATCCCTGCTCAAGTGATAAAATTTTGCCGTAAATAGCGAAAAGGCGGCCAAAATGACCGCCTCTCGACTTTGTCGGTTTAACCCCGCCTCGAAGGGCTACTCGGCATCCGCCTCGGCCGCGAGCGCCTTGACCAACTCGACAACCTTGCGTCGGACCTTGCCATCGGAAATTTTCACGAAGGCGCGGTTGAGCTGCAATCCTTCCGAAGAAGACAGAAAGTCGACGACGTAGTTGGAGCTGGATGCTTCGGCCATGCCACCCGCGCCGGCCGAATGCTCGCCCGGTGCATCCTCGAAGAAGAAGGAAACCGGGACATTGAGGATGCTGGAGATATTCTGCAGGCGGCTGGCGCCGACGCGATTGGTGCCTTTTTCGTATTTCTGAATTTGCTGAAACGTAATTCCGAGGCTTTCGCCGAGTTTCTCCTGGCTCATGCCAAGCATCGTTCGGCGGAGGCGTATGCGGCTACCGACATGAATGTCGATGGGGTTCGGCTTCTTTTTATTCTCAATCATCATTTTACCCTAACATAGGTTGAATTCAGGACCTGCCACCCGGTACCCTTCACCACCCCTATAACGCCACGTTGCAGCCGACGCCCCCAAGGCCTCCAGTCTACGTTCGAAAGGCGGACATCTAGCACTATGCAATTTTAGGGTTTTTTGGTCAATTCACCCTGAAAATAAAACCCATGCGCGAAATTGCGGCAATTATGCCGACTGCTCCGATGATCAACCAAAAGTATGTTTTTCTGGATTTATCGTCGATGCGCGATACGGTTGCGCCACCTAAAGTGGTATCAATGAAGCCTTGTTGATTATAATCGATACCAGAAAGCACCCGTCCGTGTGCATCAACAAATGCTGAAATGCCTGTATTGGCGCTTCGAATCAGCGGCAGCCCCTGCTCCACCGCCCTCACCCTTGCCTGCAGGAAATGCTGGTATGGACCGGGCGTATCGCCGAACCAGCCGTCATTCGTAACGTTGAGAATGGCATCGGCCTGCCGGATCCCCGCCGTCATCTCGTTCGGGAAGATGATCTCGTAGCAGATCAGCGGATAGAATTTGACGCCGTCGGGCATGGCCAGCAATTGCCGCTTGGTGGCCGCTGAAAATCCCCCAGGCAGCTCCACGACGTTCTCGATGCCGAGATAGCTCAGAATATGCTCGAAAGGCACATATTCGCCGAAGGGGACGAGATGGGTCTTGTCGGACGCGCCGATGATCTGCCCGCGGCCGTCGATGACATAGATCGAATTGTAATAGCGCGGCTCGACGCCCGGCCCCATGTCTTCAACGCGGACGGCGCCGGTGATCAGGATCTGATCGTCTTCGAGCTGATCCGCGATGCGGGCGAGCGCATCGCGATTATCGGTCAGGATGAAAGGCACGGCCGTTTCCGGCCAGACGATGATGTCGGGCCGCTTGCCGCCATTCGCAGGCGGCTGGACCGAAAGCGCCAGATGCTTGTCGAAGATGGCGGCGCGATCGGCAGTCGTGTCCATCTTGGTTTCCTGATCGATGGACGGCTGCACGATACGCACGACCGGCGCGGTCCTGGCGTCAGTGAGCGGTGCTTCCGGCTGACTCAGTGCGTAGTAGCCATAGCCAAAATGGGCCGCGGCGATGAGGGCGGCAAGGCCTATCCCCGGCACCCGCCCCTGGCGCGTACCGAGCAGCGCGGGTGCGGCGAAGACGAAGACGGCAAGCACGGTGACCCCGAGCATGCCGATCACATGCGCCGACTGCATCATCAGCGGAGTAGGCATGGCGCCATAGCCGATGGCATTCCAGGGAAAGCCGGTAAAGAGAAAGCTGCGCAGCCATTCCAGAATACCGAAGCTGAAGGCGAGCGCCGCGATCCGCCCCATGCCATCGGACCACAGGATGCGGGCAAGTACGGTCGCGACGCCGTAGAAGACAGCCAAGAAGGCGGGAAGGCCGAGGATTGCCAGCGGCAAGGCCCATGCGAACTCGTCGGCATCGATCAGCAGCGCATGGCCGAGCCACCAGAGACCAGCAACGAAATAGCCGAAGCCGAACAGCCAGCCGGTGAAGAAAGCCGGCCACAGCCGCCCGAGCAGGCCGCTATCCGGGCTGGCGGCGACACCGTCCAGCAGCCAGACCAGCAGCGTAAAGGAGATGAACATCGCCGCAAAGAAGCCGAAGGGCGGCAATGCCAGCACGCCGACGGCACCGGCTAAAATCGTAAGCAATGCACGTTTGAAACCCCAGACGAGGATCACCCTGCCCGAAAGCCATTCCATGCGCCAGCTCCGTCCAATCGCGAATCAATTGGGCGCAGTCTTTCAAAAATGCAGCGATTTGTCCCGTTGAAGCGCCGATTAGAGCATGATGCCGAAAAGTGTCAGGGGATTTCGGACGACATCATGCTCTACTTCTTTGATTTTAGAGCGGATTCAGATTTTAGATCGTATCGACCTAAAATCATCCGGCTCTAATGGCTGGTCGCGTTGCGTTCTGCCGATGTTTCCTCAGCAATCGCTTCCGGTGCCGGCAAATCGCGCTCCGGCCCACCAGCCTCACCTTCCAGCTTGACGGTCGGTCGGCGGCGGACGGCATGACGCTTACGCGTGATGCGTACTCGCTTGATACGGCGTGGGTCGGCATCGAGAATATGGAATTCGAAGCCTGGAAGCGCCTGCACGACCTCGCCACGCACCGGAATGCGGCCAAGAGCCGAGAAGATCAGGCCGCCAAGCGTATCCACCTCGTCCACCTGCTCGGCGATATCGAAATCCGGACCGATCGCGGCTGCGATCTCCTCCAGCTCGACACGGGCATCGGCCACGAAGACGTCTTCGGAGACGCGCTTGAACATTACTTCTTCGTCATCGTGCTCGTCGTCGATATCGCCGACGACCATTTCGACGATGTCCTCGTGCGAAGCCAGACCGTCGGTGCCGCCGTACTCGTCGATAACAAGCGCCATCTGCGTGCGGTTGACCTGCATGCGGCGCAGGAGATCCGAGGCAAGCATCGAAGGCGGCACGAAGAGGATCTTGCGGATGATGCCGGCCTCAACCAGCGTCTTCTGCAGATCGACCCGCGAGAGATCGAAATTCGGCTTGGCCGAGCGTGTCGGCTTTTCGGCTGCAGGCGCGGCCGTTGCGGCAGCCGCCTTGGCACTGCCGGCGCGGCGCTTGTTGCGGGCCTGCTTGGCGACATAGGACAGCAAGTCACGGATATGCACCATGCCGCGCGGATCATCCAGCGTGTCGGCGTAAACGGGCATACGCGAGCGGCCGCTTTCCTCGAAGAGGATCATCAGCTCGCCGATGGTAATGGTCTGATCCACGGCCTCGATGTCGGCACGCGGCACCATGACATCCTCGACGCGCACCTCGCGGAAGCGCAGGATATTGTGCAGCATCGCCCGCTCATCTGCGGAGAAGGCGTCGTCACCGGCCGCGTTGGTCATCAACGCGTCGGCAAGATCCTCGCGCAATCGGGCGGAGTCCTGTGCCGGGCGCAGGATGCGTGCAGCACGTGCCCAGAATGAAGATTGGGATCGCTTGCCGTTGCTACTACTGCCACCCTCGTCGGAGGAGGCTGCATCGGCTCCGTCTTTGGCCTCGGGGGCCGATCTTGTCGTAAAGTCGCTCATTGTTCCTGGTCAGACAGGGTTCAAATCAAATGGGGTCTTGTCCCGCATAGGGATCAGATAGGCCAAGACTAGCCAAAATGCGAGTCTCCAGCCCCTCCATTCTTTCGGCTTCGCTATTATTCATATGGTCGTAGCCGAAGAGATGCAAGAAACCATGCACCATCAAATGCGTCAGATGGTCGTCAAAACTCTTTTCCAGATCGACCGACTCACGCTGCACCGTCTCCCTGGCGATGATGATATCGCCCAGCATCGGGCCGGGCTTGCCGCCGGGCTGCAACGGGAAAGCCGGAAAGGACAGCACGTTCGTCGCCTTGTCCTGCGAACGCCACTCCGCATTGATCTCACGGATCGAGGCATCGTCTGTGAAGACCAGGGACAATTCGGTCGCCATTTTTGGAAATGGCTGCTTTTCGTGTTTCTTCAGGTGGGTCGCCGCAGCTCCGAGCACGCGCTCGGCCAGGGCTTGCAACTGCTCTTCGGAGGGCCAATCGCCCTCCTCCACGCTGATCTGTATATCGAGTTCGGCCATCGGTTTCCGCACCGCAGATCAGATCTGCGGATCGCTTTCCTCTGCCTTTGTGGCATAGGTGGAATCATACGCCCGAACGATGCGCGCCACCAGCGGATGGCGGACGACGTCCGTATCCTTGAAGCGGACGATGGTGATGCCCTCGACGCCGTCCAACAGCTGCAGCGCTTCCACCAGGCCGGACTTGACGCCGCGCGGCAAGTCGATCTGGCTCGGATCGCCCGTGACGATCATCCGCGAATTTTCGCCGAGACGCGTCAGGAACATTTTCATCTGCATGGATGTCGTGTTCTGCGCCTCGTCGAGGATGACGGCAGCATTGGCGAGCGTGCGGCCACGCATGAAGGCGAGCGGCGCGATCTCAATGACGCCCGCCGTGATGGCCCGTTCGACCTTGTCGCCCGGCATCATGTCGTAGAGCGCATCATAGAGCGGACGAAGGTAAGGATCGACCTTTTCCTTCATGTCGCCAGGCAGGAAGCCGAGACGCTCGCCGGCCTCGACGGCCGGGCGCGACAGAATGATCTTTTCCACCGCGCCACGCTCCAGGAGCTGGGCGGCGTGCGCGACGGCGAGGTAGGTCTTGCCGGTACCGGCAGGGCCGACGCCGAGGACGAGCTCTGAGCGCTCCAGCGCCCGCATATAGGCATCCTGGGTCGGCGTGCGCGCAATGATCGTCTTCTTGCGCGTCGAAATCTGCGCCATCGTCAACTTGGCTTTTCTCTCCATCGTCGGCAGCGTCAATTGGTCGTCGGCGGCAACCGCCATGCGGATTGCCCCTTCCACATCGGAACGCTCTACATTGCCGCCTTTTTGCAGCTTGTCATAGAGGTAATCGAGCGTGCGGCGCGCCTGATTGGTGGCCAGCACGTCGCCCGTGATGACGACGGAATTGCCGCGAGCGCGAGCATCGATGCCCAAGCGCTCCTCGAGCAGCTTCAGATTCTGATCGAACTGCCCGAAAAGCTCGCTGGCGAACCGATTATTCTCGAACGTCAGGGTGAAGTGATTGGCGTCGCTCGCGGTGCGGGGCTGGCGCGATGAAGAAGAAACCAATTCCTGTCCGTTCAAGCGGTGCGGCTCCCTTGGGTCGGCCGGAACCTAGAGCAATTCAGCGAAAAGGCTGTTGGTGCTGGTTCCGGTGATTCGTACGTTAATAATGTCACCGATTTGCGATGCTTTTGCATCAACATTCACAGATTGCAGCCAGGGAGAGCGTCCAATCAACTGGCCCGGCATCCGGCCCGGCTTTTCCAGAAGGATATCCACTGTTTTGCCCACGCAAGCCTCGGCAAAAGCATGCTGCTGCCTCAGCAGCAATGCCTGCAATCGCTCCAGCCGCTCGGTCTTGACCTCTTCGGGCACCTGATCCTTCAATTCCGCGCCGGGCGTACCCGGCCGCGTGGAATATTTGAACGAGAAGGCCTGTGCATAATTCACCTCCTCGATCAATCTGAGTGTATCCTCAAAATCCTGGTCTGTCTCCCCCGGGAAGCCGACGATGAAGTCACCCGAAAGGGCAATATCCGGGCGGGCCGTGCGGATTCTCTCGATGAGAGTGAGGTATTCCGCCGCCGTGTGCCGGCGGTTCATCGCCTTCAGGATGCGGTCCGAGCCGGCCTGTACGGGCAGATGCAGATAGGGCATCAGCGTGCGCAGATCGCGATGCGCGCCGATGAGACGATCGTCCATGTCACGCGGATGGCTGGTGGTGTAGCGCAGGCGCGCCAGACCGCGGATCTCAGCCAGGCGATAAAGGAGATCGCCAAGGCTCCAGGTCTCGCCCGTCGGGCCGATGCCGTGCCAGGCGTTGACGTTCTGGCCGAGCAGCGTGATTTCGCGCACGCCGCCATCCACAAGTTTCTCGGCTTCCTCGACGATCTGGGAGACCGGACGGGAGACTTCGGAACCGCGCGTATAGGGCACGACGCAGAAGGTGCAGAACTTGTCGCAGCCTTCCTGCACCGTCAGAAAGGCGGTGACGCCGCGGGCGCGGATCTTCGTCTTTTCAGCGATCGGCAGATGCTCGAACTTGTCCTCGATCGCATATTCGGTGTCGACGACGCGCTGGCCTTCCTTGGCGCGGCGAAGCGCATCCGGCAGACGATGATAGGTCTGCGGGCCGATGACGACATCGACGGCCGGCGCGCGGCGCAGGATTTCCTCACCTTCGGCCTGCGCAACGCAGCCGGTGACGCCGATCATCATCTCGCGACCGTCGGCTGCCTTGCGCTTCTTCATCTCACGCAGGCGGCCAAGTGCCGAATAGACCTTCTCGGCCGCCTTCTCGCGGATATGACAGGTATTCAGAAGGACGAGATCGGCCTCTTCCATATCCTCGGTCGGCTCATAGCCGTCGCGGGAGAGCGCATCGCTCATCCGCGTGGAATCATACACGTTCATCTGACAGCCGTAGGTCTTGATGAAGACCTTGCGGCTGTTGGAGCCGTCGCGGGTGCCGAGCTGCGAAGCGTCGGCCGCCGGGGCGTCGAGGGTCAGGCTGTCCTTGGTCATGGGCCGCTATGTAGTGGCTTTTGCCTTCGGAGAAAATGGAAAAGTTGGAATCACCTGGAAATCAGGCGATCTCGCGTCCGAGCAGGCGGCCGGCAAGCATATTGCGGATGCGCCGCGCGATGGTGGCGCTCACTTCCTTGCGGTTGGTGCCGGCGCGATAATCGACCGCCTCGCCGAAGCAGACGTCGACATCGATGGCCCCGCACTGAAAAATGCCCTTCAGGTGCGGCACAAGCTCGATATCGCCGGGCCACGCCGTCAGCGGACGATAATAGCGGCCCATCGGCGTTCCGTGGACGCGGGTATAGGCGACCGCGACCGGCTGGACATGCACCACGGCATCCGGTGCCTTCGGCAGGGCCGCAGCGGCAGCGCCAAACAGCGAGGACTTGACTTCGAGCAGGCGATTGCCGTCCGAGGTCGTCCCCTCCGGAAACAGCACCATAATTTCGCCGTCGGCCATGCGGTCGGCGATCTCGTTGACCTGCTCGCCGGTCTTGCGCTTCTGTTCGCGCTCGACGAAGACGCTTTTCTGCCATTGTGCGAAAAGCCCGAAGATCGGCCAGTCCCGCACTTCCGACTTGGCGATGAAGGAGACATCGGCAACGGCGGAGAGAACGAGAATATCAAGCCAGGACGAATGGTTGGAGGCCAGCATCAGGGGCCGGCTCGTTTCCATCGTGCCGACCACGTGAATGCGCACGCCGAGGCAATAGCAGACGATGCGATGCCAGTAGCGCGGCAGATAGCGCCTGAGCTTCCAGTCGAAGCGCAGGCAAACGATCTGCATCGGCAGCATCACCATGCTGACGATGCCGATGACCACGAGGGCACAGCCGATGCGCAGCCTCGTCATCAAATCATTCGCTCCTGCATGAAAGCTTTCACCTCAACCTTCGTCCTTCTTCAGCGGAATGCCGTAAAGCTCCAGCCGGTGGTCGACGAGTTTGAAGCCGTGTTCGCGGGCAATGCGCTCCTGCAGCGCCTCGATTTCCGGTGAGTGGAATTCGATCACCTGGCCACTCTTGAGGTCGATCAGATGATCGTGGTGCTCTTCCGGCACGGTCTCGTAGCGGGAACGGCCATCGCGGAAATCGTGGCGGGCAAGTAGGCCGGCATCCTCGAATAGCTTGACGGTGCGATAGACGGTGGAGATCGAGATCTTCGCATCCACCTGCACTGAGCGGCGATAGAGCTCCTCGACATCCGGATGGTCTCCGGAATTCTCGATGATGCGCGCAATGACCCGACGCTGCTCCGTCATGCGCATTCCGCGCTCGGCGCAAAGCTCCTCCAGGGATTTTACGGCGTCTTCCATCAATCGCTGTCTTCGATCTGTTTGGACTGTGACAACAGTTAGACCGCCGAATTGCCGCTCTAACTATTTGTTTTGCCGCATTTCTGCGACGCCAAATGATGCCACTTGGCTGCAAAATGCTCTAGCGAAGAACGCGACGCATGACAAGCGCCGTCGACTTCTGGCCGTTTTCGCCGACATAGTAGGCCTTGCGCTCGCCGACGGTCTCGAAGCCGAGCTTGCTATAGAGGCCGAGCGCCGGCTGGTTGCTGCCGTCGACCTCCAGAAACATGATTTCGCCACCGCGATTGCGGGCCTCGCGCAGGGCCGCGTGCATCAGTCGCCAGCCGAGACCGGAGCGCCCGAGCTTGGCGTTGACGGCAATGGTCAGAATTTCCCCCTCGCCTGCCACATGTCGCGCCAGCACGAAGCCGGGAAGCGCCTTTTTCAGGATGGCGTTGGTCTGGCGGGCGACGAAGCCGAAGGTAGTTTCCTGCGAGAGGAGGCCCTGAAACTCACTCTCGTCCCAGACCCGCGGGAACCGTTCGCCGTGCAGGATCGCCACCTCGGCGCAATCCTTCAGCTCCATCGGGACGATTTCGTATTCTGCTTTCAAGGTAAGATAGGATTCGAGCATGTCTACTGCCTGGCAACTGCGTATCCGGCCTGCGGTCTGGCATCGGGTCCGCGAAGATAAAGCGGCTTCGGCTTTTCGCCGGCAGGTTTGCCAGCGCCCAGCCGGGCGACGATGGCAATCGGAAATGCGTCTGGCCGCTCCGCCGGCGGCGCGTCGCTCAACCGGGCGACAGCCGTTCCGGTGACGATGCCGTCGAAGGCGGCGGCAATTGTCCGCGCTTCGTCGATCGTCACGGCCCGAGCCTCGTCCAGCGGGCTACCATCGGCATCGAAGGTCTGGAGATAGATCTCCTCGCGCTTCGCATCGATGGCAGCCAGAACCGACTTGCCCGGATTCTGCGCTCTCGCGGTCGCAGCCATGACCTCGAGGGTCGTGACACCGACTGCGTAGATATTAAGGGAAAGTGCAAACCCGCGTGCGGCAGCGACGCCGATGCGGATACCGGTAAAGGAACCGGGGCCGACGGTCACGACGACACGCTCTATGGCCGAAAGCGCCACACCAGCTTTCGCCAGCGCTTCGTCGACAACGTGCATCAAATACTCGGCATGCCCCCGTCCGATCGTTTCCGTGACCTCCCCCATCACAGAATCACTGCCGCTATCATACACAGCAGCAGCGCAATCCACACCTGCCGTGTCGAGCGCCAGTACGATCATGTCAATTTTTCCGAAAAGCCGCGCTTGCGGCGCGGTTGATTTGCCTTCGAATGTTTCCCTGCGCGAGCTTTTGGTTCTTGCATAATCCTATCCAAAAACCGCTCGGCGCCTTGGAACCACGCTTAGACGGCTTCGACTTCCTGAACTTCGGGCACGAAATGGCGCAACAGGTTCTGCACGCCATGCTTCAGCGTTGCCGTCGAGGACGGGCACCCGGCGCAGGAACCCTTCATGTTGAGGTAGACCTTGCCGTCGCGGAAGCCGCGGAAGGTGATGTCGCCGCCGTCCTGGGCAACGGCCGGACGCACACGGGTATCCAGCAGTTCCTTGATGGTCAGCACGATCGACTCATCGCCCTCGTCGAAGAATTCGCCGCCGGCGTCCTGCACTTCGGACAGCACGGACGTCGAGCCCATGACCGGCTTGCCGGACATGAAGTGCTCCATGATCGAACCGAGGATGGCGGGCTTCAGATGCTGCCATTCCTGATTTTCCTTGGAGACGGAGATGAAGTCGTAGCCGAAATAGACGCCGATAACGCCCGGGATCTCGAACAGGCGGGCGGCAAGCGGCGAGGCTTCGGCTTCCTCGGCACTGCGGAATTCGGCCGTGCCGTTTTCCATCACCACCTTGCCCGGCAGGAACTTGAGGGTCGCGGGATTCGGCGTCGCTTCGGTCTGAATGAACATCTTGATCTCCATGCGGCGGGCAGACACCCGGTCCCGACTTTAGAATATTTCAAAAGAAGATAGGCCTTTTGGCCATTCTATTCAAGAGAGTGTTTCTCAAGAAATAGCACACGCGATCAACTCAGCGCGTCGATTTCCTCGTTGCTCAGCGTAT
Organism: Martinezella hainanensis; assembly: GCF_900094555.1. GTDB lineage: Bacteria > Pseudomonadota > Alphaproteobacteria > Rhizobiales > Rhizobiaceae > Rhizobium > Rhizobium hainanense. Next base: position 219,181 of record NZ_FMAC01000008.1, read on the forward strand.
CCGGAAGCACCGTCACCGGGATCGGGAAGGCGGCGGCTCGACCGGCGATCGACGAGACGAGCGGGCCTGGGCCTTCCTTGGCAGAACCGGCAGCAAGCACGAGAAGCGCGATATCCCGGTCATCCTCGATGACGGCATTGATCTGCTCAGCCGCGGCGCCCTCGCGGATGACGATTTCCGCATCGATGCCGATGTTTTCACGCACGGCCTGCGCCGCCTTTGCGGTTGCCGCCTCGGCCTCTTCGCGCGCCTCCGCCCGCATGATCTCCTCGACCCCGAGCCATTGCTGGAAGTCGCCCTCGGGAATCACGTAGAGCAGCACGAGGCCACCATTGGAATTCTTGGCGCGTCGTCCGGCATAATGGACGGCGCGCTGGCACTCGGGCGTGCCGTCAATGACCGCCATGAACTTGCGGCGATGGCCTTCGAGCCGAGAGAGACGTTTTGAAACCATGCGACAACTCTGACACCCGAAGGCGGCGTTTTGCAAGCCCCCGTTTGGCAACGGGAGCTCTCCATTACGACATCATCAATAGAGAAAGCCGATAATGTCGCGAACCTGCTTCATGGTCACGTCAGCACGAGCGCGGGCGCGGGCACTGCCATCGCGCAGAACGGCGTCGATGTGGCCAGGATCGGCCATCAGGCGGCGCATTTCCATCGTGATCGGCGAAAGCACATGCACGGCGAGATCGACCAGTGCCGGCTTGAAGACCGAGAACTGCTGGCCGCCGAATTCGGAGAGAACATCGGCCTTCGACTTGTCGGCAAGGGCCGCATAGATGCCGACCAGATTGTCGGCTTCAGGGCGGCCGGCGAGACCGGCGAGTTCGCTCGGCAAGCCATCCGGATCGGTCTTGGCCTTGCGGATCTTCTTCGAGATGTTTTCCTCGTCGTCGAGCAGGTTGATGCGCGACAGGTCCGAGGCATCGGATTTCGACATCTTCTTCGTGCCGTCACGCAGGGACATGACGCGCGGCGCCGGGCCATCGATCAGCGGCTCGACCATCGGGAAATAGGCATGGACCGGCTCGTCGCCGACGGTGATGTCGATGCCGTAGCCCGTGCGGCGGATATGCTCCATGTAGTCCAGATTGAACTTCATGGCGATGTCGCGGGTCAGTTCCAGATGCTGCTTCTGGTCGTCGCCAACCGGAACATGCGTGGCGCGATAGAGTAGAATGTCGGCGGCCATCAGGCTCGGATAGGCGTAAAGACCGAGCGAGGCCTGCTCGCGATCCTTGCCGGCCTTGTCCTTGAACTGCGTCATGCGGTTCATCCAGCCGATGCGGGCGACGCAGTTGAAGATCCAGGCGAGTTCCGCATGGCCGGGCACGGCCGACTGATTGAAGACTATATGCTTTTCCGGATCGATGCCGGCGGCAAGGAAGGCTGCAGTGATCGAGCGCGTCTGGTTCGGCATGTCCTCATGCACGAGCTGAGCGGTCAGCGCATGCATGTCGACGACGCAATAGATGCAGTCGTTGTTGGCCTGCAGGGCCACGAACTTGCGGATCGCGCCGAGATAATTACCGAGATGGAGATTGCCGGTGGGCTGAACGCCGGAGAATACGAGCGGCTTGAATTCGGTCATGTCGTCCTCAAAAGGCTTGTGGAGGGCCTGGGCGAGCGGGGCTCGACCCTTGGTTTCGAGCGGCTTATGCACGCGGGATCGGCGGGGATCAAGAGGCTATGTGACAGAGTCTCAGGAAGAATGCTGGATCAGGTCCCAGGTGTTGCCATAGGGATCGGCAAAGACAGCCACCGTGCCGTAAACCTCATGGCGCGGCTCCTCCCGGAACGTTACACCCTTGGCCAGCATCGCGGCATGATCACGGGCGAAATCGTCGGTCTTGAGGAAGAAGCCGACCCGGCCACCTGTCTGGTTGCCTATCGCCGCGCGCTGGCTGTCGCCCGCCGCCTGGGCGAGCAACAACGCTGCCCCTTCCCCACCTTTCGGCCTGACGACAACCCAGCGTTTGCCCTCCGGCTGCACCTCGTCAGCCAAGCAATCGAAGCCAAGGGCATCGCAGTAGAAGGCTTTGGCGCGATCATAGTCATCGACGACGAGGGCGACGAGGAAGAGGGATTGGGTCATGCGGGGCTCCACTTCTGGCAAAGTCGTCCCCTCGCCCCGCTTGCGGGGAGAGGGCTAGGGTGAGGGGCCATGCACAAACGTTCGGCGTGGGCAGACTGTCTTGGCCAGCCGCTAAAGTAGCGATGCCTACATACTTTAACTCTGCGGGAGCCTCGATTGACGCCCCTCATCCGACTTGTCGCGATCTCACTTTGTTCGATCGCGCCAAGCCACCTTCTCCCCGCATTGCGGGGCGAAGGCGCTTTGTTACTCCCCATTCACCGCCTTCGCATCCGGCGCTGGCTTCGCCCGCTTGCGCTTCAAATTGCGGCGTACCATGCCCAAATCCACGCCGCCGATCAGGAAGGCCACAATGAAATAAACCGCCATCGCAATCAATATGAGCAGGCCCAGGACGCCGGTCTTGGTTAGCAGCGTCGAGCCAGACCCCAGGAGCGGCTCCCACCGATGAGACAAATATACAATGACGCCACCCATGACGGCGGAGGAGACGAGCAGCATGGCGGTGCGGCGCACCAGCGACCATTCCCAGACGAGATGCCCGCGGCGATAGAGCGTGACGAAGAGCTGTACAGCGTTCAGCCATCCGGCAACCGCCTCGGCGACCGCGATGCCGCGTTCGGCCAGCACCGGGAAAAGCAGGATGGACAGCGCCGAATTGACGAAGACGGCGACCGCCGTGTAGCGCATCGGCGATTTCGTATCCTCGCGGGCATAAAAGCCGGGCTGCAAGGCCTTGATCAGCACGAAAGCCGGCAGGCCCAGGCCGAAGATGGCGAGGATGGAGCCGACCAGCTTTGTATTTTCCGAGTTAAAGGCGCCGCGCTCGTAAAGCACGCGGATGATATCGTCGGAGAGAAGCCACAGGGCGACAGCGGCCGGCAGCGTCAGGAACAGCACGAATTCGATCGAGCGGTTCTGGATATTGGCGGCTTCCTTGATATGGCCCGACTTCAGCGAACGCGCCAGTTCGGGCAGAAGCACGATTCCGACCGCGACGCCGACGACGCCGAGCGGCAACTGGTAGATGCGGTCTGCATATTGCAGGGCGGCGATCGCGCCCTCCTTGCCCGAGGCAATCGCCTGGCCGATCACCAGATTGATCTGAGTGACGCCGCCGGTGATAGCCGCTGGAATCGCGAGAAGCAGGAGCCGCTTGACATTGGGCGTGAAGCGCGGAAAGCGCAGGCCGATACTGATGCCCGCATGACGCACGCCGATATAGACGACGGCCAGCTGCAGCACGCCCGCCACCAGTACCGACCAGGACAGATACCAGGCGGTGCTCAGTGGATCGGCGCCGTAGTAGATCGCGTAGAACAGCGCGCTGATCATCACCAGGTTCAGGAAGATCGGAGCCACGGCGGCGGCGAAGAAATGATGCAGCGAATTCAGCATGCCGCTCATCATCGCCGTCAGCGACATCGACATGAGATAGGGGAACATCACGGCCGCCAGCCGGACCGTCAGGTCGAATTTCTCGGCATCGTCGGCAAAGCCGGGCGCGATGACCCAACGCACCAGCAGCGGCATTGCCAGTTCCATGACGATGGTGATCAGCAGCAGGACCGAGAAGAGAACGCCGAACACTTCCTCGGAAAACCGCTTGGCGCCCTCGATGCCGTGTGCCTCGATCTCTTTTGCAAAAAGCGGCACGAAGGCGGCGTTGAAGGCACCCTCGGCAAACAGGCGACGGAACAGGTTCGGAAAGCGGAACGCGGCGTAGAAAACATCGGCCATCGGCCCGGTGCCGAGGGCTGCGGCCATCAGCGTTTCGCGGGCAAAGCCGAAAATGCGGCTGCCAAGCGTCGCGCCACCGACGGTGATGAATTTCTTGACTAGGCTCATGCGGCGGAACCGGCTTTCTTCTCAGTGTCTGACTTTTCGACGGCGACGCCGCGCGTGGCGGCAGGCGCGATGATGCCCGACGGCATGCGCTCGCGCATTTCATCCTCCTCGCCGGCCATGACAGCCTTCAGGCGCGCGGTGATATAGGCTCGCCTGTTCTCGTTGGAAATCTTCTGGCCCACCAGGTCGGCGACATAGAAGGTATCGATGACCTTTTCGCCGAAGGTGGTGATGCGGGCCGACTGGATATCGAGCGACAGGTCCGAAAGAACGGCCGTGATTTCCGACAGGAGGCCGGGGCGGTCGAGGCATTCGACCTCGATGACCGTGAACTTGTTGGAGAGGCTGTTGGTGATGATGACAGACGGCGGAATGACGAAGGCCTTGTTCTTGCGGCGGTTCTTCGTGCGTGTCGCGATGACCTCCGGCAGCCGTTTGCGGCCGGCCAGCACGTCCTCGATCATCTTGCCGATGGTGCCGGCACGGCGCAGCTCGTCGGCATCGTCAGGGAATTCGCGACTGACATGGATGGTGTCGAGCGCTCGGCCGTCCGACGTCGTGAAGATTTGCGCATCCGCGATATTGGCGCCGGCAGCGGCGCAGGCGCCGGCGATCACGGTCAAAAGACGCGGATGGTCGGGCGATAGAACGGTAATCTCGGTGATGGCATGGAAGCTGTCGGTGCGCACCATGGTGGCAAGCACCTTGCCGGCCTTGTCAGATTCACGCATGAACTGCGTATGGCGAATCTGATCCTCCAGCGGTACGGACAGCAGATAGGGCTGATAGTGCAGCTTGACGTAGGCCTTGCGTTCCTTCGGGTTCCAGTCTGCCAGCGCCCGTTCCAACGCTTCGGCCGCGGCTTCCGCCCGCTCCTTGCGGGACACTTCGGAGAAACCGCCTGACAGCAGCAGCTCGGTTTCATAATAGAGCGTGCGCAGCAGCTGGCCTTTCCAGCCGTTCCACACACCGGGGCCGACGGCGCGGATGTCGCAAACCGTCAGGATCAGCAGCATCTTCAGCCGGTCGAGCGACTGCACCCGATCGGCGAAATCGATGATGGTCTTGCGGTCCGTGAGGTCGCGCGTCTGGGCGACCATCGACATGGTCAGGTGTTCGGCGATCAGCCAGACGACGAGCTCCGTCTGCTTCGGCGACAAGCCGAAGCGCGGGCAAAGCTTGCGCGCTACCTTGGCGCCGGCTTCCGAGTGATCCTCCTCGCGGCCCTTGGCAATATCGTGCAGGAGCACGGCGACATAGAGCGCGTCGCGATCCTCGATATTGGGCATCAGCTTGTTGGTCAGCGGATGGATATCCTCTGCCTTGCCCTTGTCGATCTCCGACAGCACCTCGACGGCGCGGATCAGATGCTCGTCCACCGTATAGTGGTGATACATGTTGAACTGCATCATCGAGACGATCTTGCCGAATTCCGGAATGAAGCGACCGAGCACGCCGGCCTCATTCATGCGGCGCAGGATCAACGCGGGATCGCGTTTGGAAGTAAGGATCGCCAGGAACAGGCGGTTCGCTTCTTCATTCTCGCGCAGATCGTTATCGATGAGGTTCAGGGAGCGAGTGACGCGCTTCAGGGCATCCGGATGGAATTCCAGGCCGTTAATGTCAGCGACAAAGAACAGCCGGATGAGGCTGACCGGATCGCGCTTGAACACATCCGGATTGGCAAGCGCGATGCGGCCGCGATCCTCGACGAATTCGACGGTGCCGGCGATCTTGCGCGAGCGATTGGCAAAGCGGCTGATGACACCGGTCAAGCCCGGCGTCGCCTTTGCCTGCTGGTCTTCCAGTGCGGCGCAGAGAATGCGGGTGAGATCGCCGACATCCTTGGCGACGAGGAAATAGTGCTTCATGAAGCGCTCGACCGCCGAAAGGCCAGGGCGGGCGTGATAATCGAGAGCTGCAGCGATATCACGCTGGATATCGAAGGAGAGCCGCTCTTCCGCCTTGCCGGTCAGGAAATGCATGTGGCAGCGCACGGCCCAGAGGAAATCCTCCGCCTTCTCGAAGAGGCGGTATTCCTGTTTCGAGAGTACGCCGAGCTTCACCAGCTCGGCCGGATCGCGGACGTGATAGTAATATTTCGAAATCCAGAAGAGCGTGTGCAGGTCGCGCAGGCCGCCCTTGCCCTCCTTGACGTTCGGCTCGACCAAATAGCGGGTATCGCCTGCCTTGCGGTGGCGCTCATCGCGCTCGGCGAGCTTGGCGGCGATGAATTCCGGGCCAGTATTGGTGACGATTTCCTTGTCGAATCGCGCCTGCAACTCGCGCTCCAGCGGAGCGTTGCCGCAGATATAGCGGGTTTCGAGAACCGCGGTGCGCACCGTCATGTCGGACTTGGCCTGACGGATGCATTCCTCGACCGTGCGCGTAGCGTGGCCGACTTTGAAGCCCATGTCCCAGAGCATATAGAGAATGAACTCGACAGCCTTGTGGGTCTCGCTCTCAGGCTTCGGCTGGAAGAGGAAGAGAAGGTCGATATCGGAGCCCGGCGCCAGTGTATCGCGGCCGTAACCGCCGACGGCCGTGACGGAGAAGGCGTCCGCCTGTTTCGGATAAACGTGATGAACGGTGAAATCGTAGAGGACAGTGATGATCTGATCCTGCAGCCAGGAAATCCGGTGCGCACAATCGAGCCCGCTGCCATCGACGGCCAGAGACTTCCGTGCCTCTTCGCGCCCTTCCTGGCTCACCCTTTTGAGCACCGCCAGCAGAGCGGAACGCTCCTCATTCTTGTCCAGGCCGCGTTTGGCGAGCGCCTCGCACTCCGCCCTCAGCGCGGGCACATCGAGAATGGTCGAAAAATCGATATGATGCGTTTCCATGCTCTGCCGATCGGCTTTCTCTTCGCTGACCACGACCCGTTGCCGGCGCGCCCGTCTTTTCGTCTGCATGCGCTATAGCCTCTTTGGCCGGCGATTGACACAGGCATTCTACGCCCCGGGTTTCTTGAGAGTAACCTGTATGGAATCGACGATCCCTATGGTTTCTACCGGGCCAAAGTTGACGAAGCGTGACGGCAATCGACGCAGAAACCGGCAGTTTTAGGGCCTGGCCGGCTCGAGCGACCGTCTGAGCTCGTTCAGACTATATAATATGTTTCGCGACTGGGCGCCGATCTGCGTCACCATTTCGCGCTCGCATTCCCAATAGCCGGCCTTGGCGATCTTCGAACAGATGTCGGAAATGCGGCTACAGGACAAGGTGATATCGAGCAGGCCACGATCGGATTCACAATCCGGGGGCTCGCCCTCGCCACAGATCTTGCCGCGCGCGGCGATCGGAGAGAAGCGCTCACCCAGAAAGCGGACTTCGGCGAGAAGAACTTCGAGATACATCATGTTGTCCTTGGAATATCGCCTATGGTCAGCCGGTCTTGGTAAGCGTTTTCTTCAGTTCATAGAGCACGTCAAGAGCGGCACGCGGCGTCAGGTCATCGAGGTCAAGCGTTTTCAGCCGTTCCTCGACCTTGGACGGTTCCCGCCTCCCGACCGCTTCCTCCCGACGAACAGCCACCTGGAAGAGAGGCAGATCATCGATGAGCTGGCTTGCCGGATTCTTGCGGTCCGCATCTTCGAGCCGCGTCAAAACGTCGCGGGCGCGCGCCACCACGGAAGCCGGAAGGCCGGCGAGACGCGCGACCTGGATACCATAGGAACGATCGGCAGCCCCCGGCCCGACCTCATGCAGGAAGATGACGTCGCCATCCCATTCCTTGACGCGCATGGTGGCATTGGAGAGCCGGCCAAGCTTTTCCGACAGGACGGTCAGCTCATGGAAATGCGTGGCAAAGAGGCCGCGGCATCGGTTGGCTTCGTGCAGATGCTCGACGGCGGCCCAGGCGATGGAAAGGCCGTCGAAGGTCGCGGTACCGCGACCGATCTCATCGAGGATGACGAGGGAACGCTCTGTCGCCTGATTGAGGATCGCCGCCGTCTCGACCATCTCGACCATGAAGGTCGAACGTCCCCGCGCCAGATCGTCGGAAGCGCCGACGCGCGAGAAGAGCCGGTCGACGATGCCGATATGGGCTGACGCGGCAGGCACGAAGGAGCCCATCTGCGCGAGGATGGCGATCAGCGCGTTCTGGCGCAGGAAGGTGGACTTACCGCCCATGTTCGGGCCGGTCAGTAGCCAGATGGCGCCGTCCTTGCCGTCGGACTTCGGCGAGAGATCGCAATTGTTGGCGACAAACGGGCCACCCGCCTGACGGCGCAGCGCCTGTTCGACGACCGGATGGCGGCCGCCTTCGATGGCGAACATGCGGCTGCCATCGACGACAGGCCGGCAATAGGCCTGCTCCTCGGCAAGCAGGGCAAGCCCAGCGGCGACATCGATCACCGACAGCGCACGGGCGCCGGCCTTGATCGCTTCGGCAGCGGCGACCACAGCTGCGACCATGCGGTCGAAGGCCTCCAGCTCAATCGCCAGCGCCTTGTCGGCGGCATTGGCGATGCGGCTTTCGAGATCGGCAAGTTCGGTCGTGGTAAACCGCATGGCGTTCGCCATGGTCTGACGATGGATGAAACGCGCCTTGGCCTCGCTCGTATCGGTCATCGGGCCGGCGTTGCCGGCGGTAACCTCGATGAAATAACCGAGCACATTGTTGTGCTTGATCTTCAGCGACTTGATGCCGGTTTCCTCGGCATATTGCAGCTGCAGGCCGGCGATGACGCGGCGGGACTGGTCGCGCAATGCCCGCACTTCGTCCAGCTCGGTATTCGCCCCTTCCCTCAGGAAACCGCCATCGCGCTTCAGCAGCGGCAACTCATCGGCAAGGGTAGCCGCAAGCACCGCTTCGAGATCGGCAGGCAAGGCGCTGAGTCCGGCGAGTGCGGCCTTCAGCTCCTCCGGCAGAAGTGCTGCGCCGAGCATGCGTGCAACATCAGTCGCAGCCGCCAGCCCTTGGCGGATCGCCCAGAGATCGCGCGGCCCGCCACGGTCGAGCGCCAGGCGTGACAGGGCACGCGGCATGTCAGGCACATGCTTCAGCGCCGCGCGCAGGTCGCTTGAAAGCGACGGCTCGTCAGCCAGGAAGCCGATCGAATGCAGCCGCTCGTTGATGCGCTGGGGGTCGGTCAACGGCGACATCAGCCTTTCGGCAAGAAGCCGGGCTCCACCGCCGGTCACAGTGCGATCGATCGCTTTCAGCAGCGAACCGTTGCGATCGCCGGAGAGCGTGCGCACCAGCTCGAGATTGGCGCGGGTGGCGGGGTCGATGAAGAGAGTCGAGGCGCCGCTTTCGCGCTCCGGCAGGCCGAGCGGCGGACGCTCGGCAAGCTGGGTCTTCTCGACATAGGCGATGGCGGCGGCGGCGGCGGCCAGTTCGGCGCGGCTGAAGGTGCCGAAACCATCCAGCGTCGAGACGCCGAAATAGCGGGTGATGCGTCCCTCGGCGCTGGCGCTGTCGAACAGCACGGCCGGCTGAGGAACCGCCGTGCGGCCAAGGATATCAAAGACCGGCTTCAATTCCGGATCATGGAACATCGTATCCGGCAGGATCAGCTCTCTCGGATCGATACGCAGGATATCGGCGAGCAATCGCGAAGCTTCCGTCTCGGCAAGGCGAAAGACACCTGTTGAGATATCGATCCAGGCGAGCGCCAGCTGCGGCTCGGCACCGCCGCGAATGCGGGTGAGAGCCATCAGATAGTTGGATTCCGAAGGCGAGAGCAGCTTTTCCTCGGTGATCGTGCCCGGCGTCACCAGGCGCACGACGTCGCGGCGCACCACCGATTTGCCGCCGCGCTTCTTGGCTTCGGCCGGATCTTCCACCTGCTCGCACACGGCGACGCGGAAGCCAAGCGCGATCAGCTTCTGCAGATAGTCATCGGCGGCATGAACGGGCACGCCGCACATGGGGATATCCTGCCCCATGTGCTGGCCGCGCTTCGTCAGCGTGATGCCGAGGGCGCGCGAAGCATCGATGGCGTCTTCGAAGAACAGTTCGTAGAAGTCGCCCATGCGGTAGAACAGCAGCGAACCCGGATTGTTCGCTTTGATCTCGATATATTGCTCCATCATCGGAGTGGCCGAGGCGCGGCTTTCCTCCGAGGCAAGCTCGGCGGCCGAGAAGGCATCGATGCTGGCGTTAATACGTTCGTTCACGGAGGTGCAGTTTTTCCAAAAAAATGAGGTGCCACCCTACCCGCGCGCCGCTATAGAAGACAACAGCTATCGGGCAAGAGGGACCGGTCGCCCACAGGAGGTTTGGAGGAACAATGGCAGACAGCAAGAGCAAGTCGCGTCCGGGAACGGGGATCACCGATCAGGAAGCACTGGACTTCCACAAAAACGGCCGCCCCGGCAAGCTTGAGATCAACCCGACCAAGCCGATGGCGACCCAGCGCGATCTTTCCCTTGCCTATTCGCCAGGCGTCGCCGTTCCCGTGAAGGCGATCGCGGCCGATCCGGCTACCGCCTATGATTATACATCGCGCGGCAACATGGTCGCCGTCATCTCCAACGGCACGGCCATTCTCGGCCTCGGCAATCTCGGGGCTCTCGCCTCCAAGCCGGTCATGGAAGGCAAATCGGTCCTCTTCAAGCGCTTCGCCGACGTCGATTCGATCGACCTTGAGATCGACACCGAGAATGTCGATGAATTCATCAATTGCGTGCGCTATCTCGGCCCCTCCTTCGGCGGCATCAATCTGGAAGACATCAAGGCTCCGGACTGCTTCATCATCGAACAGCGGCTGCGCGAGCTGATGGATATTCCCGTCTTCCATGACGACCAGCATGGCACCGCCATCATCGCCGCCGCCGGCCTCATCAATGCGCTGGAGCTGACCGGCCGCGACCTCAAGACCACCAAGCTGGTCTGCAACGGCGCAGGTGCTGCGGCCATCGCCTGCATCGAACTGATCAAGGCCATGGGCTTCAACCCGGAAAACATCGTCCTTTGCGATACCAAGGGCGTGATCTACCAGGGCCGCAGCGAAGGCATGAACCAGTGGAAGTCGGCGCATGCGGTCAAGACAGACAAGCGCACGCTGGCCGAAGCGATGAAGGGCGCCGATGTCGTATTCGGCCTGTCGCAGAAGGATGCCTTCTCGGAAGACATGATCCGCTCCTTGGCGGACAAGCCGATCATCTTCGCCATGGCCAACCCCGATCCGGAAATCACGCCGGAGGAAGTCGCCCGCATCCGCGACGACGCCATCATGGCGACCGGGCGCTCGGACTATCCGAACCAGGTCAACAACGTCCTCGGTTTCCCTTACATCTTCCGCGGCGCGCTCGACGTGCGCGCCACCACCATCAATGACGAGATGAAAATCGCTGCCGTCAACGCGCTGGCGAGCCTGGCGCGTGAGGACGTGCCCGATGATGTCGTCGCCGCCTATCAGGGCGCAAGACCGCGCTTTGGTGCGCAGTATATCATCCCCGTGCCGTTTGACCCGCGGCTCATCTCGGCCATTCCGGTGGCTGTCGCCAAGGCGGCGATCGAAAGCGGCGTCGCACGCCGCGAGATGCCCGACATGGCCGCGTATGCGCGCGAACTCTCAGCCCGGCGCGATCCGATCGCCTCGACGCTGGCACAGCTCTATGAGCGCGTGCGCCGGCATCAGAAGCGCATCGTCTTTGCCGAGGCGGAAGAAGAACAGGTCATGCGCGCAGCCCTCTCCTACGCCAATCAGGGGCTTGGCACGGCCATCCTGCTCGGCCGCGAGGATCTGATCGAAGCCACGGCCGAGCGTGCTGGCATCGATCTCAATCGCCCGGGTCTCGAGATCGTCAACGCCCGCATCTCGAAGCGGGGCGATGCCTATATCGACTACCTCTATGCCCGCCTGCAGCGCCAGGGCTACCTGCATCGCGACGTGACGCGCCTGATCCATAACGACCGCAATCACTTCGCCGCCTGCATGGTGGCGCTGGGCGACGCGGATGGCATGGTGACGGGCGTTACCCGCAACTACTCGACGGCGCTCGGCGACGTGCGCCGCTGCATCGACGCCAAGCCGGGGCATCGGGTCATCGGCATATCGATCGTGCTTGCACGCGGACGGACCGTCTTCGTTGCCGATACCGCCGTGCATGACATGCCGACCTCCGAAGAACTCGCCGATATCGCCGAGGAAGCCGCCGGCTTTGCCCGCCGCATGGGTTACGAGCCGCGCGTCGCCATGCTCGCCTACTCCACCTTCGGCCACCCCTCCGGCGAACGCTCGGAGCGGGTGCGCGAAGCCGTCAGCATCCTCGACAAGCGCCATTTGAACTTCGAGTTCGATGGCGAAATGGCAGCCGATGTGGCGCTCAACCGCAAGATCATGGAGAGCCTCTATCCCTTCTCGCGGCTGTCCGGACCGGCAAATGTACTCGTCATGCCCGCATTCCACTCGGCGGCGATCTCCACCAAGATGCTGCAGGAGCTTGGCGGCTCCACGGTGATCGGGCCGCTGCTCGTCGGCCTCGACAAGCCGGTGCAGATCACCTCGATGGGCGCCAAGGATTCCGATATCGTCAACATGGCCGCCATCGCGGCCTATGGTGCGGGGTCCTGATCACTACGCCTGAAGGCGGAGCCCGCGACCGAACAAAGGTAATGGGCTGCCGCGTCAATTGGGTGTAAACTCAAGGGATGAGTGAAGCCCAGGTCCTGTTTGGGGTGCTGCGCCATTCCGCGCGGCCTGACATCGTCGATGCTATCGAGCGGCTCGTCCTTGAGGCACCCGACCGCAAGCTCAACCGTGTGAATGCGCTTGCCTTCGCGGCAAGCCATGGCTTTGAGGAAGAGCAGACAGTCAACGCTTTCCTGCACGCCGCGCGCCTTGGCCTGTTCGAGATGTCGTGGAATGTTCTTTGCCCTGGCTGCGGTGGCGTGTTGGATGCCAATACCTCACTGAAAACGGTGCAGAGCGAGACCTATACCTGCACGCTTTGCGCAGCCGGTTACGAGCCGACACTCGACGAGATGGTCGAAGTCACCTTCACGGTCAGCCCACGCGTGCGCCATATCGAAGCGCACAATCCGCACGACCTGCCGCCGCTCGAATATTTCCGGCAGATCTATTGGGGCTCGGGTATCGACCTTCCCGACGAAGGCTACGAAGAGAAGGTGGATCAATTCGTCCTGGAATCCCTGGAACTGCCGCCCGGCGAGAAAGCGGTCATATCGCTTCAATTGCCGGCGGAATTTACCATCATCTTCGAGCCCGTCACGCATGCGGCGCAATTCCTCGACGTGAAGGGGGAGCCATCGAAGGAGCGACAAGCTCTCTCGCTCGTTTTCGATCGCATGCACCGACACAGCGAGGCCATCGAATTGCGGCCCGGCCCCTTGCGCGTTCAAATGGAGAACCACACGGACCTTCGTGTTCTGCCATCGATCTGCCTAGCCAACGAAGCTCTTCACACGCTACTCGGACAACGCCGACCATTCCTGACCGCCAAGCAGCTGCTCTCCAACCAGACCTTTCGCGATATCTACCGGACGGACACGATCGACATCGACCAGCGGCTGAAAATCACCAGCCTCACATTTCTGTTCACCGATCTGCGGGGTTCGACAGAATTATACGAAAGGGTCGGCGATCTCGCGGCCTTCGATCTGGTCAAAACCCATTTCGGCATCCTGCATGAAATCGTAGCGGCGGAGGCGGGTGCGGTCGTCAAGACCATCGGCGATGCCGTCATGGCCACCTTCCCGACGCCGGACCGGGCGCTGATTGCGGCGATGCGGATGCGCGAGGCCATGCTCAGCCTCAACAGTGAGCGAGGCAACGACGATCTTCTTCTGAAAATCGGCATCCACGAGGGGCCGTGTATCGCCGTGAGCCTGAACGAACGGCAGGATTATTTCGGGCAAACGGTCAATATCGCGTCCCGCGTCCAGCATCTCGCCACGTCGCGCGAAATATTCGCAACCAGCTCGGTGCTCGATCACCCCCGCGCCGCCGAACTGATGACAAGACGTGGCCTCACACCGCAATCGCATCATGTCGCGCTGCGCGGTATCACCGATGCGATCGATATCTTTGCGATCCCTTAGAGCGGCTCAGCTTTTCACGGAAGCTCCGAACCGTTCTATCTCTTTGTTTTCACGCAATTCCGGACGGAAAACCGCCACGCACTTTTCCTGGAATTGCGCTATATCCGTCAGCTGGCGAAGCGACCGGCATCCGCACCGTAATAATTCACGTAGCGGTTGGAAATGCTGGCGATCGGTAGAACGATCAGAACGTCCGTCGTGTTGAAGGCCTGATCGACGACGGCAGTCGAGCCGACCATGGCGCCGAGACGCAGATAGCCCTTGATCAAGGGCGGCATCGCCATCAGTGCCTTCTTCGGATTGACGGCCTCGACCGGCATCAAGTCCATGTTGCGGGCAAGTGACGGCAAGGCACCGACAGTCCACTCGTCCTTGGCAACGACGTTGTGATAGAGGAAGGACAGAGCCAGCGCGTGCTGTTCCGGCAGGACGCCCGGGAAAGAGGCGCAACCGATCATCGCGCCCATGCCGTGCTTCAGCGCATAGGCCCAATTGCCCTGCCACAGCAGCTCGACCGTACGCTTGTTGCGGTAGTCAGGCAGCACGCAGGAGCGGCCGAGTTCCATGAAGCGCTTGTCGGGATGGCGGGCAAGCAGCGCGTCGATGTCGAATTCCGATGAGGAATAGAAGCCACCGTTCGCCATGGCCACTTCCTGACGCAACAGGCGATAGGTCCCGACGATCTGGTCTTCCGGATCGCCTTCGAGCGAACGGTCCAGCACCAGAAGATGGTCGCAAATGTCGTCCCAGCTGTCGACATCACGCTGACGGCGCATGGCGTCGGCCGGCAATTGCGCGTTCATCTCCTCGACGAAAACGCGGTAGCGTACAGCCTGAGCGGCATCGATTTCGCGCGCCGTGCGAGCAAGGCGCGTTTCGAGATTTCCGATGCGTCCGAGCACATCGCTGGCAACCGGCTCAACCGTTGCCTTTGAAGACTGAACCATTTCGCCCTGAGCTTCGCGATTCAAGATTTCGATGGACATGGCGATTCTCCCCCTGCGGGCCGATATAGCGCCATAAACCAAATTCGTGCGACAGGAAAGTGACACGCAGCTTCGCTAAAAGCAAGAACCGTGCCCATTGCAATTTTTCGAATGGACACGCCGTCCCCAACTTAGCAACAGCAATTGCCGTAAGTTGAGCCATATCGCCGACCTCTATCGGACATTGATGAGCCGGCTTTGCAATTTTCATCCGCAGATCGGGAATAGTTTCTACGCGCGTTCGAAGACGGACCTCGACAGACCACGTAGCGCAGCCGCCAGCTTTTCGGGATCGACCGGCTTGACGATGACGGCATCGGCCCCGGCCAGAAGCGCCTGACGGCGGATCGAATCGCGGCTATCTGCGGTCAGTACGATGATCGGAAGCGGCGGCAGGCCCTGCCTGCGCTCATGAGCTCGCAACTGCGCAAGCACAGCTGCGCCCGTACCACCCGGCATGTTGAAATCCGTCACCAGCACCTCCGGCCGCACTTCGGCATCTTCGGTGCGGGCTCGAAGGCCATCGAAATCCTCGACCAGGCGAACCCTGTGACCAGCCTTGGAGAGCATGGCCCGAACCAGCATCGCGTTGACCGGGTCGTCCTCACCCAGCAGAATATCGAGCGCGCGGTCTTCCGACTCGGGCGTCGTGATGCCGATCTCGGAGACGGCCTCGATCAAGGCTTCGCGTTTTTCCATGCCGCGCATGCGGCCTCTCAGCACATCGATCAGCGATTGCTCGCGTAGCGGCCGAATGAGCCAGGCATCGAAAAGGTCGAGCGGATGGGTGTTGCGCTCCTCGGGATTGACCAGGAAGATCTTGCGCAGCCGCGGCACCGCAAGAGCATTTCCCTCGCTGAAATACCAGGGTGCCATGCGATGATCGACGATCAGATCCGTCCAGACCCCACCCTCTCCCATCGGGAACGAAGGCAGCAGGTCATCCATGTCGCCGGGGCCGATCAGCCTGCAATGGCCGCCAAGGGTCTGGATGGTTCGCTTGATGGCCGTGCTTGCCGCCCCTTCGGGAGCCAGCAGCAGGATACGGGATCCCCTGAGCATGGTATTGCGCCGATCGTATCCGTCCTCCCCGGCAATCAGGCCAACCGGGAAGGAGATGACGAACTCGCTGCCCTTGCCGCGCTCGCTGGCAACGCTGAGCCCGCCGCCGAATTCACGCAGGATGCGCGCCGAGATGGCAAGGCCAAGGCCGGTGCCGGCGCTTCTTTCCACCGTTGTACCGGCCTGCTCGAACTCGCCGAAGACGCGGGCCTGCTCTTCCTCGGTCATGCCGGGACCGCTATCCCGCACCGATATCGTCAGGTTCCGCTCCTCGAGATCGACGCGCACAAGAACGCCGCCGGTCTGGGTGAACTTCACCGCATTGCCAATCACGTTGAACAGGATCTGGCGCAAACGTGCGGGATCGAATTCCATGCTCTCGGGAACATCGGCCGCAACGCTCGCGGCGATTTCAATGCCCTTTTCATGGGCGCGATGGGCGAGCATCTCGATAACGCCTTCCAGCAGCGGCCGCAAAGCCTCCTGGCGCGGATGCAACTGGAAGCGACCAACTTCGATCGTGGAGAAATCGAGGAGATCTTCGACCAGCTGCACAAGCGCATGACCCGACTGGCGAATGCCGGTCAGGTAATTTGCCTGCTCGAGGGTCAAGGGCGTCTGAGCAAGCAGATGGTTCATGCCGAGAATGCCCGACAGCGGCGTGCGGATCTCATGGCTGACGGTGGCAAGCAGGCGCGATTTGGCGGCGCTGTTATACTCGGCCTTCAGCCTGGCATCTTCGCGCAGGCGGGCGGTCTGCCGCTCCTCCGTCACGTCGCGGGCGATACTCTGTATGCATAATTGCCCGGTCGTCGCATCGCGGAACATGACATCGTGCCAGGCAAAGATGCGCCGGCCCTCGGGTGTCGCAATTTCCGCATCCTGATGCTTCGCATCGGTGACGGCGCGGAATACGAGGCCGGCCTCTTCCAGCGTCAGGCCTTCCGGTTGCGATCTGCCGGTCAATCTGCTGAAAGTGGCGTTGGCGTGCAGAATCCGGCGGTCGATACTGCGCGTGACCGCGATGTCGCCGAGCGCATCGTGGACAGTTGCAAGGAGGCTGGTGCTTTCCTTGTGCTCCCATAGGCGATCGTGATCGCTCTCGCTGAAATCGACGGCGGCAATCTCGGGCTTGCGGGCGGCGTTTCGGGTTTTGACGATGCCGGCAGCTGCGAGCGCAAGGGCTGCGAGGCCAAGAAAGCCTACAAGCACCAATGGACCTGCAGCAAAGCCGATCACGAGAAAAGCCGCGCCCACCACCAGACCGCCACCATTCAGCCAGTGGCCTTGCAACCACCGGCCTCGCGCGGGCGGCGCCGATTGCTGGCCTGCCTCATGCGATACGGTCGATTTGGCAAGCAACGACTCGTCTGCGGCCGGCCCTTCGATCGGTCCCGTTTGGCCGCGAACTGCCGCCGCAGCAAGCTTTTCCTGCAGATCTGCCAGAGTGCTCATGCAGTCTGGCTAACATGAGCATTCTTCCTGATGCCTTCAGGGATTCGCTAGAATTTTAAGCTTTTGCCTTTTTCGGCATCAGAAGCTCGTCAAGAATGACGCAGCCCGCACCGACAGTGATGAAACTGTCGGCAAGATTGAAAACGGCGAACGACCATGTCTGCGTATGGAAGAGGATGTAATCGATCACGTGGCCATAGAGAAAACGGTCGAGCAGATTGCCGAGGGCGCCGGCAATGATCAAAGCAAAGCCCATATGCGCGAGCCAGCGATGATCGGGCGTGCGCCGCCAGAGCCACAGCACGAAGACGACGATGACGAGCCGCATGCCGACGATGAACCAGCCATCCATGCCCGAGAGCATCGAAAAGGCCACGCCGAGATTGTAGGTGCGATAGAGCGCCAGCATCGGAATGACCGGCACCATCTCCTGCAGCGGCAACCAGTGATCGACCATGATCTTGATAGCCTGATCGAGAACCACGGCAACCACGATGAAAATCAGGATCGGCAGGGGCCGCGAAAACAGGGCTGGCTTTGCAGTCGGCTGTTCGTGGGTCTCGCTTTCGGTCATCGGGTCTCGCCAGGTAAATGTCAGGATCAGGTGAGTGTCAGGATATGGCGGCGGGCCTCGAACAGCATGACTGCTGTGGCAACCGCCAGATTGAGGCTGTCGGCGCGGCCGGCCTGCGGAATGCGGGCAAGTGCATCGGCCTCTTTCGCCAGGGCATCCGGCAGGCCGGATTGCTCGTTGCCCATCAGGATGACGACCGGCTTCTTCTTGTAATCGATGGTGCGGTAATCAACAGCGCCGGCCAGATGGGTGGCGACGACAGAGACGTCAGCCTTCTTTTTCCAGGCCAGAAACTCCTCCGGCGTCGCCTTGACGACGGGAACGGCGAAGACCGAGCCCATGGTGGCGCGCACGGTTTCCAGCGAAAAAGGATCTGTGGTCTCACCGACAAGGATGACGCCGGAAGCGCCGGCCGCATCGGCGGTGCGGATGATGGTGCCGAGATTGCCGGGATCGCGCACGCGGTCGAGCGCCACCCAGGTCTCGCCAGTCGCCGGCTTGACGTCCCGAAGCGGCCGCCAGCGCTGCTCGAAGACGCCGACCACCATCTGCGGATTGTCGCGGCGGGTGATCGAGCCGATGACCTTTTCGCTGACCTCAAGCACCAGCCCACCGGCTGCCACCGTCTTGGCGGCGACCTGCTCGACGAGCGGCTTGCCCTTGGCGGCCTTGGCATAGACCAGCGTGCGGATCGTCCAGCCGAGCTCGAGCGCGTCGATGACGAGCTTCAGGCCCTCGGCCAGGAAGGCGCCGCTTTCCTCGCGGGACTTCTTGACCGTCAGCGCCTTGATATCCTTGACGATCGGATTGGCAAGCGAGGTGACCTCCTTGACCTGTCCGACCTTGCGCGGGCCGTCATTACGGAAATCCTGGTTCATTTCGGCACCCAGCGGCTGAAGAGAGAGGTGGAAAGCGCCCTGCCCGGCGTGTGGCCATCAAGGCCGGCCTCGCGGATCACGAGCTCGCCGGATTCGACCACGCCGCCGGCGCCGCGCATCGTCTCGCGCATCAGCTCATGGATCGAATAGAAGCTGGCGCGGATCGAATAGGCCGTCAGCACTAGGCCGAGCGCCTTCGGCGACAGAATCTCGCGGCAGATATCCAGCATGAGCGGCAGGTGTTCGAACAGGTGCCAAACTTCGCCGTTCGGGCCACGGCCGAACTTTGGCGGGTCGGTGAGGATGATATCGTATTTGTTGCCGCGCCGCTCCTCGCGCAGGATGAACTTCATCGCATCCTCGCAGATCCAGCGGATCGGCAGCTTTTCCATGCGGCCCAAGGCCTGGTTTTCTCGTGCCCAGCCGATTGCCTTCTTGGAGGCATCGACATGGGTCACTTCCGCGCCGGCGGCGGCCGCCACCAGCGACGCGACGCCGGTATAACCGAAGAGGTTCAGGACCTTCAGCGGCCTTTTCGCCGCCTCGACCTGCTCCTTCATCCAGGCCCAGTGCACGATCTGCTCCGGGAAGACGCCGACATGGCGGAACGCGGTGAAGCGGCCGAGAAAATCGACGCCGAGCAGTTGCAGCGGCCAGGTCTCGCCAAGCGCTTCACGAGGGAAGCGCCAGCGGCCCATGCCATCCTCATCCGTATCGCCGGTGAAGACGGCGTCTGCATTGTCCCAGACATGCGCGGCAAGCGACGGCGGCCACAGCGCCTGCGCTTCCGGCCGGACGATGCGATAGGGACCGTATTGCTCGAGCTTCAGCCCATTGCCGCTGTCGATAAGATGAAAATCCCCGGCGCCCAGCGATTCAAGGATCACGGGCACGCGCTCCGCCGGCCGCTCGCCGGTTCGGGCAATCAGCGGGCGTTCGGGCGCGGCAGCTGCTGGTGCGGCGGCACGCGGCTCGGCCATATGCTCGCCTTGATCGCGCGAAGGCTTGGCTGGCCTTGAGGCATGCGCGGGCTTTGCCGGCGGCTTGCCGGGCATGTCACGCCGGGGCTTTGCCCCGAGACCGCCCGCGGTTTTCTGGCCGGGCCGGTTTTCCCTATGTTTCACCATGCTTGTCTCAAAATTGATATGTGCGTGCAAATAGCATCTGGCCGCCACTTGGCAAAGCGCTTTCCGATCTGCGATGATCCATGCACAAAATGTCGCAATCGGGAGGATCGCGCATGGACATGACCGGCGAAGAGCGCATCGCAGCACCCAGGGACGCGGTGTGGGCGGCACTTAACGATCCCGAGATCCTCAAGCAATGTATCCCCGGCTGTCAAAGCCTGGAGCGGATTTCTCCGACGGAGCTGACCGCGACCGTGAAATTGAAGATCGGTCCGGTTTCCGCCTCCTTCAACGGCGAGGTCAAACTCTCGAACATCAACGCGCCGGAAAGCTACACGATATCGGGCGAAGGAAAGGGCGGCATTGCCGGTTTCGCCAAGGGTGGGGCGGACGTCGTGCTGAAGGAAGACGGCAACGAGACGATCCTGCAATATGAAGCGAAAGCGCAGGTCGGCGGCAAGATCGCGCAGCTCGGCTCGCGGCTGGTGGATTCGAGCGCCAAGAAGCTGGCGCAGCAGTTTTTCGCCGATTTCACCGCGGCGATCAACGGCCAGCCGAGCGCCTGATTGCCGAGCGCACATTTGGCGCCCATATAGTCGATCATGACATCGAGATTTCAGACCTGGGCCATCCGGCCTGCACGCGAACAGGATATGCAGAAACTCGCGGAGATTTATCTTCGTGTCCGTCGCGAGACATTCCTCTGGGTCGATCCCGGCCGCTTCACCCTGGAAGACTTCGCCACCCATACGAATGGCGAACGCCTGTTCGTTTGCGAAGATGGACGTGGTGAGATTGCCGGTTTTGCGGCGATTTGGGAGCCGGACGACTTCATCCACATGCTCTATATCCTGCCGACCTTCCAGGGCCGCGGTGCCGGCAAGGCCCTGCTTGCCGGACTGCCGGAATGGCCTCAGCGCCGCTACCGGCTGAAATGCCTGGTCAAAAACATCCGCGCCATGGCCTTTTACAGGATGCTCGGCTTCGAGATCATCGGCGATGGCGCTTCGCCCGAGGGCGACTATAAAGAGATGCGGCTCGGCGACATTGCCTCACTTTGACGGCAGCTGCCCGGCAATCTCTTCGGCGCGCGTGCGATGCTTGTCGGCCTCGGCCTGCCAGCGTACCGCTTCCCGCGATTGATTGCGGGCACGCTTGCGGTGCTTTCCCTGATTGAACCAAGTGACTGCGGCCCCGACGATCATGCCGAGGATCAGCGCCACAAACAACAGCACGAACAGGGGCGCATTCAGCGACAGCACCTGATCTTCCGGCCGGAACGGATTGAGGGCCAATGTCACGGATTGCCTGTTGGCGACGCAGAATATGATGAGGATGATGCCGAGCGGCAGCAATATCAGCAGATTGACGATCTTCTTGGCCATTGCGCAGCTCCTTTATCCGCAGCCATAGATGCCCCGCACCCAAGCCACCTTCAGCCGCAGAATAGAAAAGAGGCGGCTGAATTCAAGTGCCACCGCGTCGCGGCACAATCATGTCCGACAACTATTTCCGTCGGAGCTTTTGGGGAAATTCGGCCGGAATGGCCCGATCAGTTGTCGTCTTCCTCGTCGTCGCCGGCGCCCGGATTCAGGCGCTCGCGCAATTCCTTGCCCGTCTTGAAGAAGGGCACCCATTTTTCTTCGACGAAGACCGTATCGCCCGTGCGCGGGTTGCGGCCAGAGCGTGAAGGTCGGTTCTTGACGGAAAAAGCGCCGAAGCCGCGAAGCTCAACCCGGTTTCCCGCAGCGAGCGCATCGGTGATCTCATCCAAGACAGCATTGACGATATTTTCGACGTCGCGGTGATAGAGATGCGGGTTGCGGGCGGCAACAATCTGCACCAGTTCCGACTTGATCACAGCTATCCCCTTAAATCATTGATTTATCAATTGGCTGCACCCTGCCAAACAGAAAGCAGGCCGTCAAGAAACAACTTATCGGTCATGATTTTCTGGAGACTCTCTCCTTTAATAAAATCATCATAACCGAGACGATTTAGCAACCAGGAAGCGGCACCCGGCCAAAAGAAGGACGAAGTTTTGTCTTCCCGCTTCCAATCGACGATCGGCAGGTCCTTCTTGACCTTGCGCGTTTCGAGATAGGCAAGGATTTCGTCCTCGCCGCCGAGCGTGTCGATCAGCTTGTTCTGCAACGCCTGGCGACCGGTGAAGATGCTGCCGTCAGCAAGCTTCAGCACCTCGTCGCGCGAAAGCTTACGGCGATCCGCGACCAGATCGACGAACCAGCCGTAGCTGTCCATGACCATGTTGCGGATCATGTTCTTGGCGTCTTCGCTGGCCGGATGGAAGGGCGATGGCTCCGCCTTCAATGGCGCCGACTTGATCTCATCGAGGGACACGCCGACCTTGTCGAGCAGGTCCTTGACCTGCGGATACTGGAAGATGACGCCGATCGACCCGGTGATGGAAGTATCGCCCGCAACGATATCGTCGCCGGCTGTCGCGATCATGTAGCCGGCCGAGGCTGCGACGGTACGAATGTCCGAGACCACCGGCTTCTTGGCGGCAACGGCGCGGATTGCCTTGAAGATGCGCTCGCCGCCATAGGTCGTTCCGCCAGTCGACGAGATCGAGACGATCAGCGCCTTGACCTGGTCGTTATCGCGGATTTTCTTCAGCCGCTCCAGGAGTTCCGGATCGTCCTGAATGAGCCCGGAGATGGTGACGCGGGCGATTTGCGGACCGCGCGCATCCGGCAGGTCGGCGGCAAAAAAGCGGTAAAGCGCAAAACCCAGTCCCACGAGGAGCAAAACGGCAACAATGCGCCAGAAACCAAGCTTGCGGCGCAATTGTCGCCGATCCGCGATTGCAGAACTGTCCATCACGCCTTATTTCTCCCTGCAACAAATTGAAAGCGCTACAAACCGGATGTATGACACCTTGAAACGGGCACAATCCTTAGAGAAAAGCGTTTCCCGTTTTCGATGTCGTCGGCGGGACGTCGCTCTGCTGGTTCATCAGATAGGACATCGCCCGACCTGATGAAACCGGCTTATGGCATATTTTTTCTGCTAAAATTCGCCCACCGCAGAAAAAAATCCATATTGGCAAGCCAGTGCAATAATGCGAAACGATCCGATAGGCTTTTTGGCACAGCCTCGCATAGCGTGAATGCGGTTCTCCGGATCATAAAAGACGGACCTGTTGCATGCTCAATACGATCGAGCCCCCCGGCGAGGCAATACGCTCGGCGCCGGACCGGAACGCGTATAAAGACGCGATGTTCCACTCTAACCGCGTAAAGCGGCTCAGGGTGCTGCTGCCGCTTGCCGCCATCATCATCTCGCTCCTCTTTATTGCCGTCTCCGTCATCCGCGCCTATCTGCCGGCAAACATCCAGATCGAAGGCGCCAAGATCGAGGATGGCAAGGTCGTCATGGAACGCCCGGCCATTGCCGGCCGCAACAAGGATGGCATCAACTACTCGCTGCTTGCCGAAAAGGCGCTGCAGGATATCAAAAACCCCAATATGATCACGCTCAAGACCATCAAGGCATCGATGCCGGTCAATACGGATGTGATCGCACATGTTACGGCCAGGAGCGCGGATTTCGACCGCCAGGCCGACACGCTGAAGCTGACCGAGCCCTTCACCATCATTATGGACAACGGCCTGCACGCCGAATTCAAGACCGCGTTCCTGGATGTGAAGAAGGGCGACCTTTCCAGCCAGGACGAGGTCGCGATCACCCGCGGTGGTATGTCGGTTGTTGCGCGTTCGCTCAAGATGACGGATAAGGGAAGCGTAATCGAATTCGACGGGCAGGTTCGGATGAACATCGAACCTGCCGCTCTCCATAATTCAGATAGCCAACAGAAGCCGGGCGGTTCATGATAAAGTATTGGCCTAATTCAATTTTCAATTCCGGCCTGCGCAAGGCGGGCCTTCTCTGTGCTTTTGGCGCAGTCGCCTTCTTCGCCGCAGCTGAGGCCGGCGCGCAGTCGACGACCAGCTCGATGCCGGGTCTTGCCCTCTCCAAGGATCAGCCGATCCAGATCGAAAGCGACAAGCTCGAGATCCACGACCAGGAGAGCCAGGCCGTGTTCACCGGCAACGTCAAGGTGGTCCAGGGCACCACGACCATGCAGGCTGGCAAGATGACGGTCTTCTACAAGAAGAAGCAACCGGGCGATGCCAATGCCAAGCCGGCGGAAGAAAATCCCGTTGCCAAGGCCGCCAAGGAGCAGAACCAGTCCCTCGTTTCCGGCGATGCCAACATCGACCACATCCTGGTAACCGACAAGGTCTACCTCGTTTCGGGCACGCAGACGGCGACGGCGGAGGACGGTTCCTTCGACATGGCCAACCAGCTAGCGGTCCTCAAGGGCAAGAAGGTGGTTCTGACTGACGGACCGAACGTTTTCACCGGCTGCCAGCTCACCGTGCATATGGCAACGGGTGAAGCGCAGCTGGATTCCTGTGGCGGCCGCGTCCAGATTCAGCTCGATCCGAAGTCGCAGCAAGTGCAGCAACAACAACAAAAGAAAAACTGATACTGGCCCCCTCGTGACGACATCGACCACTTCCACCTTGCCCGGCGTGCCCGGGCCGTCTTCCGCGGCATCCAGCGCACCGGCCGCGGACAAGGCACGCTATAAGGGCACGCTGATTGCCCGTGGCCTCACCAAGACCTATGGCAGGCGACGAGTCGTCAACGGCGTCTCGCTGGTGGTGCGCCGCGGCGAGGCAGTCGGCCTGCTCGGGCCGAATGGCGCCGGCAAGACGACCTGTTTCTACATGATCACCGGACTGGTGCCGGTCGATGAAGGTACGATCGAGATCGACGGCAACAATGTTACCTCGATGCCGATGTATCGCCGCGCGCGGCTTGGCGTCGGCTACCTGCCGCAGGAAGCTTCGATCTTCCGCGGACTGACCGTCGAAGAAAACATCCGCGCCGTGCTCGAGGTCCATGAAAGGGACAAGACGAAACGGGAGCGCAAGATCGACGAATTGCTGGAGGAATTCCACATTCGCAATCTGCGTACCGTGCCGGCGATCGCTCTTTCGGGCGGTGAACGGCGCCGCCTCGAAATCGCCCGTGCACTGGCGACCGACCCGACCTTCATGCTGCTTGACGAGCCTTTTGCCGGCGTCGACCCGATTTCGGTCGCCGACATTCAGAACCTCGTGCATCACCTGACGGCACGCGGCATCGGCGTGTTGATCACAGACCACAATGTGCGCGAGACGCTCGGCCTGATCGACCGCGCCTATATCATCCATGCCGGCGAAGTCCTGACCCACGGCCGGGCGAACGATATCGTCAGCAATCCTGAAGTACGCAAGCTGTATCTGGGTGACAATTTCAGCCTCTGATAGGCTGAAATTCCATCCTCTCATCCGCCAATATTAGCGGATGCTACCGCGTGCCGGAAATTTACTTCGGCTTCACAGTTCCGCTTGACCAAATCCAATAAAAAAGCAATTTTTGGGCCAGTTGGAATTTCGCGAGAATTTTAGTGACAAAGGCGCGGATTCCCGAGGAGTTCAAGGGGAGTCCCGCGTCCGCCATGGCATTATCGGCCAATCTTTTCCTGCGCCAAAGCCAGAGCCTGGTGATGACACCGCAACTGATGCAATCCATCCAGTTGCTGCAGATGACCCATTTCGAGCTTACCCAATTCATCGCCCAGGAAGTCGAGAAGAATCCGCTGCTGGAATTTGCGTCAAATGACGAGGATATAGGCAGTGGCGGCGATCGCGAAGCGAAGGACGATCGCTTTGAGATCACGGAAGAGGCCTATGGCGAGGATGGCGCCGAACGCGGTTCAGGCGAGCTCGCAAGCGATTGGTACGAGAGCGACAATACCGGCAATACCGACCGGCTGAGCGCCGAGCTCGATACCAACTTCAACGACGTCTTTCCCGATGACGGCAACCCGCAGCGTGCCGATGCGCCGGAGCTGCTCAGCCAGTGGAAGTCCATGCCCGGCGGCGAGGCCGGCGAAGGCTACGATCTGGACGATTTCGTCGCCGGTCAGGTGTCGCTGCGCGACCATCTCAACGGACAGATCCCGTTCTCGCTTCCCGCGATCGGCGACCGGCTGATTGCCCAGCACCTCGTCGATCAGCTCGACGACTGTGGCTATCTGCGCGGCGAGCTCGGTGAGACGGCCGAACGCCTCGGTGCGACGCTTGCCGACATCGAGCGCGTGCTAGAGGCCCTGCAGCAACTCGATCCGCCCGGCGTCTTTGCCCGTTCTCTCAGCGAATGCCTGGCGATCCAGCTCCGGCAGAAGGATCGCTTCGATCCCGCCATGGAGCGGCTGATCGAAAATCTCGAGCTGCTCGCTCGGCGCGATTTTGCCACGCTGAAACGGCTCTGCGGCGTCGATGAGGAAGACCTGCTCGACATGATGGCGGAAATCCGCCAGCTCAATCCGAAGCCCGGCAGCGGCTTCGAGACCGACATATCGGAAGCGATCATGCCCGATATCGTCGTGCGCCCCTCCGCAGACGGGAGCTGGCTGGTGGAGCTCAATCCCGATGCGCTGCCGCGGGTATTGGTGAGCCAGTCCTATTTCGCCTCCGTCTCCAAGACCAGCCAAGACCACGCCTTCCTGTCGGAATGCCTGCAGAACGCCAATTGGCTGACCCGCAGTCTGGACCAGCGCGCCAAGACGATCATGAAAGTGGCAAGCGAGATCGTGCGGCAACAGGACGCGTTCCTGCTGCATGGCGTCGACCATCTGCGGCCGCTGAACCTGAAAACTGTGGCGGACGCCATCAAGATGCATGAGTCGACGGTCAGCCGCGTGACCTCCAACAAATACATGTTGACGCCGCGCGGGCTGTTCGAGCTCAAATATTTCTTCACGGTTTCGATCGGCGCGGTCGAGGGCGGAGACAGCCACTCCGCGGAAGCCGTGCGCCACAAGATCCGCCTGCTGATCTCGAACGAGAGTCCGGATGCGGTTCTGTCCGACGACGATATCGTCGATACGCTGAAGAAGGGCGGGATAGAGCTTGCTCGCCGCACGGTTGCAAAGTACCGCGAAGCCATGAACATTCCCTCCTCCGTGCAACGGCGCCGGGAAAAGCGGGCGTTGGCCAAAGTCTCTGGTTTCTGATGGCTGACGCCCTTCAACCACAGGCTGCTGAACTCCTAACGGCCGGTTAAGACGCAGTTGACTTTCCCATGTGGCAAGGCTAGAAGCCCGCCGCAATCGCTGCAGGACAGCACGACCATGAAACTTATCCCCACCATCCAAAAGGCGGTCGATATACGCAATTTGCCTTTGACTGCGTGAAGTGCTTGGATGAGCTTGAGGCTTGGCGTAAACTGATACGCGCAATAACCACTACAAGAAGGGAAACTCCATGAGTGTGCGTGTCTCCGGTAAACATATGGAAATTGGTGACTCCTTCCGCCAGCGGATAGAAGACCAGATCGGTATGGCCGTGACCAAGTACTTCGACGGGGGGTATTCAGGTCAGGTAACTGTACACAAGTCCAGTTCGCGCTTCGCGGCCGATTGCAAGCTTCACCTCGATAGCGGCGTCGTGTTGCATGCTGCCGGCGAAGCCATGGACCCGCAGCTTGCTTTCGATGCAGCATCCGAGCGCATCGAAAAGCGCCTGCGCCGCTACAAGCGCAAACTCAAGGACCATCAGGCCGGCAACCACGTCAACGGACAGGCAGAAGTCGCCTATACCGTCATGGACGGCGTTCCGGATGACGACGAGGAGATTCCTGCCGATTTCGCGCCGGCGATCGTCGCAGAGAGCACGAAGCAATTGAAGACCATGTCGGTGGCGACTGCCGTGATGGCGCTCGACATGACCGACGAGCCGCTGCTGCTGTTCCGCAGCCCCGGCAACGAACACTTGAACATCGTCTACCGCCGACAGGACGGTAACATTGGCTGGATCGACGCGGCCAATATCAAAGGCTGAGAATAGAAGATAAGCGGCGGCTGCGCATCATCGCAGCTGGCCGCCGCTTGCCCGTCATCGGCTCTCGGCGACACGAAGGATAAAGAGAATGGCATTGGCAGATTTGCTACAGCAAGATGCGATCATCCCCGCCTTGAAGGCAAATTCCAAAAAACAACTGCTTCAGGAGTTGGCCGCCAAAGCCTCCAAGCTGACCGGACTGCCCGAGCGTGAAATCTTCGACGTCGTGCTGCAGCGAGAGCGCCTGGGCTCCACCGGCGTCGGCAACGGCATCGCCATTCCGCACGGCAAGCTTGCCAGCATCAAGTCCATTGCCGGCATTTTCGCGCGCCTTGAAGCGCCTGTCGATTTCGAGGCGCTGGACGACCAGCCCGTCGACCTCGTCTTTCTGCTGCTCGCGCCGGAAGGCGCCGGCGCCGACCACTTGAAGGCACTCTCCCGCATCGCCCGCGTTTTGCGAGACCAGGATCTGGTCGCGAAGCTGCGCGCCACCGATTCCGCCTCCGCCATTTACGCATTCCTCAACGAAGAGCAGGCATCGAACGCCGCTTAAAGTGCGTCGTTGTCGCAAGACCGCTGCCCACTTTTGCGCGACATGCTTTGACGGATTGGATTGCATCGGACCAAGGCAAAAATAAGAGCCGGATGATCTGAAATCATCCGGCTCATTTCTTTTGCCATCGCCTGAAAAGGATCAGGCGTCTTTTTCATCCAGCGGGCTGTTGGCACCCTGCTCGGCATTTTCCACGATCTTCGGGCCGCCCTTGGCGACACCGACCATGGCCGGGCGCAGAACGCGATCGCCAATGGCGAAACCGGCCTGGACGACCTGGACCACCGTGTTGTTCGGCACCTCGGGATTAGGCACTTCGAACATAGCCTGATGGAAATTGGGATCGAACTTCTGTCCGACCGGTTCGAGCTGGCGTACGCCGTGACGCTCGAGAGCCGACAGCATGGAACGCTCGGTCATCTCGACACCTTCGATCAGCGTCTTCAGGCCGGCATCGGCGCCGGCGCGCGCTTCAGCCGGGATGGCATCCAGCGTGCGGCGCAGATTATCTGCCACCGAAAGCATGTCGCGGGCAAAGCTTGCCACGGAATAGGACTTTGCATCCTTCACATCGCGCTCGGTGCGGCGACGGAGGTTGTCCATCTCGGCAGCGAGGCGCAAGTAGCGATCGCGCAGTTCGCCGTTCTCGGCCTTCAGCAGCTCAACCGGATCTGGCTGAGACGGTTCTGCCGCATCGACGGTTTCCGCTGCGTTTTGCGCGAAATCCGCTGACGTGTCAGCCGCCGTGGCGTCAGGTCCGGTTTTTGTCGTTTCGTCGGTCATGACGGTCTCCGAATTGCTTGGTCTTTGGATGTGCCCGATATCGAGGTTTGGTTGGAAAAAATCAAGGCTTTGTCGAGAAGAACAGCCAATTCGCGGCTTTGCGGCGATGGCAATACACCACCCCGCTCCTGGCTACCATTCGCGACGTCGACTGTTCAGCCCTCCTCCCCGGTGGTATGCTGAAGTGCATCTCAGCACAGCGTGGGGTGACATCAATGTCTAATGGCAAATCCCTTTCAGGCAAGTGTTTCTGTGGCGCAGTGGAAATTGTAGTCGACGGCGAGCCAATGGCGATGGGTTACTGTCATTGCGATTCCTGCCGCGAATGGTCGGCGGGACCGGTCAATGCCTTCTCGCTCTGGCCGCCGGAAGCCGTTCAAGTCACCAAGGGCACGGACAAGATCGGCAGCTACCAAAAGACCGAGAAGAGCGTGCGCAAATGGTGCACGGTCTGCGGCGGTCATCTGCTGACCGAGCATCCGCTGTGGGGCGTGACCGATGTCTATGCCGCCGTCCTGCCCGGCCTCGATTTCCAGCCGGCGCTGCACGTCAACTATGAAACGACAGTGCTGCACCTGAGCGACGGGCTGCCGAAGCAGAAGGATCTCCCGGCGGAAATGGGCGGATCGGGGATGCTGCTTCCCGATTGACCGTCGCCCGTCAGATCCGTCTCGTCAGATCCCCGGCCGGGTCAGCCGCGAAATCAGCTGGGCCGTATAGTCGACCATGGGCACGATGCGGGCATAATTCAGCCGCGTCGGGCCGATGACGCCGACAGCACCGACGATGCGATCGTCCTCGTCGCGATAGGGCGCGACGATCAGCGACGAGCCGGACAGCGAGAAGAGCTTGTTTTCCGAGCCGATGAAGATGCGCACGCCCGGGCCGCTTTCGGCGAGATTGAGGATCTCGATCAGGCTGTCCTTCTTCTCCAGATCGTCGAAAAGCAGGCGCAGGCGATCCAGATCCTCCACACCGCCGATTTCGGCGAGCAAATTGGAGTGGCCGCGCACGATGAGCTGCGTCGGCTTGCCGTCATCATCGCCGCCGGACCAGACGGCAATGCCACGCTCGACCAGCTGATGGGAGAGGCTATCCAGCTCCTGACGCACGCTCTCCTTGAGACTTTGCAACTGCCGCCGCAATTCCGGCATTGTCTGGCCGGTCATGTGGGCATTGAGAAAATTGGCTGCTTCCGTCAGTTGCGACGATGTGGTGCCGGCCGGTAGTTCGATGATGCGGTTTTCCACCTGATCGTGATCGCCGACGAGCACGGCAAGCGCCTTGGTCGGTTCCAGCCGGATGAACTCCACATGCTTGAGCACCGGATCGCTCTTCGAGGTGATGACCAAGCCGGCACCGCGTGAAATGCCCGAAAGCACCCGGCTTGCCTCCGACATCATGGATTCCACTGGCTGGTCGCGATTGCTGCCGCGCACCTGCCGATCGATATTGGCGCGGTCTTCGGCAGAGAGATCGCCGACCTGCATGAAGGCATCGACGAAGAAGCGCAGGCCCACCTGCGTCGGCAATCGGCCGGCGCTCACATGCGGCGAGTAGATAAGCCCCAGCTCTTCCAGATCGCTCATGACATTGCGCACCGAGGCCGGCGACAAGGACATCGGCAACAGGCGTGAAAGATTGCGCGAACCCAATGGCTCGCCATTTTCCAGATAGCCTTCGACGATGCGGCGGAAGATTTCCTTGGAGCGTTCGTCCAGTGCAGCAATGACATCCGAGACCGACGATGTCGTGAATACCATTTCGCTGTCAGATCCATTCCGTTGAGCCTTAGCCAAAATATAATCATTCGGTTAGCAATGGCAAAAGGGAAAAATGTCGCCATGGCTGCCGAGGGGCTTTCCAGCCTGCTTTTCCTTTGCAAAAGCGGCCTGTGGGTCGTAGAAGCGGTCAACGAACTTTCAGGAGAGTGGAATGCGGCCTTCAGGCAGAAAAACCGACCAGATGCGCAAGGTGTCGTTCGAGCGCAATTTTTCCAAGCATGCGGAAGGCTCCTGCCTGGTGAAATTCGGCGATACGCATGTGCTCTGCACGGCAAGCCTGGAAGACAAGACGCCGCCATGGCTGCGCAACAGCGGCAAGGGCTGGGTCACGGCCGAATACGGCATGCTGCCGCGCGCGACGGGCGAGCGCATGAAGCGCGAGGCAGCCGCCGGCAAGCAGGGCGGTCGCACGCAGGAAATCCAGCGCCTCATCGGCCGGTCGCTGCGCGCCGTCGTCGACCTCAAGGAACTGGGCGAGCGCCAGATCACGGTCGATTGCGACGTCATCCAGGCAGATGGCGGCACGCGCACGGCCTCGATCACCGGCGGCTGGATTGCGCTTTACGACTGCCTGAAGTGGATGGAAAGCCGCAACATGGTGAAGGTCGAGCGTGTGCTGAAGGATCACATCGCCGCCATCTCCTGCGGCATCTTCGCCAACCAGCCCGTCATCGACCTCGACTATCTCGAGGATTCCTCGGCCGAAACCGACGCCAATTTCGTCATGACGGGCAAGGGCGGCATCGTCGAGATCCAGGGAACGGCTGAAGGCGCACCCTTCAGCGAAGAG
The DNA here is from genome assembly GCF_900094555.1 of Martinezella hainanensis. Lineage (GTDB taxonomy): Bacteria > Pseudomonadota > Alphaproteobacteria > Rhizobiales > Rhizobiaceae > Rhizobium > Rhizobium hainanense. The sequence continues at coordinate 251,056 of NZ_FMAC01000008.1, forward strand.
GAATTCGCCACGCTGATGCATCTGGCCAAGAACGGCATCGCCGAGCTGGTGGAGCTGCAGAAGCAGGCCATCGCCTGAGGATATTTTGAATGTCGAGCGTGCAGCTTGCCCCTCATCCGGCCTATCGGCCACCTTCTCCCCGTCTCGACGGGGAGAAGGGGCAAGACGCACCTTCCGTCATCTCTCTTCACCATGTTGAAATCGGCGGGCGATCAAGATTGAGATCGTCCCCTCTCCCCGCCTGCGGGGAGAGGGCTAGGGTGAGGGGCTAATCCGTTGACCAATGCGACACTCGCAGGCGTCCTTGAAACCGCACTCTATGCGGACGATCTCGATGCGGCCGAGGCCTTCTATGGTGGCGTACTCGGACTGCGGAAGATTTCGCGGGGCGGCAATCGCCACGTCTTTTATCGTTGCGGGCCGGGCGTGCTCTTGATCTTCAACAGCGGGGAAACGGTGAAGCCGCACGAACCGGGTGCCCTGCCCGTGCCGCCGCATGGCACGAAGGGGCATGGTCACGTGTGCTTCCGCGTCGATGGCAACGAGATCGAGGCCATGGCGCAGAAGCTGAAGGCTGCCGGTGTCGATATCGAAGCCGATTTTCACTGGCCGAATGGCGGCCGATCGATCTATTTCCGCGATCCGGCCGGCAACAGCCTGGAATGTGCCGAGCCCCGCATCTGGGGCCTTTGACAGGACAAGACATGCGCAAGCTCGATACCAAGACCATCGTCGTTGCCAGCCACAATGCCGGCAAGATCCAGGAAATTCGCGATCTCATCGGCCCTCTCGGCTTTGCCGCCAAGTCCGCTGCCGATCTCAACTTCATCGAGCCGGACGAGACGGGCACGACTTTCGAGGAAAATGCGACGATCAAGGCGCTTGCCTCTGCGAATGCTTCCGGCCTGCCGGCGCTCTCGGACGATTCCGGCCTGGTGATCGATGCGCTTGGCGGCGATCCCGGCGTCTATACCGCCAACTGGGCCGAAACGGCTGATGGCACGCGCGACTTCGCCATGGCAATGCAGAAGGTTGAGACCGCGCTTGAGAAGGCTGGCGCCGCCTCACCGGAGAGCCGCACGGCCCGCTTCGTCAGCGTACTCTGCCTTGCCTGGCCGGATGGACATACCGAGCTTTTCCGCGGCGAAGTCGAAGGCACCGTCGTCTGGCCGCCGCGCGGCACCCAGGGCTTCGGCTACGATCCGGTCTTCCAGCCGCAGGGATACGAGACCACGTTCGGCGAAATGAGCGCCGAGCAGAAGCATGGCTGGAAGCCGGGCGATGAGCAGGCGCTCTCGCATCGTGCCCGCGCCTTCAAGATCTTTGTCGAAACCTGCCTGGAGGCGTAAGCTTAGTTCGTGGAAATCGTGGATACCGAGGATCTGATGCGCGGAGCGCAATTGCTGCCCGATACCGGCGAACCCGGTTTCGGCATCTATGTGCATTGGCCTTTTTGCGCAGCAAAGTGTCCTTACTGCGATTTCAATAGCCACGTCCGGCATCAGCCTGTCGATCAGGAACGTTTTGCCGCCGCCTTTCTGAAGGAAATGGCGACGATGCGGATGATCAGCGGCCCGAAGACGGTGACCAGCGTCTTCCTCGGCGGCGGCACGCCTTCGCTGATGAAGCCCGAGACGGTTGGCGCCGTGCTCGATGGTATTGCCAGGACCTGGCATATGCCTGACGGCATCGAAATCACCATGGAGGCCAATCCCTCCAGCGTCGAGGCGGAACGCTTTCGCGGCTATCGCGCGGCTGGGGTCAACCGCGTCTCGATGGGCGTGCAGGCGCTGAACGACCGCGACCTGAAGTTCCTCGGCCGCCTGCACGATGTCGCCGATGCGCTGAAGGCGATCAGGCTGGCGCGCGAAATCTTTCCGCGCATGTCCTTCGATCTCATCTATGCCCGGCCGAACCAGACGGTCGAGGAATGGGAGCGCGAGCTGAAGGAGGCGATCTCCTATGCGGTCGATCATCTCTCGCTCTATCAATTGACCATCGAGGAAGGCACGCCTTTCTACGGCCTGCACAAGGCCGGCAAGCTGATCGTGCCCGACGGCGACCAGTCGGCGCTGCTCTATGAAGCGACACAGGAGATTACCGAGCGCGAGGGCATGCCGGCCTACGAGGTTTCCAACCACGCCCGTCCCGGCGCCGAAAGCCGTCATAACCTCACCTACTGGCGTTACGGCGACTATGCCGGCATCGGCCCCGGCGCGCATGGCCGCCTGACCCGTGGCCCCCAGAAGCTTGCGACCGCCACCGAGCGCAAGCCGGAGAGCTGGCTCGAGATGGTCGAGCGCGACGGCCACGGCATGGTCGACCAGGAAATGCTTGGGTTCGATGAGCAGGCCGACGAATTGCTACTGATGGGACTGCGGCTGCGCGAAGGCGTCGATCTCGCCCGCTGGCAGCAGCTTTCCGGCCGTGACCCTGATCCGCAGCGCGAGGCATTTTTACTGGAACACGGTTTCATAGAGCGGATCGGCAATTCCCGCCTGCGCTGCACGCCGGCGGGAATGCTGGTTCTCGATTCGGTCGTCGCCGATCTCGCCTGTTAATCCCCTCACCCTTGAGGGTGTCTCAGCTCTGACCGAGATCACCCCACCCTGGCACTACGTGCCGACCCTCCTTCTCAAGGGGAGGGTGAAGAGGCGTCCGTCGATTGCCGCAAGGCCGACCGCGATCAGCGCCATGCCGATGAAATGCTTCGGCTGCAGGCTCTCGCCAAGGATGAGCGCACCCAGCAGGATCGCGCTGACGGGGATGAGGAAGGTCACCAGCATCAGGTTGGTGGCGCCGGCCGTCGCAAGGATGCGGAAAAACAGCACATAGGCGACAGCGGTCGACAGGATTGCCAGGCCGGCGAGCGCCAGCCAGGTCTCGGTCGACGGCATTGCCAGCGTCCAGGGGCGATCCGCGAAGAGCGCGATCGGCAGCAGCAGAATGGCCGAGCCGGTGACCTGACCGGCGGCAGGAATGATCGGTGCGAGCCCCATGCGGCGGAAACGCCGACCGAATATGCCGGCCAGCGAATAGCTGAAAGCGGCGCCCAGCACGGCAAGCTGTGCCAGCACGTTCGAACCGAGGCTTGCGAGCACCGATGGGCCGATCATCAGGGCCACGCCGGCAAAGCCGACGATGACGCCGATCAGGCGATTGCCTGTCATCTTCTCATCCTCGGTCAGGAAGTGGGCCACGACGACGGCAAAGAGCGGCGTGGTGGCGTTGAGGATCGAGGCGAGCCCACTCGCGATATGCGTCTGCCCCCAGACGATCAGCAGGAACGGAATGACATTGTTGAGGAAGCCCATGCCGAAGAAGGCGAGCCAGGTCTGACGATCTTTCGGCATGGCGTGCCCCGTTGCACGCACGATGACATGCAGCGCAATGGCGGCGATCGCGACACGCGCGGTGACGATGGTGAAGGGCGGAAGCTCGCGCACCAGAATGCCGTTGAACAAGAAGGAGCCGCCCCAAAGAATGGACAGAGCGACCAGCATGCCCCACTCGACTGCGCCCATGGATTTCTGTGACATGAGACCATCTCCAGCATCTTACTGATTGAGTTTTACTTACTTACTGCTTTGCCTGACATCATTGCCAACCATCAGAATTGTTGCAATAATCTCGCGATATCGAGGCTCTGACAAACGAGTCTTTTTCGAACAATGATTTAGTCGAACTCAATCATCATGGATCAACTGCCATCCCTTTCGGCGCTGCGCGCCTTCGAAGCCTCCGCCCGGCACCTGAGCATGACGCTTGCCGCAAACGAGCTGCATGTGACGCCGGGTGCCATCAGCCTGCAGATCCGCGACCTCGAAAGCGCGCTCGGCGTGCGGCTTTTCGAGCGCCGGGCACGCAGCCTCGCCTTAACGACTAATGGAGCCGAATATTTCGCAACGATGCGGACGGCTTTCCGGCTCATCCGAGAGGCAACGGCAGCTCTCGCAATGCGCTCCAAGGATACAGTGCTGACCCTTACCTGCACCGCCGGCTTTGCCACACATTGGCTGGTGCCGCGGCTGCGACGCTTCGAGGAGGCGCATCCCGATATCGATCTGCGCATCAGCGCTTCCTACCGCATCATGGACTTCCACCGAGATGGGATCGACATCGCCATTCGTCACGGCCTCGGCGGCTACGAGGGATTGGCAAGCGAGAGATTCCTCGATGACGAATATGTTCCGGTCTGTACGCCGGAGATGGCGGCGGCACTCGGCCCCTCCCCTGCGGTCGACGATCTCGCCACACTGACGTTGATCCACGATGTCTATCGGCGCGACTGGGAGCTCTGGCTGCAGGCCGTCGGGGCAACGCGGGTGGATGCCATGCATGGGCCGGTCTTCACGGACGGCATGGGCGCCTACCACGCCATGAAAGCAGGGCTCGGCATCGCCTTGATGCGCCGGTCCTTCGTGGAGCAGGAACTGGCGGAAGGCACGCTCGTTGCGCCCTTCCCGACCGGATTTGCGAGCGCACTCGCCTATCATCTCGTCTATCAGCCGGGTGCGCTGGAAAGGCCGGCAATCGCGGCGCTGCGGGCCTGGCTGTTTTCCGAGGTCTCGCGCACGACGCCGCCGGCGTAGCCGTGCTTTCGTTCCGGCTATCATCCCAAAAGAAACGGCCGGCGATCAAGCCGGCCGTAGACTGTATAGTGAAGCCGATCGCTCGGCTTATTCGTTGATGAGGCGCTTCAGCAGCTCGATCTCATGCGACAGCTTGCTATCGCCGGAAATCAGTTCCTCGATCTTGCGCACCGCATGCAGCACGGTCGTGTGATCGCGACCACCGAAGCGACGGCCGATCTCCGGGAAGGAGCGCGGCGTGAGCGTCTTCGACAGATACATGGCGATCTGGCGCGGCTTGACGATGACGCGCGTGCGGCGGTTCGAGACCAGCTCCTGGCGCGAGACATTGTAGTGACGTGCGACGATGCGCTGGATGTCCTCGATGCGGACACGGCGCGGTTCGCCGGAACCAACCAGATGCGCAAGCAGCTCGTCGACACGCTCAACCGTCAGGTTCGGCTCGAAGGAGCGACGGAAGATGAGCTGGTTGAAGGCTCCCTCCAGCTCGCGGCCGCTGGCGGTCACATTGCGGGCGACATGCGAGAGGATCTCCGCCGGGATTTCCAGCGACGGATCGTCCTGACGGGCAGCATCGAGGCGGCGCTTGAGGATCTCAAGGCGCATTTCATAGTCCGGTGCCTCGACTTCGATCGCCACGCCGCCCTGCAGGCGCGAACGCACGCGCGGGTCGAGCGATTCCAGCTCCCAGGGAGCGCGATCAGCAGCAACGACGACCTGCTTGGCGCTGTCGAGCAGCATGTTCAGGAGATGGCAGAACTCGTGCTGGATCATCTTGCCCTGCAGGAACTGCATGTCGTCGATGATGAGCAGGTCGATGTTGCGTAGCGAGTCCTTCAGCGTCAGCGCGTCATTGTCGCGGATCGCGGTTGCGAAGCGCCACATGAAGTATTCCGCCGTCAGATAGACGACCCGCAGGCCGCGCGGGTTCTGCACGGCTGCATTGGCGATCGCCTGCAGCAGATGGGTCTTGCCGAGACCGACCGTTGCATGGACGAAGAGCGGGTTGAAGCGCACCGCGCCGGAGCCGGCTTCAGCGATAGTCTTAGCCGCTGCCAGGCTAACACGGTTCGAGCCGCCTTCGACGAAAGTATCGAAAGTGAAGCGGGAATCGAGCGGAGAGCCGAAAAGCGGCGCACCTGCCGTTGCGGGCCGCGCAGCCGCAGCTGCACCCACGGCCTGGGCAACGACCTGACCGGCTGGCTGAGCGACGGCGCGACGGATCGGAGCGACAGCCGCTTGATCCGGCACGGCCGGCTGCTCGTCGGCGCATGGCTTCGCGCCCTGCCGGGTCGCAGTGCGCACCAGAATTTCGACTTTGAGTATCTCGGCATCCTCAGCCTGGAACAGGCTGGTAATCAGGTCGAGATAGCGATTGTTGATCCATGACTTCAGAAAAGTCGTCGGGACCGTGAGACGAACGACGCTCTTCGATACCGAATGAAGCTTGAGCCGCGCAAACCAGCTGGCATAGACATCGGGTCCGACCTGAGCTTTCAAGCGCGCGCTGACGCGCTCGAACAAATTACTTTGCGCCACGTCACCCTTTTCCCCCGCCGCTTCTAAGCAAACCGCACCGAACGCCTGCGCATTGTCCCCATTTTCCAACGCACCCGTCGTCCTCGTATGTATCTGCATATAGTGCCGCCTTCCACAGTCTCTTTATAGGGCGAGAGCACTTCACTGCCGCCCTTGGTTCTTCGCCATGGCATGACGGTCACGCTCGTTGTCTCAAGCTGCGCCGCATACCGGTTCATCAGCCACGCCCGGCCAGCGGGCTTTACAGAAGCACTGTGGCGAAAACCGCTCTTCAAAGCTGTTCTCGTCCCGGCGTCTGTAACCGGAGCATCAATCGGCCCTCGTATTCCGACTGAATGCCCCGACGGCTGTCAATTTTTCTCCCCTCCCTGCAGCCACGCCAATAAATTGGGCCGCAAAGGACAGACAAGCTTCCTCGTTCCGCAAGCGCTGCCGCTTCCGGTTTTTACTCGTCAACTGTTTGAAAAAACGAAACTGAACTGCTCCGTTACAAGAGACAAAACCACCCACACCGTCCTAAGCGACGATGTTTGCCGAAGCTGTTTAAGGTGAGATCCGCGCCCCTTGTTGAAAAGCATTTAGGCAGGATCGAAGGCAGATATCAACGATGAATTTTACACAAAATTAAGAGGCAGCCATTGACTCGGGAGGTCATTTTTGACTGTCACAAGCCCTTCAAAAAAGAATCGCTGTTGAATCAAAGAGATTCCTGCCGAGCGCGATTCCCACAGCTTTCAAAAGAAAAAAAATAAAAAATCCCTTGACTCAGTTGTGAGCCGGCAATGCGTCATGCAGATCACCCAGCGCTGGGATATCCTGCCGCAAGCCCTTGTTTCCAAAGGTATATTTCTGTCACGTCAATGACATGATCGGCCGGCCATTTTTGGCAATGCGGCATTTTTTTGGCCGAATCCAAAAAGCCCGGCGCGAGGGCCGGGCTTAACTCTAACGATTAAATCGTTAACGAAAGATTATGCAGTCGGGGCCGAAAGAGCCTTCACACGCTTGGCAAGACGCGAAACCTTGCGGGAAGCGGTGTTGGCGTGAAGCACGCCCTTGGTGGCTGCGCGAGCCAGCTCCGGCTGAGCAGCAACGAAAGCTGCCTTTGCGCGATCTGCATCACCCGATGCGATGGCTTCTTCGACCTGGCGAACGAACGTGCGAACGCGCGAGCGACGAGCCTTGTTGACATCGGTGCGGCGGGCGATCTTGCGGGTCGCTTTTTTCGCCGAGGTAGTATTGGCCATGTATGCCTCTCTTAGAATTCGAACAAAACTCCATCGTTGCAGCGCGGGCCCTGCGGCCACTTCATCCAGCAATGCGGGAGCAATTGCGGAAAACCAGAGCGGCTTTCCAAACTGTGGCGGGCATATAACCGGAATGAGCCGCGGCGTCAACGCGGATTCTCGCCAAACCCGCGTAATTCCTCAATCCCGGCCCCTAGCGGTTCTTGAAGGACGGCTTGCGCTTCTCGACGAAGGCCGCCATGCCCTCCTTCTGATCCTCCGTGGCAAACAGGCTATGGAACAGGCGGCGCTCGAACCGCAGTCCCTCCTCGAGCGTGGTTTCGAAAGCACGGTTGACCGCTTCCTTGGCCATCAGCACCGAAGGCCGCGACAGCGATGCGATCTTGGCGGCGGCGGCCAGCGCCTCGTCCAAGAGCTTGTCTGCCGGCACGACGCGCGCCACGAGACCTGCACGCTCCGCCTCTGCCGCATCCATCATCCGGCCGGTCAACACCAGATCCATCGCCTTCGCCTTGCCGACGGCACGTGTGAGTCGCTGGGAGCCGCCCATGCCGGGAATGACGCCGAGCGTAATTTCCGGCTGGCCGAATTTGGCGGTTTCCGAAGCGATGATGAAATCGCACATCATCGCCACTTCGCAGCCGCCGCCGAGCGCAAAGCCGCTGACCGCCGCGATGACGGGCTTGCGGGCATTGGCGATCTCGGCCCAGCCGCTGAAGAGGTCATTCTTATAGGCGTCGACGAAATCGAGCGACTGCATTTCCTTGATATCGGCGCCGGCGGCAAAGGCTTTTTCCGAACCGGTGAGCACGATCGCTCCGATGGCATCATCGAGATGAAAAGCGGCATAGGCCTGCTTCAGCTCCGAGAGGACGGTTGAGTTCAGCGCATTCAGCGCCTGCGGCCGATTGATCCTGACGAGACCGACGGCACCATGTGTTTCGACGATGAGGGTTTCGTAAGCCACTTCTCTCTCCCGTTAAATCAGCTTTGGCCCTTTAAAACAGCTTGGCCCTTCAATCAGCCCTGGCAGGAGGCGCAGTAGAAAGAAGAGCGCCCCGCCTGGACGATGCGGCTGACCGTACCGCCGCAACCGGGCGTACTGCAAGGCTGCGCCTCACGATCATAGACGGAAAAGGAATGCTGGAAATAGCCGAGCGAACCGTCCGTCTGGATATGATCGCGCAAGGACGAGCCACCTGCGGCGATCGCATCGGCAATGACCTCCCGGATCGCCTCGACCAGCGTCAGCAGCGCTTCGGTCGGCTTGCCGGTATCCGTCACCAGCGTGCCAGCGGCGCGCAGCGGCGACAGGTGGGAGCGCCACAGTGCCTCGCACACATATATATTGCCAAGGCCGGCGATATTCTTCTGGTCGAGCAATGCGCTTTTCAGTGGCTGCGCCTTGCCAAGAAAACGCTTAGCCAGGTAATCAGCGCCGAGTTCATTACCCGTGGGTTCCGGACCGAGATCGCGGAAGAAGGGATGCGTGGCCATATCGGCCCGCCTGACGATGTCCATGAAGCCGAAGCGGCGCGGGTCATTATAGATGACGCGCGCATTGCCGCTGCCGGCTGTCAGATGGAAGACGACATGATCGTGTTTCTCGTCCTTGGAGCGTGGATGATGGAAGGTTCCGGGTGTCTCCGCCGCCCCTGCCTCCACCCGGAACGAGCCGGACATGCCGAGATGCGCGATGATGGTCTTGCCATCTTCCAGATCGATCAGCAGGTACTTGGCGCGGCGCGACAGCGACGTGATGCCGCGGCCCGAAACATGCCGGGCGAAATCGGCGGGGAAAGGAAAGCGCAGATCGTTGCGGCGCAGTTCCAGTTCCCTGAGAACAGCACCTTCCATGGAGGGCGCCAGCCCGCGTCTGACCGTTTCGACCTCTGGTAATTCCGGCATGGCTATCCATCTTTATGTTTCAACCGCTTATGATCTGGGCTATAGCCCAAAGCATCGCGGCTGGTGATCTGGCTGATGAGATAGCGTGGCAATCGCGATTTCGCTATGGTCCGCCGCGGAATACTGCATAATTCCTTGGATCGGAATCGATCTAAAATTGAAATTATGTAGACGATTTAATGTGTTACGGCGACCTTGCGCATCACATATGACGCGCGGCGCTGTAGCGTAACGGAGTTGAGCCGATGGCAGAAAGCCGCACCTCCGCCGATGGCGGCATGGAAACATCCTATGGCTTCCGCGAAGTGGCCGATGGCGAAAAGCAGGGCCTCGTCAACGAGGTGTTCCATAAGGTCGCCAAGCGCTACGACGTCATGAACGACGTCATGTCCATGGGCATGCATCGCGCCTGGAAGGATGCGATGGTTGCGGCGCTCAACCCCCGCAAGGATCCGTCCTACAAGCTGCTCGACGTGGCGGGCGGCACGGGCGATATCGCTTTTCGCATCGTGGAAGCCTCGAACCGGCTCGCGCATGCGACCGTGCTCGACATCAACGGCTCGATGCTTGCCGTCGGCGCCGAGCGCGCGGAAAAGAAGAAGCTTTCGGACAACCTCACCTTCGTCGAGGCGAATGCCGAGGAACTGCCCTTCGAGCCGAATTCCTTCGACGCCTATACGATCGCTTTCGGCATCCGCAACGTGCCGCGTATTGATGTCGCGCTGAAGGAAGCCTATCGCGTGCTGAAGCGCGGCGGCCGGCTGCTCGTGCTCGAATTCTCCGAAGTCGATCTGCCGCTGCTCGACCGCGTTTACGACGCCTGGTCCTTCAACGCCATTCCGAAATTCGGCAAGGCGATCACAGGCGATGCCGAGCCCTATCAGTATCTGGTGGAATCGATCCGCAAGTTCCCGAACCAGCAGGACTTCGCGACGATGATCCGCGAGGCCGGCTTCTCGCGCGTGAGCTTCACCAATTATACCGGCGGCATCGCCGCGCTGCACTCCGGCTGGAAGCTCTGAAGCATGATGTCGAGCCATGCGATGCGGCTTATGGCCTCCGCTTTCCGAGACCTTGAGGCTCTATCTTTTTGTTTTGACGCAATTCCTGACGAAAAACCGCTACGCACTTTTCCTGGAACTGCTCTATGAGTGCTTTCAGCGCATATTTCGGCCTGATCCGGGTCGGCTGGGTGCTCGTGCGCGAAGGCGTGGTCATGGCGCTGCCGTCGGAAGGGTTGCCACCCTCCGTCAGCCTCGCCAAATCCTTCGTCAGCATCTTTGCGCGCAGGAAGGCGAAGAGCCAGGCGCGTAGCGACCGGCTGGCGCAGGCGGTGGAACGGCTCGGCCCCTCCTATGTGAAGATCGGCCAATTTCTGGCGACCCGGCCCGACGTCGTCGGTGTCGACATGGCAAACGACCTGTCGAAGCTTCAGGACCGGATGGCCTTCTTCCCGCATGAGACTGCAACCGCAGCCATCGAGTCTTCGCTTGGCCGGCGGATCGACGATCTCTATGCCAGCTTCGGCGAGCCGATTGCAGCAGCTTCGATAGCACAGGTACATCCGGCGGAGGTCGACACGGCCGAAGGCCGCAAGCGCGTTGCCGTCAAGGTGATACGGCCGGGCGTGCGCCAACGTTTTTCCAACGATATCAGAGCGATGTATCTCGTCTCGCGGCTGCAGGAGCGTTTCATGCCTTCCAGCCGTCGTCTTCGGCCGGTGGAAGTGACGAAGACGCTCGAGCAGACCACGAAGGTCGAGATGGATCTGCGGCTGGAAGCGGCCGCGCTCTCGGAAATTGCCGAAAATACCGAGAAGGATCCGGGCTTCCGCGTTCCGAAGGTGGATTGGGAACGCACGGGGCGCGACGTCATCACCATGGAGTGGATCGACGGCGTGAAGATGTCCGACGTCGAGGGGCTGAAGGCCGCCGGCCACGACCTCAACATGCTCGCCGACGCGCTGATCCAGTCCTTCCTCCGCCATACGCTGCGCGACGGCTTCTTCCATGCCGACATGCATCCCGGCAACCTCTTTGTCGATGCGGCCGGCATGATCGTCGCCGTCGACATGGGCATTGTCGGCCGTCTGGGCAAGAAGGAGCGCCGCTTCCTCGCCGAAATCCTCTACGGCTTCATTACCCGCGACTATGTCCGCGTCGCAGAGGTGCATTTCGAGGCCGGCTATGTGCCCGCGCATCACAATACAGAGAGCTTCGCTCAGGCCATCCGCGCGATCGGCGAGCCGATCCATGGACAGCCGGCCGAGACGATCTCCATGGGCAAGCTTCTGACCCTGCTGTTTGAAGTGACCGAACTCTTCGACATGGAAACACGGCCCGAACTGGTGATGCTGCAGAAGACCATGGTGGTGGTCGAGGGCGTGTCGCGCATGCTCAATCCGCGCTTCAACATGTGGAAAGCATCAGAACCGGTGGTCGGCGACTGGATCCGCACCAATCTCGGCCCCAAGCGGATCATGACCGACCTGAAGGACGGCTTGAAGGCCGCGGTGAAGCTTGCCGAAGCGGCACCTGAAATCGCCGCCAAGACCGAGAAGTTCCATCACGAACTCCTGCACATGAGCGAAAACGGCCTGCGCTTCGATCCGCAGACGGCAGAAGCGATCGGCAAGGCTGAAGCCAAGCACAGCCGCTCCGGTCGTTTCGCGCTATGGGTGATTGCGCTGACGCTGCTCTATATCGCCTGGCATGTGAGCTAACCCGCAAAGCCCACCGTGTTTCGTCGAAGTACTGGACCCGCGCAAACACAGAGTTGCGCGGCGGCTGAACTCGCTCCAAAATTCAATCCTATGCCGCCTATCGAGGTGTTCGCCATTTGGGATATCCCATTGGCGATAAGGCTCGCATAGCCTTGCGAAAAAGGAGAACAAAAGACATGGAGCGTCAGAGAGCCGGCATCGAACTCACCGGGCAACCCCTTGGGTTCAGCGACCTGGTGCGGATCGGGGCGGGTGTCGCCCTGCCCTCGGCATCGGAAACCGGCATGGCGCGGGTGCGGCTGGCGCGCAGCGTTCTTGAAAGCACGATCCAATCCGGCATGCCCGTCTATGGCTCCACCACCGGCGTCGGCGCCATGAAGGATGTCGAGTGGTCTCCCGAAGATCTCGATGCCTTCAATCTCGGCCTCGTGCGCGCCCATCACTTCGGCACCGGCGCACCCTTTTCCATGTCGGTCGTCCGCAATGCCATGGCGATCCGGGTCAACACTGCTCTCACCGGCCAGGTCGGATGCTCGCAGGAACTGATCCAGGCCTATCTGCAGCTTCTCAGCGCCGACGTCATTCCCGTCGTCCGCCGCACCGGTTCGATCGGCTGCGCCGATATCGGCCTGATGGGGCAGATCGGCGCAGTTCTGACGGGCGTTGGTGAAGCAGTCTATCGCGGCCGTCGCATGCAGGCGGCCGATGCCTTCGATGCTGCCGGCATCGCTCCCGTAAGGATGATGCCGCGCGACAGCCTCGCTTCGCTCAGCGTCAATGCCGTCAGCTTTGCCGCCGCTGCCGAGACAACCCGCAATGCCGCCGCGTCGATCCGCGTCCTGCTTGCGACCGGTATGATGGCGGCCGGCGCGCTCGGCGCTTCGCGCGATCCCTGGATTTCGGTGCGCCATGTCGGCACTGCCCGCGAAGCTCTGATCGGCGCTTGGCTCTGCAATGCCTCGGACGAATGGCCCTGGCCGGTCGCAACCCATGTGCAGGACCCGCTGAGCCTGCGCATGATCGCCCAGGTCTTTGGCGCCGTCATCGAAAACCTGCTCACGGCAGGCCACAAGATCCTCGCCGCCACCGGCCGCTCGGACGACAATCCCGTCATCGTCGACGGGCGTGTGATGACCTCGGGTGGCTCCCTTCCGCTGGATGTCACCGTGCTTCTCGAAGCAGCCGTCATCTGCATGGCCCACGCCGCGCGCAACGCCTTCAATCGCTGCGTCCTGCTCGGCAATGGCCAGCGTCGCGGCCTGCCGGTCAATCTCGTTCCGGAAGGAAAGATCGCGACCGGCTTCGGCCCGATCATCAAGCTGGCAGGCGAAATCTTCTCGCGCGTTCTGTCCATGTCCAATCCGGTCTCGGCCCAGTCGCTGGTAGTTGCCGCCGGGATGGAAGACGAGGCTGCCTTCCTGCCGCTCGTCATCGAGCGTTTCGAGCGGCAGATGCGGGCGCTGAAACGCCTGGCGGCGCTCGAAGCCCTGCTTTCGGCCCAAGCCATGGATATTCTCGGCGACAAGCCGGAAGGTGTCGCGCGCATGCTCTACGACGTCGTGCGCAAACATGCGGATTTCTATGTCGTCGACCGTCCCCTTTCGGCCGAAGTCGAGGCGATCGAGGAAGAACTGGCCTCAGAGGCGTTCGTTTCGGAATTGATCGCCCATAAGCCCATCATCGCCTATGATGATTTCTTTGCGCTCGGCTCGCTGGAGCGGGTCGAAGAGCGGCTTTATCACGACACCGTTGCCATCTGAACCAACCGACTGAACCAACCGACCGGCGGAGAGAATGCACATGGCCGATTTCGATCTAGTTCTGCAAGGCACCGTGGTTTTGCCTGGACGCATCGTGGAAGCCGGCTATGTCGCCGTCAGCGACGGCAAGATCGCCGAGGTGGGCATCGGCGTGCCGCCGGCTGCCCGCGAGCGGCATCTACTCGGCAAGGCGCTGATCCTGCCTGGCGCGATCGACGCGCAAACCCACTCCCTGTCCCAGAAGGATCAGGAGGATTTCATCTGGTCAACGCGTTCGGCAGCCGCTGGCGGCGTCACCACCATCGTCGATATGCCCTATGACGAAGGCAATCTCGTCTGCTCGGCAGCATCGGTGAAGAAGAAGATCGATCATGCCGCGCCGCAATCGCGCGTCGACTTCGCCCTCTATGGCACGATCGACCCGGAAGAAGGCCCGGCGCGTATCGCCGAGATGGTCGAGGCCGGTGTCGCCGCCTTCAAATTCTCCACCTTCGGCACGGATCCGAAACGCTTTCCGCGCATTCCGCCCGCCCTGCTCGATGCCTGCTTTGCCGCGATCGCGTCAACGGGCCTGACCGCCGGCGTCCACAACGAGGATGACGAAGCGGTGCGCGCCTATATGGAGCAGGTCAAGGCAAGCGGTGTTACCGACTACCGCGCCCACGGCCTTTCCCGCCCACCAATTACCGAGCTTCTCGCCATGCATACGATCTTCGAGACGGGTGCAGATACCGGCTGCCCGGCGCATGTCGTGCATTGCTCGCTCGGCCGCGGCTACGACATCGCCCGCGCCTATCGCCGCGACGGCTTCGAAGCGACAGTCGAATGCTGCATCCATTACCTGACGCTCGACGAAGAAAACGATGTGCGGCGTCTCGGCGGCAAGGCGAAAATCAATCCGCCCATCCGCCCGCGCGCCGAAGTGGAAACCTTGTGGCGCAAAGTGGCGGAGGGCAATGTCTGGCTCGTCTCGACCGACCACGTCAGCTGGTCGGAAAACCGCAAGACCAATCCGGACATGCTGGCGAACGCTTCCGGCGTGCCGGGACTGGAGGTCATGGTGCCGCTCTTCGTCAAGGGAGCTCTGCAACGCGGCGTGCCGCTTACCTGGGCCGCGAAGCTGATGGCGGAGAACCCGGCCAGGCATTTCCGCCTCGACCACGTCAAGGGCGCGCTGACGCCGGGCAAGGATGCCGACATCGTCGTGCTGGAGCCACGCGAAATGGTTTATGACGCAGCGGCAAGCGGCAACAACGTCGTCGGCTGGAGCCCCTATAACGGTATCCGCCTGCCCTGGACTGTGTCCGCCGCCTATCTTAGAGGCAAGCAGATTACCGAGGGACAGAAGGTGCTGGCCGAACCCGGCTCCGGCAGCTTTGTCCGTCCCTTGCCTCGCCAAATTCTTGCCGGAGATGCAGCCCGATGACCGACCCCAAGCGCCACAACCTGCCCGTCAACGCCGATCGTATCGCCGAGGATATCGATGCGCTCGCCGGCATCACCGATCCGGGCCATCCCTGGACGCGTCGCGCCTTCTCCCCGCTTTTCCTTGAAGGGCGCGCCTATATCGACGCGCGGATGAAGGCGGCGGGGCTTGAGACCCGGATCGATGCCGCCGGCAATCTGATCGGCCGGCGCGCAGGCGCCAAGCCGGGCCTCGGCACGATCCTTGTCGGCTCGCATTCCGACACCGTTCCCGATGGCGGCCGCTTCGACGGCATTGCCGGCACGATCGCGGCACTTGAAGTCGCGCGCTCCTTGAAGGATCGCGGCATCGAACTCGACCACGATCTGGAGATCGTCGATTTCCTGGCTGAGGAAGTCAGCATCTTCGGCGTCTCCTGCATCGGCAGCCGCGGCATGACCGGACAGATTCCCGAGGCGTGGCTTTCCCGCATGAGCGGCGACCGCACGCTGTCGCAGGGCATTGCCGAAGTCGGCGGCGATCCTTCGGTGCTGCTCTCCCAGAAGCGCCCGGATCTCGCCGGTTTTCTGGAGCTGCATATCGAGCAGGGTCCGGTGCTGGAAGCCGAGAACAAGGATATCGGCATCGTCACCGCGATCGCCGGCATCACCCGCATCGAAATCACCGTGGAAGGTCGCGCAGATCACGCCGGCACGACGCCGATGGATCGCCGCGCGGATGCGCTGGTAGCGGCCTCGCGATTGGTCCTTGACATTCGCCAACGCGCCGCCGAACAGGCAAAGACGCCGGGCCATTTCGCCGCGACCGTCGGCGAATTCCGCATCGAGCCGAATGCCGCCAATGTCGTACCCTCGAAGGTCGTTCTGCTGATCGACGGCCGTGCCGAAATCCGCGGCGACATGGAGGATTTCCTCACCTGGATCGACGGCGAGGTGAAGACCATTGCCGCCGATTACGGCGTGACGATCAATACGCCGGTGCGCGTCTCCGACAACATGCCGACGCCGGGCGCGCCGGTGCTGCTCGAAACGCTCGAGCGCGCCTGCGAGACGGTCGGCGCCAAGCATCGCCGCATGGCCTCCGGCGCCGGCCATGACACGGCCTGGATCGCCAAGGTCGCCCCTGCCGCCATGATCTTCGTGCCCTGCAAGGAAGGCCGCAGCCACTGCGCCGAGGAGTGGGCCGAGAATGACGACATCGCCATGGGTGCCGCCGTGCTCTTCGAAGCGGTGCGCGACATGGACAAGAACCTCAAACAGAACCGGGAGTAGCCAATGGGACGCGTACTCGTTGCCAAGGATGTGGAAGCGGCCGTCAAGGGTGGCTCCGTTTATGCCGCCGGCGGCGGCGGCTGGGCCGATCACGGCCGCATGCTCGGCTATGCGGCCGTCAATGTCGGCAAGCCGGAGCTGGTGTCGATCGACGAATTGAACGACAACGACTGGATCGCGACGGCCGCCGCCATCGGCGCACCGGCCTCCACGACCCCCTGGGAAATGCAGGGCATCGATTACGTGAAGGCCGCCCAGCTGCTGCAGGACGAGCTTGGCGAGAAGCTTTCCGGCCTGATCATCGGCCAGAACGGCAAGTCCTCGACGCTGAACGGCTGGCTGCCATCGGCCATTCTCGGAACCAAGGTGGTGGACGCGGTGGGTGACATCCGCGCCCATCCCACCGGCGACATGGGCTCGATCGGCATGGCGGGTTCGCCCGAGCAGATGATCCAGACCGCCGTGGGCGGCAACCGCGCCGAGAATCGCTATATCGAGCTGGTCGTGAAGGGTGCGACGGCGAAGATTTCGCCGATCCTGCGCGCGGCCTCCGACCAGTCGGGCGGCTTCATCGCCTCCTGCCGCAACCCCTTGCGCGCTTCTTACGTCCGCACGCACGCGGCGCTCGGCGGCATTTCCATGGCGCTTTCGCTCGGCGAAGCGATCATCGAGGCGGAAAAGAAGGGCGGCAGTGCCGTCATCGACGCCATCTGCAAGACCACCGGCGGCCATATCCTGGCTGAAGGCATGATCACCAAGAAGGACGTCGTCTACACGAAGGAAGCCTTCGATATCGGCACAGTCACTGTAGGCTCAGGCGACAAGGCCGTCGTCATGCACGTGATGAACGAGTACATGGCCGTCGAGGATACCGGCGGCAAGCGGCTCGCGACCTTCCCCTCCGTCATCACAACGCTGTCGCCGGAAGGCGAGCCCTTGAGCGTCGGCCAACTGCACGAAGGCATGAAGGTTTTCATCCTGCATGTGCCGATGGATATCATTCCGCTCTCTGCCAGCGTGCTCGACCCCACGGTCTACCCCTCCGTCGAAAAGGCGATGGGCATCGAGATCGCCAAATACGCGCTGGCCGGCAAGAAAGGCTGAAAAACGCAGGAGGCTTGAATGGCCCGTGATGCTGGTCTCGAGGAATTGCTGAGAGAGGAACTCGGGGAACGACCCGGGCTCAGCGGGAAAGCGATGTTCGGCGGCTGGGCCTTTCTGCTCAACGGTCATCTCCTATGCGGCGCCCGTGACGACGGGATGCTGATCCGCCTTGGCAAGGGCAACGATGCCTGGGCGCTGGAGCAGCATGACGTCAAAACCATGTTGATGGGCGGCCGCGAGATGAAGGGGTGGCTGCGCGCCGGGCCGGAAGCCTATGGCAACGACATGCTGCGCAAGCGGCTGCTTCTGGCCGCGCTGGACTTCGTCGAAGGCCTGCCGCCGAAATAGCCGGGCCACCGAAACAACAAAGAAAATAGGGAAGGGAAATCCATGCCGAAAGCCAATCCACGTCACCCGAAATTCCCCATTCCGGGCGGCCCGGAGCTGCGTGCCAAGGGTTGGCGGCAGGAGGCCCTGCTGCGCCTGCTCGAAAACGTGCTCTCGGTCGGCGAAGATCCCGACAACCTTGTCGTCTACGCAGCCCTCGGCAAGGCTGCCCGCAATTGGGCGGCGCATAAGGGCATCGTCAAGGCGCTGACCGAGATGGATGAGAACCAGACCCTGCTCATCCAATCCGGCAAGCCGATCGGCCTCATCCGCACGCATGACAAGGCACCGCTCGTCATCATGGCGAACTGCAACATCGTCGGGCAATGGGCAAAGGCCGAGGTGTTCTACGAACTACAGCGCAAGGGCTTGATCTGCTGGGGCGGCCTGACGGCCGGCGCCTGGCAATATATCGGCAGCCAGGGCGTGATCCAGGGCACCTACGAAATCTTCATGCGCATCGCCGAGCGCCGCTTCGGCGGTGATCTCTTCGGCCGTTTCGTGCTGACCGCCGGGCTCGGCGGCATGGGCGGCGCGCAGCCGCTCGCCGGCCGTATGGCGGGTGCCGCGATCCTCTGCGTCGACATCGACGCGGAGCGCGCGAGGAAGCGCCAGGAAATCGGCTATCTACAGGAAATCGCCCCGGACCTCGATTCCGCTCTGGCGATGATCGATGCTGCCGTCAAGGAAAAGCGGGCGCTTTCCGTCGGCCTCGTCGGCAATGCGGCCGAGATCTATCCCGAGATTGCGCGGCGCGGCATCGTGCCCGATATCGTCACCGACCAGACCTCGGCCCACGATCTCGTCTATGGCTACGTGCCGAAGGGCATGAGCCTCAGCCAAGTCAAGGATCTCCGCGACGACGGTCAGGGCCAGCTGATGGCCGCAAGCCGCGCCTCGATCGTCGAGCACGTGAAGGCCATGCTGGATTTCCAGAAAAAGGGTTCCGAAGTCTTCGACAACGGCAACCTGATCCGCACCCAGGCGAAGGAAGGCGGTGTTGCCAACGCCTTCGATATCCCGATCTTCACCGAAGCCTATCTGCGGCCGCTCTTCTGCCGCGCCATCGGCCCGTTCCGCTGGATGGCGCTTTCCGGCGAGGAGAGCGACATCGCCCGCATCGACGATCTGCTTCTGGAAATGTTCCCGGACAACAAGATCATCACCAACTGGATCAAGCTTGCCCGTGAGCACGTGCCCTTCGAAGGTCTGCCGGCCCGTATTGCCTGGCTCGGCCATGGCGAGCGCACCGCACTTGCCCGCCGTGTCAACGAACTTGTCGCAAGCGGCGAGCTCAAAGGTCCGATCGCGTTTTCACGCGACCACCTCGATGCCGGCGCCATGGCACATCCGAACATCATGACAGAGGGCATGAAGGATGGCTCCGACGCTATCGCCGACTGGCCGCTGATCGACGCCATGATGCTCTGCTCGTCCATGGCTGATCTCGTCGTCGTCCATTCCGGTGGCGGCGGCTATGCCGGCTATATGACGAGCTGCGGCGTCACCGTGGTCGCCGACGGCACGACCGCCGCCGACGAACGGCTCGATCACGCGCTGACCAACGACACAGCGCTCGGCGTGATGCGCTACGCCGATGCCGGCTATGAGGAAGCGCTGGACGAAGTTGCGAAAAAGGATGTGCCCTATATCCGTTTGGGATAAGCGCGTCTGTTCTTACCCATTCTGAAAGACTATGGTCCCGGGCAATTCGTAACGACCTGTTGTACACGCAATTCTGGACGTAAAGCCGCTATAAGCTTTTCCCGGAATTGCTTTGGAGAGTTGCCCGTGATCCCCTGGACTTTGCTCGATACTGCGAAAATCCCTGGCGGCGGCGAGCTGCGCCTGAAGCAGCGCGGCCAGGAATTTTCCATCATGCTCGGCACCAACGAGCTGATGAATAGCCGTCTGAGCGGCTCGGAGCGGGCGCTTGCCACGCTTTCCTGCGAGAAGATCAAGGGCCGGAAGGCCCCGCACATACTGATCGGCGGCCTCGGCATGGGCTTCACCTTGCGCGCGGCCCTCGGCGAACTCGATGCGGACGCGAAGGTCACGGTCGCGGAGCTGGTTCCGGCTGTTGTGACCTGGGCACGCGGGCCGATGGCGACGGTTTTCGACGGCTGCCTTGATGACCCGCGAGTCGCCATTCACGAGGGCGACGTGCGCCCGCTCATCCGCGCCCGCAAGGCGGCCTACGACGCCATTCTGCTCGATGTCGACAACGGCCCGGATGGCATTACGTCAGAGGCCAATGACGGGCTCTACGACTATCAGGGCCTCAAGGCAGCGCGCGATGCGCTGCGGCCCGGTGGAGTGCTCGCGGTCTGGTCTTCAGGACCTGACGAGCGTTTCACGAAACGCCTGCGCGACAGCGGCTTTGCAGCCGAGGTGGTCAATACGCGCGCCAACGGCAAGACAGGCGCGCGTCATGTCATCTGGCTGGCGGTGAAGGCCAGATCGTAACGCCTGGAATTGAAATCGCCGCGCCGTTGCTATATATCAATGTCATATCTCAAAGGAGTTATGGCATGGACACCGCAAAAATCTTCTGGTCCGGCCGCTCGCAGGCCGTACGCTTGCCGAAGGAATTCCGTATCGACGGCGAAGAAGTGCGCATCCGCCGGCAGGGGAAATCAATCATTCTGGAGCCGATCGCGGAAGATTGGGATTGGCTGGAAGCGATCACTGGGCCGGTCGATCAAGACTTCGTGGAAGCGACCGAGGAAGAGCCGGCTGAGCAGCAGCGCCCCGAGTTGGATATTTTCAAGTGAAGTATCTGCTCGACAGCAATGCCGTCATCGCCTTGATGAAGGGACACTCCGGCTTCATGAGTGAACTTCGCAGACACAAGCCACAGGACTTTGCCATTCCGGCCATCGTTGCGCACGAACTGTTCTATGGCGCTTACAAAGGCCAGCGTGTTGCCGAGAACCTTGCGCGTGTGGAAGCTCTTCAGTTCGAGACGCTGGATTTCGACAAGGAAGATGCCCGTGTGGCCGGTGAAATTCGCGCTGCCCTTGCTTTCCTTGGCACACCGATCGGCGCCTATGACGTTCTGATCGCAGGCCAGGCAATCGCCCGCGATCTGATCCTCGTGACGCACAATGTCAGGGAATTTCAGCGCATTCGACAGCTGCGTTTCGAGGACTGGGAGTCCTTGCCGAGCGGCTAGAGCATTTCCGCTTTTCTTCGAATCGCTGAAATGCTCCAGCTTATTATTCCTTTACGCATTCCGGACGGAAAACCGCTACGCACTTTTCCTGGAAATACTCTAGAGATAGCGCGTTTCCTCCGGGGCATGATCGAAGCGATCGTCGCGGCCGTCGAAATATCCCACAGGAAGCGAGGCGAGTTCCTCGTCGGTCGTATCGTCCAGGCAGCTGACGCTGATCGCATAAAACTTGCCGCCGAGTGCAGGGTTTTCACCCCAGTTGAAGGAGCTGATGCCGCAACTCTTGCAGAAGAGGTGATGCAGGATGCGCGGACCGAACTGGTATTCGCCGATGCTGCCCTCGCCCGATGTCAGCCGGAAGTCGGCGGGTGTGGCGACGGCCAGCCAATTGCGCTTCTTCTTGCAGATCGAGCAGTTGCATTTGAAGGTCCCGCCCTGCAGATCGAGATCGGCTTCGTAAGCGACGGCACCGCAATGGCAACTTCCATGATAGGTTTTCTTCATCACTCTCATCCTTCCCTTGAGGTGGCTTCTGCGTAGGCGACGTATTTGTCGAGGGCCTGTTCCCAGCCGCCGGTCTGCAATCTCAGTTCGATATCGTCTGGTAGTTCGACCTTGCGGAAGACGAGGCGCGTCTTCTCGCCAAGCTCTTGAAATTCCACGGTCACCTGCATGGGATGCTCGGCCTTGTCCTCCTGGTTTTCCCAGGCGAAGGTGAAGACGAGGCGCTCGGGCGGGGCGATCTCCAGATAGCGACCGTGGCTCCAATACTCCTTGCCCTCAGGCGTCAGAATGCAATGCCGCCAGGCGCCGCCCTCCCGCAGGTCGACGGAGACCGATGAGGCAGTCGTGGTCTGCGGTCCCCACCAGCGCATCAGATGTTCCGGCTCCGTCCAGAGGCGAAACAAGAGGGCGCGCGGCGCGGCAATATCGCGGGTCAGCACAATCTCGCGCGGTGGGCGCAAGCTGCCGCCCTCAGTTGCTGGGTTCATTCTTTCCTCCCTTTTGCAATAGTGCCGCGTAGGCTTCCAGGCGATCGAGATTGTCGTTCCAGAACTGGCGGTAACTCTCCAGCCAGTCATCCACCTGCCGGAGCGGCTTCGGCTCCAGCCGGCAGGGCCGCCATTGGGCCTCCCTCCCCTTCGAAATCAGGCCGGCCTTTTCCAGCACCTTCAGATGCTTGGAGACAGCGACCAGCGACATGTCGAAAGGTTCGGCCAGTTCGGAAACGGATGCCTCGCCATTCGCCAGCCGCGCCAGGATTGCCCGGCGGGTCGGGTCGGCAAGGGCCGAGAGGGTGATGCTCAAAGTGTCCATGCGACTTTCTAAACCAATCAGTTAATTAACTTATAGGTTTAATATAGGCCGCAAGCGAGTGATGTCAAGAAGCGCCTGCAGCGTGCGATTTCAGAAAACGATGTTGGATACTTCGATCAGATTCTGATCCGGATCTCGGAAATAGACCGAGAGAATAGGACCGGTTGCGCCGGTCCGGCGCACGGGGCCTTCCTCGATCGCTACGCCCTCGGCCTGCAAGTGAGCGATGATGTCATCGAGCGGCGTGGCGCTGATGAAGCAGAGATCGGCGGAGCCCGGCGTCGGCCGCTCGGCCTTCGGCTCGAACTCATGTCCTGCGCGGTGCAGGTTGATCTTCTGACTGCCGAAGGTCAGGGCCTTGCGGCCCTCCCCGAAGGTTTCGACACCCATGCCGAGGATGCGGGCATAGAAATCGCAGCTCTCATCGATGCTCGCGACCGTGAGCACCAGATGATCGAGATGGTCGATGCGGATCATGGCGGCCTCCGGTCTCAACGACGCGCCAGCCTAGCAACGGCAAGAGCGCTGACGAGGCATAGTGCCAGCATGATGAGGATGAAGGCAACCACGGCATTCCAGCCATCGGCAAGCCAGAAGTAGCCGCCGAGCGAACCGGCGATGCTGGAGCCGAGATAATAGGCCAGCAGGTAAAGCGAGGAGGCGTGCCCCTTGAAGCCGTGGGCAAGCCGGCCCACCAACGCACTGGCGACGGAATGCGCCATGAAGAAGCCGATCGTCACCAGAACGATGCCGAGAATGATCAGCGGCAGCGAGCTGGAGAGCGTCACCGCCGCCCCAAGCGCTGCGATCAGCACGCCAATCGGCAGCACGATGAAATGGCCGATGCGATCACCAAGCAGGCCCGCGGCCCAGGATGCGACGATGCCGAAGAGATAGGCGGTGAAGATCAGGCCCAGCTCGGTCTGGCTGAGATTATAAGGCGCGGCGACCAGGCGGAAGCCGGCATAATTATAGACCGTGACAAAGGAGCCCATGACAAGAAAGGCGATGGCAAAGAGAAATGGCAGCGCCGTATTGCCGAAGTGGCCGCCCCAGGCCTTTACGTGAAAGGCGGCATCGAAGCCCTTGCGCGGGGTGAAATTGCGCGACGGCGGCAGCAGATAAAGGAAGCCGACGGCGGCGATCAGGCCGAGAATGCCGACCGTTGCCAGCGCCGGTCGCCAGCTCAGATATTCCGCGATTGTACCCGTCACGACGCGCCCGGCCATGCCGCCAAAGGCGTTGCCGGCGATATAGAGACCCATGGCGCCGCCGAGGCCCCGCGGCTCGATCTCTTCGGCCAGATAAGTCATGGCGACGGCGGGGACGCCGCCCAAAAGGAAGCCCTCAAGCGCACGGACAGCGAGCAGCATGTGCCAGCTCGGAGACACCGCGCAAACGATCGTACAGATGGCAGCGCCGAGCAGCGATATGAACATCAGGCTGCGGCGGCCGAGGCTTTCGGAAACGGCCGCGGCGCCGAAGATCGCAAAGGCGAGAAAGCCGGTCGAAAGCGACAGCGACAGCGAGCTTGCGGCGGGCGTGACACCGAAATCCTGAGAGAAGATCGGCATCAGCGGCTGCACGCAATAGAGCAGCGAGAAGGTGGCAAAGCCAGAGAGAAACAGCGCGATGGTCGCGCGGCGGAAGGCGGGCGTGCCGCGCGTCAGGAATTGGCGAGACTCGGCCGGCGGCTCGCTCCTGACGAGTGTCAATTCGGGACTGGACGGAACTTCGGAAGCAGTGATTGCCTGCTGTCTAGCGGCGCGAAACATGGGGGCACCCAACCTTTCTTGCCCCGGAATCTAGTCAGGTCCGCTTCATTAGTCCAATATATGGAACAGGCGATCTCAATAGCTTTTGGAGATAGCGATGGAGCTACGTCATATCCGCTATTTTCTGGCGCTTGCGGAAGTGGGGAATTTCACCCGCGCCGCGGCCAATCTCGGCATCGGCCAGCCGCCGCTCAGCCAACAGATCCGGGACCTGGAAAACGAGGTGGGCGCGCAACTGTTCCACCGCGTCCCGCATGGCGCGGAGCTGACGGCTGCCGGCGAGGCTTTTCTGGCCGAAGCGCGAACGGCAATCGACGCGGCGGAAAAGGCAAAGCTTGCCGCCCAGCGCGCCAATCGCGGCGAGATCGGACGCCTCTCCCTCGGCTTCACCGCATCCTCCGCCTTCAACACCATCGTCACATCAACCATCCGCGAGTTTCGGGGTCACTGGCCGGAGGTGCGGCTATCGCTGACCGAGATGAACACCAATGCGCTGATGGAGCGGCTGATGCGCGGCGAGATCGACGCGGCCTTCATTCGCCCAGGCCTCGAAGATCCCAGAGATGTGCGGCTGAAGCGCTTTGCCGACGAGCCGATGCTGATTGCGCTGCCGGCCCATCATCCGCTAGCAAGTCAGGAGCGCGTGCCGATCGCAGCGCTCGCGGGCGAGCCCTTCATTCTCTTCCCGCGCATGGTGGGGCTCAGCCTCTATGACGATATTGTCGCGGCCTGCCGCGAGGCAGGCTTCGACCTCGTGGTGACGCAGGAAGCGCCGCAGATCCCCTCCGTCGTCAATCTCGTCGCCGCCAATCTCGGTGTTTCCATCGTTCCTGCTTCGATTGCGCAGATCAAGCTCGACGGCGTCGCATATCGTCAGATCGATGGGCCGCCGGTCGTGGCGCGTCTCGGCCTTGCCAGTCTTAAGGCGCAGAAATCGCCCGTCATCGCCAATCTTATGAGCCTGATTGCTTAGTTACGCGCCCCGCTCCCAATAGGGCGGATCACCAAAAGCCTTCTTCAGATGATCGGCCATCGCGCGGAGCTTGGCCGAGGGATTTCGCCCCTCCGGATGGGCCATGAAAATGAATTCCGGCTCGGGCCGATAGCCGACATCGATTTCGACAAGCCGCCCTTGCTTGACCGAGGGGTCAGCGATGAAGGCCGGCAGCAACGCAATGCCGAGCCCGGCGATCGCTGCATCGTGAAGGACATCGCCGTTGTTGACGCCGAGTGCCAGCTTCGCACGAATGACGACAGCGCCATCCGGCCCCTCGAAACGCCAGTCGGCGACGCCGCGGTTGGTATAAAAAATACCGCGATGATCTTCGAGATCGGAGAGCGATGCGGGTTTGCCCTGACGGCTGAGATAATCCGGCGATGCCACGAGAAGACGGCGGCTGCGGGCGAGCTTCCATGCGACAAGGCGCGAGTCGGCAATCAGGCCGTGGCGAATGATCGCGTCATAGCCATCCGAGGCGGCATCGACCCGGCGGTCGTCGAGATCGAGCGTCAGTTCGATCTGCGGATGCTCGGCAAGAAACGGATAGAGGGCCGGCCCCAGATGCAGGCGCCCGAAGGTGACGGGCGCGGCAATGCGCAGCGGCCCCATCAATGTGCCGCGCCGTTCGGCGAGATCGGCGGCGGCCTCGCGAACCTCCTGCGCGATGCGGGTCGCGCGCTGCAGAAAGGCGGTGCCATCCTCCGTCAGGGTCAGCTTACGCGTGGTACGGTGAAGCAGGGTTGCCCCCAGCGCCTTCTCCATATCCGACAGGCGCTCGCTGACGACGGATTTCGACAGGCGCAGGCGCCGTGCCGCCTCGCTGATCGAACCGGCCTCTGCTACGGTCACGAATGTTACGATCCCCTCGATTTTCAACATCGTTCGGCGATTCCGAATTCGAACTCCATTATTTACAGACTAATCCGAACGATCGGAAAAGGCCATCTTCCGTGTATCGGACAAACCGAAAGACACATCCTCACACAGGAGATGGAACAATGAACCGCTTGAATGGAAAAGTCGCAATCGTCACCGGTGCCAGCTCCGGCATCGGCCGCACCACGGCAAAGCTCTTCGCTGCCGAAGGCGCAAAAGTTGTCGTCGGCGCTCGCCGCGCCGCAGAGCTGGAAAGCCTTGCCGCCGAGATCAAGGCTGTCGGCGGTGAAGCCGCCGTACTGGCCGGCGATGTGCGCTCGGAAGACTACCACAAGGCGCTGGTCGCCCTTGCGGTCGAGCGCTATGGCAAGCTCGATATTGCCTTCAACAATGCCGGTACGCTCGGCGAGGCCGGTCCGAGCACCGAGGTTTCCGAGGCAGGCTTTGCCGATGCGCTGGCAATCAACCTCACCGCGTCGTTTCTCGCCGCCAAGCACCAGATTGGTGAAATGGTCAAGCATGGCGGTGGTTCCGTGATCTTCACGTCGACCTTCGTCGGCCATACGGTCAGCTTCCCCGGCGTTGCCGCCTATGCCGCCAGCAAGTCCGGCCTGATCGGGCTAACCCAGACGCTCGCCGCCGAATTTGGCCCGCAGAATGTGCGCGTCAATGCCATCCTGCCGGGCGCGGTCGATACCGATATGTACCGTGAAATGAACGATACGGCCGACAAGCAGGCCTTCATAACCAATCTGCATGCGCTGAAGCGCGTTGCCGGCCCTGAAGAGATTGCACGCTCGGTCCTCTACCTCGCCTCCGATGACGCAAGCTTCGTCAGCGGTACGGCTTCGCTTGTCGACGGCGGCCTCTCGATTACGCGGACCTGACCGCGCGTTTTGCCGACGCAATTATCGCGCCGGCAACGTCGGAATACGGACATGATCCAGCAAGCAGGAAATGGGTGCGGGATAATGTCGTCGGAATGCTTTGAATGGATGAGAAAGGGCCGCAGATCTTACTTCCCCTTCGGCCCTTCCACTCAGAACATCGTATTGTTGTTCTTCGACGTCTCGGGGATCGGCTGGACAGAATCCCAATGCTCCTGAATCTTGTTGTCTTCGACGCGGAATATATCGACGATGGCGCTGCCGCGATCGCCCGGCTGGCGAATGGCGTGGACGCGCAGGATCACATAATCGCCGTCGACCATCACACGCTTGATCTCGCTCTTCGACTGCGGATAGTTCTTCTTCAGGTATTCGAGGAAGCCGCGCAGTCCTTCGGGACCATCGGCGGCCATCGGATTGTGCTGGATGTACTTGCCGAGATATTTGGAGGCCGCGTCGAAATCCTTGTCGTTCAGCGCCTTCTGATAGAAATCCAGAACGATCTCCTTGTTCTTCTGCTCTTGCGGCGAATAGGCACGCTCGGCAAAGGCCGGCATGGCAGCGGCCAGGATTGGCAGGGCGATCATCGCGACTTTCATCAGTTTCAAGGCGTTGCTCCTTTGGTCGTTAACGTGTTCACCTTTGTCGAGACCAAGGGTACGCGCAAATGACAAGGGCGTGAGGGCGATGTGATCGTCTGCCGGAAATGGCAAGAAAGGACAGCTCACAACCGCAATGAGAGAATGCCGCGATTGCCTATGACACGCCAAAGGCTTAGGCTTGCGAGCAAAAGAACAGGCGACGGGTTCAGGCATGGTTCTCGCAGGAAAGCGCATCCTTCTCATCATCTCCGGCGGGATCGCGGCCTATAAGAGCCTCGATCTCATCCGCCGGCTGCGCGAACGCGGCGCGAGTGTGCGGCCCGTCATGACATCGGGCGCGCAGGAGTTCATCACGCCGCTTGCCGTGGGAGCTCTCGCTGCCGACCATGTCTTTACCGATCTGTTTTCGCGCCAGGATGAGCAGGATGTCGGCCATATCAGGCTGGCGCGCGACTGCGATCTCGTGCTGATCGCGCCGGCGACGGCCAACCTGCTCGCCAAGATGGCCAACGGGCTGGCAGACGATCTTGCCTCGACCATATTGCTTGCCACCGACCGGCCCGTTCTTGCCGCCCCCGCCATGAACCCGAAGATGTGGGCGCATCCGGCGACGAAGCGCAATGTCGAGACGCTGCGTGGCGACGGTATCGCCTTCGTCGGTCCGATGACGGGCGAGATGGCCGAAAGCGGCGAGAGCGGCGCAGGCCGGATGGCCGAACCGCTCGATATCGTCGCAGCCGTCGAACGTCGGCTGGATGACGGTGCCAAGCCGCTTGCCGGCAAGAAGGTGATCGTCACCTCGGGGCCGACGCATGAGCCGATCGACCCTGTGCGCTATATCGCCAACCGTTCGTCTGGACGGCAGGGCCATGCGATTGCGGCAGCGCTTGCCGCCCTTGGCGCCGATGTTACCCTCGTCTCCGGCCCGGTCACCATACCCGATCCGGTTGGCCTCAAGGTCGTGCATGTCGAGCGGGCGGACGAGATGCGCGACGCAGTACTTGCGGCCCTTCCCGCCGATATCGCCGTGATGGTGGCGGCGGTCGCGGACTGGCGCGTCGCCTCGGCATCCGACCAGAAGATCAAGAAGCATCCGGGCGAGTCGATCCCGACGCTGGCCCTGACGGAAAACCCCGACATTCTGAAGACGGTCGGCCACCACACGCAGCGGCCGAAACTCGTCGTCGGCTTTGCCGCCGAGACGCAGGATGTCGAGAGCAATGCCCGCACGAAGCTGGAGCGCAAGGGTGCCGACTTCATCGTCGCCAACGACGTCTCACCCGCGACCGGCATCATGGGCGGCACACACAACCGCGTGAAGATCATCAGCCACCATGGCGTCGAACAGTGGCCCGATCTCGATAAGGATGAGGTGGCCGTACGGCTCGCGGCACTGATCGCAGCTCAGTTTACGCAGGAATAGCGGCTATCGGCTGGCGCTCTGCGGCTGCTCGCTCTTCCGGCTGGAAGGGCGTGACGTGGACGCCGGCATCATCGATCATGACGGCGCTGCCATCGGGGATCTCGCGCCAGGCGTCGACATCGTCGTTCAAGGGCTCGGAAACCAGACAATTGCCTGTGCCGACGGGCGAGGCATAGAGCGTCGGCGCCTTGCGGTCGGTCGCATAGCGGATGGCATAGAGCGACTTGCCGTCGGAGAATGCTGCCGTGAAGCGCACCAGCACCGAGCCAGTCAGATGCAGCGACAGCCCCTCGACAAAGCCGATGGCTTTTGCCATCGCGGCGATCGGATTGGTGGTCATGCCGAACTGTATCGCAAGCAGGAAGAGCAGTTCGGAATCGGTGGTGCCGCTGCGGGCATGGAACAACCGGTCGTCGAGCATGGCTTCCATCGGCCGGCGCAGGCGGTCGAAATTGGAAATCTGGCCATTGTGCTGGAACGACCAGTTCTCGAAGACGAAGGGATGGCAATTGTCGCGCCGCGTGCCGCCGCCGGTGGCGGCGCGGACGTGGGCGAGGAAGAGCGGCGAACGGATCTGCCGCGCCAGGCTCTTCAGATTGCAATCGGACCAGGCCGGCAGGATATCGCGATAGCGGCCGGGCTCCGGCCGATCGCCATACCAGGCGATGCCGAAACCATCACCGTTGGTCGCCGTCTTGGCGCGGGTGGCGCAATGGGATTGTTCGATCAGGGAATGGGCAGGCGAAGACACCAGCTCCTCCAGATAGAGGGGGTCTCCACGATAGGCTGCCCAGCGACACATGCGTCTTCTCTCCGATTCCCGCTGTCTTCCTGTCCCGCGGGAGAATGGCAAATCTTGGACGATTGTTTATGCAGAATGGGTAATAAAGTCTTAATTTTCCATGCCGCGATCTGCAACATGACAGATATTTGACGCTTCGTCCGATCACATTTCGCATCGCAACATTTTCTTCGTGAAGCCCGATGCCACAGGGCTTTGACCGGAGATTTGGCAGCGGAAGAGATTTCGATGCGACAAGAAGTGTGAAGCGCCAATGGATCGCCCCCCTTGCATCGGCCCGAATTTGAGCTACCTTTGGCTTGTCTGAAACGTAACGAAAGGAAGGTGATCCAATGTCTAGTGGGATTTCGGTCTTGGTATCTGGCATGGAAATGGTTGTGAACGTTGCGAGGCAGCCCTCGCTCTGACCAACACCTTCCCGAAGCGTTCGCCGCTTCAGGCCAGTTACGGGCCAAAGCTCATGGGGGGTCGCTTAAGGCGGCCCCTTTTGCATTCATGGGTGCCGTTATCCAGGCGATTGCCGCCGACCTCGGCAAGCAATTTCGTTTTTTTCCTTGCCGAATGGGAAGAGCGCCTTAGCTAAGGCAGCATGTCTTCTAAGGAACAGCCCGAACAGGGTGAAGCCAAGCCGAGGCCGCTGAACGAGCCGGCCCTTACCGCACTCTCATTGTATCCGAAGGACTGGGCCTTGTTCCTCGACATCGACGGAACCCTGCTCGATCTTGCCGAAAGACCGGAAGCGATCGTTGTTCCGGACTATTTGCCTGGCACGCTGCATGCGCTCTCCCGCCAGCTCGGCGGCGCGCTGGCCCTGGTCACGGGACGCGCTATCGAATTCGTCGATCCCCTTTTTGCGCCCTTCCGCTTTCCCGTCGCCGGCCTGCATGGCGCGGAGCGGCGCGATGCGGGCGGGCGACTGCGGCGGGCGCATATTCCACCCGCCTTCCAGGCGATGAAGCAGATCATTGCATACGAGGCTCAGGCCTGGCCTGGCGCCATCGTCGAGGACAAGGGGGCTGCGGTCGCGGTTCACTTCCGGCATGCGCCGGCAAGCGAGGTCGAGATCGGTGAAGCCATGCAACGCCATCTGGAGGAAGCCGGCCCCGACTGGACCCTTCAGCGCGGCAAGATGGTGATCGAAATCTGCCCGGCGCACGCCAGCAAGGGACATGCCGTCGAGGCGTTTCTTGTCGAAGCCCCCTTCGAGGGACGCCGTCCGGTCGCGATCGGTGACGACGTGACCGACGAGACGATGTTTGCCGCTGCCAACCGTATCGGCGGCCAATCCGTGCGCATCGGCGATACCAACGGAAAAACGCTAGCGCGTGCATCCATTGCCTCGCCTGCGCGTTTAAGAGACGTGCTGGCAACGCTCGTCAAATAATCCATCGATCCGTACGGCGCCCTCCAGCTTCTGATTTTTTCGCAATTCCGAACGGAAGCCGCTGCGCACTTTTCCCGGAATTGCTTCAGCTTTCTCGAAAGGAAGTTACGTTGAGTCGTCTCATCATCGTTTCCAACCGCGTTTCCGTGCCCGACCACAAGGGCGCGGCAGCCGCCGGCGGCCTTGCCGTGGCGCTGCAGGCGGCGCTTGCCGAGCGCGGCGGCATCTGGATGGGCTGGTCCGGCAAATCGAGCGGCGAGGTCGAGCCTGAGCCGCTGCAGATGACGCAGGACGGCAACATTACCTATGCCCTCACCGATCTGACCCAGACCGATGTCGAGGAATATTATCAGGGCTTTGCCAACCGCGTGCTCTGGCCCATCTGCCATTACCGGCTCGACCTTGCCGAATATGCCCGCAAGGAAATGACGGGCTATTTCCGCGTCAACCGCTTCTTCGCCCATCGGCTGGCACCCTTGATCGAGCCCGACGACATCATCTGGGTTCACGATTATCACCTCATCCCGCTGGCCGCCGAGCTGCGACAGATGGGGTTGAAGAACCGCATCGGTTTCTTCCTACACATTCCCTGGCCGCCGGCCGATGTCGTGCTCGCCATGCCGGTGCATGAGGAGATCATGCGCGGTCTTTCCTCCTACGACCTGCTCGGGTTCCAGACGGACCATGATCTCGAGAACTTCGCGGGCTGCCTGAAGCGCGAGGGCATGGGCATCGAGAAAAGCCCCGGCCATTTCAGCGCCCATGGCCATGATTTTCGCGGCGGCGCCTATTCGATCGGCATCGAGACGGCGGGCTTTGCCGCCTTCGCCCGCAAGGCCGCATCGCACAGCATGGTGCAGAAGGTGCGCCAAAGCATTGAAGGCCGCGACCTCATCCTCGGCGTCGACCGGCTCGACTACTCGAAGGGCATCACCCAGCGCATCGACGCCTTCGAACGCTTCATCACAAACAACCCCGCTCACCAACGCAGCATCACCTATCTGCAGATCACGCCGAAATCCCGCTCGGAAGTCCCCGAATACGAGGCGATGCAAAATGCGGTCGCCGAGCAGGCCGGCCGGGTCAACGGTGCGATCGGTACGGTTGACTGGGTTCCCATCCGCTATATCAATCGCTCGATCAGCCGCCCGATCCTGGCGGGTCTCTACAGGCTCGCGAAGGTCGGGCTGGTGACGCCCCTGCGCGACGGTATGAACCTGGTCGCCAAGGAATATGTTGCCGCGCAGGACCCGGACAATCCCGGCGTGCTGGTACTCTCGCGCTTTGCCGGCGCCGCGCGAAAGCTGAAGGGTGCCCTTTTGGTCAACCCCTATGATGTCGACGGCACCGCCAATGCGCTGGCGCGCGCCATCAACATGCCGCTGCAGGAGCGTCAGGAGCGCTGGCGCGGCATGATGGACTATCTGCTTGAGAATGACGTATCGCATTGGTGCGAGACGTTTCTTAACGATCTCACGTCGGAATAGCTCACCTTTGCCCCGCGGCGGCCTCGGAAAGCAGCCACTGCGCCAGCCGCTCGGCGTGCGGGTTCGGCGCCGATGGCGGCAGCAGCCAATAGCCGCGCTCCGGCGCTTCCAGCATCGGGCCGGCCGTCACCAGCGTCCGAGCGGCAAGCAGCGAATCGACGAGACCCATCCAGCCGATCGCAACACCCTGCTCGCTGAGGGCTGCCTGCACGACCAGCGAATAGGTGTTGAAACGCAGATCGCCTCGGCCGGCATAGGCATCTCGGCCAATGCCGTATGCGGAAAGATAACTCTCCCAGTCGAACCAGGGCGATGGCATCTCCGAATCGAGATGGATGAGCGTCGTACCGGCGAGCTGCGAGGGATCGGCGAACGGGCCGTGACGTTCGGCAAAACCTCTGGTGCAGATCGGCACCACCTTCTCGGGCAGAAGCAAGGTGGCGGATTGGCCGAACTCGATGCGCGTGCCGAAGAAGACGGCGATATCGCCGCTCTCAGGCGCACCGCGATCCAATCGCTGCGTGGCGACGATCTGAATATCCACCTCTCGATGGACAAGCCGGAATGCGTGCATGCGCGGGATCAGCCAGAGAGCGGAAAAGGCGTAGTCGGTGCGCAGGCGAACGGACGGCCGCTCCGCCTCGACGCGGAAGCTGCGCACCAGATTGTCCACGCCGCCAACCGCCTTTTCGACGATCTCGAACAGGCGCTGCCCCTCCGGCGAAAGCTCGACGCCGCGATGCTGGCGGTGAAAGAGGGCGACGCCCATCTGCTCCTCAATGCGGCGGATTTGATAGCTGACGGCCGGTTGCGTCAACCCAAGCGCAGTGGCGGCGGCGGAGAGACTGCCAGAGCGGCCGACCTCCAGGAATATCCGCAGCCAGCCAAGATCGACCAAACGTTCAGCCATAAAATTTCCTTTTGGCAGCTATCGAAAAATGTCCGCTTCACAGGGTGAACTCTAGTGATGTTCAATAAAATAATCCAATAACAAGAGGGAACCATCGTCATGCGCATGTCTGCTATGGGTCGGCTCGCCGCCGGCGCTCTTCTTTCCGTTCTTTCCTTTGTCGGTATCGCCCGCGCCGATGGCGAAAGCTGCAAGACGATCCATCTTTCGGATCCGGGCTGGACCGACATCACCTCGACCAACGGCGTGACCGGCGTGCTGCTGACCGCCCTCGGCTACGAGCCCGATATCAAGACGCTTTCCGTACCGATCGGCTATCAGGCGATGAAGACGAAAGAGATCGACGTCTTCCTCGGCAACTGGATGCCGGCGCAGAAGGCCTTCGTCGACGACCTCAACAAGGCGAAGGCGGCGGAGGTGCTGAACCGCAATCTTCAGGGCGCGAAGTTCACGCTCGCTGTCCCGACCTATGTTGCCGACAAGGGCATCAAGGACTTTTCCGACCTGCAAAAGCATGGCGACGATTTCGGCCGCAAGATCTATGGCATCGAGCCGGGTGCGCCGGCCAATGCCAATATCCAAAAGATGATCGACGCCAACGACTTCGGCCTGAAGGGCTGGGAACTGGTGGAATCGAGCGAGCAGGCGATGCTGTCGCAAGTGGAGCGCGCCTCGAAGGACAAGCAGGCGATCGTCTTCCTCGCCTGGGCGCCGCATCCCATGAACGAGCGATTCAAGATCGCCTATCTCTCCGGCGGCGATGCCTATTTCGGCGCGAATTACGGCGGCGCCGAAGTCTATACGCTGGCGCGCACCGGCTGGGCGGCGCAATGCCCGAATGCCGCCAAGCTCTTTCATAACCTGACCTTCGATATCGGCATGGAGAATTCGCTGATGGGTTCGATCCTCGGTGGCCAGAGCGCCAAGGATGCGGCAACCGCCTGGCTGAAGGCGCATCCGGACGCCTTGACGCCCTGGCTTGCCGGCGTCACCACTATCGACGGCAAGCCCGGCCTCGATGCCGTCAAAACCGCCATCGGCCTCTGATCGTAAGGAATAACCTCACATGTCCCGCCCGAATATCCTCATCCTCATGGTCGATCAATTCAACGGGACATTCTTTCCCGACGGCCCGGCCGAATTCCTGCATGCGCCGGTGCTGAAGGCCCTGGCGAAGCGCTCCGTGCGCTTTGCCAACAGCTATACGGCAAGCCCGCTCTGCGCGCCGGCGCGCGCTTCCTTCATGTCCGGACAGTTGCCGAGCCGCACGCGTGTCTACGACAACGCCGCCGAATTCTGCTCCGACATTCCGAGCTTCGCCCATCACCTGCGCGCCGCCGGCTACCAGACAGCGCTGTCGGGCAAGATGCACTTCGTCGGCCCGGACCAGATGCACGGCTTCGAGGAGCGGCTGACGACGGACATCTATCCCGCCGATTTCGGCTGGACGCCCGACTACACGAAACCCGGCGAGCGCATCGACTGGTGGTATCACAATCTTGGTTCGGTGACCGGCGCGGGCACGGCCGAGATCACCAACCAGATGGAGTATGACGACGAGGTTGCCTATCACGCCAACCGCAAGCTCTACGATCTCTCGCGCCGACACGACGAGCGGCCATGGTGTCTGACCGTCAGCTTCACGCATCCGCATGACCCTTATGTCGCGCGCCGGCGTTTCTGGGATCTCTATGAGGATTGCCCGGCTCTCGACCCGGAAGTCGGCGAAATCCCCTTCGATCAGCAGGATCCGCATTCGCAACGCCTGATGAAAGCCTGCGACCATACCGCCTTCGACATCACGCCGGAGCAGATCCGCCGTGCACGCCGCGGCTACTTCGCCAATATCTCCTATGTCGATGAAAAGATCGGCGAGATTCTCCACACGCTCGAGCGCGGCCGGATGGCCGACAACACGATCATCCTCTTCGTTTCGGACCATGGCGACATGCTCGGCGAGCGCGGCCTCTGGTTCAAGATGAACTTCTTCGAGGGCTCGGCTCGCGTGCCGCTGATGATCGCAGCTCCCGGCTGGCAGCCGAAGCTTATCGACCAGCCGGTGTCGACGCTCGACGTGACGCCGACTCTCGCCGCCCTTGCCGGGATCGACATCGCCTCGCTGCGCCGCTGGACCGACGGCGAGGACCTGACGCCGCTTGCTCTCGGAACTGGAAGCCGCAGCCCCGTGCCGATGGAATACGCCGCGGAAGGCTCCGAAGCGCCGCTCGTGGGTCTCCGCGACGGCCGCTACAAGCTGACGCTTTGCGAGTTGGACCCGCCTATGCTCTTCGACCTCAGGGAGGACCCCAGGGAGTTGACCAATCTGGCGAGCAATCCAGCCTATTCGGAAACGCTGAACAGGCTGACAACACAGGCCATGGAGCGTTGGGACCTCTCAAACTTCGATGCTGCCGTGCGCGAAAGCCAGGCCCGGCGATGGGTAGTCTACACCGCACTGCGCAACGGCGCCTATTATCCCTGGGACTATCAGCCATTGCAGAAAGCATCGGAGCGCTACATGCGCAATCACATGGATCTAAACGTGCTGGAAGAGAACCAGCGCTATCCGCGGGGCGAATAGGATTTCGGTGGCCCATCGCCAGTTGAGGCGGTATGGTCGCGCCGGTTAAAAGGGAGAAGCATCCATGAAAATCAGCGCAAGAAACCGTCTCAAGGGCAAGGTCGTCGAAATCACCAAGGGCGCGACGACGGCGCATGTCCGCATCGATATCGGCAACGGCTCGATCGTCACCTCCTCGATCACCAACGAGGCTGTCGATGAGCTCGGCCTGACGGTAGGCGCATCGGCCTATGCCGTCATCAAGGCATCCGACGTGATGGTTGCGGTGGACTAAGTATACGAGGTTAGGACGATAGAGAATGTATACGGTCGATTTGCTGTTTCTTGGCCCCATTATGCAAAGCAGCATCGGATAGTTGCAGATTTTTAGGGAGGAGAAACGACAAAGGGAGGCCTACCCCATTTGACTGATTGTGATCGGCTGGCCTGATAAATTGACCCAGTTTCGGGGCAAAGATAAAAATGCGGCATGGGGATTTTTCGGATCACATTCGGTCGCGAACCGATCAAGCTGGCGATTAGGTTTATCCTGATCGCGACGATGTTGATCGTGCCGGAGTTGCGGTTGGTTTCCACGGTTCAGCGCTATCCGCTGCTGCCGGATGCGCAGATTGCATCCATTTCGGTCGAGCGTGTCGCTACCTGCCGGAGCGCAGAAGATGTTGGTGCGACGCAAGATCATAAACATAGTCACGGACGGAAATGTTATGGCGTCGCGTACCTGGTTTTTGGCGTCCTGACGACTGTGGCAACCCTACATGGCCCACGCCTCACAGCCGTTCGTTTTATCCAAGGCTGGCCGAAGTTAATGTCCGTCATTCCCCCCAGTATTCTTCGTCCCCCCAATAGGATGATCTATGAAGCCGCGCAGCCAGTCAGTGCTGCGCTCGATGCTTCGGACTGCGATCCAATCACGCTTGTAGCTTGAAGATGGAACGACAGCCTCTGCCGGCTCGGTCAATTTGTGGTACCCCAACGTCATTATGGTCTCGGCGGCCACGTTGGGCCTGACCGATGATAAGGCCGTAGTTTGCCAAACATCTTCATTGGATCGCCGCAGCCAGCCAAGCTGAATTCCGAAGCCTCGTCGAACTTCATTCACGTCACCAATGATGCTCCGACCGAAGGATCGTTGCCGGACGAGCATCTACGAGGGATTTCGCCATGCTGAATCAGGTAATGGGAATAAGCGTTGTGATGCGCCGAATGCCGCGTCGGGTTCTGCGTACTCTGTGGGCCGGGATGCCGCCCGGCATGATGAAGACCACGCTCGTGTATCGCAGCGGCCGATATATCTATCATCGATACAGCCGCGAGGCTGCGAAAGTTCAAAGCCACTACACGCATTTCATGCGAAACCCACCGCTGCTGGAGGTTCTCGCGGGGACGCTATCGGATCATGCAAAGGGACCGACGCTGCGAGTGGCATCGATTGGGTGCAGTACCGGGGCGGAGCTTTATTCGACTTTATACGTGCTTAAGGCTAAGCGGCCAGACCTGAACTTCATATCGCATGGGCTCGATATATCCAGCGGCGTCGTCGAGGTTGCTGCACGAGGCGTTTATCGTCCCGACCAGGCGGCCGGGGTGGCCGGTCTTTATACGGCCGGACGGGCTGAAGTCTCAAGCGACGATGTCGAGAAGCTCAGTGGCATCGTCGAAGCCCTGCCGGATGGAACAGTCCGTGTCTGGGACTCACTTCGCAAAAACATTACTTGGCTGACGGCCGATGCAACCGATCCAAAGGTCGCAGATCTGATTGGCGAACAGGACATTCTGATTGCGAATAATTTCATGGGACCGATGGATGATGGTCTCGCGGAAAAATGCCTTCGCAATTTGATGAGGCTCGTTGTGCCGGGCGGCTATCTCGTGATCGACGGTATTGATCTCGACGTCAAAATGAAGGTGCTGAAGGACTCTCGCTTCAAACCTGTCCTTATGCGACAGGATGATATCTGGCTGGCCGATGAATCAAAAAAAGGATGGCCATGGCTTCGGTGGAGCCGAGAACCGCTCAACCGAAACGAACGAGGTTGGGAGATCAGGTATTCGGTTATTTTTCGCCTGGCAGGCCAGCCAAACCAGCCTTCAAATCCATGACTAGCATTCGGGAAAAGTCGTCCGAAGGGCGGTGCCGGCAACAGTCCGGGTCGATTGCGGCCTGCATACTTGCCGGTGGAGAGGGGTGGAAATGAAAGGAGGAAAATCCCTATCCGTTCTTCGGAAGGTTGTGGCGGACGGATCCTGGGTCGCCGCAGCAAAGATCACATCCCAAGTGAGCCAAATTGGGACCTTCTTCCTGGCTGCCCGTATCTTGATGCCGAGCGAGTTTGGTTTCTATGCTTTCCTGTCAGCACTCATGGTTCTGCTCGTCGTCCTTGCAGAGGGAGGATGGGCAGAATTCATCATGAAATCGGGTTACGATCGCGACCGCTTCGAACAACTCGTGAGCATATCGCTCGTGAGCGGCGTGCTGGTCACGTCGGTTGGCTTGGGCGGCGCCTTCGTCCTCTACACGGCATTCGCGCAACAGGCGGAGGGCGTGCTGGTGGCCATATTCAGCTGTTGGATACTGCCTGCGGCAATAACCACCGTCTATGACGGCACGCTCGTCGCCTGCGGAAGGCTTCGCGCGCAAGCTGTCGTTCGTATCGTCAGCGAAGTGGTGGGGTTCTCCGTGACAGCTACAGGCCTCTTCATGGGAGGGCATGCCATTGCGCTGGTCGTCGGCCGGATCGTTTCGCAGCTCGTAATTTTGGTTGGATCCGTCTGTTTCGTTCGGCAAAAGCCACGATTGCATCTAACCCGGGCTATGGTGGCTGAAGTCGCAGCATTCTCGAAATATATCGTTGCGACCCGATTGATCATTTTCCTTGGTTCCTATTCGGGGACACTGGCCGTCGGTGGCTTCCTTGGCGTTACGGAAGCGGGATACTACCGCGCCGCGGAGCGGATTGTTGCCGCTATCTCGGAGCTTATGGGCGAGCCGATAAGGGCGCTTGCCTGGGTAGAGTTCAGGCGGGCACGAGACCTCGGTGAATTAAACGGAACGAATGTTCTTGCCGACGCCGCCAGACAATTCCTGGTTTGGCTTTTTGTCGTCGCGAGCCCGGTCTACCTCGGGCTTATGCTGGTTTCGCCCGAGCTGATCCATATCGTGCTTGGCGAAAAATGGATGCCCTCCGCGATCATTGTCTCCATATTGTGCGTGAAACTGCTGTTGCTTTCACCAGGATATATCTCCGAACCGCTTTTGACGCTGAGTGGCAACATTCACCGGAGAATGGCGGTCACCATGGTCAATGCGGCTGTCTCTGTCCTTTTCATCATCATTTTTGCACCGATGGGGCTTTTGGCCCTGGCGGCGAGCCAATGTGTGAGTGCATCCTTTTCACTGACAACCTCCGCCAGAATTCAGATCCGTTACGTCGGAGTGAATTGGCGAAAAGTCATCACGGATTCCATCCATATGATTGGCCCTTCAATCGGGCTGATGATGGCAGCGGTTCTAAGTCTTCAATACGCGGTTGAGTTCGCGGCGATGCCGACCATATTGGCGCTCTTTCTGAAGATCGCAGTGGGCACCGTGGCATATGTCTCGCTGTTCCTGATAGTCAGGTTTTGGATGAGGCGATTTCCGACGCCCGCTTAGAGCGGTTCGGTTTTTCCCGAATTTCTGAACCGTTCCATCTCTTTGCTTTCTCGCGATTCCCCACGGAAAAGTACGCTCCGGTTTTCTGGCCCGAATTGCGAGAAACAATAGTTTAAAGCGATTCCGTGAAGTGCTCTAAGCATCGCGTTTTTGGCAGTAATGCGCCGTCTCGCCGTCGCCGGTCTGGAAATCTCCGGGCTGCGGCGGCGCGATCGGCTTGAACAGCGTGCGATCCGGCTTCAGGTCGAGCAAGGGCGTGCCATCAAGGCAATCGAGGCCGCGCACCAGCAGTACGGCACCCTCGACGGCCTCCAGCTTGACGATGGACGTGCCGATGGGATTGGGCCGAACGGGGGAGCGCAGCGAGAAGGTGCCATGCACCTTGCCGTTGCTCGCCGGGCTCTGCAGCACGAGATCGCGCCGGGACCGATCCAGCCAGTAGAGGACTTCCAGCCGCTCGAAGACATCCACGCCCTTCAACGCCGCCACCCAGGGTTCGAATATCTCGATCCGGCAGATCGGGCCGTCGTGGCGTCCCTGGCGCGGCGTTTCCATGCGCGATGTCCAGGGTGTGGAGATACGGCCGATAAAGGTGAGACCGGCATCGGACGTCGAAGGTGGCTCGACGGCCACCTCGTTTTCACGAATTTCGTTTTCCCGGACCATGAGTGCCCTCCTTGCCTGAGCGGTTACTTCATGCCCTTCAGCAATGCAGCCAGCTGATCGTCGGTCAGATCGACCTGATAGAACAGCTTGTAGAATTGCTTCACATCATCGGAAAAATCGCTGCGGAAGAGTTTGGGGTAGAGCAGCTTCTCCATCCAGCGCACGCCGAGCAGCCGGTTGACGCCCGGCGGGGAATCGAACCAGCCGAAGGGCAAGGACGGCGGCACGAAGATCTTGCCGTCCTTGACGGCCTTGATGCCGGCCCATTGCGTATCGCTCTTCACCGAAGCGGCAAAAGCGGGGCTCTCTGCGATGATGATATCCGGATTCCAGCCGACGACCTGCTGCGGCGTGACCTTAGTGAGCCCACCCTTGCCGGCTGCAGCGGCGACGTTCATCGTGCCCACAGCATCGAGGATTTCGAGATTGATCGAGCCGGACAGCCCGGATTCAAGACCATCGGCACCGCGGCCATAATAGACGCGCGGGCGCGGATCGTTCGGCAACGTCGCCAGCTTCTCGTTCAGATCCTTGATCGCCGAATCCGCGTAATCCGCAAGCTTGTTGGCCCGGTCTTCGACACCGATCAGGGCGCCGACGTCGCGAAGCGTATCGGCAGTGCGGGCGAAGCTGCCATCGACAAGCACATAGGGAATATGCGTCTCAGACTGCACCTTGTCGGCCAGCGCCTTGTAGGTCGGGTCGACCGTGCCGGCATCGAGGATGATATCGGGCTTGGCGTCGATAACCGCCTGCGAACTGATGGCGCCGTCCTTGCCCGTCAATCGCCCAATCGTCGGCAACGACCTTACCGATGGCATCAGGTAGGCCTTGGCGGCATCATCCGGTGCATGAACCCAACCCACCAGTTTTTCGGGCGCCAGGACATAGACCAGCACGGTGGCTGGCGGCCCGGCGACGAGAATACGGTTGATCTTGTCTGGCACGGAGACCGTGCGTCCGGCCGCATCGGTGATGATTCGCGCCTCGGCTGCGACCGGCATCAGGCCGACAAAGGCCAGAGCAAGAACCGCAAGAAATTTCATCATGAAAGCTGCTCGTTCTGATCGAGGGGACCCCGGGGCGGCACTATGGCATAGCGCTATATCGGATGGAACATCGCGGAGGCACTATTCCAAAATGAAACGCATCCGAACCGATCACGTCGGCTTGAAACGCAATCGGCAGGCTTTGATTACATCTGATGTAATTGAGGGCAGCGCTCGCCCTGGAGTATCTAAAGACCATCTTCTTGCAGGAAGAGCTTTCAGCCCTTCAACCAAAGAGAGCTCAGCCGACAGCGATGTCGATGGCCACGACATCGCTTCACCGGCAGGCTCAGGAGAATTCCATGACGACCATGTCATTCACCAAAAAAGACGCCCCGCAATGGCTGCTCGCCTTCTGGCGGGAAATCGATGACAAAACCTTCGGCCAGGGCTTTGATTGCCTGGCGGAAGACGCCACATGCAATCTCGGCATTGCCGACTGGAAGGGGCGCGAGACCATTCGCCAGAACCTGCGCGCCTTCATCGACACCGGCTTCACGGCATTGCATGATGTCACCGAATACTGGGACGCCGGATCGCTGAAAGTGTTCCGCGGGACCGTGACCATGACCCCCAACGACCGCACGCAGGCGGTGGTCAAACCGGTCATGACGCATTTCTTCTACATGGACGAGGCAGACCCGACGAAAGTGCGTCACTGGTACGGCTCGGTCGGGCCGGTTGCTTTCTCCTGAAAACCGAGGCTGGCGGGGCTGCCCATTACGGCCCCGCCACGCCAAACGAACGAAGCGAGGCTTTGCAGAATGAGTTCTTCCCCCGCAGCTCTGAGATTGCCAAACGAGCTGGGACCGCAGCTGCGCGCATGGCGCGACACGCGCGGCAAGAGCCAGCTCGAGCTTTCCCTCGACACCGGCATTTCGCAGCGGCAAATCAGCTTTATCGAAAGCGGCAGGAGCACGCCGGGCCGGCAGAATGTGTTGCGTCTTGCCGATGCCCTGGATGTGCCGTTTCGCGAGCGTAATACCCTGTTGCTCGCCGCTGGCTATGCGCCGATCTATTCCGAAGGAAGTTTTGACGATCAGGAAATGCAAGGCGTTACCAACGCGCTGAAGCGCATGCTGCGCCAGCACGAACCGTTTCCGGCCGTCGTGATGGACCGCTACTGGAATGTCCTGATGACCAACAATGCGACGCTGCGCTTCTTCCGTCGCTTTACCGATATGGACGCGCGCCCGAAGCCGCGCAATCTTCTGCATCTGATGTTCGACCCCGCGGGCATGCGGCCCTTCATCCCGGATTGGGACAAGACGGCCGAAAGCCTGATGGGGCGCGTCTTCCGCGAATCCGTCGGTCGCGTCATCGATGCACGGACGAAAGATCTCATCGACAGCCTGCTCGCCTATCCCGATGTGAATGCCGACTGGCAGACATCGCCGGCGATCGAGAATACGCCGATCATCCCCCTCTCCTTCGTCAGGAATGGGCACATGCTGAAGTTTTTCTCGCTGGTGACGACGGTCGGAACGCCGCAGATGATCACGACCCAGGAGCTGCGGGTCGAATGCATGTTTCCGCTGGATGACGCCACGGAGGCGCACTACGCGGAGCTGATGAATACAGCAGAGGGGTAGCGGCATGAGCCACAGGCCGATCGCCTGTGGCCAGATGTCTCCGATATCAAGCCGCCTTGACGGCGTGATATTCCTTGATCGCGACCATCTTAATAGCCGGATAACGTTCCGCCTCGTAGCGCAGCGAGAAGCCGTCCTGCGCGAGGAAGACCGGATCTCCGTCGAGATCGCGGGCGATATCGCCGCGGCGCTGGGTGACGAATTTTTCGAGGTCGGCGGACTGGTCGGCCGAGATCCAGCGGCAGACGGAGAAGCGCGACATTTCAAAGGAAACCGGTAGACCGTATTCGGCCATCAGGCGCTCCTTCAGCACGTCGAGCTGCAAGGCGCCGACGACGCCGACAATGGCGGGCGAGCCGTCTTCCGGCGAGAAGAGCTGCACGACACCTTCTTCGGCCATCTGCTGCAGGGCTTCCTTGAGCTTCTTTGCCTTCATCGCATCTTCGAGACGAACGCGGCGGAGGATTTCCGGCGAGAAGTTCGGTACGCCCTGGAAGACCAGGGATTCACCTTCCGTCAGCGTATCGCCGATGCGCAGCGTTCCG
The DNA here is from genome assembly GCF_900094555.1 of Martinezella hainanensis. Taxonomy (GTDB): domain Bacteria; phylum Pseudomonadota; class Alphaproteobacteria; order Rhizobiales; family Rhizobiaceae; genus Rhizobium; species Rhizobium hainanense. Next base: position 294,738 of record NZ_FMAC01000008.1, read on the forward strand.
TGGTTCGGAATGCCGACGACGTCGCCGGCATAGGCGGTGTCGGCGAGCTGGCGCTGCGAGGCGAAGAAGAATTGCGGCGCGGTGAGCCCGAGCTGCTTGCCGGTGCGCGACAGCCGCGCCTTCATGCCGCGCTCCAGCTTGCCGGAGCAGATGCGCGCAAAGGCGATGCGGTCGCGATGGTTCGGGTCCATGTTGGCCTGGATCTTGAAGACGAAGGCCGTCATCTTGTCGTCGGTGGCGTGAACCGTCCTGATATCGGCGACCTGGTCGCGCGGCGGCGGCGCGAATTCGCCGAGCGCGTTGATGAGATCGCGCACGCCGAAGTTACGCAGCGCCGAGCCGAAGAAGACCGGCGTCATGTGACCTTCGAGGAAGGATTCCCGGTCGAACGGACGGCAGGCTTCGATCGCCAGCTCCGTTTCGTCGACGAAAGCCTGACGCTCGTTCTCCGGCAGCCTATCAGCGACAGCCTGCGGGCCGTTCACCTTGGTCACCTCGACCTCAGTATCGGAACCGCGCACCGTGTTCGCGGCAATATGATAGGAGCCGCAGAAGGTCTTGGAGCGGCCGATCGGCCAGGTGATCGGTGCCGTATCCAGCGCCAGCTTCTCTTCGACCTCATCGAGGATTTCGAAAGGGTCGCGGCTTTCGCGGTCCATCTTGTTGATGAAGGTGATGATCGGGATGTCGCGCATGCGGCAGACTTCGAACAGCTTCAGCGTTCGCGGCTCGATACCCTTGGCGGCGTCGATGACCATGACCGCGGCGTCGACCGCCGTCAGCGTGCGATAGGTGTCGTCGGCGAAGTCTTCGTGGCCGGGCGTATCGAGAATGTTGAAGACGTTGCCTTCATATTCGAAGGTCATGACTGAGGTCACGACCGAGATGCCGCGCTCGCGCTCGATCTTCATCCAGTCGGATCGCGTCTGCATGCGATCCTTCTTCGCCTTGACTTCGCCGGCAAGCTGAATGGCGCCGCCGAACAGCAGCAGCTTTTCGGTGAGCGTCGTCTTGCCCGCATCCGGGTGGGCGATAATAGCGAATGTGCGGCGGCGGGAAACCGCCTCGGCGAGACTTTCGGCCATGCGTGTGAATCCTGTGAATTGCGGCCGTATCTAGCGACTCAAAGGCCTAATTGCAATTGACCTGCGGCTTTCGAGCGCAAACTATTGCCGCATGACCATTCACACCGACACCCGCCCGCCCCTGAACCTCATCCGCCTGCCGCACGGCGAAGGCCTTGAGCTGCCAGCCTACCAAACCAGGGGCGCTGCCGGCATGGACCTGCGCGCCGCGGTCGATGATGGCGCAACGCTGACGATCCTTCCCGGCAAGCGGGAACTCGTTCCCACCGGCTTCATCTTCGAGATTCCGGAAGGCTACGAGGGCCAAGTCCGCCCGCGCTCCGGCCTTGCGTATAAGCACGGCATCACCTGCCTGAACTCGCCCGGCACGGTGGACAGCGATTACCGCGGCGAAGTGAAGGTGCTACTGATCAACCTCGGCGAAGAGCCCTTCGAAATCACTCGCGGCATGCGCATCGCGCAGATGGTCATTGCTCCCTCAATCCAGGCCCGCATCTTCGAGACGACCGACGTGAGCGAGACCTTACGCGGAGCAGGCGGTTTTGGCTCGACCGGCGTGTGATGCCGGGGCCAGCGCATGACCTGACCCTGCGTCAGGACTACTTCGGTGATCCCACCACCTGGATGGGGCTCGTCGACTTGCTGCAGGATACCTTCTCGATCGACATCAGCTTGCAGGCCCAGTTCGGCGGCCCTGATCCCACAAGCATGCCGTTCGGCTATTTTGATGACGACGGCCGTTGCGTCGCCAATTTCAGCGCTTTCTCGATGCCCATGATCGTCAACGGCCAGCTGGTGAAGGCAGCGGGATACCAGTCCGGCGCCGTGCGGCCGGAATGGCGCGGGCGCGGCCTCTATCGCGATCTCATGCAGCGCGCCTTTGCCCGAACCGCGGCCGAAGGCTACGAACTCGATCTCCTGCTCACCGACAAGCCGGCGCTCTATGAGCGTTACGGCTTTCGCATCCTGCCGCAGCATATCTCCGTCGCGCGAATTCCGAAGCTCCAGAAATCCGATTTGACTGCCCGGCAGCTCTCCCTGGAAGCGCCTGAAGATCTGCGGCTGATCAAGAGGCTTCTGCAGGAGCGGCAGCCGGTCTCCGCCCGATTTGCCGTTATCAGGCAGACGGAGATGTTTCTGCTGAACGCCTCTTTCAATTCCGCGATCCGCCTGACGGCACTCGCAGACGACACGGTCATCGCGTGGACGTTTGACGGCGCCACTTTCTGGCTTCTCGATGTGGTGGGGTCAGCCATCCCCTCACTGGCAACCATACTGTCAGCACTTGAGGTCGAACCCGAGCGTATCGAGATCTGCTTTTCTCCGGATCGCCTGGATTGCGAGGTATCGCTGGAGCCTTATGAGGGTTATACGATGCTGATGGTGCGCGGCAAAGCTGCAGACGATATTGCCGGGCCGCTCATGCTTTCGCCGATGGCGGAATTCTAGAGCCGTTAAGCGGCTCTGGCTTATTGGATTGCGCAATTCCCAACGGAAAACCGCTGCGCACTTTTCCTGGAATTGCTCTAGGCTCGAGACTCAATCGATCCACCAAGTGACGAGAGCGGCAATGTAGCATGTAGCTTCGAAGTTGAGCCTGAGTTTGTCATATCGTGTTGCCACACGTCTCCAGTCCTTGAGGCGGCAGAAGGCCCGTTCGATGATATTTCTGCGTTTGTAGGCAACGGGATCGAAAGGCTGCACTCTCTTTCGCGTCGGATTGTTGGGAATGACAGGCTCAGTACCGCGGCCGATGAGAAAATCGCGCAAAGCGTTGCTGTCGTAAGCGGCGTCTGCGGCACATAATCGGCTCGGCGGCAGAGGCGCGAGCAGTGGAATGGCAACCGGTGCGTCGCCGCGCTGCCCAGGCGTTATTCG